>JBNRMW010000015.1:0-55500 GCA_050309795.1 Erysipelotrichaceae bacterium | reverse complement strand
ATTTTACTGATTACATTAATTATAGTCGATTTTGAATTTAATTTCCTTATATTATCGCTTTAAAAGGTCGTTCCTTTATCAATTCTTCAATTTTTACTTTCTATCGCATTTACTTTGAAAGGTGACCTTTATTTCTCTTTCTGTTCTTCAGCTTCGCTTTTGATATTTTTCTTTAAATTAACTTGAGAAGTAATCACCTCTTTATCAATGAAAAACTGAATCGTATCTCGGATACTTTCACTTAATGGGCGATTTTGTAAATCCAATTCTTTAATGGCTTTATTCGATGTATAACGAGCGGGTGACTGAAATTGTTGTACCAATAACGGTTCAAGTTTTGTAGAGTTCACTCGTAACAATTTTCCAATTTTTCCAAATGTTTCTAAAGAGTTTTTAACCAAAACATCCGGCAGTTTCGTCTGAATTTTCTTACGGCGAGTTAATCGGGCAATTTCAGCTATAAAATCTTCCAACTGAATGTAATGCCCCGTTACAAGGTATACCTCTTGAGGTCGGCTTACACCAACGGCCTGTAACATTACTGCTGCGACATCGCGTACATCAACAAGATCCATGCCACCATTGATGGTGAATTTAATTTTTCGATCTAAAAAATCCAAGATGAAACGGCTAGCTAAACCTTTTCGGTAATCGTTAGGACCAATTAAAATAGATGGAGAGAAAACCGTCACATTGAGACCGGTCTTACCAGCATCTAGAATCATTTGTGTCGCAATGGCTTTACTTTTACCGTAACCACCAACAACCCCTTCGGCACGGTAGTATTGAACTTCTTTTAGTAATTTTAAACTCTCTGGTTTTCTCAATACGTCCACAGAGCTGAGATATAACAAACGATCCACCTTCTTTTCGAAGCAAACATCAATGACGTTTTGTGTTCCAATAACATTGGTTTGAAACATGTGTTCTGTTATATCTTCAGCGTATTCATGGCGCTCTGCTAAATGTAATAGAACAACTTCTCCTGGATAATCGACTAATGACCGTAAGCTATCTAGATCGCCTAATGATCCTTCCACGATTTCAATCGGATAAGTTCTAAGGGCACTTGGTAACGTCGTTTTATGTATTAAACAACGAATCTTTTGTTTCGATTCGATAAGTTTTTGAATAATGGTTTGACCTAAATGACTGGTCGCCCCGGTTATAGCATATAATCTTTCCATTCGTTTCCTTTCAAATTTATCGTTGTATTGGGTTGAGTTATTGGTATTATTCTATCATTAAATGAGCTGGCTTCATAATAGGCAGCAATCGCCCCCAAATCCGAACTGAAGTGCATCGGGAATATATGACGCACCTGAATTAGTTCTAGTAATTGACGCAAACCTAAATCAATGTCGACACCCAGCCGGGGGTCTAGTGGATAAAACAGGATATCAATCTTTCGACCTTCTAATGGTTGAATGATTTCCAAATATTGTTGATTCATCGCTTCTATTTCGTCAAGAGTTGATTCTAACTTCCAGTGCCAATTGTTTAAATCTCCAGCATAAAACAAAAATTGTTGCTCAATTTCAATTAAGAAGCTGACACCAGCATCCGCACTGCCAAAGGCTTTAATCTTCAATATTTGGTGTTCAACCTCATCGCCCGGTTTGAGAACCATGACATCCTTTGCTTCGACAGGTATCAAAACGTCATAACCGACGAATTTCATACCATTCAAACCTAAGATTTCTGGTTGGAAATGGTCCCGATGATGGTGAGAAACAAAAATATAAAGAGGTTTTTGATCATTTATGGAGACTTCACTTAAATTAATACAGTCGAACAACAAAACACATTTTTCAGTTTCAACCATATAACCACTATGGTAGAGATACGTTATTTTCATTTTCTTCCCCTTGTTTATTATAGCAACTTCGCTTTGTGGTGAGTATGATAATCCTTTGTTTCCACGAAAAAGCACCATACAACTAAAATCAGAACTGGCAGGACTAATTCGACACGACGTTCGACCTCACCAGATGAAACCTGTGAGTCCCTTTGAGATTTTGGGGGTACCACGCTCTACGGAGACTTTCACTCCAGAGATATGACATGCCCGTTAAACACAAAAGAAGGAGCCGAAGCTCCTTCTTTGGTAGGAAAAACTATTTGGGGGATAACTATTTCTAGTCTTCGTAGTCTTCCTTTTTCTTTCTTAATAGCAAGTAAGTACCGGCACTTACCATCGCGAGAGACAGTAACGGATTAATCATGTTTGTTCCAGTTTCCGGTAATCGATAAGGCTCGACGCCTGGTACTTCTGCTTCAACCGGTTCATCTGGTCTCACTGGATTTTCTGGGTCTTTAGGCTGAGTTTCATCTTCTGGATCTGGCTCATACCCTTTGACATTCGCAATATTGATAACGATGAGGGATTGGAGATCTTCTAAAGTCGTTGCATATAGAGCAACCATTTCGAGTTTTTCTCCTGGTAGTAATGTAACTTGACCATTCACCACATCGCTAGTGCGGGTTCCAGCAACATGGATGATGTCGAATCGGACATCATATAATCCTAGTTTTTCATCTTCAATTTCAACATTGATGAGCTTGATGTCTCCGGTATTGGTTGCGGTGACAACATATTCAATGATTTCACCGGTCAACATGAAGGCTTCTTGACCATTCACAAGCCGCGCTTGTTTCTCTATCTCAATTGAAGGGTTGGTTCGGTATTCATTCTCAAACATTATTTCTGGATGTTCCACTCGAGCAAGGAGTTGACCTTCTAAGTTATCTGTAACGACGACTTTGATGTCAAATTCAGATTCGTCATACTCGACAAATGGTAAGGTTCCAGCATTTTCTCTGAGGGTAAATTCGTAGATGCCAATTTCTTCGAAGGTTAAATCAAAGACGATCTTACCAGCAATATTCTTGGCTGTAGCAACGACGCGGTGTTCTTCATCGAGAAGTTCGAATTCGAATTCTTCATCAAGGAGATTGCGTCCAATTAAGGCTTTCATTCCTTCGATTCTCACATCCACTGGTTGTGCTTCGTAAAGGTTTACGAAAGTCTGGAGTTCGTCTTCATAATCAACGAAAGCTTCCATTTGACCTTCTAAATCATCCACGATAACGACTTTAATTCGAATATGATTTTCATCATAGTCCACACCACCAAGGCTACCTGCCTTCTCAACGATGACAAAGTAGTAGGTGCCTTCTTGACCAAATTCGAACGTCAATGGATCGAAGAGAACCGTGCCATCAGCTGCGTTTGTTACAACAGCAAGTGGCATTCCTAAGAGGGTTCCGAGATCATCTGAGCGATATAATTCAAACTCAAACTCTCCAGCATTGAGGTCTCTTCCTTCAAGGACCTTATGTCCTTCAAAGACAACCGATACAGGTAGAGCAGAGTATTCATTCGTAAAGGTTTCTTGTGAATAGAGTGCTTCAAAGACCAGTTCACCATCTCCACCATCAGTTACCTTGAGGGTTACAGTTATTTCGGTTTCGTCGTAGTCAACACCACCGAGACTTCCCTCAACTTCTTTAACGGTGTAAACAAATTCTTTTCCAATATCTTCTTGAGTGAAGTTTAGTGGACTGAATCGAACCATGCCATCCCCACTATTGGTGACGGTTTCTATGAGGTTTTCACCCATCGTTAGAACAAATTCAAACTCTTCAACGACTAAGTCTCTTCCATCAAGATGCTTCATGACTTCTAGTGTCCACGAACCTTCTGCTAGATACTCATTATCGAATTGGATGTCATCTGGATAAGTAGGAACTACCGACAGTAGACCATTACCCAAATCGGTAACAACAACCGATATCACTACTTCCATTGGGTCGTAGGACATACCTAGTTCGCTACCAGGAACTTCGACAATCTTATACATAAAGGTCTTACCAATGGCTTCTTGAGTGTAGTTGATAGCAGCAAATGGAATGGATCCATCCGCAAGGTTGTTGACGTTTTCTTGTAATATGGTTTCAACTTCACCAACAACTTTGAACAAGTTGAATTTGAACTCACCAGCAGCGAGTTGTCGACCACCAGCAATTAATTTCTTAGTAACCATTGGTAGCCAGCTTCCACTAGCGGTGTACGTATTATCAAATACAACATCATCTGGATAGGATGGGACAACGGATAGCTGTCCATTCCCTAAATCGGTAACGGTGACTGTAACCATCACTTCGAGTTCATCATAATCCATACCAACTTCAATGCCTGGTACTTCAACAATCTTGTAGTTAAAGACGTTTCCTGCATCTTCTTGAGTGTAATGGATCGCAGCAAATGGAATGGTTCCATCCACATTGTTTCCAACGTTTCCTTGTAACAAGGTATCAACGTCGCCAACTACTTTGAAGAGGTTGAACTTGAACTCATTGGCTTTGAGCAATCGACCACCAGCAACTAAGCGTTTGGTTACTTCAGGTAACCATTGGCCACTTGCTAAGTAGGTATTGGTAATGGTCTTCAGTTCTGGACTGTAGACAACCGCCACATTGAGGGTTCCATCCCCATTGTCACTGACATTGACAGTAATCGTAATTTCTTGATCCGAATAGCCAACGCCTGGCAAGCTTCCAGGAATTTCTTTTACGGTATAGATATGTTGTCCCACATCGTCCAAATCATAGTTGATGGCTGGGAAGGTCACACTACCACCAGCGGTATTCGTGACTACATCACCAATCGGAACGAGGCCTTCATAGAGACGGAAGCTAAATTCGCCAGCTTTTAATTGACGACCAGAAAGTTCTTTCTTTATTGATGGAACAAAACTACCCGTTGGGGTATAGGTATTCGTAACATCAAACTCAACCGGAGCATGAGCACCGACCACATACTGGGTCCACGTGCTTTGTTTTTGGAACATAATTGTTGAATCATCAGCAATCGTTCCATCAGGATTGAACTCAATGTTTACTTCAATCAATCCAGAAGTCGGATCAGAAGGATAAATGTCGTAACTGACATTCGGTCCAGCAATCCAAATAATTGTATCGGCTATCGAAATTCCACCAAATGGTCCTAAGTTTGCTCCAAAGCTTGCGGCAGCTGTTTTGAATTCTGTTAAGAATGCTGCTCGATCAGCTACTGGAATGACGTTAAGTGACCAAATAATATATGGTTGATTTCCGGTTGGTTTCGTAATAACAAATGATGGATTGTACCCTAAATTCCAATCAAGTGAACTATTTGGAGTTACCCGGTTAACACCGGAGAACGTCGTTTCAGTTTTAACGATTGGAGATGTGGTATATCCAGTAATTGGTAATTCACGAACTTGATAATTAATCTTAACATCTACGCCACCCACATCCTTTGTGGCAGGAATGCCATTGAAAACATGGGTCGTATTCGGATAGGTAATCGAAGCGGTCGCAATCGTTACGGCTGGATGATCTGCATCAAACAATTCGAAGGTTGCGACTGGATTGGCTCCATTAGGAACATTCACCCAAGCTTTATTAACCATCACATAGGTTAAGTTACCTGGTGTTGGTGGAGATTGATAGGTGTTGGTTACCGTTAAGCCATTCTCGGTCTTAACATAATTTACCGGAGCACCAAAAATCCATTCGTAATCTTGCGGGCTATCACCGAGACGAATAAGTTCCCTTACAGTATAAACATAAGGATTACCATCAGCATCGTATTCAAGCATATTGTCCCAAGTTACGGTTGTTGTGCTATTGGACCCACTAACGACATGTTTGTCTTCAACACCAACAGCAACAGGAGTTCCCTGTCCGATGTGTCTATATAATCTAAACCAAACATCTGGATATGGAGTGGGACCATTACCTTCCCAGATCTTCGTTGCTGTAACATTGATACTGTGAATTGGTCGGTTAGTCACCGTAACTTTACCAGTTCGGTTGTTAATGCTAAGCGTTACTTCACCATTCGTTGGTTGGTACGTAACATCAAAGCCGTCGGTATTTAATTCTTCAACCTTATACGTTCCATAGACTAAATTTTCGATGGTTTGTGATTCACCTGGTTGGAGGGTAATTTCATTTTCATACCCGTTTGGACCAGTAATCTTAAACGTAAAGGTTAAAATCGAACGGACACCTGGACTATTTTTTGGAATATTGTTAAATACTTTTTCAATCGTAAGTTTTCCAAGTGCTTTTTCTTTATTGACGACTTTAATTAAAACATCGTCTGTATCGTCATTTACAATATTAAACTTCTTATCTGTCGATAGAACACCATTAATAAAGTACTGAACATCATAAGCGGATAAATCGCCTGTTTCAACAAACGAGTACTCTGTGGCATTTCTTAGTGATGTAACCAGCCCTGTGTTGGCAGATATTGCTGGATTTAAAACGTGATTGCGTGAATATCCTGTTCCAGTTACGGAAACATTAAAATCTCTATTCGGAGTGATCACTACACCTGAAGCCGTTTGGACTTCTTTTTCTACTTTGTAGAATACTGGATTCACTCTTGGCGAAACAAATGAATGACTATCTGGTTCTCCACTTGAATTCGTGAAATTTGCTGTTGTAACACCATTGGTATTATATAATTCACCATTCGTTGACGGTGATCCACCAACAGGATTTTCAAATTTAGGAGCAGTCAAAATGTCATCTGTAATTTCAACAATATACTCTAATTTTGCATAGCGTAATGTTGAATCTCCAGCGACTGGATTCAGTGCACCACCAAGGTTCCAATTAATGACTTTAGTCGTACTATTGTAATTAGCCGTTCCTTGGGTTGTCGTAATTGAGCTGAGCCGATGTGCAGGAATTTCAAATCCTTGACCCATATTATCGACCACGCTCACGCTTGAAATCGCCGCGGAGATATTACCGGCAATATCCTGGAAGATTGTATCTAAATCACCAGCAGTTGCGGTATAAGATTTTCCTGGACTTGCAATCCTATTTAGAATTGGCGTGCCCGTTGTTCCTGCCTCCAAAGCAACCGTATAAATGATCGATCCTTTGTTCTTAGAAACTAGAGCTTGACCTTCGGCACTATTTCCATGGTGATACCAGCGATTCGAGTTTCCAATTTGCGCAGTTAAACTACCACCACTTCCAACAGTAGAAGAGTAGTTATACTTACTTTCTTCTAGATTGTTGAAATTGTATCTCGGATCACCACTATTTGGGAAATTTCCACTATTTTGATCCGTATTATTTAAAGCATAACTACGGGTTGGCTGTCCATCCGACAAAAGCACAATATTCTTCACATCAGCAACAGATGCATCTAAAAGAATCTGAGCTTGTCTTATCCCAGCTTGGGTGTGTGTATACTGTGTTTGACTTCCAATTGAAATGCCATCAATTGCATTGTTTAAAGTCGTTCGATTGGCCGCAGATGGCCCGTAAAAATTACCGCTCAACAGTGTTTGTGGTGCAGTTCCAAAGGATACCAAAGCAATCCTTGTATTAGGATAGGTACCACTGAGTAAGTTATTGACAAAATTCTTTGCGGCTGTCTTAGCATTTGCTAATTTATTGCCCGACATACTCGTCGAACGGTCAATGACTAAGACAATGTCAGAAGTCTTCTGTGAATCCCGTGCCCACATTTCAACTATTACTTTCCATGTGTTCACTAAACCTGGGATCGACTCAGCTTTCTTTGAAAACTCCGCTTCACCCGGTTGAAGTTCTGACGTATTTAGAATTCCAAATTGAGGGGTTGACTGTTTCTTCGGATAGAACAATGGTGGAGATGGAATCTCATCACTTGTTATATCATCTGATTCAGGTCCGATATTTCCCATTACAGGTTGCCCTGGTTTTTCAATAGGAACGGACTCCTCAGGGATTTCTTCGGTCGGATCCCCCTTTTCCTCTTGGGTGTCTGTTTCAACTACTACCTCTGGTTGTTTTTCTTCAACCTTGTCACCGGTAGTTGGTGGTAAGTCTTTATCAGTATTATCGCTAGATTCAACGGGATCCGTTTCATTTGCGACTTCCTGCTTTGGTTCTTCATTGTTCTCTTCAATAGCTTTTACGGAGCTATTGGCATAGAACGACGTGACCATTAATAATAAAATCATGAATACAGAGAAAATTCTCTTCATGGTTTTGTATTTAAGCATCATTATTCACCCTTATCTTTCTATTACTTAATGGTTTGAAAGACAAGATAAATTTTCCCCCTACCAAAGCTAATTCATCTTGCACTTTGGTTAATCAACACAGCCAACACAGTGTTTGTTAGCAACTTAAAAATAGCACTATTTAAAAGGGCTTACAACTCATATGCATACTATTTTTGATTTTTCACGAATTTTTTTCTATAACTATGAATAATCGAAGAATATTTTTTTAAATTATAAAGTGTTGATTCATCGATTGGTTTTATTATTATTTTCACATATTAACCTTTTTGCTTGCGAATCGTGTTTTTTCGTATAGACGTTTTTTATAACATAACAATATTGTTCTTAAAATGAAGTTTGAAGACGCAATTTTTAAAGCATAAATGAGATTACTGCAAAAAACGCACCAAAAAGGAGTGCTTTCTAGTACTCCTGTGAGGGGCAAATTAGTTATTAACTTTATGAACTAATTCCCTTCCTTCTTTTTAAGTATTAAATACAAACCAGCACTCACCATGGACAATGATAGTAACCACGGAATAGCGTTCATACCAGATTCAGGTAATGGAGTGTGGGTATTTGTTAACGTATTCAAGTTATCAACGTATTCTAATTCCTCGAACATCTTGAGATACTTATTGTTATATTATTAAGATTTATCTAAATAATTCTAAAGTTTCAGTACATTTATTTTTACAATGATTTTCTTGATAATTGGTACAATTTGACAACACATCGTTAAAAAATAGATAAAACAAATCAAATACAAACTTTCCCAACTTTATATCAAACGATTACCTATTAATCTCATATGGGAACTTGTAGATCATCTTATTCTTCAAAATCAACTCAACTACAAAATATTCACTTTAAAAATTTAAAGGACTTTTAAACACAAAAAAACCTCACAATCAAGTGAGGTTTGAATAATAAATTTAAACTAATTCAGGATTAATTCGAATCCCAGGACCCATCGACGTCGAAAGGACAACTTTCTTCATAAAGGTTCCTTTAACTGCTGCAGGTCTCGAACGAGCAATCGTTGTAAAGATTGCTTTGAAGTTTTCGGCTAAGGCTTCTTCCGTAAAGCTAACTTTACCAATCTGGACATTAATGTTTCCATCCTTGTCCACGCGGTATTCAACCTTCCCTTTTTTAATATCGTTAATTGCGGAAGTTAAATCGGTTGTGACCGTTCCCGTCTTAGGGTTTGGCATCAAACCTTTTGGACCTAAGACTTTACCAAGACGTCCAAGTTGACCCATCATATCCGGAGTGGCCACGATTATATCAAATCCAAACCACCCTTTCTTGATCTCTTCAAGCATATCTGCACCACCGACGAAATCAGCACCCGCAGCTTTTGCTTCATCAACTTTTTCACCTTGAGTAATCACAAGAACCTTCTGAGATTTACCGGTTCCATTAGGTAGGACCATCGCTCCTCTAATTTGTTGATCCGCATGACGTGGATCAACGTTTAAATGGAACGAAACTTCAACCGAAGAATCAAATTTCACATAATGAATGTCTTTCGCAAGACTAACAGCTTCTTTTAGATCGTAGAGCTTTCCGTGTTCTACTTTTTCTTTAGCCGCTTGATAATTTTTACTTACTTTTGCCATACTTAGTTCCAACCTTCAATCTTAATGCCCATGTTTTTTGCGGTACCGGCAACAATCTTCATCGCGGACTCAACATCATTAGCGTTAAGGTCTGGCATCTTGTACTCCGCAATTTCGCGTAATTGGGCTTCACTAATGGTTCCAGCAACCGTGGTCTTCGGATTTGCGGAAGCCGTTTGAATGCCTGCTGCTTTCTTTAGCATAACGGATGCTGGGGTTGTCTTAAGCTTAAAATCAAAGGTCTTATCATCATACGACGTAATGACGACAGGAACCAAATCCCCCATACGATCTTTCGTCGCATCGTTGAACGCACTACAGAATTGCGGCATGTTAATTCCCGCACCTGCTAGACCTGGACCTGGTCTTGCTTGACCAGCCATAAATTGTAACTTCGTTACTTTAGCAATTTTTTTACTCACAATAATTCCTCCTTTTTTTGAATTGACTGTGTCGTGGTTTACGAGTGGTTCGCTTCCACTCTCCCACCGCTATCGCAGATAGCCTTGTAATATTACCATAAAGGCAAGCTCGCGTCAAGATTACTTACTTGCCAACAAAGAGGTATTTTTGGGCCACTTTCAGTGGATAATACGACCGTTTCGCTTTCCGTAAACCAGCATCACCCATGTCTTCTTCCCGGTTGATTAGATGCGGGGCTTGATCTTCAAACAATCCAGCAAACTTCTTAGCCAGAATTTGATAACTCCCTAAATAATTCATATCCGCTTTCTCGATAGGCACAAACACTATCTCTCCTATCAACTCTCCAAAACTCATCCCAATGACTCGATCATCAACATAGAGAACCCCACCAACAACATCAAAACGACTAAAATTATTCAAAAACTCCAACACCGCATAGCGTTCATATTCTTCATAGATTTCTTCATCAATAGGTTGTTTCAAAACATACTCTTGATAAAAAGTAATCACCTCGTCGATGTTCTCTTCAGTTACCCGTTCAAAACGGTAGTTTGGATACTCGCGCTTAAACCGATTGACATGGTTTCTCTTCTTGCTCAACTTCTTTCCCTTCAACGTTGAAAAAAGCTCATAATCGTAAATATAATCAAACCACTTATCGGAAATAACCACATAGTTGACGTCAATCCAACGACTAATTTCATCTACCTGCGATTCATCAATATTGGCAAACACGAGCCGCTCAAGATGCTGATCCGCATAGGCTTTACAAAAGGCTAAAGCTTTTTCAGGGTTAGCTCCAAGTGGATATTCAAACCAAATATATTCATCATTGGACAACAAAAAAATCAAGGTATCTTCGAGAACATAATAATGAATATTATAAAATTCCCGCCACAACATCTTGACCATTAATGTATAGTCACACAACTCAAAGTGATGATTCTTTAAGAAAGGACGAACGACCTCGATATCATCTAAAGTTAATTTCTTAAAAGGTTCCATAATGTCCATAATTATACCACAGCTCCAAGCCAGGGGAACCAAGAACCTATCCGGATATGGTACACTATACAAAACAAGGAGAAAAAAACATGAAGGTAAAACTCATCTGTTATCCCCCATGCTCAACCTGTAAAAAGGCCGAACAGCTCTTAAATAAAAAACAAATCAACTATCAATACCAAGATATTAAAAAACAACCACCAACAACAAAACAACTCAAACAATACCATCGTCAAAGCCAACTACCCCTAAAACGTTTCTTTAACACCAGCGGCAAATCGTATAAAGAACTCCAGTTAGCTGCACGCTTTGACCAATTAACCGAAGACGAGCTCTTCGAACTTTTAGCTCGTGATGGCATGTTGATTAAACGCCCCCTACTACTAATAAACAACCAGTTCGCGGCGATAGGATTCAAACAAGAAACATGGGAAGCCCTTTTAAAATGAATATTTATTTGTCCCCAGCCAAAGTCTTAAACTTGAAACAACCAAGTAATCAACCGTTAAAGATTGCTTTCAATCAACAAACAACCCACCTCTATACCATCTCTAAATCTTTTTCGCCAGCTCAACTACAAACCGAATTACAAATATCTGAAAAATTAGCAAAAACCGTTTATGAATACTATCAACAACCCGCAAAATCATATGAACCCTTACAACTCTTCAACGGAGATGCCTATAAAGCGTTCGATTACGCAACATTAAAACCAAGCGAACAACAAAGAGCTAAACAAGACATCCTCATCGGCGACGCCTTTTACGGGCTCATCAGAGGAACCGATAGGATTGCCCCCTACCGCCTTGATTTTACAAAGTCTTTTAATGAAATGAACCTCTATCACTATTGGCAGGACATCGTTCAATCCCACTTAGAAAAACCCATAATTGATTTGTCCTCGATGGAATATCATCGCTTATTACCGTCTTATTTGGACCATCCACAAATTCGATTAGACCTTATAAAAGGCTCCAGCATCTTACGCAAACGTTTTCGCGGTATCGCTGCTCGAGCCATCGTTCAACAACAAATATCGTCCATTAACGATTTAAATAAACTCCATATCCCTGGCTTTGAGTTTGTCGATGAAACCAGAACCCATCGCTATTATCAAGCCATAAACTAAGAACTATACAGGGCTAAAGGCGCTTCTTCAAAAAACACCACATGGTCCACCATCGATGCTCGATCAATAACATCTAAAGCATTCGCAATCAATAAGTCATAACTATGATCAAGGCCCGAATGGTCAAAAGCGCTTTTAATAAACCTTTCATTACCACTCAAGGTATCCACCAATATCTGTGGTTGATTCAAATCAAACCCCTGGGCAGATTTCTTATGAAGCAACAGTACCTCATCAATACGCGGTTTAATTGTTTCCACAAATCCAAGGAGTTGATCAAACAGCACCAAATTTGACCGCATCACCTGGGAAAAGCGGTCCTTTTGTAAATACAAAAGGTCGTCCGTTTCAACAACAATTCCCGCATCAATTAATTGTTCAATGACACATTCCAGGTCGTTTTGATTAAGCTGGGTAAAAAACTCTAACTGCTGCCGAACGAGTGGCTGATTAGATAAACGACTAAATGTAGCAAAGACCAATCGATAATTCGAATCTTTTAAAAACATACCAGCACCTCACAAGGATAAAAAAAGCCGTAAAACGGCTTAATTAAATAATTCTAAATCATTATAGGAAACTTCTGTTGGCGTTTCCCGGCCAAATAAAACAATCAAGACAATAGCGGTTTGAGCGTCGTCATTCATCGACTCAACTAAGCCGTCCATGCCCTTAAAGGGTCCTTCGGTAATACGAACATGGTCATTAACCGTAAATTCAACGACTAATTTCGTTTCAGACATTCCCATGCGACGTAAAATAGACTCAATCTCTTCTGGCGAAACAGGGAAAGGCTTAGCGCCACCTCCACTCGATCCGATAAATCCAGTAACTCCTGGTGTATTTCGAACCACATACCAAGCATCGTCGGTCATGATCATCTCAACAAATAAGTAACCAGGAAAAAGATTCTTCATTTTCTTCTGTTGTTTTCCATTTTTGATGACAATTTCTTCTTCTTCCGCAACTAAGATACGGAACAAGTTATCTTCGATACCCATCGTCTCGACCCGGCGTTCAAGGTTTTCCTTTACCCGATTTTCGTGCCCGGCATAGGTATTCACAACATACCATTGTTTATTTAAAAATTCAGTCATTATACGCCACCTATTCGTAAGAGACCTAGAAATAGGACGACGAAAAAGTCAGCGACCACAAAGAAAATTGCAAAGGCAACAACAAACACCATCACTTGAGCAAAAAACTTTGACATCTCACTAGGCTTAGACCAGCGTATTCGTTCCGTAATTTCTTTTTTAATTCCTGCGATTGAAAACCATTTCAACATTCTTCATCCTCCTATTTTGTTTCACGATGCAATGTATGTTTATTACACCGCTTACAAAATTTGTTCAATTCAAGACGCTCTGTCCGCATCTTTTTATTCATGGAGGTTGTGTAGTTTCGGCTCAGACATTCCGTACAGGTCAAGATAACTTTTCGATCCTTTGTTTGAGACACTAAAAACACCACCTTCTAACATGTGCCCAGTTAGAATATCATAGTTTATACTTAGAAGTCAATCCTTTGCTTCGCAAGACGACGAATTTTCTGAAGAATATTATCCACCTTTTTGGGGGTTGTCTCAACTATGCGAGCAATCTCCACATAGGAGTGACCTTGATTGCGTAAAAAGAATACTTGCCGCTCTAAGGGAGACAACTCATTCAAGAGCGCTAACATCACCGCTCTTGTTTCTATGTAATGCGCCATCTGCTCGGGATCAATATCGGGGTTAGAATCCTCGAAAATCTCTTCCAAATTACCCCCGCCTTCTGACACTAATGAAGAAGCCGGATAATCCAGCGACATCGCATTATTCAATAATTGATACGCCATGCCCCGATTGCGGCGAATAAAAAGCCGCACCTGATGGAGGCAACAATGGTAAGCAAAAACCGAAAACATAACCTTCATTTCTTCATCAAATCGATGAACCGCGGTCAAAAAACCAATCGTTGCTTCCTGATATAAATCTTCCAATTCCAACCTCAGTGCATTCGGATTATAACAGGCATGATGGACAATCGACCATCGGAAACGCTTATATTTATCCAATAAAAGGTCTAATGCGTGTTGATCCCCTTGACGGATCATATACAATAATTCATAATCGTTCATTTAAGAACTCCTCTTATTTATTATTTGTCTCGCACCAACTCGTACAGTAAAATACCCGTGGCAACGGACACATTAAGTGAACTTACCACCCCAACCATGGGGATTTTCACCAGATAGTCGCACTGTTTTTTAACTAGATTCGATATTCCCCGCCCCTCGGAACCAACTACTAAGACGACGTTTCGGTCCTTTGGCATCATTCGATAATCCACCGTTTCATCATTATCAGCTCCAATAATCCAAAATCCTTTTTGTTTTAAATAGTCACAGGCTTTGGTTACATTCGTGACCTCACACACCGGAACGGTTTCAATTGCCCCCGTCGATACTTTGGCGACCGTCGGCGTTAAGCCAATCGATCGATGTTTACCAATAATCACGGCTCGGACACCGACCGCATCCGCTGTTCTCAGAATTGCTCCAAGATTATGTGGGTCTTCTAATTGGTCACAAAGAACGATAATATGATCTTCGGTTGTTAAATCAAGACGATCAACAACAGTCTCTAAATCTTGTAAAGCATACGGTTCAATAGCGGCAACAAGTCCTTGATGAACCCCCTTAACCATTTGGTCTAGGCGCTGACTCGAGACAATTTCATACGTTAGCTTATCTTTTTGGATGAGCGCTTGCAACGCTTTAAAGTTTTGTTTCGTTACATATAGTTTTGTAATGGAATGCTTACTCTTTATACGTTGAATAACCGCATTCTTACCATAAATGTACTGGACCATATTGACGAACCCCCTCTTCACAATATAATTGGAAAATCTCTTCGAAACGAGACGAGTCCTCATAATACCAATATCCGATTAAAACTTCAAAACCGGTTGCCATCCGATAACTAATAATCGAAGCATTCTTTGCGACCGATCGGCTTTTGTAATTTCTTCCCCGCTTGTACCAACTCATTTCCTCGGTATTTAATACATTATTTTCTAAAAGAACCTTCATAAACTTTGCTTGACTTTCCGCGGAAACAAAACGATTCGAGGCTTTTAGTAGTTTGGTCGGTTGTTGCAATCCTGCTTCTATTAGAAATACTCGTACTTTAAGGGCTAGTACAGCATCCCCAATATAGGCGAGGTTACTAACCGAAAGCGATGAAATCATAAGAGACCTCTTTGTTGGAGCTCTGCCCTTAAAGAATCTGCCAACTCAAAGTTCTTCTCTTTCTTAGCCTTATCCCAAGTATAGAATAAACCTATATCATTTTCACTTAGTATCGGTAAATTAAGCTGAATTCCCAAAATATTTAACATTGAGCATAGCTCCTGAACTAAATTGTCAACGCTCTGTAAATTAATCTCACGGGTTCGCATCATGGCATTTAAGGCCTTTACACCATCAAAAAGAACTTTAATAGCGTTCGGCGTATTCATATCATCGCGCATCGCCTCTAAAAATTCTGGATAAAATTGCGACATAGCGTGTTGTTTTGTTTTATATCCTTCACGTTGTAAAAGAACACTCGCAGACTTCAGGGCTTGTTCCATGCGTTGAATTTCAGTTCGAGCTTGAGCGATGGTTTGTTCATTCAAATTCAAGGTTTGACGATAATGAGTCCGAATCAACAACCAACGAACCACCGGACGTCCTAGCTGTTCTACCAACGTTTTCGCATCAACCGCATTGCCTAAAGATTTGTGCATTTCATCACCATCAATATGGACCATCGCATTGTGAATCCAATAGTTCGCTAAGTCGGTATGATGCAACGCCATCTGCTGTGCATTTTCATTTTCATGATGGGGAAATTTCAAATCCTGCCCCCCACCGTGAATGTCAATGGTCTCCTGCTTAAAATGTTCGTTAATCATTACCACACATTCCGTGTGCCAACCTGGACGACCCTTGGACCAAGGTGCACGCCAATGAACCCCTTGTTCAGTTGCTTTCCAGAGCGTAAAATCTAGTGGATTGCGTTTCTTTGCATTTTCTTCAATACGAGCACCAACCACCAAATCTTCTAAGTTCTGATGCGATAACGATCCATAATTGGTAATCGAATCCACTGAAAAATAAACATCACCCTCAGAGACATACGCGCTCCCAGCAGCAATGAGTTCTTCTATAAAGTCAATAATTTCCTCCATAGTTTCCGTTACCCGTGGATTGGCATCCGGTGTTTGTACACCCAACGCCGTTCTCAATGCTTCGTAGGCAGCAATATAGCGAGCGGTTATCACCTCTTCGGATACTTGTTCTTCAACCGCTTTATTGATAATTTTATCTTCAACATCTGTATAGTTTGAAACATACTCCACTTCATATCCCAGCGCTTCCAGTGTTTTCTTTAAGGTATCGAAAATCACCATCGGCCGCGCATTACCAATATGAGCATGATTATGAACCGTTGGACCACAGACATACATACTCACCCGATCTTTTTGGAGTGGAACAAATAGTTCCAATTTATTTGATTTTGTATTAAATAATTTCATAAGGACCTCACCTTATAGTATTTTATCATTAATGGTCAGAAAAAAGAAAACAAACCACCAAAAAAGCATGAAATACCCTCTACACCCCTAAGAACTGGTATACTTTTGATAAAAGGAGGCCCCATGCGCTACCAAGAACAAGAAAAACGCTTCGTCGCGTTCAATGAAGAAAATCAAGAAGTTGGTGAAATCACCTTTCAAACCGTGGGAGACAACATCCTAATTATCGACCACACTTATGTCGATCAAAACTATCGCGGACAACAAATAGCAAACAAACTCGTCAAACTCGTCGTCGACAAAGCAATTCAAGACGAAAAACTCGTCATACCCCTATGTCCCTTTGCGGCGAAGGAATATCAACGCCATCCTGAATATCAAGAAATTCAAAAAAAAATAGCTCAAAAAAAGTACCCAGCCTTTGGAGGTATGGGTACTTTTGATATAAATAATGGATTAAGCTTCTGTTTGCTCAACAACGCGTGCTGCTAAACGAAGTAATTGATAAGTATAAGACGCTTCGTTATCATACCAAGAAGCAACTTTAACCAAGGTCTTACCATCGATTTCAACAACTTTTGTCAATGTGGCATCAAAGAGCGAGCCATAAGACATACCAATAATATCGCTCGAAACGATTGGATCTTCAGTATACCCATAAGACTCATTCGATTTCGATTTCATCATGGCGTTAACATCGTCTGCCGTAAAGCCGTTTTTATCAACAAGCGCAACAACTTCAGTAATCGAACCAGTAGCAACTGGAACACGATAAGCTGCTCCATCAAGGATGCCGTTAAGTTCAGGAATAACTAAACCAATGGCTTTCGCTGCACCAGTCGTGTTAGGAATGATGTTTTCAGCAGCTGCACGGGCGCGACGTAAGTTTTTGCGGTGTGGAGCATCCAATGTATTTTGGTCATTGGTATATGCGTGAATCGTTGACATTTGACCATTAATAATGGTGTATTCATCATGTAATGCTTTTGCCATTGGTGCTAAGCAGTTGGTTGTACAAGAGGCACCGGAAATGACTTTTTCAGAACCGTCTAAAATGTCATCGTTAACATTGTAGACAACGGTCTTGACGCCCTCTCCGCTAGCTGGAGCAGAAACGATAACTTTTTTAGCACCAGCAGTTATATGTTTACTTGCTTTTTCTTCAGAAGTGAAGAAACCAGTACATTCTAAAACAACATCAACACCAAGGTCTGCCCAAGGTAATTTTTCAGGATCTGGTTCAGCATAAACTAATAATTGCTCACCATCGACAACTAATCCTTCGTCATTATAAGTCACTTCATGTCCTTTGAAAGGTCCTTGTGTTGTATCGTATTTAAGTAGATGAGCCAATGTTTTCGCATCGGTTAAATCGTTGACAGCAACAATTTCAACACCCTTGAATTCTTCGACATCTTTAACGAGTCGATAAGCTAGACGACCAATACGGCCAAATCCATTAATTGCAACTTTTACAGTCATATATTTTCCTCCTTCAATTAACAGTATTATTATATAAGGTTGACCTATGCATGTCAATAAAAGAACATAGTCTAATTTAGCTCGATTGGCTATTAAATACAGGTTTTCCAAAGGCTGTCATAGCTGATTGTGCCCGCTTAATATCCACCTTATAGAGCCGATTAAAGGCATCCTTATCATTAAGTCTAACCTTCATCCAGTTCAAACTTTCAGCCGTCGCCTCTTCAATAATTTTTGACAAATCTTCAATTTTTGACGTATGAACTTTCAAGGTTGGAACCATCGAAAGAAAGTAATTTAAAACCGTCAACAACGATTTTGAATCCCGATATAATAACTCCGTAACATAACCTATTTCTTGATCAAAAATCACCAAACCCGTCGCCATTAATTGCTGATGCTCATAAAAGGAAATCATCTGTTTTTTAGTTACATGAACTTCTTGTCTAAGGTTTTCATAATACCGGACATCGCGCTTGAAATAGCCCGTAAAATAGCGTGTAAAGTATTCATACAACTCTAAACAATCGACGGGATCCAAGACATAGCGAATCCCTTCTGAACTCATTGGTGGGATCATATGGCGTTTAATCTCCCAAACATTTTGGGGAAAAACATCCTCAAAACCGTAGCGATTATACAAACCCTCGACTTCTTCCTGAATGCACATAACCATTTCCCGCGATTCTAAAAACTTCGTCAAATAATTCATCATAAACGTCATATACCCTTGACCCTGAAATTTCTCCACCACAAAAACACCGACAATTAACGACGTCTGTAACACCTTACCATGGAGCTCCATTTCATACGGTTCAAGAGTAGCTGACCCAATCAACTCCCCATCTAAAATGAGGACATAGGTTTTATCACAACGAAATTCGTACTGAAAGTAATAGTCGATAGCCAATGGATCAGGCTGACTAAAAAAGTGCAACCAGTACTCTTTTAATAAAGAAACCTCGTCTGGTTTAATTTGTCGAAATTGAAGATTATTGGTGTTCATCCGGCAATTCCCGCGTTTCAAACTCCGCATCAAAAACATCTGGGTTTGATGTCGTTGACCGGGTTCTTGTTTGTTGTGATTGAGAATACGTCGTCTGATCATTTGGTCGTCTATAATCATTGGTTGGTTTCGGCTTCTTAAAGTAATCAATAAATGATTTGATCACCCAATAAAGGACAAAAACAATCATCAACGGAACAAGTAGCCTTGAAAACAAAATCACGACTGAAAAAAACAAAATAAGAAATAAAATCGCTACAATTGGATCCATTATGAACTCCTTTCCTTGTCAATACGGTCTGCTGCTTGAACCAACTTATCTAAACGATGCTTCATGCCCGACTTACTAATCCGTATTTGTTGTTGATCAAAATAATATCCAGCTAATTCATTTAAAGACGCTTCCGGATACACCAAACGCAAATGCGCCACTTGCTGAATCCGTTGTTCCATAAACTCAAGTCTACCGTATTCTATCAATTTTTCAATAGCTTCTATCTGTTTTGATCCCGCTTGAATACTTTTCATTTCATTCGCCACTTCACAATTATCCAATCGAGTTAACGAATTATGAAAATCACGAGAGATACGGACATTCTCAAATTCCATCAACCCCTGAGCTGCTCCCAAAAGCCGCAAGACATCCGCCACTTCATCGCTCGCTTTAACATAAGCAATGTATTCATGACGGCGTTTCGTCACTTTTCCGTTGATATTGAAACGTTTTAATAAGCGCGCAATTAGTTCCGCTTGAGCTTTCTTTTCCGCCCTAAATTCACAGTGATAATTCGCCGATTTAGGACTATTCACCGAACCTTTGGCCAAAAACCAACCAGCTAGAAAACAGCGAATACCATCGTTTCTCGTTAACAGGGATGGGGCTACGGAGTCATGGAACCCTTGATCGGTATATAAACCAGAATCTTGTAAAATATCTTTCACTCGATCAACAATTTCTACTTGATACCTTTCTCTACCTAAATAGTTTGTGGTTATTTTTTTGACCTCAATCGACACCTGATACAACTGCTTAATTAAGAGGGAAAAGCGGCGAGCAATCGTCATCGAGGAAAAGGAAGCAATGATCTTCGGTTCTTGACTCAAGGTAACCGCAGAATTTGCTTGTAACATGGCGGCCAATTGACTCATCGCATTACGATCTTCCAGTTGGAGAAGACATAATTCTTGTTTGACTTCACTCGCAAAACTCATTGTTCAAACTCCTTTCTTAACCGTTGGAAACTATCCCGAACTAATAGGGGATTATGTCGTGCTTGATTTTTGGCGTAACTCATTAAAAATTCGCGATACACCGGATATGGATGTTGCTGGGCCGAAACAACAACTGGAATTGAACCCGTCTCTTGGTAGGTTTTAAGAATTGATTCGGGAACCACATCGTCCGCAAAGACCACCCCATCCAAGCCCTTTATTCCATGATCAACCAGTGCTTGAACATGGGCTTCCATGTCATACTCATCGGTTTCTCCTGGTTGGGTCATGGCGTTACAGTAATACAATCGCTTCGCCTTTGTGGTATTAAATGCTTCTTTAATTTGGGGAATAATCATATTAGGTAAAATAGAAGTATACAACGAACCAATACCTAAAATAACATAATCCGCTTTTAAGATTGCTTGTACTGCGGCTGGATTGGCATCAACTTGTTGATTATAATACACTTCCTTGATTCGATTATGAACCTTGGGAATCATATCCTCCCCTTTGACAATCGTGCCATCAATCATCCGCGCAAACAGCGTAATAAATTGACTAGAAGACGGGACAATATGTCCTCTTACTTTCAAAATACTTGAGGCCAAACTAATGGCTTCCATTAAGGAACCTTGTTGATGCGTTAATGCAACCAAAATCAGATTACCTAAATTATGGCCGCTCACATCCAGTTGACCATCTAAATTAACTCCTTTTTCAAAACGGTATTCCATCAAGCCTTTTAAGAGACCTTCGTCTTCAGCCATGGCGACCATCACGTTGCGGATATCACCCATTGCTGGCAAATTATAACGCGATCGTAAACGACCCGTAGAACCCCCATCATCGGCGACCGTGACAATCACCGTGAGTTCGATATCGTCAATGAGTTTTAGTCCACGCAACATCGTTGCGGAACCGGTACCACCACCAATGACCACCACTTTCTTCTTAGTCATTTTCTTTTGTTTCTCCATAACGTGAAAGCACATCCTTTACATTCCGTTTTAAGTCGCGGTGAAAAGACACCACTTTCATATTATTTAATTTAGAATTCTCGTGATGATTCAAAAACTGCTGTAAATGATCTCTTAAATAATTCGCATAAACGACCGAACGATGCTGACCCCCCGTACAACCAAAAGAAACATTCATAGTTCCTTTATCCGTTTCTAGGTTCTCGGTCACTAATAATTGAACTAATGGAAGCAATTTTGTTAAGAAGCGTTCTGATTTCTCATCGGAAAGAACTTGATCAACCACTGGCTGATCAAGTCCTGTTAATCGTTTCAAAGATTCGAAATAAAATGGATTCTGCAAAAACCGCACATCAAACAAATAATCCGTATCCATGGGAATCCCATATCGAAAACCAAAGGACTGAACCACAATCTTCACATTCGCCCGATAGTGGATACCCGTCGTCGATTCAATTTCTTCAATTAACCCTTGTCGATTTAAACCCGTGGTATCAATGGTGCGATGCGCTAATTCTCGAATATCATTAAAGGCTTTACGCTCCAAACCGATCGCCTCGTTAAGTCCTAGGGTACTCTCGTTGCGGATATTAGGATGGATCCGACGACTATACCGATAGCGACGAATTAGCTCGTCATCGGTGGCATCTAAAAATAAAATAAATGGTTTTAGTTCAAACAAATCCGTGTTCGTGTAAAATTTATTAAAATCGGTAATATTCACTCCAAGGACAACTTTCTCATACTGAGAGTCGCCGGAATGTTCTAAGACCTTAATAAACTCTGCTAACAATTCGCTTGGGAAATTATCAATAACATGGTAGCCTAAATCATCGAAAACTGAAACAGCCGTCGTCTTTCCTGCGCCCGACATTCCAGTCACAATAACAATATGTTGATCGTGCATAGCTTCACCTCTACTTCCTATTTTAACAAACTTTTTAGGACTTTACACAGATATTGGTGTTCAGTCGTAAAAAAAACCTGCCTCAAGCAAGTTTTTGTAACACCATTGGGAGCTTTTGAGTCGAAATGGGCTTGTCAACAAGCACTAGTCGTTGATTACGAACAAGATCCAATCCTTCATTGATGTCCAAATCAACAACCCCTTCTTTCTCGAACGGATTCAACACCACCCAATACGTGGCTTCAGTGGTCGTTATTTCAATCCGCCAAATGCCTTGGACAACAGACATTTCATAGCCCATCACAGGATGAGCATATATCCTTTTTTTCAATTGATTTAAATTAGAAATCAAATCCGCATACTTGCTAACCCGCGGCTCAATTAAATCCAAGTCAAAGAGAGAGGTCCGATGTGTTTCGCCCCATTCTTGACCTTGATAAACAAAAGCCATACCATAGCTTAAGAAATTAAAATAGAGCCAGGTCTCAACATCCTTCACTCGCTGCGCAATCCGCGGTTGATCGTGATTTTCTAAAAAGCGCCACAACAGCGTTTGTTGAGGTTGCATCAAAAATTGTCGATTAGAAGCCCAAGCATATCGTTTTAAACCCTCGATTGAACCAAAGGCTTCGACCAACAAATCCCAAGTTTCATAATCGTAAAAAACATCAAACACTTCCGCCAGCGCCGCAATATTTTCAACCATAATCCCCTGTTTTAACAAGTAGCGGTGAAAATTCAACTCAATGCTCTCCGCGACCCACAACAAATGGGGAAATGATTGGCTCAACTGCGTCTTCGCTCGAACCCAAAACGCCATCGGAATCAAACTTGCCACATCAAAACGATAGCCATCAACTCCAGAGGCTGCCCAATATTCTAAAACATTTATCAATTCCTTTTGTAACGCTGGATTGCTAAAGTCTAAATCGACGATATCGCTCCAATCCCCGATGCGAAAGGTTAATTCTCCTTGCTCATTACGCCAGTAAAAATCGGGGTTCGTTTCCAAATAGCCATGGTCACCCCCTGTATGGTTAAACACCATATCCATCAAAACTTTTAACCCTAATTGATGGGCTTTTGAAATTAGATTCTCAAAATCCTGGCGATCGCCCAGCGCTTCATCAATCTCATAGTAATCAGCGATAGAATACGGTGAGCCCAAACTCCCCTTACGATTAACTTTCGAAATGGGATGAATGGGCATCAAATAAAGATAGTCGAAACCCATCTCTTGAATTCGTTGTAAATCCGCCGTTAACGCTTGTAGGGGACGTTGTGGAGCATAATTACGAACAAAAACTTGATAGACGGACGACTGTTGAAGCATTATTCAATCCAACCTTTTTCGTTTAAATATTGGAAAGCATGTTGAGCAGCAATCGCTGCATCGTTGGTTGCGGTCACGATTTGGCGTAGGTTTTTATCCACCATGTCGCCCACCGCATACAAGCCTTCGATTTCCGTCATAAAGACCTGATTTACCGAGGTAAACCCATTCTCATTTAAGATGCCTAAATCTTTTAAGTATTGGGTTGCTGGATCGGCTCCAATATAAGGGAATAAGCCATCCGCTTTCAAATCAAAACGTTCTTTTGTTAAAACATTTTCAAGCGTCACCGAACTTAAATTATGATTCTCGTTGACGTTTAATGAGACAGCAACATGATGGCGAATAATATCAATTTTAGGATTTTTCTCCACGAGACGTACGCTCACTTGATCGCCACGAAAAACATCGCGACGAATAACCATGGTGACTTTCGATGCAAATTGAGTTAAATATAAAGCCTCTTCCAAGGCCGAGTTTCCACCACCAATAACCACCACATGACGGTCTCTAAAGAAGGCTCCATCACAGACGGCACAGTACGACAACCCTTTACCTAATAAGAGGTCTTCATTCGGTAACCCTAAGGTCCGTTCAATCGTACCCGTCGCCGCAATCACCGTCTTCCCATAATACTTCGAACCGTCTTGAGCGCTAATCTCAAACCCATTGTCGAGTTTCTTGATACCATCAATGTCGCCGTACGCATAGTCGGCTCCAAAGTGTAGGGAATGGGTATGCATTTTCATCGCCAAGTCTGCTCCCGCAATTTTCTCAAACGCTGGATAGTTTTCAATTTCAAATGTTTTTACCATTTTCCCGCCTGGCGCATCTTTTTCAATGATTAAGGTGTTTAAACCTCCGCGCGACGTATAAACGGCAGCCGTCATCCCGGCCGGTCCGCTACCTATGATGACGACATCATAGAGCTTTTGTGTGTCCATTCTCGATTCTCCTTCAAAATAGTTAATAATTCATTAAAATCATCCATCACCCGATCAGCTTCTGAATCTATTAATTGTTGTTTTCGGATGGGATTGGTGCTATAGCCTACCGCAAAGACATTAGCGGCGCAGGCTGCTTGGATATCGTTCAAGGTATCGCCGATATATAAGGCTTGGTCGCGATAACCCTTCATCTGAGTTAACGCCACTAAAATACCTTGGGGATCTGGTTTGTGTGCTTGGACTTCTTCATATCCAACAATCAATTCAAAATAGGTCTCAATATTTAAGATTTCTAAGCCTTTTTGAACCATATCCTGCATTTTACTAGAAACAATGCCCATTTTATAGCCTTTTGCTTTAAGCGCTTCTAAGGTCTCTAAAACGCCATCCATGAGCGTAATTTCATGATAATGTCGATGATTATGTTCCCGATACAGGGCAGACATCTGTTTATAATCTTGATCAGGTAAAAACTTTTGGAAACACGTGTCCAATGGCATGCCTAAGAGACTCGATTGTTCTTCTTCACTCAAAGGATGCTTCGGTGGATACTGTTCAAATACCTGCTGAAAACTCGCTAAAATTAATGGTTCAGTGTCCGCCAAGGTCCCATCAAAATCAAATAAGAGCGTAGGCAATTGGGGTTTGAAAAAGAGTTTCCGAAAGACGCCTAAATAGCCTAACAACCCAACAACAACAAAACTCAAAGAAATAAGTTGGGCAATGCGGAATCCACCAAAAAACAAGGCATCCGTCCGTAAATATTCAATAAAGAAACGGACCACACCATACCACATTAAATAAGCAAAAACTAAATCCCCTGGTTTCCGCTCTTTTGATCGTTTTAGTAAAAAATGAATTAAAACCCAACCAACAACATTCAACACCGACTCAAACAAAAACGTCGGCATTCGATATTCACCACTAATGAACATCATCTCCTTGATAAAGGCCGGAAAGCCATTGAAAAACGCTTCATCAACCACGCCCCCAAAAGCTTCCTGATTCATAAAATTACCCCACCGACCCAAGGCTTGAGCCAATAAAATATTCGGCACAATTTCGTCGGCTTTCGGCCAAAAGGACCAGCGATGTTTGTGGAAATACAGGGCTCCATAAGCCACCCCCGCAAACAAACCGCCGTGGATCGCTAAACCACCCTCCCAAAAAGCAAGGATACGCATCGGTGAACTTAAATAACCCATTAAATCACCAGAAAAGAGGACATACCAGAGGCGTGCACCGAGCACACCAGCTAGAATCGCCCCAAAAAAGATGTCTTCTAAAATAATCGTCGGATAATGCTTTTTCTTAAAATTTTGGATACTAATCCAATACGCAAGAAAGGCCCCGGATAGAATCAATACCGCATACCAGGCGATCGATACAGGACCAATTTGAATAAATGTTTTCGTGTCTGGAAAAAATCTCATATGAACCTCGATTCTTATTTATTGTATCAAATTCAAGCTCTTTATTCAGTATCTTGCTCACATTTTGTCCGAGCAATGACGCGATTTCTAATAACAGGATTATCTCTCGATAACCCTGTTATTCACCTTTTGCGGCTTTTATTTTTTCATTTTTCTTCTGAATATGATTATACACTTTATCAACAAAACGTTTTGAGCTGTCAAAGCCCCGAACTTTTAAACGATAGTCTAAAATAGCGGATTCAATGAGCATCGACATGTTTCGGCCTTGACGAACAGGGAACGTAATCATGGGAATTTCAATGCCATGAAGCTCGAAGTTTTGTTCGTCTTCAATACCTACCCGGAGATATTCTTTCCGGACATCCCAGTCTTCCAAGCTAATTACAAAATCAACATCACTCTCTTCTAAAACGGCGGAAGCTCCAAACATTTGAGCCACGTCAATGACGCCAATTCCCCGCACTTCAAGCATCCCAGCAATTAACTCTGGCGCATAGCCAATGAGTTGATTATGGATGCGTTTTACTTCAACCCGATCATCGCTAATTAACACATGTCCGCGGCGAATCAATTCCAAAGCAATCTCAGATTTACCAACACCAGATTCACCTGTAATTAGTACCCCAGTACCATAACAATTCACTAAAACACCATGCACGGAATCCACTGGGGCAAGCTGTTCATCTAAAAACGCAATAACTTCAATCATCAACTCCGAGGTCGGACGGTCCGATACAAAGAGTGGAAAGTTTTTATATTGGGCAATCTCCAATAAGATGGGAGGACATGGCAAATTAGTTGAAATGATGATTGTTGGTGTCCAACCATCGGTAATCGCATCAAAGCGTTCCCGTTGTTCTTCGGGACTCATTTGATTAATATAGGCAGTTTCTTTGATACCGATAATGACCACCCGCTTAGGTTCCGTATGATCGAAAAAACCCGCCAGTTCCAAACCTGGTCGGTTAATATCGGCAACAATAATCCAGCGATCGAGCGATTCTTCATTTCCTGAAATTTGGGTAAATCCAAATTGATCGCGTAAATCACGAATGAGAGCTTTATGATTATTAGACATAGCGTACCTTCCTATTCTAGGACATTTTTTAAATATTGTCCGGTATAACTGGTCGGGTGGGCAGCCACTTGTTCCGGCGTTCCCGTAACAACAACTTGGCCGCCATGAACACCACCTTCAGGACCTAAATCGATAATATAATCCGCGGTTTTAATCACATCGAGGTTGTGTTCAATCACAATGACGGTATCCCCGTTTTCTACAATCTTTAACAACACTTTTAATAAACGATTGACATCGTCGCTGTGGAGACCAGTGGTTGGTTCGTCAAGAATGAACACAGTTTTTCCAGTGGCCACCTTTTGTAACTCTGAAGCAAGTTTGACCCGTTGGGCTTCGCCTCCCGACAAGGTTGTTGACGATTGCCCCAATTTAATATACCCTAGACCGACATCAAAGAGGGTTTGGAGTTTATTTTTAATGGGAACTGCCGCTTTGAAAAATTCCAATGCTTCCTCAACGGACATCTCTAAGATATCATAAATATTCTTTTCGCGATACTTTACTTGTAATGTTTGAGCATTATAGCGCTTTCCGTCACATTCACTGCATTTAACATAGATATCGGGTAAGAAGTGCATGGAAATCCGTTTAACCCCATCGCCCTGACAGTTTTCACAGCGCCCACCCTTCACATTAAAGGAAAAGCGTCCTTTCGTATATCCTCGAGCCTTGGCTTCAATCGTAGTCGCAAACAGATCGCGAATATTATCGAAAACACCGGTATACGTCGCCGGATTCGAACGCGGCGTACGTCCAATTGGATTTTGGTCAATAACGACGAGTTTATCAATATGTTCGAACCCTTTAATTTGTTTAACATCCCCAGGTTTAATGCGGACCCGCCCAAAGTGATGATTTATGCCATTCGCAAGAACTTCGTTCACTAGCGACGATTTCCCCGAACCAGAGACCCCAGTAACGACGGTAAAGGTTCCCAGCGGAAACTGTACATTGATGCTTTTCAAATTATTTTGTTTGGCTTGTTTGAGCTCTATCTTTTTACCATTACCTTTTCGTCGAATGGTGGGAACTTCAATTTTCTTTCTCCCAGATAAGTATTGTCCCGTTATAGAGCGTTCACAACGAGCAACGGTTTCAGGGGTACCCGAAACGATGACTTCACCGCCATGTTCACCGGCTCCTGGCCCAATATCAACTACCCAATCCGAGACGCGCATGGTTTCTTCGTCGTGTTCAACCACAATCAGTGTATTGCCTAAATCCCGCATTTTCTTTAAGGTTTCAATTAATAAATGATTATCGCGTTGATGAAGACCAATACTTGGTTCGTCCAAGACATAGAGGACCCCCGTCAATTGAGAACCAATTTGTGTTGCTAACCGAATTCGCTGAGCTTCTCCACCGGACAAGGTCCCTGCTAACCGGTCGAGGGTTAAATAGGTCAATCCCACATTAACCAAGAAAGATAATCGATCGTTGAGTTCGTTGACTATTAAGCGTGAAATTTCGGTCTTCGTTGGATCAAGATCCAATTGTTTAATAAATTGGAGCGCTTGTTCGATGCTTTGAGTCGTAAACTGATAAATATTTTTATCCTCCACACGAACGGCTAAAGCTTTTTCATTTAACCGCGTGCCTAAACACTTTTCACACGTTTGTTCAGACATAAAATTTCCCACCCAATCACGGTAGAACTCCGACGTGGTTTCAACAAAGCGTCGCTCAATCAAACTAGCAATCCCTTCAATATAACTTGTCTTATGATGGACTGAACCAGAACGTGAATAAAGGGTAAAAGAGATTGGTGTTTTAGATCCTCTTAAGACAATCTCCCATTCTTTTTTGGTAAGATTTTTGAGGGGTTTATCTTTATCTATTTTATAATGTTCTAATAGTACATTGTATTCTTGCCATTCAAGATTCTCCGTATTGACGGTATTTTTAAAATAGAGAATACCCCCTTCATTGATGCTCTTGTTTTTATCCGGCATTAATAAGTCCACATCTAAGTGTTGGGTCACACCAATTCCCTTACAGGTTTCACAGGCACCTAAGGGCGCGTTAAAGGAGAAGAGACGTGGTTCTAAGTTTTCAATAGAAAAGCCACACTCTGGACAGGCATGATTAGATGAAAACAACCATTCTTGATCATTAACTAAAACCGTTGCGACCCCTTTACCAAGGCCTAAAGCAATTTCCAAAGAATCATGAAGACGAGATTCAATTCCTGCTTTTTTAACAACTCGGTCAATAACGACATCGATATTATGGCGTTTGTTTTTGTCTAAGGGCTCTACGTCTTCAATTAATGAAATGTTGCCATCGACCCGAACGCGGATAAAGCCTTCCTTTAATAGCTTTTCAAAAGTATCGCTAAAGGTTCCTTTTTTATTTTTAGCCATCGGGGCCAAAATCGTTAACCTTGTCGCATCTTCTACGGTTTGTATACGTTCAATCATTTGAGGAATCGTTTGGGATGAAATTTCAATCCCATGGATGGGACAATAGGCGGTACCAACGCGCGCATACAACAGTCTTAAATAATCGTATATTTCAGTGACGGTACCCACGGTGGAACGCGGATTATTATGCGTTGTTTTTTGATCAATCGCAATAGCTGGTGATAAGCCTTCTATTTTATCAACATCGGGCTTTTCCATATTTCCTAAGAACTGACGAGCATAGGCTGAAAGCGACTCGACATAGCGCCGTTGACCTTCCGCATAGATGGTGTCAAAAGCAAGCGAGGTTTTACCCGAACCCGATAAACCGGTCATTATAATTAATTGATTTCTGGGTAGTTCTAGGGAAATATTTTTTAAATTATTCACCCGTGCCCCTTCAATAATAATTTTATCTTGTTTATTACTCATATTCACTCATTTTCTAATTCGAATAGGATGTCACGCAATTGAGCGGCTCGTTCGAAATCAAGCACTCTTGCGGCTTCGCGCATCTGGTTTCGTAAATCGTCCAGGGTTCGCGCTTTTGCTTTTTTGGATACTTTAACACTCTTCTTAAGAAGTTTAAGGGAGTCTTCCTTTGTCTCGATGCCATGGATGGCTTCGCGTATATCTTTTTTAATGGTTTTTGGAATGATTCCATGTTCTTTATTGTATGCTTCTTGAATCTTGCGCCGACGATTGGTTTCATCAATGGCTGCTTGCATCGATTCCGTTATACGATCCGCATACATTAACACTTTACCTTCGGCATTTCGGGCCGCTCGTCCTACAATTTGAATCAAGGAGCGCGTGCTTCTTAAAAAGCCTTCTTTATCCGCATCTAAAATGACGATGAGGGAAACTTCGGGTAAGTCCAAGCCTTCCCGTAAAAGGTTAATACCCACGATAATATCAATGGTTCCTAAGCGTAATTGCCGTAAGATTTCAATACGTTCCAAAGTTTTGGTCTCGTGATGGAGATAGCCGACCTTGTATTTTCGTTTTCTTAAATATTCACTCAAGTCTTCCGCCATCCGGACCGTTAAAGTGGTTATCAGGGTCCGTTCGTTACGTTGGAGTCGTAAATCAACTTCATGGCAGAGATCATCAATTTGACCATTGGTCGGACGCACTTCAATTTCTGGATCTAATAACCCCGTTGGTCGATTAATTTGTTCTATGACTTCATGATTGACTAATTCCAGTTCGTAGTCCCCCGGGGTGGCTGAAACATAAATGCCTTGGGGATAAATGTTGGAAAACTCTTCAAAGGTCATCGGCCGATTATTTAAGGCGCTAGGTAAACGGAACCCATACTCGACTAAAGTTGTTTTTCGCGACCGATCCCCATTATACATTCCGCGTACTTGAGGAAGGGAAACATGGGATTCATCGACAACAAATAGAAAATCGTCTGGGAAATAATCAAAGAGATTAAATGGTCGTTGATCGTCCCGTCGACCATCAATATGTTGAGAATAGTTTTCAATGCCTTTACAAAAACCGGTTTCTCGCAATTGTTCCAAGTCAAAATCGGTGCGCTGTTTAAGCCGTTGATGTTCTAAAAGCTTTTGATTTTCTTGGAAATAAGCCAAACGTTCCTCGAGTTCTTCTTCTATTTTGTCACAAGCAACCAAGATATCTTCTTTGTTTCGAGCATATTCGTTGGCTGGAAAAATATGATAGAGCGTGTAGCTTTGTTTTGTCGTTCCAGTTAGGGGATCCACTTCCGAAATCCGTTCAAGTTCATCACCAAAAAATTCTAGACGGATATAATAGTCGTCGCGATAACCTAACATGATTTCCACGACGTCGCCTTTCATACGGAAGGTACCCCGCTTAAAGTCCATTTCATTCCGCGTATATTGGCGAAAGACCAGCTCGCGCGTTAAGGTTGCTCGGTCATAGCTTTCATTGACCCTCAAGGTCAACATCATGTTCCGGTACAATTGGGGATCCGAGGAAGCATAGATACAAGCCACAGATGCCACAATAATGGTATCCCGGCGCTCTAAGGCCGCATTTAAGGCAGCCAAACGCAACATATCGAGTTCCTCATTTATCATCGAGGTTTTTTCGATATAGGTATCGGTTCGTGGCATATACGCTTCGGGTTGATAATAGTCAAAGTTTGACACGAAGTACTCGACCCGATTATGGGGGAAGAACGACTTAAACTCCGAATACAGCTGACCAGCCAAGGTTTTGTTATGGACAAAAACCAAGGTGGGTTTATTTACCTTGGCAATGACATGTGAAATTGTAAAAGTTTTACCGGTACCGGTTGCTCCTAATAAAACTTGATGTTTCTTATTGGCTTGAATCCCTTCAACAAGCGCCTCAATCGCTTGAGGTTGATCGCCCTTAGGTTCAAACGGTGAAACGAGTTGAAAGAGCTGAGGTGTCTTCGGTTTGAGTTTCTTCGATTGGGACATCAATACCTCCTAGGAGTTCGATTGCTTTCAATCGCTGCGTATCGAGCTGCTCGCGATTTACATTCCAATAACGGATGACAGAAGAATTAATGGACGAGACGGAATTTTTGTCAATCACGCCAATGGGCATTTGACGATTGGTTTCTTGATATTGTTTCAAGGCTAAATCGGTAGCTTCGGAAAAATATCCATCGGTTCGATCAATCTCATAGCCTAAAAACTGTAAGGCCGTTTGAACATATGAAACAGGATAACCGACCGAATCTACACGATAGCGTTGAGTTTCTTCCTCTTCAAATGAAGGATAGGTCATATAAAAAATCGGTGCTAATTCAACTTTATGTGTTGGTTGAATACCCACATCATGGATCCAATTACCTTTTGGTGAAATCCAGCGTGATACGGTGAACTTTAAAGCTGAGTGGTCATCAAATTCAATCGAATTTTGGACCGTTCCTTTCCCAAAAGTCTGGGTTCCAACAATCGGCACGTCTAAGTTTTCACTTAAAGCAAGCACTAATACTTCAGAAGCGGAAGCGGAATTTTCATTGACTAATAAAACAATTTCTTCAATCTCTGTATATACTTCGCCGGTGGAGGTAATTTCGGAAGAAGTTCCATCCACATTTTCCGTTTTGATTAGGACTTGTCCCTTTGGCACAAAATACGAACCAATCACGCCAAGAGTTTGTAAAGCACCCCCACCATTATCTCGTAAATCAATAATCAATTTGGTGACGTTACGTTCCACCATATAATCTAAATAATATTTAACTTCAGCACCGGTTGTGGAGCCAAAAGAGGATATTTCCAAGTAACCGATCTCATTCGATAGGATTTCAGCATAAGCGGTTGAATTTACTTGTTCACGAACAATGGCCAACGACACAATCGCTTCACCACGCTTAAAGTCGATATTGACGGTGGTTCCTTCTTCGCCTTTGACGATTTCTGCCAACTCATCGCTTGGTAAATCAATAACATTGCGGCCATCGACACGATAAAAGATATCTCCCGGCATCACGCCAGCCTTTTGAGCAGGTGAATTATGAAAGACGCGTTGGACAATGGAATAGCCATCCGCATAATAAAACTGAACCCCAATCCCAATAAAGTTACGATCGATGTTATTCCAGAAGTTTTCATACTCCTGCGAGGTCATGTACTCGCTATACGGATCGCCATTTTGATCCAACATACCGATAATAGCATGATCCATAATCGTTGTTTTTGGATTTTCTAAATCCTTCGCAAAATACCATTTTTCGCTGACAATTCGATAAATCTCTTGAAACTTCGCGAACTCTGCCGCCGCGTTGATGTGGTCATTGGTTGTTGTTTCCGGTATTTCCACCGGTCCTCCCGGCGTTACAATAGGGATTTCTTGTTGATTCAAGCCCCTAGCAAAAACGCCTAATCCAAACGCTAGGACTAAACTGACGACTAACAAAACGATGCGGAGACGACGTCGACGGCGAGCGGCTAGTTCATCCGGCCAAAGATGACGTTCCAATTTAATATGAACTTTTTCTTCGTTATGGTCTTGCATACAATCACCTCGTGTTCTTTATTTTAGCACATTGTCTACTAATTGATACCGTAACTCCTTTGAGTTAAAAAGGAATCACTGGGATTCCTCTCTATTTTGTTTAATAATGTCGACCAACCACGAATCCGTGCCAACGATCTGGCTTGATATAACATGGTGGCGTATTTCCATTGTTTTCACAGCGATTGGATAAAACCCGAGGAATAAATGGAATATTCCCTTGGAAAGACTCTAAAGTCCCATAACCAATGAGATGCACCTCGTAGTGTAAATGAGGACCCGAAGAATTACCCGAAGACCCAACAGTTCCTAGCTTTTGACCCTTTTGAACATACTGGCCAACGGAAACATCGACCGTAGACATATGTCCATACCAGGTCCGATAGAGTTTTCCATCCACCGCATGAACCACTTGAACATTATTACCGGAACCATAATTACAACTGTTTCCTAAATAGCCATAAACGGCGCAACCTCGTTGAGCTTGAACCACAATACCCGGTTGCACGGCCTGAAGGCGATGGCCTACAGGTGCCGCTAAGTCCACACCCCAGTGCGGTGCGCTGGAAAACGAAGCTGGATAGAACCAAGCCCCTGCCGAAATTCGGAAGCCACTAGCGGCTGGATAGAGCCAACTACCAGTAGCATTGGTCACATCTCCCGAATCGGAACCCGAAGAACCGGTGTTGCCCGTACCGCTATTGTTTTGTTGTTCTTGTTTACGTCGCTCTTCTTCCGCTTTTCGCGCTTCTTCCGCTTTACGCGCTTCTTCTTTACGAATCGCTTCTTTTATACTGTTTTGAACTTTTGTTTGTTCGGCCTGAGTTAATTTAATTTCTTGGGCGATTTGATCGTTGGCTTCCATGAGTTTCACTTCTTCTTGACGGAAACGGATGACCAAATCTTTGGTGGCTTTTTGGAGTTTTTCTTTGCTTTGTTTCGCAATTTTAACATTTTCTAAATTTTCTTCGACCGCAACTTTCTGTTGTTCTAAGGCGACTTTTTCCCTATTTAAATCATCACGAAGCTTTTCCAGTTCTTCCATTTGTTGTTTATCGTATTCACTAATCGTGTTTAAAATCTCTGCCCGTTGAATGAATTGAGCAAAGTTAGAGGCACCAAAGAGGAAAGAAATATGATCGGATACAAAATAGCCAGAAAGCGTCGACTGCATACGGTTTTTAACCAGTTCATCAATGGCATCGACTTCGGCTTGTTTCTCCATAATGCTGAGTTCGAGCGCTTCAATGTTCGCCTCCATTTCAGCAATGGAGTCATCCAACATTTGGATGTCTATTTCTAGTTGCTCGATTTCCATTTCATATTCATTGAGTTTTTTAGTGTGTTCCACGATATTGGATTTTACATCTTCTATTTGTTTGGATAGTTGATTAATTTCATCTTTTTGGTTCGCTATTTTGGCGTTCAAATATTTTTGAAATTCACCACATACTTCCGTATTATCCAAGGAAACATTCACTAAACACATGTTTTTGTATTTCGCTTCATTTTCCGCGAATTCTTCATGGTCGACCGCAGATGTTGGAGTAGCCGTCACCATGGTAAGTAAAATTAACATGGAAATAAATAGAATCAGCTTGTTTTTAATGTTCATCGTACAACCCTCAAATGTTTGTTAATGGATAAGAAGCTTCCAATCATTCCCACACCGACAGCAATTGCCAAGAGAATGAGTGAAATCTGTTGGACCATCGGAAAAGATGGCGTCATCACAAATAAGTTGGTATACAAAATACCACCTAAATTATCATAAAGGGCTTGATAACCGAAGTAAACAAACGCAATCGGTATCACCGCACCAAGTAAACCTATCAAAATCCCTTCCACCAAGAACGGGGCTTTAATAAACCAATTCGTCGCCCCAACAATTCGCATAATGGAAATCTCTTCGGCTCGCGACTCAATACTTACCTTTATGGTGTTGGTGATTAAGAGAATCGCTAAAAAGCCCAGAGCGACCACAAAGATTGAACCAATGCTACGCATACGGATCATCATCGCCATCATCTCTTCGGTTTCGGTTCCACCATATCGGGTCTTAACAACCCAGGTATAGTCTTCTAAATATTCTGCGGTTTGGCGAATATTACTTCCAGGCACAACATTAACCAGCATGGAATTTGGTAAGGGGTTGTTTTCCCCTTCATAGGCTTTGTAGCCTTCGCCACCTTCTTCAATCATCATTTGTAAAGATTCTTCACGTGTCACAAGACGGACGGAATCAACATCTCGTAACTGTTCGACTTGCGTCTTGATATCGACTAATTGATCATCAAATTCGCGATCAATTTCAACATATATTTCAACATTCTTTTCAATATTGCTGGAAATCGTGGTCACATTTTCATTAATTAATAAAAAGACACCGACTAAGATTAAGGTGATCGTCACCGCAATGACACTCGATAAACTTATACCAAAATGCCGACCAATACCTTTAAAACCTTCCTTAAAAGGACGAATCAATCTATTCATTGAGATATCCTCCTAACGATAAATCCGCTAAAACGTGGCCATCACTGAGGGCAACGGTACGCCGTTTATAACTATTGACGATAAATTCGTCGTGGGTTACTACAATAATGGTTGTGTTTTCCTCTTCATTTATTCGATTTAAAAGCTCGATAATATCTTTCGATTTTTCAGGATCTAAATTACCGGTTGGCTCGTCAGCAATCAATACTTTTGGAGAGTTGGCAATAGCTCGAGCAATCGCCACCCGTTGTTGTTGACCACCGGATAATTGGTGGGGAAAAGAATTGGCTTTATCGGAAAGCTCCACCAAGTCTAAGACATGGCGCACCCGTTTACGGATGAGCTTGGGTTTCATATAAAGAACTTCCAACGCAAAAGCAACATTCTCAAAAACCGTCATCTTCGGCAGCAATTTAAAGTCTTGATAGACCACACCAACCTTGCGACGATACTTAGGAATCTTGCCTCTTCGTAATTTTCCCACATCTAAACCATCCACGAGCACCGTACCTTTGGTCGGTTTTTCTTCCCCATCTAACAATTTAATGAGAGTCGACTTACCCGAACCCGTCGGGCCGATGACATAAATAAACTCCCCTGGATCCACATGTATGGTTACATCTAGGAGGGCTTGCGTACCGGTTTTATATGTTTTATATACACAATCTAAATTAATCATATCTATTCCTTTTGAGCCTTACACTTTGTAATCAAAGCTAAAGCCCCGTCCTTTAATTTCCGTCGCATCCGCAACAATCATGAAGGCTTCTGGATCAATTTCCTGAATTGCATCGTGAAGCTGTGCGTATTGATTGTTGGTAATGACGGTTAAAATCACCGGACGATACTGTTTGCTGAATCCACCACACGCTTCAAAAATCGTGGCACCACGATCCAAGCTTTGGTGAATCATATCGAGAATTTCTTCATACTTGTCAGAAATAACATGAATCGTCTTCGCATGATGTCCGCCAACCACTAAGAGTTTGTTGACCGTATACGAAGTTACAAAAACAGTAATTAATCCAACCAAAGCGGCTTCAAATCCTCGAGTGGATATCCCTAAAATTACCGTAAGGGCATCAACGATGAACAGGAGAATTGAAAATCTAATGCCTGTCAGTTTATGCAATATTAACGGCGGTACATCCATACCACCCGTACTGGCACCGGTTCTCAGCACAATCGACATGCCAGTCCCCGATACCACCCCACCATATACGGCTGCTAATTCGCTAGTAATGTCTAACGAAAGATTCAGAGAAGATAGAAGCTGGACAAATAAGGGAAACAAGATACTCGAGATAATCGTCTTAATCCCAAATTCTTTGCCCAAAAAGACCATCCCTAAAATAAGGGTTATTAAATATAAGACGGTGATCATGGTCTCTTCACTTATATGGGGAAGCATCGGTTTTAAAGCGACCGCAATCCCGGCGACACCGCCCGATAAAATCGAGAACGGAATTATAAAGACTTGAACCCCAACGACCACAATAAAGTTGCCAAGGGCTAATAATACTAATTCTTTCATCCATTTTCGATTGTTCATATCGGTCCTCACTTTAATCGATTTGATTACCCATATAACGATATAAATAATATCATAAGAATATGTGATAATTACTGTACAACAATGTTAAAACATTTATCCATGGAAAGGAATCTTATTTTTTCTAAAAAGTAGACCATCTTATGGAAGTTGGTAAACTACTTTCGTAAGCTCTTTTATCCATTCTATAATCGATATAAGCGCTTACAACATTTGGGTTACTTTTTTTCTTTCATTTGATAACGCAAATAACCTTGAATGAATGGCTCTAAATAGCCGTCCATGACGGCTTGAACATTCCCTACTTCTACATTGGTCCGGTTATCTTTGACCAAGGTATAAGGCATAAACACATAGGAGCGAATTTGTGAGCCCCATTCGATGTTTTTTTGTTCTCCCTTTAAATCTGCAATCCGTTCGGCTCGTTCTTCCAGTTTTAATTGGGTGAGTTTGGCTTTTAAAATAGCCATCGCTTGTTGGCGATTTTGGTTTTGTGATCGCTCGGATTGAACATGGACACTTAAACCAGTTGGCGTATGGGTAATCCGAACCGCCGAATCTGTCTTATTTACATGTTGCCCGCCAGCGCCAGAAGCCCGGTGGGTGTCAATGACTAAATCGTTTGGGTCGAGTTCTAAGTCGACATCTTCATCGATGACCGGCATCACATCGACACTCGTAAACGAGGTATGGCGACGACCGCTGGAATCAAAAGGAGAAATGCGCACCAAACGGTGGACACCCTTTTCACCCTTCAAATAACCATAAGCATACGCCCCTTCAATTTGAAAAGTCACCGATTTAATACCCGCTTCATCACCAGATTGATAATCGATGGTTTTCACTTTGAAGCCCTGATCGGCTGCCCAACGCTGATACATTCGAAATAGCATTTCTGCCCAATCCTGACTTTCCGTTCCCCCAGCACCTGGATGGATTTCAATCAAGGCATGATTGGCGTCGTATTCTTGATTGAGTAAGACTTGGACTTCAAAACGATTCAGTCGTTCTAAACCACTGGTAGCCTCCATTTCGACCAAGTCGTATAATTCTTGATCGAAGGATTTTTTTAGTTCACCGATGGCCTCGTTTAAATCATTGAAAACACGCACCAGCTCTTGGTGGTCTTCAATTAATTGTTTACGATGATTGTCCACAGCAATTTCTTTTTGAGCTTTTTTAGGATCTTGCCAAAAATCTTCGGCTAAGCTTTGTTGATAAAATTCTTCTCTTAACTGGATTAAAGTTTCTAAGTCAAAGAGAATCTCCCAGCTCTTCGAGCTTGAGGTTGGCAGACTGTATTTCTTGGGTTAATTGATTAATTTCCATAACTACTCCTGAACTTGAACTTGAACATTCAGACAGAACATGACCACATCACGGGCAATGCGTTGGAGCATTTCTTCAAACATTTCATACCCTTCTTCGACATAGGCTTTTAATGGATCGGATTGTGCATAAGAACGTAAATGAATACCATTTCTGAGGCGGTCCATTTGATCGATATGTTCCATCCAGGCACTATCGACGACTCTTAACACCATGCGTTTTTCAATAGGTAGGATTTGTTCTTTATAAGGTTCGATTTTTTGATCATATTCATCAAAGAATTGATCGACTAAGGCTTTGGTCATATTTTCGATGGACAGCCCATTAAATTGATTTGGGTCAACCCGCTTACCTTTAAACCCTTGTTTTAATAACGTTTCGTTTAATCCGTCAAAATCTACGGTTCCATTCTCTGTCCGGTGGAAGCTAACTAAATTCGAAAGAACGCGTGAAAACATGTCTTTAACCATGCCGTGAACATCGTCATTTTCTAAGACTTCGTTTCGTTGATCATACATAATTTCACGTTGCTCACGTAGGACATCGTCGTATTCTAATAAGCGTTTTCGAATATCAAAGTTTTGACCTTCGACGCGTTTTTGTGCCGAGGTAATGGCTTTGGTAACGGTTTTATTTTCAATCGCCTCGTCCCCGAAACTATCGAAAATATCCGCATAGCGATCGGATCCAAAGCGAATCATTAAATCATCTTTTAAGGAAACGAAAAATTGCGAGGTGCCCGGATCACCTTGACGTCCCGAACGGCCTCGGAGCTGGTTATCAATCCGGCGTGCTTCGTGTCGTTCGGTTCCTAAGACATAGAGTCCCCCGAGTTCACGAACCCCTGGACCTAGCTTAATATCTGTTCCCCGCCCGGCCATATTGGTAGCGATGGTGACGGAGCCAATTTTCCCTGCATGTTTAATAATGGAGGCTTCTCGTTTATGGTTTTTAGCGTTCAACACTTCGTGTTTCACCCGCCGTTGTTTTAACATTTTAGAAATATGTTCGGAGACATCGACCGATGCGGTCCCCACTAAAATCGGCTGCCCCGTTTCATTAATTCGCATAACTTCTTGAACGATGGCTTCAAATTTAGCTTTTTTCGATCCAAAAATGCGGTCCGGTAAATCAACACGTTGAATTGGACGATTGGTCGGAATCTCAAATACTCGCATATTATAAATGCTCAAAAATTCTTCTTCTTCGGTTTTTGCGGTTCCCGTCATCCCGGCGAGTTTACTATAAAGTCTAAAGAAGTTTTGGTAAGTAATCGTGGCCATCGTCGCGGTTTCTTCTTTGATTTTGACCCCTTCTTTCGCTTCTAAGGCTTGGTGAAGGCCATCTGAAAATTCTCGCCCTTCCATGAGCCGACCCGTAAAGGTATCAACAATCACAATGGCTTTTTCTTTAACGACATATTCAACATCTTTGGTAAAGATGTAATTCGCTTTTAAGGCTTGATTGATGTGGTGAACCAGATTGGTGTTATCGACGTCGTATAAATTATTTATACGAAAAGCTCGTTCCGCCTTTTCAACTCCTGGTTCCAAAAGCTGGACCGAACGGGTTTTAACATCGACTTCATAATCTTCTTCAGCGATTAAGCTTTTTACGAGTTTATCGGCAGACATATACAGATTCGCCGTATTTTTTGCCCCGCCGGAAATGATTAATGGTGTCCGCGATTCGTCAACTAAAATCGAGTCAACTTCATCCACTAAAGCAAAGTTTAGAGGACGTTGAACGCGGTTTTCGACCGTTGTGACCATATTGTCCCGCAGGTAGTCAAAACCAACCTCGGAGTTGGTGGTATACATGATATCCGCTTGATACACCTCACGCTTTTCAGCTGCGGTTAATTGTCGTAAATTCGTTCCAACGCTTAAACCTAAAAAGCGATGGATTTCACCCATCCAATCCGCATCCCGCTGAGCTAGGTATTCGTTCACGGTAATGACATGAACTCCTTTGCCCGAAAGTGCATTCAAATAAACGGGCAAAACGGATGTTAGGGTTTTTCCTTCCCCAGTCTTCATTTCGGCAATATCTCCTTGATGAAGGACAATACCCCCAATGATTTGGACAAGATATGGAAACTCTCCAATCACCCGTTTAGCTGCTTCGCGTGCAGTCGCAAAAGCTTCCACGAGTAAATCATCTAAGGTTTCTCCAGCTTGTAGGCGTTGTCTAAATATATTCGTTTGATTTTGTAGTTCTTCATCCGATAAAGCCGCATATTGATCTTTTAATTGATCAACCATTTGTGCTTTATCTTCAATATTTTTCATAAGTTTTCGTTCGTTGCTGAACAGGTTACGTAAAAAGTTAGTCATAAGCCCTCCATTAGATTATTATAACAAGATATGTGCCATAAAAAAAGGGTACAGATTTGTACCCTTATCGTTGCTTGCTACTATATTTTTACAATATTATGAGCTTGTAAGCCACGATCGCCTTCAACTAATTCAAATTCAACTTCTGCGCCTTCTTCAATGGTTTTGAAGCCTTCCATCACTAATTGTGAATAATGGAAGAAAACGTCGCGATCGTCATCAAGCTTGATGAAACCAAAGCCCTTGTCTTTGTTGAACTTCTTAACTTTTCCAGTCATCTACTAAACCTAACCTTTCTTGCAGATAAATCTACCTCACCATTATAACACAAGTATTATTCGAAAAAACATAAATCACTTAAAAAACGGATGAAAAGCAATGGAAAACGCCGAAACCCTTACTGCTGTCGAAGGCAAGATGCTCGCCACCGCCTGAATCGTCGCTCCAGTGGTCACCACATCATCCAAAATAACATACCCACGATACCCTTTGGGGAGGGCCTTTGTCAATGTAAAGGAGATTTCTTGTCGCTGAGTGGCGGAATGGGCCATTTGACGAAACGAACTCATTTTCTGAACACCTTCAAACAAGTCGATCGTATTTTGGTAAATTAGCGGTAAATGATTAAATCCCCGTAAAGAAATATGCTGCTCATGAGAAGGCACTAAAATCCCTAAATACCCGCGATACACCCGTTTAAACCAAGATCGGTGTGGTGCCAAAAAAAGATCCTTTAAAGCCATGTCTCCACTTTCTTTATAACGAATCAATAGATTTTGGATATCAGACGCATACTCATATAAAGACCTGACCGGAAGAGACCCCACTTTAAAGTGATGTTTCTGTGTTTTCAATACGTTTCGGCAAGGCACACAAAGGACATCGCGATCACTCAGTAATTCAGTCAAATTGCGGATGAGATTTAAATCTCGGAAACATAAGAGACAGCTTGATTGTGTCCCAAGATTTTGGCGATGGTTCGGTCGACCGTGACGGATTTTCGATCGCATAAAAAGTAACAAGCCCCTTTCTCTCGGTTAAAACTACGGCCAACCCGTCCATTCATTTGAATAAGGGCAGCATCAGTGAAAGTCGAGGAACTCGCCATAAACACAACCACAGAAACTTCATCAAAGGTCACCCCTCTTTCTAAAATTGTTGTACTAACCAAAGTTTGTGATATTTGGTTGGAGAAGCGCTGGATTATACGCTCACTATTTTCTGTTTTTGAGGTAATGACATCACAGTTTAAAAACCGCGACAATTGCTGAGCTTGACGAATAGAAGGCACAAAAATTAACCATGGACCCGGTTGTTTTCGAATCAAAAAAGCTATCCAAAAGCGCATCAGCCACCTAGGCATATAACGGACTTCAGGAACTACTAAATCCCGAAAATGTGGTCGCCGATGGACACAAATGGTCTTCTCGACACTCGCCAGTAAATCAGGCGTTGGGGTTGCGGTTAAGTAGATAAAATGTCCACGACAAGAAGCTTTTGCTAAGCCTTCCAACAATGGGTTATGAACATAGGGAAAAGCATCCGGCTCGTCAATAATGAGGACATCAAAATAGGAGGGAAAACGATACAGTTGATGTGCGGTACACAACACTAAATCACCCACTAAATCACTTGTATACCCTTGACAAACCCCAATCACTTTCATATCTGGAAAGATGTTTTGTAAGCGTTCTTTCAACTGAATGACGACTTGACGGCGAGCAATCATCCACCCGATTTTTAGTCCTTTTTGCAAAGCCGCTTCGACAAATGGCACCATCATTTCGGTCTTTCCCGCACCACAAACCGCGTCCACCAATAAAGAATGATCAAACCCATAACGTAAAATCCATTCACTTGCCTGCTTTTGTACAGAAGACAGCTCGAATGGTAGGTCCGCATCAAACAAAGACCCTTCGACATTTAAACTCGGATCTACTAACAAGCCATCTAAATGGATACAACGACGACATATTATTTTGGTCGGCGTTTGATAAAAGTATTTCTCTTCGCGATTCAAGCACCGTGGACAATGTATGAAAATCACCTCCATTATATATACCCACTTGGTGCTTTATGTCCTAAAAAAAAGGCAATTTCTTGCCTTTACTCGTAATGTTTGTCTTCAACTAAATGTTTGATAGGCCAAGCTTGAATTTGTTCTCCCTTAACCAAATACGCTTTCAGCGCTATTTTAGCCAATGGCGAATCGGACAGATGATCGGAATAAAACGATTCAATAATGCCATCCGGATATCGCTCATAAAAACGTCGAACTTTCTCCGAACCCCAGTTATTCAACCCATCATACTGAAGCGTCTCGATATTAAGTGGCGAAGCCATCCACTCCACTTCTAACCGCTGACAAATCTCTTTGATGAGAAATTCAGGGGATGCTGAAATAATTAGGTCGTTCTTTTTTTGTTGGGCAATGTACCAAGGTTGAATTAAATCCATGTTCTCGTCCCAAAATAGTTTAGCTTCCGCTTCGATATCTGGGACCTGTTTTAAATATTGATAGAGGACAGTCTTCATTTCGGTACGTGATATTTTATTTTGTTTCTGTAAAACGAAGGCTTTTGCAAGCCGTGGCAATATAGTTGCTATTGTTGGATACTTTTTTAGACAGTGTTTGAAAAACTCGGCTGCACTGTCTGTTTTACTTATTGTTTTGTCAAAATCGTATACATTCATGAGAACCTCCCGTTGGACCTATTGTATCAAAGTTTAACGGGACTAGCCATCTTAAAGGCTATTGGGTAAAACGATTTTAAATGCCTCTATTAATCGCTCTGGCCAGTTATCAGTCGGTGCTAATCGACCCGTGAAAAATCTCAAGATTTCGGGTTCGTCCGTAAATTTTAAACCACCAATTAAATGTCGATGTTGATGCAACCAAACAATCCGATCGATCACATATTCCAGCTGGGATAAGGTAAAGACGCGACGAGGGATTGCTATCCGTACCAGTTCCATATCCACGATGGATTCCTTTCCATCCGCCGCGCGTGCTTCGGACATCGTCCCCCGTTCCATGGTTCGAATACCCCCTGCTACATATAAAGCTGCAGCAAGAGCACCGGAAGGATAAACAAAGGGGTCTAGATGTGGTAAAAAAGCTTGGGCATCCAAATGGACCCCTAAGCCTCCCGCAGGCGTCACGACAGGAACACCGGCCTCGATTAAACATTGATTCATATAGTTAATTAAAGATAGGACCTTGTTCAATCATATCCATACTCATGGCTTCTTCTAATCCAATAACGATGGCTTCCATTTCACGAACACTCATTCCCCCGTAGGTTAAAAATCCTTCATACAGCGTTACAAAACCTTTTAATAAATCAAAATCAGCTCGCTCGCGTAAAACGATGCCGCCTCCCCGTGCACTGCCCAGTTTCCGGGCTGAAAAGTAGATGATATCAAAACAAGCCGCAAGCGCTTGGTTGATTTCCAAAATACTCATCGTCTTGCATTGTTCTTCACGAATTTTCATAAAGTATAGATTATCTGTTAAGAGGGAAGCATCAAGAACTAATCTAACCTTGTGGCTTTTACACAGCTCAGCAACTTGCTGAGCGTTTTCCAAGGAGAATGGTTGTCCTCCGATTAAATTAGTCCCTGCTTCCATGCGAATGAAAGCAATGTCTTGGTTGCTTTCCAGTTGTATTGTTAATTTTTCAAGATCCATATTCCCTTTAAAGGGATGATTAGAGCTCAGATGTAACCCCTCGTCTATGATGCATTCAATGACTTTTCCGCCATTACGGACGATATGGGCCTTGGTGGTCGTGAAATGATAATTCATAATTACAGCACTACCCGGATGGACCAAAGCTTGAGCCAGAATGTTTTCACAGGCTCGACCCTGATGGGCTGGCAGGACATAGTCCATTTGAAAAGTCTCTTGAAGTGCTTTTTCAAAACGATCGAACGTTTGTGAACCCGCATAACTATCGTCTGCTAAACTCATGGCCGCGACTTGACGATCGCTCATCGCATTTACACCACTGTCGGTTAACATATCCATAAAAACATCTTTATTTTTCAATAAAAAAGTGTTAAACCCCGCTTCTTTTATTCTTGTTAATCGTTGTTCAATGGGCAACAATTCCAACGCTTGAACCACCCGTACTTTATGGCGTTCAATGGGAACGCTTTTCTTTTGAAAAAATACAATCTCACGCATCTGGTTTGCTCCTTTAACACAAAAAAACGCCCCCGTAAGGACGAAAGTTATTCGTGGTACCACCTTAATTACTTCTTTATAGACATCCAACAATGTCTGGTGTTGATAACGGACACGACCCCGTCTTTTCCTACTCCTTTATTTCAGAAAAGCAGCTCTCAAAAGGTACTTCAACGATCCTTCATGATGTCTTGCACCACCGACATTTCTCTGAAAATTGGGTCTCGTTCTACTTTTTCTTGGTCTTCACTTTGTGATGATTTAAGTATATCACGCTTTTCAGAAAGGTCAACGTTTTTTTCAGAAAATGCTTACAAAAAAAAAAAAAAGGCCGAAGCCTTTTACTGATTATAGTATTTGAGCGATTGCACAATTTCCTGAATTACCTGTTGACGCTCTAGCTTGGTGATTAATCTCGTGTTCATCTGTTCCCCTTTGTGATCGATATACGTCATGCCTCGGGTAGCGCCCTCATTGGTTTCAACATTCAGTTTCACCGTTTCATATTCAAATAATTCTGGGTTGCTGACAGCTAAGATGGATAAAGGATCATGTAAGGCCGAATCTAACGCAGCATAGCGCCACATAATCGTATGGATAAACTCCGTCGTTGGATTGGAGATAAAATCAAATGCCTGCATATCTTCTTTTTCCAAGGTTGCTTGATAGGTGGCATTCAACGTCGCTACAATCAATGGTAGACCACTATTCAACACAATATGGGCCGCTTCAGGATCAACATAGATGTTAAATTCGGCGGTTGAGGTCTTGTTCCCAAGATTTAAGCCCCCACCCATAATGGATATCTCTTTAATTTTGGCTTTCAAATGGGGATAGGTTGCAAGTAATAGACCAATATTAGTTAACGGACCCACAGCAACGATCGTGATCGGTTCTTGTGCTTGTTCCAATTGTTGACGGATAAATTCGACCGCATTTAAGTCACTGAAAAAGGGGTATTCATCGCTTCCTAATTGACCCGATAAGTCCGCAAGACCATCGGTTCCATGGACATTGGCGGCTCGATGCTTTTTGACTAAGGGTTGTAATGCCCCTTGAGCTACGGGTATATCTTCCTTTAATAAATTCATTAATAGTTTTGCGTTGCGGGTGGTTTTTTCGCAATCAACATTACCCGCGACGGTCGTAATTCCTAAAACTTCTAAATTTGGTTTAGTCAATGCTAAGACAATGGCCAAAACATCATCAATACCTGGATCACAATCAATAATAATTGGTATTTTCTTCATCTTATGGTCCTCCATTAGTAATCATTGAAATAATCTTTTCTTTAAAGCCCTCTTGGTCAACATCCACCAAGACCTTGGCGTTGGGTTCTTTCCGCGAACGGGGGCGGACGTCTGCTAAACTCATTCCCCGCATTAAATTGTTATCATAGGCCACATCGACATAGGTTTCCATCATTTCAAACAATTCTGGATTGGTCAGACTTAACACTGCCATCGCATCGTGTAGATTAATGGAATCCTGTTGATTGTAGGTGCGCACGAACTCAAAATTAGGTTTTGAAATATCATGAAGCAACTGCCCTAACGCGCCCCCATGATCGCGGATATATTCAATATCTTGTTGGTTAATGCCGCCCAACTCGGTTGCATCTAATCCCGCCATAATGATGGGGATACCACTCTTAAAAACGATGTGTGCCGCATGAGGATCAACATAGAAGTTAAATTCTCCAGCACTGGTGGTATTTCCGCCTTTTAGACCTCCACCCATAATCGATAAAAGTTCAACTTTTGATTTTAAATGTGGATACGCCTTAAATAACAACGCAATATTGGTTAATGGACCAATGGCCAAAATGGTTACTCTTTCTGTGGCGTTCTCCAAGATGTCAACATAAGATGCCATGGCGGATAAGGGGGATAACGGCCGTAAATCGGTCAATTCAACGCCACCAAAGCCATTATGGCCATGAACTTCCGAAGCAAAAAACGGCTCATAAATTAAAGGTTCACCACTACCCTGACAAATCGGTACCTTTAAATCTAATATTTCAGCTAGACCACGAGCATTACGGGTCGTATTTTCGATGCTAACATTACCCGCAACTGTATGAATAGCTAAAATCTCAAAAGAGGGTTCATAATGTGCCAATGCAATCGCAAAGGCATCATCAATCCCTGGATCACAATCGATGATTACTTTTCGTTTATTCATTTTTTAACCTCGCTTCCATTGTTGATAGGATTTCTTAAATCGATAGGCCACAAAAACTAAAACTACTAAAATAAATGAAGCCAATAGAAACAAATTCTTAACCCCGATGTTCATTAACAAAATACCAGAAAACCAAATCATGATGGTATTACCCAACATATTTGCTGTACCTAGGGCGCCAGTGGCTGTCCCCGCATGATTGGCATATAATTTTCCTCCCATATTTAAACATAAGGAGAAATAAATTCCGATGGTAAAACCAGTCAGCGCAAACAACACGACCGTTAAAATTTGACTAGGAATCAACACATTCAAGAGCAATAGCACACTTGCGATCCCTGGATTAACATACATAAACAAGGTCGTCGGTAAACGCCGGAGCAACTGAGCAAAAACAAAGGCACCCGTTACGGAACCAATTTGAAAAGAAGTCAACAAAGTCAAACTACTAGCTTCACTAAAAGCTTTCACATGGACACCAAAAGTAGGAATCCAGGTCGTGAAAATCGCTTGAACACTCGCATACAAAATCATACTAAGCGCCAATAAAATCGTTGATTTCCAAGGAAACAAGCGGTGCGTAGATACTTCTTTTTCAAAAGTTGGTTCTACTTTCTTGACGGGTGGAAAGGTGATTATTTGAATCAATACAAACATCACGATTGCTAAACCTAAAAACAAACCAAATAAGGTTTGCCAAGGCCAACCCAAGGTAATAAATAAGGTTGAAATCAAGGTCATAAAGACCGCTCCTCCAGAGAAGAAAACCTGGACAAAACTCATTGCTGGCCCTGTATTTCCCTCTAAGGCATCAAAGAGTAAGGTAATACCCGGAGAGTCCATAAGCCCATGACCAATGCCTCCTAAAAAGGCCGCTACCAGTAGCCACTCATAATGAGGGCTAAACATGAATCCCAGAATAAAGACGACAAAGAACATCAACCCAATAAAGATGATGTTTTTGCGTCCATATTTATCTGACAAGTTGCCGGCAATATATAAAGTTATCATGGTACCAAAACTTTTGGCAGACACCAAGGTAGCAATTTCCATATTTGTTTTTTGAAAATGATGAGCTAAAGTCAACATTAGAGAAACAATAATGACATTTAAAGCCCCTTCAAAGAACATCGCGAAATAAGAAAGACCAATGGCTCCTTTGTATTTAGTCGTCTTCAAATCCATAGATTATTCAGACTTCTCTAATTGTAATTTCGCTAATTGCTGTTTACGGCGTTTCTTTTGAGAAAGTTTTCGATAGGAATAAATCGTATACATCACGATAGTCGCAATGTAAGGAATCATATAAATAAATTCTGGTGGAATCGCAAAGCGTTGTAAGTTATTGCCCAAAGAATCAAAAAATCCGAACAATAAAGACGCAAACATGGCTCCAATTGGAGCTCGACCACCCACATTGGAAGCAGCCAAGGCAATAAATCCCCGACCTGCCGTCATACCCTTGGTAAAGACCGTCATATAAGTCATTGACATATACGCTCCAGCTAAACCAGAGAAAACCCCCGATAATGCCATCGCAATATATTGGGTTTTAGGCACCGATACCCCGACCGATTCTGCGGCATGAGCATTTCCCCCAACGGAACGAATCCGTAAACCCAAAGGCGTCTTAAACAAGAGATAGTGAATGACAAAAACCATGGTTATCGCAATATACACTAAAATACTATGACCTGAAACCACTCCACCTAAGAACGGAATGTCTTTAATAATTGGGATCTGGATAGGACTCAGGATCCGACTATTGATTGCGGCCGAAGTCCCTTTATTCCCAGTGATCATATAGAGAATAAAAATGGTTGCTCCATTCGCTAAGAGGTTTAACGCAATCGCGGCCATGATTTCGTCTGCTTTCATTCTAATCTTGAAAAAGGCTAAAAACAACGTAATAAGAACCCCCGTTAAAACCGCAACGATCACTCCAACCGCAGCCGATTGAGTCAACCATGAAGAAATAACCGCAAACAAAGCCGCAAATAACATAATTCCTTCAATCGCCATATTCGTAATCCCTGACCGAGCAGCCAACAAAGCGGCAATCGCAGCGAGTAAAATTGGGGTTGTTGAACGAATGACTCCAAACCAAAAATCTGGATTCGCAAATAAGGATAGAATTTCAGCCATCTTAATTTTCCCCCTTCGATAATTCAACGGTAACCTTCACGATTTCGCGTTGTTTCCACTTGCTCAAGAAGGATTTAGCAGCAATTAATAAAATAATTGTCGCTTGGACCACGGAAATGATTTCTGCTGGAACATCAGAGGTTAGATTCACCATATCGGCACCAATCCGAATATAGGCTAAGAAAAAGGCAGCAAATGGGACATACCGAGGATTGTTACGCGAAAGAGCTGCTAAAATAACTCCATCAAACCCATAGCCTTGGGAGGCTGCCCATTTAAATGTGCGGTGATTCCCGAGCATTTCAACAGCGCCGCCTAAACCGGCGACTCCCGTCCCAATGACTTGGGCCATTAAAACCACTTTGGCCGTATCGAGTCCGGTATATTTCGCAAACTTTTCATTTAAACCGGTCGCGCGTAAACTATAGCCCCATTTGGTTTTAAACATGACCAAATAGGTTACCACACATAAGAGTAACCCCAAGGCCATTCCCCAGTGAATATTGGTTCGACCCAAGGTAAATATGGAGCCCAGATTCACCCCATCAGGTAGTGGATAGGACATTTGCGTGTTTTGACTTGGATCACGCACAATATTGCTGAATACATATAAAACAAAATAACCAACCACGTAATTCAACATAAGCGAGGTAACGAGTTCATTAGCTCCGAACCGTTTTCTCAAGGTCGCTGGTATATAACCAAGGAACATCCCACCAATGCCCCCCATTACTAAAGCCAATAAGACCGTCACTAGTGGTGGCAAAGAACTGAATATTCCAATAAAGACCGCAATCAAACTCCCTAGATAAAATGCCGAGTCGGCAACGAGGTTGAAGCGTTCGGATTTAAAGACAATCGTTAAAGCTAATCCAGTAAACATTAATGGAATCATTAAGACCAACACGTTGCCAAATTGTCTTGGATTGGTTAAAGGTCCGATTAAAAGCGTCCGGATGGCTGTGAATGGTTGATTGGAAACTAAAGCAATGACTGCTAAAACAATGACCATCGCGATGGCGATTGCCAGGACCGTTCTTAAAACTTCAAAGCGTCCTTCAATTTGAGTGACTTTTTTTCGAATTTCGAATTGTACATCTTTTTGACTCATTTGATGGCTCCTTTCACTTCTTCAGCGGTCATGTGGTGGATACCCAACATATAGAATCCCAACTCTTCTTCAGTCAGGTTATGTGTATCGTTGAAATAACCAGAGATTTTACCATCGTATAAGACGATTAAGCGGTCGCTCATTTCCATAACTTCGTTAATGTCTGCCGATATTAATAAAATCGCTGCCCCTTGATCTCTGATTTTAACGAGTTCATCATGCATGAAGGAAGCAGTACCGACGTCGATGCCTCGCGTTGGTTGGTCGGCGACTAAGACTTCAATGTCTTCGCTCATTTCCCGAGCCGCGACAACTTTTTGCATATTCCCGCCCGAGAGCATACGGATTGGTGTAAATTTACTGTCGGTTTTAATTTGATATTCTTCTATTAATTCATCGGCTAATTGATGGATTTTCTTTTCATCTAAGAAGATGTTTTTGTTAAATTCTGGGCGCGTATAGCGGTTCGAGATAAGATTATCTTCAATACTACCGTCCGCCATGACCCCATAGGTCAATCGGTCTTCAGGTATATGATATAGGCCCAAACTACGAGCTTGTTTCACAGGTGCTTCTTTCTCAAGTTGTTGTCCTGCAACATAGACTTTTCCTTGGTATTCATCCGTTAGCCCGGTGATGACATCGACGAGCTCGCGCTGCCCATTGCCTTCAACCCCAGCAATTCCTAAGATTTCGCCCCCGCGTAAGCTAAACGAAAGTTTATCCACGACGACTTTGAGTTCGTCGTTAATAACGGTTAAATCTTCGACCACGAGTTTGTTTTCGGTTGGGTTTGGCTCGGCTTTTTCAACTTCTCGAACGACATCACGCCCAACCATCATCCGTGATAAATCTTGAATGGTGACGTTTTCTAAATCGTATCCCCCAAGCCCTTTCCCTGCGCGCATGATGGTGGCACGGGAACAGATGGAGCTGATTTCTTTTAATTTATGGGAAATAAAAATAATCGTATGGCCTTCGTCTCTGAGAATTTTGAATTGTTCAAAAAGTTCTTCGGTCTCTTGTGGTGTCAGGACGGCTGTTGGCTCATCCATTATTAAAAGTTCGGCTCCGCGTATTAAGGCTTTTAAGATTTCAACTTTTTGTTTTTTACCGACATCAAGGTCCATAACAATGGCGTCGGGATCAACTTTTAATTGGTATTTTTCAGAAATCTCATGAACCATTTTACGTGCTTGTTGGTAGTCAATGCTTAACCCTTTTTTAGGTTCAATTCCGAGAATAATGTTTTCTGTGACGGTTAATTCTTCATCTAACATAAAGTGTTGGTGAACCATTCCGATGCCTTTTTCAATCGCATCCAGGGGTGACTTTAACTGGAGTTCTTCCCCTTTAAAATGAATGGTTCCTGAAGTTGGTTGTTCCACGCCAAATAGTATTTTCATTAAGGTGGATTTCCCAGCTCCATTCTCACCCATTAAGGCGTGAATTTCACCTTTTTCACAGAATAGATCGACATCTTCGTTCGCAACAACACCATTGGGATAAACCTTGGTAATGTTTTTCATTTCTAAAAAACAAGTGGTCATTTGTTCTCTCCTAACTAATAACTGGAGCAATAGAAAGGTTCTCTATTGCTCCGATAGTGTCTCTAAGTTTTATTCGATTATGGTCTAACCGCGTCACGAATTTCGTTGACTTGTTCGGTTGTTAATCCATAAGCTGAAGTAACTTCGATTTTTCCATCGACGATATCTTTTTCGATGGAATCGAGTTCATCTCTTAACGCTTGATCAACTGCTGCTTCGTAGTATTTGTTTTTCGCCAATCCGACTCCGCCTTCAGCAATTCCGAGATTGTCTACTTCACCTACTTTGAGTTCGCCTTTAATGTATAGATCGATGGCTCGATATAAAGAGTCCCCAACATTTTTCAATACGGAAGTGATGATGACATCGGCGTAGTCTTGTTTTCCTTCTGCTTCAAAGATGAGCGCTTGGTCAGAGTCTACCCCGAGAACTTCTTTCCCACGATCCACTCCAGCTTCAATGGTGCCTAATCCAGCTCCACCAGCAACTTGGAAAACGGAACTTGCGTTTTGGTTATACATGGCTAAGGATAATTCTTTTCCTTTAGGCGAATCGGTCCAACCACCAACATAAGCAAAGGTTACCTTAATGTCTGGGTTCGCCGCTTGAGCGCCTTGAATATATCCAACTAAGAAGTCGGAAATAATTGGTTGGTCCATACCACCTAAGAAGCCAATAACACCTGTATCCGAGCGTTTCGCCATGAGATAGCCGCCTAAATAAGAACCTTCATTCGCTTTATAAACGATGGAATAAACATTGTCATATTTCCCTGTTGAATAATCAACGGACGAGTCAAAGATGGTGAACACCGTGTCTGGGAAATCCTCTGCGTTTTGCTCGATGGCTTCTTGCAAGGTTGAACTGGCTAAGACCATATCATAGCCACCTTCAGCTGCATCTAAGAAAGATGGTTCGTATTTGGTTGGATCGGATCCATATTCAATGACGGTTAAATCAATATCCAATTCGGCTTCGGCACGTTTTACGCCTTCGTAAGCTGAATCGTTGAACGAGAGGTCTCCAAGGTTACCGATTAAGAGCGCAACTTTAACTTTGTCGCCATCTCCGGTTGGGGTTGTTTCGGGACCGGTTGTTGGTCCACAGGATACTAATAGGAATAGTACCACTAGTAAAGCAATAATTTTCTTCATTTATTGTTTCCTTCCTTTTTTGTAAATGAATTTCTTATTCAGGCGCGATTTCTAAGGCTAATTCCATCATTTGTTGGTAGCCTTTCTCGCGTTTTTCACTACTTTGTGCTTCTTTGGTCACGATGCTGTCGCTAATCGTAAAGATACCCAAACTCCGTTTTCCTAAGGCTCGGGCAGCCGTAAATAAACCAGCGGATTCCATTTCAGCTGCGACGACGCCAAATTTCATTAGTTCGTCACGGACGGCTTCATTGCCTTCTCGGTAAAATTGATCCGAGCACATGACGGTTCCTACATGGGTTTTGATGCCCATTTCTTTGGCTTTTTCATTAGCTAAAACCAGCAAATCAAAATCTGGGGTTGGACAAAAGGCATAATTACCAAAGCGATTGCGATTAATTCCCGAATCAGTAATGGAAGCCGTGGCCAAGACCACATCTTCTAAACCAACCTCGGCGTTCATGGCCCCTGCGGTACCAATCCGGATGATCGTATCGACTTCGTAGAAAGCGAATAGTTCGTGATAATAGATCAATGCTGATGGGATTCCCATTCCACTACCCATTACCGAAACCCGTTTTCCTTTGTAGTAACCAGTGTATCCGAGCATGCCGCGAACCTGGTTGAATTGGGTCACGTTTTCTAAATACGTCTCCGCAATGAATTTCGCTCGTAAGGGATCTCCTGGCATTAAGACGGTGTTGGCTATTTCGTCTGGACTTTTTGCCTCAATATGAGGTGTTGGTATTTTACTCATCGGCTATACTCTCCTTTACTTCTTGTAATGTTGGAATTGAAGGTGAAGCCCCTGCCCGTGTAATCGCAATTCCACTAGCATAGCAGCCCATCTTCAAGCTATCAGCAATGCTCGCTTGTTGAGCTAAACTGGCTAAAAAATAGCCCGTAAAGGTGTCCCCAGCACCCGTTGTATCGACGACGGGAACAATGCGAGCTGCTTGTTTGACTTTCTCAGAACCCGCATGGCCATATACAGCCCCTTCTTCTCCTAAGGTCATCACGACCTGTAGGTTTGGATAACGTTGAGTTAAAACCAACAAGGCATCGCTTAAATGATCGACTTTTGCGGCTAATTGGGCTTCAATTTCATTGACGAATAAATAAGTGATTTTATTCAAGTCCAAAGCTAAGAGTGCCTCATCTACTGGCGAGAAGTTTAAGGCGACCGGGACCGATGCCTCATACGCGCGATCGATGATGTAATCAATGTTGGAGATTTCATTTTGTAGCAAAATTAAATCGTCGCTAGTAATTTGTTTAAATACTTCATCAATACGTTCTTTTTCTAAGAGCTGATTAGCGCCGCCATAAATAACTATCGAATTATTTCCTTCGTCGTTCACTTGAATGATCGCATGTCCAGAAGCGGTTTCCACTTCTTTAATAAGGGTTGTGTCAACTCCGGCTTCGTTCAATGTAGATAGAAAGATTTTTCCGTCTGGTCCAATGGTTCCAACATGTAAAACCGTCGCTCCAGCCTTTGCTAAAGCAATGGATTGGTTGAGCCCTTTTCCACCTAAAAACTCGTTGTAGTTTTTTGCTGAAATTGTCTCTCCGGATTGGACGTGATGCGAAACCTGATACACTTTATCTATGTTCAACGAACCAAAGTTATACACTTTCATAAGTCAAATCGCTCCTCGTTTTTTATTTTTATATTGATAAATATCCTAATTCATAATATATCGTAGCGCTTACATTTTGTCAAGAAATGTCCAACCGATTGTTAGATTTCAAAGTTAATGCGACACAGTGTTGCACTTACCCTGGAAACCCGTCTTTTTATGCTTTTAAATGATTACCTTAACATTCTCGCTTTTTTCTTCTACACTATAAACATGATGGTTAGA
>JBNRMW010000014.1:0-3643 GCA_050309795.1 Erysipelotrichaceae bacterium | reverse complement strand
TGCGCTCGTACTTAAAAGTAACATTTTAAAAATCGGCCTTGCATAGAGGCTTCAAAAATACACAGTTCTATCGAAATTTTACCCCGTTAGCTTAAGTAGTCAATGTCTTTGGAATAGGGGGAATTGCACCTAACGGTTTGCAGCTACAAGAAGTTGGCGATTTCGAAGCACAAAACTGTCTGCCACCACTGAACTTGATACGAAGCACAAAACTTCATTTAACGACTGAACCGCCAATTTCTTGTAGGTGCTGTTATAGGGCGTTTTTCTTCTCACGTTGTCCATATATTCCAAGTTATGCAGTTAAGTATTCCGCCATTGTCAGCCACTTCGTTACTGTCAATAGTTGCTATTTTTTGTCCGCTAAAAAGCTGTTCAAATTGTCGAACCGCAACTTCATCTTCTTTAATGCCAAAAGTCGGAATGATTACGGTGTTTTGCATTTGTAAAAAGTTAATATAGTCACCGTTTGCTTGTCCGTAAGTCTTGTTACCGTATGGGTTGTAAGGAATTTCAATGTAGTCAAGACCTGCGTTGTCTAACGCAATTTTAAATGCTCTTTGAAATTCTGGTTTCTCTTTGGAATGGTCGTTAATTATTACCGTGTTATTGTCAAGGAAACGAACCATTCCGTCTGCGTGTCCTGTAAAGTCCTTTGGTTGTTGAGGCACAAAATAGAGTTTATCAACTTCAAAAAGTTCTCTCAATTTGTCTGCAAGTTGTCGTCTTGAATAATGCGGATTTTCAATAAAAATCTTGTCGCACATTATTACTTTATCTGTCGTTTTTGTAACGTTACCACCATCTAAAACGATGTCTGATTTAATGCGATTTAGTTTTATTGAGTTGCAGATACTTTCGACATCCGAAATTGTCTTAATCCATTTTTGGCTTTGCAAATAGTCGGGGTTGTAAACGAACTGAACAAACTTGTCAAGCGAAACTTGAACAGGCATATAATCAACAGCCCAAATGTCTTTTGTGTCGGGCAATAGCTGAAAAGCAATACCACACTTTTTTAATACCGCTTCAAAGTCCGCAAAGAATTTTGGATGCTTTGTGGGTAAGCAGTCAGCAAGATAAAGAGTGTTTGTTTGGCTGTCAGTTATCATTTACGGATTTATGTTGTAGCCCATTATTTCTTTGGCTTGTTCTTTTGTGATTTTATTGTCTGCCAAAAGTTGTCGAACAACCTTCTCTTTATCCTTGAATTTATGTTGAAGATTAAGTTCAACTAAATACCGATATTTTTTCTCGGCATAATTTTCTGTGTCCTCTTTTTTCTTAGTTAAGCCGATACGAACCGCTTGGATTGGCTCGGTTTCTATTGCTTGAATTATTTCTTTGTTTAGCTCTCTCAAACAAATGCTTCCTTCGCCCGTCACAATGTTGCCGATGTTTGAGAAGATTTCTTTTAGAACATTTGATGGGCCGCTTATGTAACGTGGATTTTCTCCAAATTTCATAATTCCTCTAATTAAAAGTCCACCGTAAATTTTCTTTTCGTAGTCGCCAAATGTGATGTCTAAACCTGCCCCGTTAAAATACCAATTGCCTGCAAAAAGTTGTTCGGATGAACAATGAACATAAGGGTCGGGGTGATTGTCTTTGTCGTGGTAATAAACTTCTAATTCTGTTATTCTGTATGGTTGGTCGGCAACAACTAAACACAAGTAATTCATTAAATAATGTGTCAATGCCGAAAACTTGTCGTCAAGTGTTTTAAACTCAAAGCCACCGTTTAAGTCGTGCCAAAATTCGGCAAGTTGGCTTTGTTGAATTTCTTCGTCTTTTCCGTCAAGTTGAAAAGCAGAAATGTAGTGGTCGAGATATTTAATGCCTTTGGCATTCAAATATTCCAACATCTTCTTTTCTTCTTCTCCAAAGTTCTTTGTCAATGCTACGATACCCAATAAGTTTAATGTCTTTGGGTCGTCCGTTAAACGCAAAGCCTCTAAAACTGCTAAAGGATGGTCTCTTTTGGCAAGTAAAATTTCTTTGTAAACGAATAGCGTGTATAAATGTGATGTTATGCCAAACTCAGGTAATACTTGTTCTGGCTCTAATTTATTTTCGATTGCCTCTTCTAAAATTTGTGCTTCAGTCTTTGCTGGTGAAAGCAAATATTCTGTTGCAGCTTTTTTCAGATTGTTGATGATTGTTTCAACTTCTTTGTCTGTTGGTAATGATTTAACGAATAATATTTTCCCAAAAGTGTCGCTGTCAGGTAAACCGAAACTTGCCAAAAGCTTTGCTCGGATATGAAAATATTCTTCAAACAGTTCTCCGTTTTCTTCGGGTCCACCGCTGTTGTCAATGTGAAGTTGAATTTTTGCTAAACCTCTAATAGCGTTTTTTAGTTTGTCTTGTTGTTCCATTTATATTGTTTTTGTCTGTCGTTACGGTCGTCCTAAAATGCCCTATAACGGGTAGTGTAGCATTAGTGGCGGATTGCGGGCGAATCTTCTTTCAAACCGTTAGATGGCTGATGCGGGAAACGAACTTTGTGGAACGTGCTTTGCCCGCCATTAATGCTACACAATGTTGTGGGCATGTGCTTTTTATTCTTCATTTAATGATTCTACTGTCATTAATAAGAAATCAAGGCTCTTTTTATAATCTAATTCCTCATATTCAAGTCCAAGTTTCTTAATATTGCTGTAGTAATCTTTCAGTTTCCTATAATAATTCTTTTCAAGTTGAATCGAGTTTGCTTTTTCACCCAACTTTTCCAGCAAGAACCATTTTTCAAGTAATCTTGCAGTTCTGCCGTTTCCGTCTTGAAATGGATGGATTTTTACAAAAATCAAATGAATCAGCGATGCGTAATAGAAGATTTCATAAGAATTTAATTCTCTATTTTGAAGTATCTCGATATCTCTAAATAGTTTCTCTAGTTCTGAATTAACTTGTTCTGGACTTGTTGCTACATATTCAATCTGGTCATTACTATTAATAACAAACATTGGATTCGTTCGAATAAATCCTTGTTGGCTATTAGGCAATAAATTGGAACTCAGTATAGCATGAACTCTCTTAACATTTTCAAGAGTCAGTTTATTGGAATCTATAAATTCATAAGCAGAATACAAATCGTCAGCTTTTTTGGTGTAATCAGCTTTAAATTGAACCTTCATGAATTTGTGCTTGAAATAACTGTCGAAATCTATATCTTCACCTTCAATCTTTGAGGAATAAACCGATGAAACCGATTTATAGAATTGAAAATAATCAACTGGTAATTCCAGTTTCTTTATTCGATTCAGCTTGTTAATTGGAGATTCATTTACTTTCAAGGTAAATTCGACCAATAATTCCGACGTTAAAATCTCAAAACTCATATTCTATCATTACTTTCTCCAAAGATAGTTTTTTGTTTCTTCCTCCAGCATTGCACACAACGGGCTCGGGATTGGTGCTGTGAAACCCGGTTTTGCGAAGCAAAAGAGAGGGTAGAGCAGCATCCTAACCGGGTTTCATTGCACTAATCCTGTTGATGTGTGCAGTCGCTTCGCATGGCACTATCCTACATTGAAACACCCCTATCCCAAAACCCGGTTATTCCCGAGCCCGATGATATGCAATAGGTGGGAAAAGTGCTTAGCACGACCACCGTAAAGCGAAGCGTATTGCATATCATCGT
>JBNRMW010000013.1:0-2244 GCA_050309795.1 Erysipelotrichaceae bacterium | reverse complement strand
TTAGTGGCAGTCATTTTTTTCTTTGAACTAGGGCTCGCAGTTTCGTCGTTGTCACGCAAATTCTACTGGGTTACTGCTAACTTTTCATGTAAGTTAAGCGATATTTGGCGATGCTGTTTTTTGTAATGCTTTGAAATGGTTACCAAAGTTACATAACAAAGCATTTAAGAGGGACAATCAACGCGTGGCATTTTTGGTTTGGTTGGGTATTTGAGGTTACGGCTGGCTAGTTTGAGTTCAGTTGTTTGCGTTGCTTGCCCCTTAATGCGGCGTTATGGTGCTCTATAGATTTAAGCACAGCAATAGGAAAGGAATTTTGTACGAATGATACGTAACTTTTATACATGCGACAAAGAAGTTGACCACAATAGCCATGATGGTGAAGGTTCAATCGATATTTATCGTGCATTTAGGCGTAAAGATTTTGATGGTGCTTGGGATTTTGCAATTCGCGTTGTCATGCCACCGGGAAGTTCCATGGGAGAACATACTCATGGAGATGATGAAGAAATGTACATTATTTTGAAAGGTGAAGGGACAATGATCATTGAAGGTGAAGAAAAGAAAGTATCTTCAGGTGATATGATCGTAAATCAGCGTTTTGGTACTCATAGCTTATTGAATACCTCAGAGCAAGAAATCGAGTTGCTTATTATCCAAGCAAGTCTTAAATAAATCACCATAACAAACGCTTCAAGAGGGACTTCCAACGCGCGGCATTTTCATTATGCGTTGATTTTGGTGGTTACAGTGTTATGCGGAAACTTGGTAGTAGCGTTGTCTGCCCCTTAATGCGGCGTTAGCACTCAAACGATTCCAGTATTTCAATACATTTTGATGTCACCAAATTTCCATTTCCACCGAGATGTGCGGTAACTATTGCTCCCTCCTTCATAATACAGATAGCATCGAGTAATGTGTTATCGGTACTTATAAGATGGCGACTAATAATTTCCCGTACTTGTTCTTTGTGGAAGTGACAGAATTGAAATATTTCGCTGTTCATGTCGCTAAATTCTGCTGAAGTATTAATGAAAAAGCAGCCTCTAAAATCACCTAACATATTCTCTTTGTGCTCAAACCAACTTGCTAGCGATAAAAATAAACGGTGAATGACATCCTGATTTGAGTTAGAACCTGATAGCTTGTGTTCTAACCACGAAGTAAATATTTCGTGTCGTTTTTGTAAAGATGCAATAATTAAGGCTTCTTTACTTTCAAAATGAGAATAGAGAGTGCGTTTTGCTACACCAGAAACACTGATTACTTCATTGATTCCAATTGAATTTATTCCATTTTTATAAAAAAGGTCTAATGCTGTATCTATCAGTAATTGACGTTTTGGATTCATTTTATTTCTCCTTTAAATAGATATTGACATGTGTAGACCGAATTGTCTACTCTGCTTGTGTAGACAGATTGGTCTACTTTCTTGGAGTGTATTTATGAATAGTATGGTCATGTCGATTTTTGCGGGTGTCGGGGCTTTTTTAGCCATAGGGTTACTCTCTTTTCTAGATTCAACATTGAATGAAGTTGCCTTATTAATAGCTCCCTTTGGTGCTACAGCGGTGCTTGTGTTTGGGGTGCCAAGTAGCCCTCTTGCTCAGCCTAAAAATGTTATTTTTGGGCACTTAATTACAGCTTTTGTTGGGGTGTTTTTTACGCAGTATATTGGTGTATCACCAGTTACATTGGCGCTAGCAACGGGAATAGCGGTGAGTGCAATGTTAATGACAAAAACGACACATCCCCCAGCAGGTGCAAATCCGTTGTTAATCATGCTATCGGGACAAAGTTGGGATTTTCTAATTACGCCAGTTTTATTAGGTGCAATTTTGATTGTATTAGCAGGTAAAAGTATGCAAATGTTGGTAGTTAAGTGGGAAACAGTTAAAGTGCTAACAAGGCGTTAAAGAGGGATTCGCAACGCGCGGCATTTTCGTTATGCATTGATTTTATTGGTTTTTAGTGCAATGCGGTAAGGTTAGTCGTTGCGTTGCTCACCCCTTAACGCGGCGTTATGTAACCGTAGAGAAAAAGCCCACAATGCATTGAAAATTAAAGTATTTTTATGATTCCTTACTTTGAATTTAGCTTCTGCTTTGCATGTTCGGTACATTTAACTGATTGTTTTAAATGGTCATTTTTAAATTTATAAACTCAGTTTTATCCATATTAGATTAGTGTTCGTCTTCTTATCCTTCGAATCTGTATTCAGTACTTAATGGTGAAGTGGGTTTG
>JBNRMW010000012.1:0-150995 GCA_050309795.1 Erysipelotrichaceae bacterium | reverse complement strand
ATTTTACTGATTACATTAATTATAGTCGATTTTGAATTTAATTTCCTTATATTATCGCTTTAAAAGGTCGTTCCTTTATCAATTCTTCAATTTTTACTTTCTATCGCATTTACTTTGAAAGGTGACCAATGTCCAACCGATGTTGTCCAAGTTTTCATTCTTCATATAGCCAAATCAATGTCTGATTTTCAGTCATGCCTTCCTTTTTTGATAAGGGGGTGTGCTTAGAAATTATTTGTTGAAAGTTCTGGATACTTTCGGGACTTTCAAGTTTATACCATCCGTGATTCAGTCCCAATGTTTTACTTAACACGTGAATATAGAGTTTTTTATAATCAACAAAAATCAACCACGCGTTTGCTTTAAATCGGCGCGGTCTAAATAAATTGAGTTGTAAATAGGTGTTAATCGATTGATTTTTTACAAGATATAACCGAATCCAATCAATGCCAGTCGCCAAGATAAAAAGCACTAACAAGGGCGCGAAGACCCGCTTGACATCGTTGTCTGGAGTAATTGGAAAACCTTGTCTCGAATAGTAAAGCGACCCCAGCAACCATACCATTGCCAAACCTAGTAACATCCACAATAAGGTGTTTAAGCCGCGGATAAATCTTGTGTCTTGAAGTTCCTTTTCGGTTGGTTGGTTCACAGCTATGTTTCGAAAGGCTTCTTTAATTTCTTTTTTGACTTTTATGTTTGTATATAAACCGATATATCTCTTTTTGTTTAGTTGATCAATAATGAATTGTAGTTGTTGTTCTTCGACTTCATCACTTACGATATGGACAATTTTTTCGACTTCTATTTCATTCAAAAACATCGATTTCTCGCCCAAGGCTTCCATCGATGATTGGTTGTTTTGGATAAAATCTAGAACATCTTTCTTCAATCTCCGTACCTCGCTATATTTAGTATAGCATTGTTTGTTCATTCTAACTAAAAAAGTCAAAAGATTCAACGGTTATCTTCTGACTTTCATTTGTGCATTGAACTCATAATTTTCAAGCCAATAGTCCCCATCTTGTACGGAAACTATAAAAAATAATGTAATCCCACAGCTCCAATTGCTGAACGACTACATCACTTTTACATCCTAAAGATAACAAGAATGTTTAGGCGTGTCAAAGCTAATGAAATATAGGTCAGGATCATCCCTCGTGTCTACGGTAATTACCTATCACTTGTTATTCCAAGCATTACTAAATACATTATAAACTATACTGGAAAAATTAAGATTTGAGAAATTTACACTACTATTATTCATATTCCTTTTATCGTTTAGCCAACACTTGCTATTGTTGCTTAGCCGTTGTTATTAATACATAGCTCGACGTCATTTTGGGGATTACCCCGTGCTTGCGGGAACTACGAGACTTTAAAGGCATTTATCATAGTTGCTATAGGATCACCCCCGCGCTTGCGGGAACTACCAAGACGTGGATATTGAAGAGTTGATTGAACGGCGATCACCCCCGCGCTTGCGGGAACTACCTGGTTGCGGTAATCTTACCACTTATTTCTGCAGGATCACCCCCGCGCTTGCGGGAACTACTGAAATTGACAGTATAAATAACACTCGGTTAGAGGATCACCCCCGCGCTTGCGGGAACTACTTCTTCTTGAGTCACCGTAATTCTCCAAATATGGGATCACCCCCGCGCTTGCGGGAACTACTTCCCACCGGATGTAAAGATACCTAGTATTTTGGGATCACCCCCGCGCTTGCGGGAACTACTGGCACGATGGTAACGCACCAGCTGAAAATCAGGGATCACCCCCGCGCTTGCGGGAACTACTATCCAAGTTCAACTCAGCAAAGTCTTTTGTCAGGATCACCCCCGCGCTTGCGGGAACTACGATGGGACCAGGAACATATCCGGGAAAGGGGCAGGATCACCCCCGCGCTTGCGGGAACTACGTCAATGCTAGTGATTGATGAATTTCCCCACCAGGATCACCCCCGCGCTTGCGGGAACTACTAATTTTAACACTTTAGAAACTGAAGTTAACGAGGATCACCCCCGCGCTTGCGGGAACTACTTTTGATAATAAAATCCAGGGGTGGTGTAGTTAGGATCACCCCCGCGCTTGCGGGAACTACGTTCGGACAATCACTCCTGTCGCTGTTAGGGCGGGATCACCCCCGCGCTTGCGGGAACTACCAAACGTTATAGACGGTGTTAGCGAACTGACCAGGATCACCCCCGCGCTTGCGGGAACTACGCCTATACGCTGTCCCTTCCAGACAATTGGATAGGATCACCCCCGCGCTTGCGGGAACTACTATCGGTTAGAGCGATTTGCCGAAGTGTACTCGGGATCACCCCCGCGCTTGCGGGAACTACTTTAACATCTACAGGGTTGTCATGAAAACCGTGGGATCACCCCCGCGCTTGCGGGAACTACCTCCAGAAGTCAATCTAGACCCTGACACTAAAGGGATCACCCCCGCGCTTGCGGGAACTACGAGCAACTCGGTGTATACGTTTGGCTCGTCATAGGATCACCCCCGCGCTTGCGGGAACTACACAGAGTAAAAGTAGCCCACAATGCTAGGGCTAGGATCACCCCCGCGCTTGCGGGAACTACAAAAGAAAGAACTTGCAAGACAAATTGAATTAAGGATCACCCCCGCGCTTGCGGGAACTACGTAGATTCTTGTCACTCCACTAATTGCTCCTAAGGATCACCCCCGCGCTTGCGGGAACTACTGTTTCCGTGTTTAACTGGGTAGAAGATGCCCGGGATCACCCCCGCGCTTGCGGGAACTACCACCCTAACTCTGCATCAACGATATTAATCCCGGGATCACCCCCGCGCTTGCGGGAACTACTAAAAGCAAACTAGCAAATTGCCCTTGAGATAGGGATCACCCCCGCGCTTGCGGGAACTACTCAATCATGAATGGCTGGAAATCTGTCTATCCGGGATCACCCCCGCGCTTGCGGGAACTACAGAGAAACAGCCAAAGAGATGCACAAAGCCGAGGGATCACCCCCGCGCTTGCGGGAACTACCCAACGGCTTCATCGCATTTGCAAGTTGTAAAAGGATCACCCCCGCGCTTGCGGGAACTACTTTGGAACGGCATCAAAAGCGTTAAAGATTGGAGGATCACCCCCGCGCTTGCGGGAACTACCACTGATTTGTGACCTAGCAGAAACCTATCATAGGATCACCCCCGCGCTTGCGGGAACTACACCAATCTTTTTGCTTGAGAAGTCTCCCCGCACGGATCACCCCCGCGCTTGCGGGAACTACTATCAAGATTCACTTCGGCAAAGTCTTTTGTCAGGATCACCCCCGCGCTTGCGGGAACTACTGCTTCACGTTGATTGACATAAACTAGAATGTCGGATCACCCCCGCGCTTGCGGGAACTACCATTTAAGCGATGTTAATTAAGATGGGAGTTAGGGATCACCCCCGCGCTTGCGGGAACTACTTGGCTGTGATACGGACATCTGACTGGATTGAGGGATCACCCCCGCGCTTGCGGGAACTACTTAGAAAACAACAAGAAAACCACAACGAACTTAGGATCACCCCCGCGCTTGCGGGAACTACTTCGGTGTTCTAGCTCTTTCGGGCTTAGTGGAGGGATCACCCCCGCGCTTGCGGGAACTACGCTCGTTATTTGAGCCTATCTTCGAGCGAGTGCGGATCACCCCCGCGCTTGCGGGAACTACCAAACCGAAGCCTATTTTTGGTGACCTTTACAAGGATCACCCCCGCGCTTGCGGGAACTACCAAGTCATAGGAAACATATATCAAAACAAGGAGGGATCACCCCCGCGCTTGCGGGAACTACAGGCATCGAGAACAATACATCTTCGCAAAGACAAGGATCACCCCCGCGCTTGCGGGAACTACTGGTGTTGAGTGCCGAAGTAGAAAGCGATTATCAGGATCACCCCCGCGCTTGCGGGAACTACTTTACAAGGACAAGCGTCGTGGCACTTGGTTTGGGATCACCCCCGCGCTTGCGGGAACTACGAAAGTACAGTGCAACAATCAAGACATATTCTGGGATCACCCCCGCGCTTGCGGGAACTACCCGTATCAAAAACCCATCGTTACTGGAGTGTCAGGATCACCCCCGCGCTTGCGGGAACTACTTTTAGACCTTTTAAAATCTGAATTATTTTGTAGGATCACCCCCGCGCTTGCGGGAACTACCATATTCGTCTTGAGTTAATTTGACATTAGACAGGATCACCCCCGCGCTTGCGGGAACTACGTTACTCGAAGTTGGGCCATATCTTCTTTCTTAGGATCACCCCCGCGCTTGCGGGAACTACTAGCGGAAGGTTTAGATGCTACCGAAGATGAAAGGATCACCCCCGCGCTTGCGGGAACTACTTCTCGGATATCTTGGATATCGGTTGAGTTTTGGGATCACCCCCGCGCTTGCGGGAACTACAACAGGAACCAAAGGTCGAAGAGCCAGTGATCAGGATCACCCCCGCGCTTGCGGGAACTACAAAACCGACATGGGTGTACATTCCTAAACTATAGGATCACCCCCGCGCTTGCGGGAACTACCTGATGCCTTGCTTTGAGTTTCTTATCGTTTTAGGATCACCCCCGCGCTTGCGGGAACTACTTTGATTTCCGTTTGCAACATATTCTATCCATAGGATCACCCCCGCGCTTGCGGGAACTACTAAGCAACAAATCGGCACAATCCAAGAACTATAGGATCACCCCCGCGCTTGCGGGAACTACTGAACGTTGACCCGACGATCGATTCGTTCGACAGGATCACCCCCGCGCTTGCGGGAACTACACTAAAAAGATCCACTATTTTAGCTATTTTTTGTTGATAAAATCGACAAATCCATTCACTTTACTCGCTAACATGAGTATTAGTTTGGCATCAGAAACCGCTCTATGCTCTACTTTACTTTCTATTGCATATTCTTTCAACACTGTTTCTAATTTGTAATTTTTAAGGAACATCCTTTCTTTTTTTATAAATGGGATTAAATCATATGTGTGGTTATTTAACGATTCCATGTTTAGTTCTTGTATTGCTTTATTTAAAAAACTCATATCAAAACTAATCGAGAATCCAATTATTGGAATATGTTGAATGAATTCTTTTAATTCAAGAAGCGCATTTTCTAAGCTCACCCCCTCATTATTTAGCAATTCATTTGTTATACCAGTCAATTCTGTTATTTCCTGCTTCAACATTCCGTTAATTTTAATTAGCTTAGAAAATTTCGTGCTTTTACCTCTTATTACTTTTACAGCACCAATTTCAATTATCTTATCTTTTCTCGCATCCAATCCACTTGTTTCAATATCAAGAAATACTAATGCTACATTTTTGAATACTGAAAAGTTGGTCGAGCTAAATTGTTTTGCTTTTTGGAATTGCGCAGCTTTGCTGTATCCATGTTTTTCTGAATGATAAGAAGTCTTTCTCTGTGACGGAATATAAACAAGGGGAATCCCATCAAAATCAATTTTATTCCTTTTTGTATTATGAACTATAAATTGATACCCTAATTCGTTACGAAATCCATAACTAATTGTAGCTTCACCATTTCCAATATTTTCCAAGACCCTCGCCCACAGTTGCTCACGAACTTTTGTATTAATATTACCAATGTAAACACCAGTAGCAATTTCTTGAAGCCATTTGGTCAAATCACCCCGAAGATTGGGTGCTGCTCTTGTCAAAGTTATTACAGTGAATGGCATACTTTAACTCTTTTCAACATAACTGATACCGTGCTTAACCAAGCCTTCTGTTTCATCCCAAAGGTTGATTATATCGGCTTCAAAACGTTCGTCTTCACCAACATCCATCAAATATTGCAGATCATTCACAATTTTTTTCATCAACTTTCCATCTACAAATTCGTCACGGACACGTAGTCTCGTAATTCTTCCGATATCATCACCTTCTGAAGACGAAGATACAACCTCAAACGCAATTGGTATGGTCACCGATCCTTTGTAGAGATCGGCAATATCATACACAAATGACAAATCATTACCAGTGTGTATAAATCCCAAGGCTGTAGACATACCAAGAGCAACGATCACACTGTAAACCAATCCATATAGCGCAGCATGTGCTGCAGACAGTGCTTTATTTATCGGGGTTCCAATATCAAAATTGTCGGGATTATACTCACGGCCTGACCATTCAACACCAAAATCCTTGGACATCTTTCTATATAAACTACGTATCCTTGCTCCTTCTCGACCTCGTAGTTGTTGCATGGTCAACCTCGAAACATCTTCCGATGGGAATCGAAGTTGATACATTTTTCGAGCGACGCTTAACCGTGTTCTCGTGTTTGATACTAATTTGGCTTGCTTTACCTGAAATCTACTCGAATGTGTCAGGGCCCTACCATGAGCATAATGACGAACGCCCCTTTCTCCGACCCAGACCATACTTGTTCCTGTATCGCCAATTAATTCTATTGCTCGATGAGTGATACTCGTACCTGGGCCAAGCAGAACAACCCCAAGTAACGCCGCGGGGACCCGAACAGTTCCTTTATCATCCACAATCGTAATCGCACCATCTTGACGATTTATAACAGCATGTTCAATGTACAAAAATGAAACACGATCACTTATTTTAGGTAATTGATTTAACTTTGTTTTCACTACCCCTGTTTTTTTTGACATGATTTAAGGCACAGGGATAATAGTCAACAGACCACACCCATAAGCTTTTTTCTTGCCAATCCCGTTAATGAGTGCACTTTTGAATAATTCGATATCTGTGATGGTCAATCTTCCCTCATACGCTACTTGACTTACATTAATTTGTTTCGTATTTGATTTCTTTAGAGGTTCAAAGCTACTTTTAACAATCATCACATCCTTTTCTTCAGCTTTAAATCCGTTTTTTTGAGCAATCTTCTGAAAGTAACCTAATTTGTGTTCTTCCGTGATATGTGGAACTACTCTACCTCTTTGACCAGATTTTTTGCCTGTGCTGATGGAAGTAACAGGATTTAATACAACTCTAAATCTCGCTGAAAGACCATTTTCCAGTTTTTCTATAAAAGCACCATAATCTTTTATTTGAGCACTGTTTTCAACACCATATTTTTCCATTTTCTCTAAATCTGGCTTTTCTTTACTAACTACCAATAAGTATTTTTTCGAAGCTAATTCATCAATACGCCATAATTTCCGAGTATGAAGTTTACCGTTAATTTCTGTGGGAAAAGATTGCTCCACCCAATGATGAAATGCACCCAAATGGTTCAAGTTTCGTGTTTTTGCTCGATTTTTTAAATCTATTTCGACTCTAGATAAATACATCGGAATCTCCTAATGCGCTCAAAGCGTCATGTTGCTGTTTGTAATCCTTGGGGTTAACATCGATGGTTGTTGTAGCCACTGATCTGAACCCAAAATTACGACGGTCTTGCGAGAAGGAAATCACGCGGTCCCTAACTAGAAATTCTCGATTATTTTCCAATAAATGGCGATCACAGAACAGTTCTAACTTTGGACTTCCGACTTTTTGGTACCATTTTTTCGCTTGCCAAGGAACCCCGGAAATACTCGCGATAACATCTCCCTCTACCACATCAATGAAATAATCTGCATTAATTGGGCATGACCGTCTCCCAAGAAAGGGTTGATAATAAGGATTCCTTATAGAATCAGTAATTAAATCAATCAAACCTGAAGACGTACTTCCAACAGCAACCACAAAAATAGCATCCTGTAAATAATAGCGTACAGTTTGATAATTACGTTCGAAAGCTCCACTTGGCTTGTATTTAGTTGCGATATGATAATCGCGTAAAACACGGCCAGGTTGATCAATACGAACCGCGAAATCTAGACCATTCAATTTTTGGATATTTTGATCTTGATCTCTTGTGTACCCTAAACTAGCTGCAATCATTCCAATGATTGCACTCTTCGTTGGATACCTATTGGTATTTCGCGTTTCAAATCGTGAATCTAAACCCCATGACTGGAGAGGTCCTGCAAGTTTTAATAACATTGTTTTCATTACAACACCTCTATTCTCTTTCTACAAATTCGCTAACCTTGTCTCCTAAATTATTTAATAGCTCGTCCATATTCTTCAGTTCATTAGTCAAATCATCGAAACCTATACCAAATACAAATTCTGGTTCTTCAACAAATTTCAAAACAGATTTATATTCACTTTCTAATTTTTCTATGGATTTACTAACATATCCACTCCTTGAGACAACTGGTTGTTCGAAAGCTGTGACCAAATTAACTGGTCGATCCGATCTGCCAACTACTAATACCGCTTGTGGTAACGTTTGATTAGCGAATGTATTCACTTTACCTGTCGGCATCGAGTTCATGAATGCTTCAACAAATAACTGAACCGCAGATGATACCGCTTCAGAGTCATTTTTTAATTGCTTAGAAAACTCATGTAAATTAATATTTGCGTAACGATACAACGTTGATGAATTAAATTCAACCGTACCTAGCATTCCAGCTCCAGCATGATCTTCTTGAGACAGGTCATCTGTCGCTGTGAAGAAGTCAAATTCTGTTTGAATGGCGTGAGTAGATATCGCATGGGCAACTTGTGAAGAAGCGTCTTCATTGATTGCGGCATCATCAGCGACCATTCTTCCAAATAACGCAATATCAATTGCAGGTTCAGCATTAAATATTTCTTGTAATTCCTTCTTATTTTTATTACCCTCTATTGCTGCTTGGGCTAAATTTTCAGCTTGTTTAGAACTTAGAAAAAACAATGCTTTTACTTTTCCTTTTGTGGTCTTAACATTTGCAGAGTTAAATACACTCTCTGCTTTTTTCATCGCTTCTTCATAACTGATAGACTCATCTTTTTCCATGATTTTTGTCGCTACATAATGAACAACATTCAGGCTTCTCACACCAACATTTTTTAGATTACCGTTTTCTTTAAAATAATCTCTCATAGCCTTTTTCCAGGATTGAGAACTTACTCTCGATCGGGTTACTCCCCCATATTGAGCCGTTTTGGGGCTTCCTGTGTCATCGCGATTAATATTCGATGGCGGAACAGCTTGTATAGCATGTACATCTATAAATAGTTTTTTCATTTTTTCTTCTCCTCTTTGATTTGTTTGTAGTAATTTTGAGCCCATCTTAATCGAACGTGATCATTCGCTGGGCTTTGGAACCAATATAAATCGGTTGCTAGCTGTGCATAATCAACCTTTGATAACTCATTTTTACTCAATAAATTGATTAAGGGACGTAAATGATTTAAAAGCTCTTCAAATGTAGAAGCAGTAATCATCACATTAAATCGACGATCCATGGCAACTCGACTATCTTGATCCTTTTCATTTTTAGACACTTTTAGCGAATGAAGCGAAGCTCCCATGTCCATTCTGAAACCATCCCCATTTTCTGGTTTGAAGTGAACGTTTACACCCTTCCCTTGTTGATGTAATGCGTATAGTTGTAAGCTAGACATAATCGCTTTTTCTTCACGAGTTAACTCACCACTACGGCTAAGGAACTCTTCGGGAAGCTTTTCTAAAACAATTTGCCACGCAGACATCGAAGCGCTTACATTTCTGCCAATCGAGTTTCTTAAGTTTGCTAACGCTGCTTTTGAAGAACTCGACTGCAAATTTTCGCCAATTGCTGTTAGGATACTATTAGTTATTCCATAAATTTGACTGCTTGTATTTTTAGGATTTGTCATCTTTATCCCCCTTTCTTAGTTTGATTATTCAATATCGCAATGAATCTATTATATGATTCGGCAATATTAACGGTTCTAGAATCTTTTACTCTACCGAGATAATCACGCGGAGAAGCATTCTTTACAAATTTATCAGCTTCCCCTTTAATTATGTCTCTTAACTGAAGTCGCCAACGTTGAACAGCTTCACTCTTTTCATCCTCGGGTCGGATGTTTTCAATCCAATTTTTGAAAGGTTCATCGATTTCGTAATATGCTTCATCGAGGTATTTTGAACCAACATCTGAAAATTTCATTTGGCGAATAAATAAGACATCATTGACGAACCACTTCAATGTTTTTTCAATCGTGGCTTTAATTAACTCAACTTCATCCGTGATTCTTATTACCCACCCATCATCCAAGTCATCAGAAAGTACTTTATCGTGTAGATTTAATTCATCATAAATATCACTATTGACCATAGACGACGCATCCCTGTTGTAGCCTAAGCCAACGGCTGTAATTTTTACCTTTCGTTCATCAATCAAATTATTATCAACCAAAATATTGTGCCAATCAATGATTCCCGGTCGACGATGATTGTCCTTTTTTGAATTCGGTAAGGTGGTACTCCCAAATGAACGCCAAAAGGAATTTCCAACCACGTGGGTTTTTGGAATAAAATGATTCTTATTTGGACCTGATTTTGGACATTGCCAAAGCGTCATTTTCTCCAGTATAAAATCTTGATTATTAATTCCTGGGAGTTGAACCGTTCGTATGTCCTTATTATCCGATTTAGACCATTCCTCAGGGTTTATCCAGATTAATCTTGACCAATTTGTGTACAATTCAGCTAAATTTTTAGGATGGGGGACATTAAGACTTTTTACCTTTTCACTAATTTCCAATTCCCAAAGCGGCCTCTGATAGATTTCACTGTCTGTTGTTTCCTCTGTAGGTAAGACTAAATTTAAGAGCAAGGTTTCCTTGATATTGTTCCCATTTAAATAAACAGAACCTAAACCAAGCAACCACCCCCGACTCGCAGATTCGGTCATTCCAGGATATTTTCTTTTTTCACTAGTCCCTGTGTACCCTTGATATGCTATTAACCATCGGGCTAAACTGGCATTATCATGATAATTTTTATATCGATCACTCATCGGTGAAAATAACTCAATTTTGTTATTGCTCTCAGAAATCAAACGATTGATAAACTTCACATTAATTTCAGTGGTTCTTTCCAAAGAAATGTCGAGACTATTTAAATCAGCTTCAGACACTTGATAGAATGGATACTTGTCACTAAATAGAAAAAAACGATCATACCACTTCATTAAATATTCAGTAATTATCGAAGGAAATTCTTCTTTGTTCCATAAATCACCCCACAAAGCTAGAAGTCGGTTTTTGTAATTATCAATATCCTCTTCATCCTCTAAAAACTTCGTTTGCAGAAATCTATCATCAACTTCAATACCCTGATGCAATATTCCATTAGCATCAAATCTAGAAAACACTGTGTGCTTGATCGAAAGCAAAAATCTTAAAATAGCAAAATCTTGTGCTGGTGTATCACCCGCTAGACGTAAATATTGATGAGCGTTCTTGAAAAGCTCAATCAATGATACTTCTTTTGTCGATCCGTCACTCTTTGTCATTACGACAATCCATGGGGTATCGATTAAATTAAATCTCCCCATTATTCATCCCCTCCTTTTCAAAAAGTAATCCTATTTTAGGGTCATAGGATAACTGGAAACCATTGAGACTGAATCGATTTTTCGCATCAAAGATAATTCCTAACGATCCTTTAAGCCATGGACTATCTTGCCAATTTGCTAGATGTTCGTTATTAAATCGTTCTAACTCTCTAATGGTTTTATCAATCCGAAAAGGTGTACAAAGCACATGAGGTAATCTCAACGTACTCAACGCAAGTTTTTTACTAACGTTCACCTCATCAATTGTGGTGGATATATCTATATCCTCATCTATAAATCCATATCCTTGGTTCACTTTTTTAGTAACAATGACTTCAATACTATCCGAACTGTCTCGAACTCTCGCATATCCTCCTTCCTCGCTTTGATCTGGATCTATATTTCGTAACCAACCAATTAAACTGTTCTTATCCGGTCTATATGGACGGTCAATTCGATAGGTTTTAGCCTTTTCTTCCTTCGACTTTCTTCGTCTTTCGCTTTCTTGCTGTAGGATTTCAAGCAACTCTTGATTAACTTGATTTAACTCTATTGTTTCGCTATAAACTAATTGCACTAAGCTTGAAATATCTTCTGGTAAGTTTACAACTGATGGTAAAAAATATTGTGTTTTAAACAATACAAATTCATCATAAACATGTGTCGTCCCTTCCTCAAAGACATAATCATCATTAACACCCAACACATACAAAGTTGGAGATAAATTCATATTTGCTCGTTTTACATCTTTGTGTCGATGTAACCGTCCAGCACGCTGTAATAACAAGTCCATTGGTGCCAAATCAGTTATCAATACGTCAAAATCAATATCAAGTGATTGCTCAATGACCTGTGTTCCAACGATTATTTTTCTATACGGTCTTTTAGCACCTTTTCCTACCATTGAAAGAAGTTCTTGTTCTTTACGAGCACGTTCAGTAGCAATGAAACTAGAATGTAATAACTCAACAACCTCTTCAGAATAAATGGTAATTAATTCTCTAGTTAAGTCTTGTGCCCGTCTAACTGTATTAACAACAATTCCAACAATTCCACCATCAGCAACTAAAGAATCAATGGTTTCAAATAGACTTTGCTCATCAAGAATTTCAATATTTATCGTCTTATCTGGCTTCGTTTCAAATCCTCTGTATTGCCTCACACCATTACCGTCTGTATATGTAACGACAGGATAAGTATCCGTTGTCGACCAATCTGCATATTCTACATGATCACGATCAACGGACAGATAGCGTCCTCTGATATATTGTTCAATCAAACTCGTTCTAATTCTCGATGGTAAGGTCGCGGAAAGAATAATAACAGGTATTTGATATGCTCCCATCCATCGGATGGCTTGTTGTAGATATTGACCCATATAAGCATCATACGCATGAACCTCGTCAATAATAACGACTTTCTTACTCAATCCTAAATGCCTTAAAGCAAGATGTTTTTGCTTGAGTGCTGCCATTAAAAATTGATCTACGGTACCGACAACAAAGTCATCAAGAATTGCTGTTTTTCGTCCAACAAACCAATCATTGACGAAAACTGAACTTTCATCACCGACTACTCCTTTTTGGTGATGCGTAGACTCTCGGATCTTCGCGAAATCAGGATTTAGTGCAGCCTTCCCGTGTACAAGTTGAATCGATTTTGAGTTGTCCTTAATTAAAGATAATTTTTTCAGCCAATCATTAATCCGTGGAAAAATTCCGTTTGATGTAGCTTGTGTAGGTAATCCAAAGAAAATGCCGTTACATCCCATTCGCTGAGCTAGCTGCTCTGCAGCAATCAGTGCTCCTTCCGTTTTTCCGCAGCCCATCGGTGCTTCTAAAATGATAATCCCTGGTTGTTGACAATTCTCAATTGCTTGCGACAAACCGATTTGTACATCTCGCGGATCAAATCCAAAACGGTCATTATAGAGAGACCAAACATTATTCGTATTCTCTGAAACCCACATCTCTGATTTTTTCCAATTCCCTAGACCTTCTACTCTACGTTTATCTTGATCAATATGAACTTCTTCATGTAGCGGAATAAGCGGGAAGTAATGTTCATTACTTGCTATCCAGTCTGCCATTATTAGAAGTCCTTGTAAAATAATTAAAGCTGGTTGTTGAATGGTTGGAACGTTTTCAAGATCATAAAATTCACTCGTTTGTAATGACCATTCAAATAATTCTTTCTGTACGGTAGTCCATTTTTGATGTCTCGAATCTTTCTTATTTTCAACCTGAACATAGTTCTCTGGATAACTAAATTGAACTCTTATGTCTCTTTTTTCATTAATTGGCTGGCCGTGATGACCACCAACAATTGACGCAATATCATCTCCAATGCCAAAATTAGAGAGGATGACTTGACCTGCAACCGCATGTTTAGTCCTATTAATACTAGGAAGCACGAGTTTGTCTAAGTCTTGAAATCCGCTCATTAATAGACGATCAATTAATTGTTGATCCAAATCCTTTGAAGCATAAAAACTTTGCTTAGTTTGAAAGGACGGAGTGGCTTTTCCAATATCATGGATTAACCCAATTAAATTAACCAATCTTTTAGCAATATCTTCATCTTGTTGGCTTAAAGAACATATAATCAACTGACGTTGGCCCTGACTTAGCCAATGCTCCCATAGAAAGGACATCGTATTCATTGTATCGAGTGAATGTTGCTCTAAAGATAACCATAAGAAAATACCACTATCCGATTCTCTCTTTTTGGCCCACAGATAGGGATTTACTTTATTTGTATGCAAATTATTTGATCGCATCATTCCATTTTTCTTGTAGCAACCTTGACCTATGCTACAATTCTCCAATTTAATTGTCTGATTAACTGATTATTTTGATTATCAGTTGATGTGAACTATTTTTATATTAGCTGATTCAATTATACACAATTCTTAGAAGAAAAATAAACCTAAAAAGCAACACAAAAATTTAGTGGACAATATTATGTACATCCGACCGTTTCAAGCAAATTATCATTTTTTTCCTTTAAAAATTCCGGTATTTAACCAGCGTTCTTAATTAGGAAGTAAAGTGTTAGCCCTACTAACCAAACTGGCATAAAAAAAATTTTCAGTAACGTTTTTACTTTTGCTCCTTTCTCCTAAGATTCACAAATCTGATTTTTGTAACTTGCTAGAACTAAATTTCTATCTACCATAATTTTAAAATATTTAGACTCTTGTGACAACAAAAAACTGTACACTTTATAGTACAGTTTTTGTAAAATATCCCTTTGTTTCTGTTTATCCAGCTAAGAAAGTCATGACCTTGCTAGGATTCGTGTCCCTAAGGACAGTATCGCCTCTAATGATTGCTGGTGTGGACTGAATTTCAAACTTACGAACGAGTTCATCAAAGCGATCACTTTCAGTCTGACGATGCACAAACTCAATCTGGTCGTTATACTTTCCTTTCAATCCTAAATCAAGAAATTTCTTCAGATTCTCACATTTTGGACAGTAATCTTGCGTTAATATTAAAATCATAGTTGGTTTATCCTTTCTTTTTCAAAGTAGAAGTCATCGTCATGCAATGCTTCTGATTTCATCTTCTGATAACCATTTCCCTTCATAGAGAAGTTATCCATTGTTTTAGTTGTTGTATTCAAGCCATTAAGAACCACAGGGTTGACTTCTTCATAATCATAGATTGGATCCAAGCCCAAATTCATTAAAGATTTATTGGCATTATAACGAACAAATTTTTTGACATCATGGGATAAGTCCACTGGGTCATAGATTTCATGAACGAGTTCATTCTCTAACGAAACCAATTTTTCCAGGACTTCTACGGCCCACGCTTCATATTTTTCTTGATCTGCTTCGGAAAATTCATTAAAGATTTCTTGAGCAAGCATACCAATGTAAAGACCATGAATGGATTCATCACGCAAAATCAAGTTAATGATCTCCCCCGCCTGCATCAATTTCCCCTGACCATAGAACCAAAGTGGATAATAGAAACCCGAATAAAACAGACAAGACTCCAAATAAACCGAAGCCACCATCGCTTGATACTGAGCTACTTTAAAGTCATGCTCACTGAAATCCTCACGCTCTGGCTCATACCGAGAAATATAGTTCATCCGGTCTAGATTCCGATAATAACCGACAATAACATCCAAGATTTCTTGTAATGGAATATTATCATCACCCCAACGGAAGACTTCATCAATCTCTGGATTAGTCATATAAGTCATAAAAATATTCGAATACGACTTCGCATGGACCGCATTCTCCATCGCGGCCTGGAAGTTAATTACAGACTTCCTTTGATGCTCGGTATAATCGTCTAATGAACGAGCAACAACCGGCATCCCAATATCGCCTTGATACGTATCTAAGAACGTTAAGACTAAAAGGTTTTGAGCATACGCTTGTTGAACCACTTTTGGTAAAGTATGCCAAACATTCAAATCTGATTGTAAGGAAATATCCTCCGGACGCCAAAACTGCGACAAGTTTTGATCGTAAAACGATTGGGTATAATGATCTTCCGGCTCATTCCAATTGGCTCCGTTGTAATGATATTTCTTATCTTTTAATTTCATCTCTATCTCCTAAACTGCACAAGATACACATTCTTCAATTTTTAGTTTTTGAGTCCGTGTATAGTAGAGGGTCTTAATCCCTTGGTGGTGGGCATACAAGTAATACCGCTGTAATTCGCGAGTCGTAATATCGGAATTAATGCAAAGCTCGAAACTAATTCCTTGATCGACATGTTTCTGTGCCGTCGCAATTACATCAATAATCTTATATTTATCCATATCGTATGCGGTCTCATACATGAACTCCGCGGTATCCAATGATGGCGCTGGGAAGTACGTCTTCGAGTTCCCATAGGTCCGCTCTTCAACCAATTGTTTGATTGGTGTAATCGACGGGGTTGCGCTCATGACATAAGCAATCGATCCATTCGGGGCAACCGCCAAGCGATGCGAGTTATATAAACCATGTTCCATAATGCTAGCTTTTAGGTCCGCCCAATCTTGTTCCGATGGAATCTCAATGTCTGCGAAAATCTCTTTAACCTGATCGGTTTTCGGAAGTACCGGTCCCCGATTTTTAAAATAGGAACCATCCGCATAACTGCTTTCTTCAAATTTATGGAAAACCAAACCTGTTTCCTTGGCTTTTTCGTTACTATGCTTAAGACTATAGAAATTGATTAAACTAAAGAACACATCTACCAAATCCAAATCTTCTTGAGAACCATAATTAATATAGTTCTCAGCAATAAAGCCATGATGGCCCATGATCCCAAAACCAACGGAACGATTCAAACGATTCGCTTTCGCCACAGCAGGGACATGCTCGATATTCGTTTTTTCGGACACCGAGTTCATGACATCCATCGCCGCATAGACGGTTTCTTTAATCGTGTTATTCTTAATCATATTCCCCATATGACCAGAAGCCAAATTACAAGAAACATCCATACCAATCTCATCTTTATGCACTTCATGATAATCCGCAAAACTAGATACCGTTGTCGGTTGTAAGATTTCTGTACACAGATTGGAAAACTTCACCGTATCGGCGAGTGGGTTCGCTTTATTGACATTATCCGCAAACATAATATATGGATAACCCGACTCTCCTTGAATCTGAGCAATCATATCCAAGAGACGGCGTGGATTAATTTTACGCTTACGCACCTTTGGATTATCAACTAATTTGTCGTACCATTTATCCATTTCAATAGCGATATCCCCAAACGGTAAATCGTATTCATCGGTGACCGTTTTCGGATAGAAAACATACATATCTTTATCTTCCCGAGCCAGTTGGATGAATTTATCATTCATGACCACGCCTAAACTCAAAGTCTTCACCCGAACATCGTCGTCCGCATTTAACTTCTTGGTATTTAGGAAGTCTTCAATATCCGCATGGAAAATTGATAAGTAGGCGGCCCCTGCACCAGGTCTTTGACCCATTTGATCGGCATATCTAAACGCATTATCGAGTAGTTTTAACACCCCAACAACCCCTTTACCAACATTCTTAATGCCCTTGATGGCTTCGCCTTTTGCTCGAAGATTGGTTAAATGCAAGGAAACCCCTCCACCCATCTTCGAAAGTTGCATAGCAAATTCTTGAGCCCGCGCGATATCGTTGAGGGAATCATTCACTTCCAATAAGAAACAAGACACATATTCCCCGCGACGTTTACGACCCGTGTTCAACAAGGTTGGGGTGGCAGGTGTAAAGTCTTGGGCAATTAAACGATCCGCAATCCGTACCGCTTTTTCATAATCCCCATCCGCATGGTATAGTGCCGTCACAGCTAAGCGGTCTTCGTAGCGCTCTAAGAACACTTTCTTATCGTCAGATTTCAAGGCATAGTCGTTATAAAACTTAAAAGCCCCCATATACGTCGGAAATCTAAATTTCTTCGCATATAAACGATCATAGAGATCACGGATTTCATTAAAGGTATATTTATTTAAAAACTCTTCTTCATAGTAATTATTTGCAATTAAATAATTCAACTTCTCTCTCAAAGAATGGAAAAACTGGGTCTTCTTATTCACCTCTTCGACAAAGTAGGTAAACGCAGCTTCCCGGTCTTTTTCTAGACTATTGATATTGCCCTCGGCATCAACAACTTGATTATTTAATACAATCCACTTAGGGACTTCGGTAATATACTGTTCACTCATTGTTTGTTAACCCTTTCTTCAATAAATTCTTGTACTAATCTCACATCATTGGGGAAACCGGATCCCTCAAACTTACAGATAAGCGGGATATTGAATGCCCGACTAAGCTTGTCTCCTGCAGCTCCATAGGCTTCTCCCCAGTTTCGGTTACCACTTACCGCAATGCCCACGACTTGATGATAATGTTGTTGCATAAACTCGGTCGCTACTTCGGTGACTTGTCCAAAATGGATCGACCGTGTAACCAAAATAAGGTCCCCTTCCACCGGGTTATCATTATATTCGTTGATGTCGATCATCGGATAACCTAAGCGTTTACAAAACCGTTTAGTCATGCCCGTTAACGTATCAAATACGATTGTCATCGTGATCCTCCTTTCAGTGCGAAGTATTTTTATTATCCCAAATCATTTTTAGAAAACCATCTCATATGCATTGTTATATTTTTCATTTTAACGTAATACGTTAAATCCATAATGTTTAAGCAATAAGTAAATTCTTAACATAAGAAACAAGCAAATTCAAGGCATGAACAAAGATGCAACAACACACAAAAATGCGTATAATAAAAGAAAAACGAGGTGTCTTATGAAACAAATCCTACTCATTCTCCTTGGATGTCTTCCTTTCGGCGCAGGAGCCTGGCTCAACACCCAAATGAAAGGCAGCCTCAACCCCGACTATCTAATATGGATTGCTATTGGTATGTTAATTATCTGGATGCTCATCGGTCTATGGACTCAAAGCATGATCGTTGGCGATTCCGAAATTTTCTGGATTCATATCCCTGCTCTAGTGGTCATCATTTTTACGACCTATCAAACATTTTTTGTTGCCTCGAGCAATGACATCATCAATCTCACGGGAACGTATGCCCAATATTTCTACTTGCCCCTTTTACCACTGTCATCAAAGCTCGTGAATCTCTTACAGTTGTCGATTCAACAATCAGTCCTTTTGAATCAATTCGTTTCACTTGTCATGATGGTGCTCGTCTTTTGGATTGGTATGAAATTAATTAATTACGAAGACTAAAAAACCAGAAAATCTCCTGGTTTTTCTTAAACAATTCGTTGCTCATTCGCCATTCTCAATAAGTGTTTACAGCGAATTAAGGAATAAATTCGACCTTTTTCTTCTGGAGTCAAGATATACTCATAATTTTCTTGACCAAAGACTTTTTCTTCCTGAGCAATATGTTGGTTTAACAAATCATCGATAAAGTTCGGATACTGTTGTGCCCAAGTATTCAGCTTTTCCACTAGAGCGGTATGATAGGCTGTCGCTAAACGATATTGTTCATCTCCATTTTCATTTTCTAGTCTCTGATAGTTAAGTTCATTCTCTATTTGTTTAATGAGTGCCTTTTTCAGTTCCATATGGGCCTCCTTTTTTTCATTTTATCACACTTCATTATCTACTCAGATTTAAAAGAATAATTAAAACCTCTTAAAAAAAGCTGACTTAACAGCTTTTTTCTTTACTTCGTCGCCAACATCATCACTTCAGCAAGTTTCTTCGAAAACTCTGCTGGTGATTCAATCGGCAAGCCTTCAATCAATAAGGCCTGATCATACAATAAATCAGCAAACGTCTGTAATAATGACTCCTCTTTAATATTAATTAATGTCTCAAAGAGTGGATGATTCATATTCAATTCTAAAATCCGTGAAGCCTTTAAATGTTGAGATTCGTCCGGCGATTGAGCCATCACTTTCTCCATCTCAAAACTCAGCCCTTCCCCACTCACCAAGCAAACAGGATACGATTGAAGGCGCGTCGATAATTTCACTTCATCAACTTGACCTTCAAGTTTCGATTTAATCGTTTCTAGCAATTCCTTATGTTCATCTTCTTTAAGTTTGATTTCTTCCAGCTCTTTCTCATCAAATTCAATCTCACCTTGGTTAACCGACTTAAATGGAATGTCTTCATAATTATTTAAAATCTGGATAACAAATTCATCAACATCCTGGGTCAATACCATAAGCTCAAAGCCTTTATCAAGAATCCGTTCACTTTGAGGCACACGTTTACCCTTCTCGACTGTCTCTGAAGACACATAATAGATTTCCTTTTGGTCTTCTTTTAGCCGTTCATGGATTTCTTTTAAAGTCGCATAACCGTCTTCATGTGACGTCTTAAACAAGAGTAAATCTTGTAGCTCCTCGCGCTTCATACCAAAACTTTGATACAGACCAAATTTCAACTGCATCCCAAAAGCATCATAGAATTGCTCATATTTTTCACGATCCTCTTCTAACATGGACGTTAATTCTTCACGAACTTTCTTTTGAATTCGATTCGCTATTTTTTGAAGCTGGCGATTATGTTGAAGCATTTCTCGCGAAATATTCAAACTCAAATCCGCACTATCGACAATCCCGCGCACAAAACTAAACTCATCCGAAATCAGTTCTTTATTATGACCTTCAATAAAGACGCCTTTCGAATACAATTGAAGCCCCTTTTCATACTCACTACTATAGTAGTTGAAAGGAACCTTCGAAGGGATAAACAACAACGCATCAAAGGTAATCATGCCTTCAACCTTCATATGAATCACTTTCAATGGATCTTCAAAATCATTAAATTTATCTTTATAAAACGAAAAATACTCCTCATCCGTTATTTCTTTGGCCGAACGTTTCCAAAGTGGGATCATGGAATTAATCACTTCTGGTTCTTGATCTTCTTCTAGCCAATGAATCGGATACGAAATATAATCCGAATACTTCTTAACTAAGCTGCGCAGTTTAAACGATTCTAAATATTCATCAAAGTTCAAATCTTCTGTATTCTCTTTCAAAAATAACCGAATCGTGGTCCCCCGGGATTCCCGTTGAGCAGGTTCAACAGTAAAGCCATCCACCCCTGTCGACGTAAAGACAAACGCATCCTCACTTCCTAAAGCCTTACTCAAGACTTCAACTTTATCCGCCACCATAAAGCCACTATAAAAGCCGACGCCAAACTGACCAATAATCTCGGAAGCATCGCCATTACCTTCCAGAGCTTCTTTAAACTCTTGAGAACCACTATGGGCAATTGTTCCTAAATTTTGTTTCAGTTCCGCCTCAGTCATCCCAATCCCATTATCACTAATCAATAAGATCCGCTGTTCTTTGTCCGCTTCTAAGGTGATGACCAAGTCGCTTTTCTCAATATTTAAATCGGGATGTTCCAGTCGCTTGTGTTGTAATTTGTCAATCGCATCACTGGCGTTGGAAATTAATTCCCGTAAGAAAATTTCCCGATGCGTATAAATAGAATTAATCATTAAGTCTAAAAGTTTTTTCGATTCTGCTTTAAATTGTAGTTTTCTAGCCATTCTTCCTCCTTTTAGCACTCCTAATATCCGAGTGCCAACAACCCTATTATAGCCCTTAATCTAGAACTGTCAACTCCTCCACTTTAATCATGATATACTGATGATATGAATCCAAAACTCATTCAGGCATTAGAAATCATCCATCAACAATTCACTGCAGAAAACCTTCATTGGGCCATCGGCGGTTCTTTGTTATTGAATACTCATCAACTCCACGACACCGTTTTGGACATTGATTTAATTGTAACCATTAAAGACGTACAAAGGGCTCAACAACTCTTAGCCAAACTCGGTCATCAAAAACCGTTAGAACCCACAAGGGAACCGTTTCGAACCGTTTTCTATCGACAATATTTTCTCAAAGACATCCCCGTCGACCTCATGGCTGGTCTTAGCCTACAACACGAAGCCGGTACCTTTCAATATCCTTTCCATGCAAATACACCCATACAACACCGCCACTATCACGGGAGTACCTACCCTTTTGGGCTTCTTGAAGACTGGTATATACTCTATCAACTATTAGGGCGCGATGAAAAAGTACATCTTATTGAAAATCATTTAAAAAAACGGGGAATTACCCATCCCCGTCAACTCCGATTATTGTTAAAAGAAAACATACCACCAACCATAAAAACGCGGGTTAATAATCTTTTAGAATTTACCAATGCCTAAATACTTCGACTGTTTTTTCGGTTTCAAGGCAATATCCACCATCGTTAAAATCAATTCATCATAATCCATACCAATCGCTTGCGCGCTCGCTTCAAATAAAGAATGGCCTTTCTCCAACCCAGGCATGGTATTCACTTCAATAACTTGAGGGTTACCCTGGGCATCTAAACGCATATCGACCCGCGCATACACCTCACAACGGAGAGCTTTAAACGCAATTTTAGCTAGTTCTTGCATGTGGGTGGCTAATGCCTCGTCAATCTCGGCCGGCACTTGAGCATACATCGTGTCCGCGAATTTGGTTTCAATTGACCGGAAATTAACCACCGAATCTTCGGTAAATTTCAACTCCACCACGGGTAGAGCCAAAAGCGGCTCTTTTTGTAAAACCCCCACCGTAAATTCACGACCCGGTAAAAAAGCCTCAACAATAATTGGTGGATTCACCTGCTTAAAAATCCGTCTTAAACTATGGCGTAGCGCCTCTTCATCTTCAACATACGAATCCACATGAACACCCACCGAAGCGGCTTCTGATTCCGGTTTCACAAATAAAGGAAAATGATCCAACAAAGACGGATCGAGCGGATCATCCGGACTCATAAACACCTGAGACTTTGGTGTCGGAACACCAAGCGACCGTAAAATAATCTTCGTCGTCTCCTTGGAAAGACCCACTGTTTGAGTGAACATCCCAGGACCAACCATTGGAATCCCTAACAACTCCAACGCCGCAAACACATTCCCTTGAAGGTGTAAATTCTCCAAAGGTGTATAGTAACAATAAATCAAGTCTACCGGACCAACATCAACAATCGTTTTCAACATATCCACATTAGCAGGCACTAAAACCACTTCATGACCTGCCTTCTCTAACACTTGTCGAATCGAGCGAACGGTGTTTTTAGTATGGGTATCCGATTTAGGATTAATTTCTTCGAGCACTTTCGGCATATACGCATATTCAGCATGAACTAGGGCAATTTTCACATTTTTTCACCTGGAATTACTTACACTTATGTTGTAATAATTCTTTTTCCTTACTTATTCGTTATTTTTATGTCAAGAAAGACCAAAAACAAACTAAATCCATTGACAAAAACTACAAATCCGTAAGGTAATTATACCATATTCATAAGGGACACCACATCCAAGCGTTGATAAACAATCGCTAAAAGTCTTTGTTGCCAATCGCTGCTCTCACGATTTAAGGAGGCGACCCGAATCTCTATTTGTTGTCGATACTGCTCCTCTTTAATAGCATTCAAATTAATCAGGACATTTAATAACGCCCCTTGTACCCCAGCATAAGCCATCAACACACCAACTCCAATATCTGAAACACAATTTTCATTACCATAAATCGCCCACTGATTTTGAGCTTTTAAAACCTTTAAACACACCTCCGCACATTCCAAAGGAACTTCCAGTGCTTGTTGATAGCCTTTTTGAATAGCTTTTGAACGAATTGTTTGCTCGGTTTCTGTGGTTTTTGGCAGCTTAAAAGCCTTGACCACCTCATCAAAGGCTTGGGTATCCTCATCAACAAGAGCTTGTAATCGTTGCTGATAACGTTTCAATGCTTCGACATCTTGTTGTAGTTGTTGTTGAATCTCAACAGATAAACGAGCATACGCCTTTTTATGGACGGTTAAATTCGCCACCATTTGAGCTAAAGCCGCCGCCAGAGCTCCAGCTAAAGCAGAAACACTACCCCCTCCTGGTGTCGGTTGATTAGACTGGACCTGTTCTAAATAATGAGTCAACGAATGATCAATAAACATAAGCGCTCCCTTCTGAGAATCTCTTCATCCAAATCATATAAAAACCACGCCCACAAAGCAAATTAATTCAAGCATATTTCCTCTAATCAACACCACAAACAAACCCCTTCGAACACCATCTAAAAATATTTCAAAACAATATGGTAAAATACAAGAAATAGCATATACATAAAAAATACTGGAGGATTTTTATGAACCCCATTTATCTAGACGGACAAAGTTTAACCTTAGAAGACTTTATCAAAGTCACTCGTGAAAACTATCCCGTACAACTCAGCCCCAAAGCCATTCAACAAGTGGAAGCCTCACGCCAACAGGTTGAAACGTTCTTAGCCCAAGAACGCAACATCTATGGTATTACCACGGGATTTGGGAAGTTTTGTGATGTTCACATTTCTTCAAAACAACTCGAACAACTCCAACACAATTTAATTGTTTCTCATGCTTGTGGTATCGGCGAACCGCTAAGTATCCCCGAAACCCGCGGCGTTTTACTCTTACGAGCCAATGCGTTGGCTAAGGGCTTTTCTGGCATTCGCTTAGAAACATTACAGATGCTTTTGGACTTGCTCAATCACCAGGTCCATCCTATTATTCCTGAAAAAGGATCCCTTGGAGCTAGTGGTGATTTAGCCCCTTTATCCCATATGGTCTTAGTTATGCTAGGCGAAGGTGAAGCCTTCTATCAAGGACAAAGACTCCGCGGATCCCAAGCGCTTCAACAAGCCCAACTTAAACCGTTGACCCTTCAAGCCAAAGAAGGCTTAGCGCTCATTAATGGCACCCAAGTCTTGACCTCTATAGGTGCACACGCCCTCTACGATGCTCAAAACCTCGCCATCCAAGCCGATTTAATTGCCAGCTTAACGATTGAAGCCTTAAATGGCATTACCGAGGCCTTTGATCCGCGAATACAAGACGTCCGCCCCCATCAAGGCCAAATAGACACCGCCCGAAATCTACGAACCTTTCTCGAAGGCAGTGAAATGACCAGCCATCAAGGCGAGCTGCGCGTACAAGATGCCTATTCGATACGCTGTATTCCACAAATCCATGGGGCTAGTAAAGACAGCTTCAACTATATCCAAGAAAAAATCGAAATCGAAATGAATGCAGTGACCGACAATCCCATCATTTTTAACGACACTCAAGAAGCGATTTCCGGAGGTAATTTCCATGGTCAACCACTGGCCTTACCTTTTGATTTTTTAAAAATAGCGATTGCTGAACTCGCCAATGTATCCGAGCGACGCATTGAGCGTTTAGTCAATCCCCACCTCAGCGACCTGCCGGCTTTCCTATCCGAAAACGGGGGATTAAATTCAGGGTTTATGGTGGTACAATACGCCGCTGCGGCCTTAGTCTCAGAAAACAAAATCTTAGCGCACCCTGCCAGTGTGGACTCGATTCCTTCATCCGCCAATCAAGAAGATCATGTATCGATGGGAACCATCGCTGCCCGCCACGCCCGCGACATCTTAGACAATAGCCGCAAAGTTTTAGCGATGGAACTCTTATCAGCCTGTCAAGGAATTGATCTGCGTGATAAGAAACGCTTAGGAAACATCACCGAACAAGCGTACCAACATGTTCGCCAACACCTACCAAAAGTTGAAGAAGACACGATTATGTATCCATTAATGAATAAAGCAGAAGAAATATTAAAATCTTCAACCTTTCTCCACATAATCCAACCACAATAAGGAGTCTCTATGAAAAACACCCAAATCGACCAAGCCATGACCATTAAACTATCCAATCAATTACCAGCAGATCCGGTCTTTGATCCAACAATTCGCCGTGCGCCCAAACGCGAGCTACGCTTATCAACAGAACAAATCGAACTCGCCCTAAAAAACGCCCTCCGCTACATACCTGAAAACCTACACGCTCAATTAGCACCCGAATTTCTGGAAGAGCTGTTAACCCGAGGGCGTATCTACGGTTATCGCTATCGGCCAACCAATCCCATTAAAGGACGTCCGATTGATACGTATAAAGGAAAAACGTTAGAAGGGCGCGCCTTTCAAGTCATGATTGATAACAATTTAGACCCCGAAGTGGCACTCTATCCCTATGAACTTGTAACCTATGGTGAGACCGGCCAAGTGTGTCAAAACTGGATGCAGTATCAACTCATTAAACAATATCTCGAGATTTTAACCGATCAACAAACTCTCGTGGTTTCATCCGGTCATCCCGTCGGATTGTTTAAATCTCATCCCCTTGCTCCACGGGTCATTATTACCAATGCCTTGATGATTGGAGAATTTGATGACCAAGACCACTGGCATCAAGCGATGGCTCTGGGCGTGGCCAATTACGGGCAAATGACCGCTGGAGGCTGGATGTACATCGGTCCTCAAGGCATCGTTCATGGTACGTACAATACCTTACTCAATGCCGGTCGAAAAGAACTAAATATTCCAACTCACGGTAATCTAGCTGGCGTCCTTTTTGTGAGCTCTGGATTAGGTGGAATGAGCGGTGCTCAAGGGAAAGCCTGTAAAATTGCTGGTGGGGTTGGCCTCATCGCCGAAGTCGATTTCTCGCGGATACAATCACGACTGGACCAAGGATGGATCGATTATTGTGAAAACGATGTAGAAACCGTCTTCCAGAAAGCCCTACAGCACAAAAAAAATAAAGAAGCGGTGGCCCTTGCCTATCATGGCAACATCGTTGACTTATTACAATATGCGGTGGACCATCATATTTCTATTGATTTATTATCGGACCAAACCTCCTGTCATGCGGTATACGATGGCGGCTACTGCCCGGTTGGCTTAAGTTTTGAGCAACGGACCAAATTACTTCAAACCAATAAACAACAATTTATCCAAGAAGTTAATCGCAGTCTGAGTCAACATTTTAAACTTATCAAGAAACTGGTAGATAAGAATACATATTTCTTTGATTATGGAAACGCCTTTATGAAATCGGTTTACGATGCTGGAGAAACAAGCATCGCTAAAGACGTCGACAATCCTAGCGCTGGGTTTATCTTTCCATCTTATGTAGAAGACATTATGGGACCCATGCTCTTTGATTATGGCTATGGGCCGTTCCGTTGGGTCTGCTTGTCGGGGAAACCGGAAGACTTGGAGTTGAGTGATCAAGCCGCGTTATCCTGCATTGATCCAAATGGTCGCTTTCAGGATCGAGACAATTATTTATGGATTAAAAACGCCAAAGCCAATGAATTAGTCGTCGGCACTCAAGCCCGGATCCTATATCAGGATGCTCAAGGACGCATCGATATTGCCTTGAAATTTAATGAACTGGTCCGTCAACAAAAAATCGGACCCATTATGTTAGGACGCGATCATCACGATACCGGTGGGACCGACTCCCCCTACCGAGAAACGGCCAACATCAAAGATGGCAGCAACATCATGGCCGACATGGCTACCCAAAGTTTTGCTGGAAATGCAGCGCGTGGCATGAGTTTAGTCGCTTTACATAACGGCGGTGGGGTCGGTATCGGCAAAGCCATTAACGGCGGCTTTGGCCTTGTCTTAGATGGAAGCGAACGGGTGGATGAAATCATCAAATCCGCTCTCAGCTGGGATGTGCTCGGCGGGGTCGCTCGACGCGCGTGGGCACGTAACCCCCATTCCATCGAAACCATCATTCAACACCAACACCACTCTCAAGACCACATTACACTACCCTACTTAGCTGATGAAGCTCTGATCCAAAAACTTGTCGCTGCGGCGTCAACGGAGAAAGAAAATGACTAAATTAATTCAATGCGTCCCCAACTTCAGTGAAGGCAGAGACCCTGAAGTCCTGCAACAAATCTTAGAAGAGATTCGCTCGGTTAGCGAAGTGAACCTTTTAGATTATTCGCTCGATTATGATCATCACCGTTCGGTTGTTACCTTTGTGGGCCCACCAGAAGCCGTGCTTAAAGCAGCCTTTTTGGCCACAAAAAAAGCAGCAGAACTCATTGATTTACGTACCCATCAAGGAGAACACCCACGTATGGGCGCGACCGATGTCCTTCCCCTGATTCCCATTTCGGGGGTCACTATGAAGGAAACCATCGAATATTCAAAACAATTAGCCAAACAAATCGGTGTTGAACTACAAATTCCTGTTTTTCTCTATGAACGCTCAGCCAGTGCACCTCACCGTACCAATCTAGCTAATATCCGAAAAGGTGAATTTGAACAAATGGATGAAAAATTACAACAAGACCAGTGGCAACCCGATTATGGACCACAAAAACGACATCCTCAAGCCGGCGTCATTGCTGTCGGAGCTCGAGCCCCATTGGTTGCTTATAATGTCAACCTTGCGACTGACAATTTAGAAATCGCCCAAAAAATAGCCAAAACCGTTCGGGCTAGTGGTGGTGGATTTACCCATTGTAAAGCCCTCGGCATGGAAATCAAAGAACGCCAAATCGTTCAAGTCTCCATGAACTTAGTCGATTACAATAAAACGTCCATTCACCATGTCTTCGAGTTTATTTCTCGCGAAGCCCAACGTTACGGCGTCAATGTTTTGAGCTCAGAAATTATTGGCTTAGTCCCTCTTCAAGCCCTACTAAATAGCGCTATCTATTATTTAAAACTCGATGATTTCGATCCGAATCAAGTGTTAGAAAAGAGACTCTATGAATAACCACCAAAAAGCGGATCTCGTCATTGAAAAAATTCAAACACTCATCACCCTGGCTGGTCCAAACCGCCCACGAGTCAAAGAAGAAATGAACCACATCTCCCTTATTAAAAATGGCTGTGTCGCGACAAAAGCAGACAAGATTATTTATGCAGGTCCCAGCCCTCTGCCATCCTTCATTAAAACCGATGAACAGACCCTTTTCATTAATGGTGAAAATAAAACGGTGACCCCTGGCTTAATCGATCCCCATACCCATTTGGTTCATGGTGGCTCGCGCGAACAAGAGTTGGCTTTAAAATTACATGGAACTTCTTATTTGGAAATTTTAGCTCAAGGTGGAGGAATTTTCAAAACCGTCAAAGACACCCAGCAAGCCTCGTTTGAACAACTCTATCAACAAGCTAAGAAATCCCTTGACCAGATGATGGCCTTCGGGGCCACAACCATTGAAGCCAAATCCGGCTATGGTTTAGATGATTTTGAAACAGAACTCAAACAATTAGAAGTCGCGCAAAAACTAAACGAAGACCACCCCGTGGACCTTGTTTCCACCTTTATGGGAGCCCATGCGATCCCCAAAGCCTATCAACAAAATCCCCAAGCTTTTATTGACCTCTTAATTGAAAAAATGATTCCTGAAGTGAAGCGGCGAAATTTAGCTGAATTCATTGACGTCTTTGTCGAACAAGGTGTTTTTTCGATTGATCAAGGCAGAGATATCTTGCGGGCGGGTGAAAAATTCGGACTTATCCCAAAAATTCATGCGGATGAAATAATTCCCTTAGGCGGTGCTCAATTAGCTGCCGAGCTAAATTGCATTTCCGCAGAACACTTAATTGCTACCAATGACGAAGGCATTGAAGCTTTAGCTCAAGCTGGGGTCATTGCTGTATTATTACCCGCAACATCCTTTAATTTACAAGTGGAGCATTTTGCTCGTGGTCGCGCCATGATTGAGGCGGGTGTTCCCGTTGCCTTGGCTACCGACTACAACCCCGGAAGTTCGCCTACCGAAAATCTACAACTCGTCATGACCCTTGCTTGTCTGGTCATGAAGCTGACACCCGAAGAGGTGTTAACGGCTGTAACCATCAATGCTGCGGCTGCTATTAACCGTCAAGACGACATTGGCAGTTTGGAAGTTGGGAAAAAGGCAGATATCGTTCTCTTTGATACCCCTAATTTGGAATATTTAATGTATCATTTCGGCATTAATCACACCGATACAGTAATTAAAAACGGCCAAATTGTATATCAAAAAACAACTTAAAAAGCGTCCGGTCTTCAAATGAAGATCAGACGCTTTTTTTATTTCTTAACCACCGAGCCTTTGAGATAAACGGTACCGTGACCATCCACTCGAGCCTGTAAATCATGGCCATCGACTTCTTGGTCTAAAATCTTGATATTACGGACGCGCGTTCCTTGTTTAAGGGTTTCGCTTCCCATTTTCAAATCTTTGACAATGGTCACATCATCACCATCTGCTAAGGGATTCCCATGTACATCACGGACACTCGCTGCTGCTTGAGCAGCCTCTATACTTTCTTGGGTCCATTCATGAAAACACATCGGACAAACAAAGGTATGGCCGTCTTCATAGGTATAGTTTTCATGACATTGAGGGCAGGCAGGTAAACTCATTCATACTTCTCCATTCTTTTTTAACAAATTGATTATAGCACATTTACAAAACGGGCTTTTTCATCCATTGATGGACCATCTCTTCATCAAAGTCTTGGTCGCCTATGGCTTGATAACCTAGCTGTTCATAAAAAGTTAATTTATCCGCTTGAGCATGGAGTCGAAACTCGACAGGTTGATATAGCCGTAGTTTTTCTTCCATCGCCAACACGATTTTCGAACCAAACCCTTGACGACGATAAGGTGTTAACACCGCAATCCGTTGTATCAACGCCAAATGATCCTCGGTCACATAGCCTCGAGCACAGCCGACGAGTTGTTGGTCTTTATACAGAGTCAAATGATGGCTCGTTTTATCCAGTTCATCAAACTCGTTTTTAAATCCTTGTTGCTTTATAAACACCTCGGTTCGGACATAGGTCCAATCGTCTCGGTTGTTTTCCCATTTTAAAGTAATCATTTTTTAACCTCTCCTTATTATATTAACAAAAAAGGAAGATGGTTGTGGTATACTCATTAAGCAACGAAAGAAGGCCTTTATGTATTTTAACGAATTAAATTTAAAACCCGAACTCCTTCAAGCCATTGAAGAGCTTGGGTACTATGAACCCACGGAGATTCAAGCCCAGGCGATCCCTGCCGTTTTAGCAGGAAAAGATGTTTTGGGACAATCCCATACTGGAAGTGGAAAGACCGCCGCCTTTGGTCTGCCCCTTTTAAACTTATTAACCGAAATAGACGCTTCAAATCAAACGGAAGCGCTCATTATTTTACCAACGCGCGAACTCTGCCTACAAGTCGCTAACGAATTACGTAAATTCGCAACCTATACCAAAGAGATGAGCGTTGTCGCACTCTACGGTGGTGAACCCATTGAACGTCAAATCCGCTTACTCAAACGGGGAAAACGCATCGTCGTGGCCACCCCAGGACGCTTGCTTGACCATTTAAGAAGACGGACCATCCGCGTTCAAAACCTCCAAATCTTAGTCTTAGATGAAGCCGATGAAATGCTCAATATGGGGTTTTATGAAGATATTGTGGCCGTGATGGCCTATATCGAAGCACCAACCCAAACCTTATTGTTTTCAGCAACCATGCCGAAACCCATTCAGGAATTAACCAAAGAGCTCTTGGAAAATCCCGTCATTATTAAACTATCCCAAAATACGTTGACCACCAGCACGATTGAACAAATCGGCTATCGAGTCTTACCAAGTAATAAAAACAAACTATTAGTTCAACTCTTAGAAATACATACTCCAGAATCTTGTATTATTTTCAGCAATACTAAAAAAGGCGCGGACGAATTAGCGACTTTCCTAAGTGCCCAAGGATATCGTGTAGGTGCTCTACATGGTGATATGAAACAAGAAATGCGGACAGCGATGATGGCTCGTTTCAAGGAAAAGACTTTAAGCCTACTAGTTGCGACAGACGTGGCTGCCCGAGGCATTGATGTTTCTCAACTAGATTTAGTCATTAACTATGATGTTCCTTCCGAAATTGAATACTATGTTCACCGGATCGGTAGAACAGGTCGAGCCGGAAAAGAAGGCATGGCCATTACTTTTGTCTCCCCTCGTCAACAAAAGCTCTTGGGACAAGTCGAAAAACTCATTAAACAACCGATTAAGATATTACCACTTCCAACTCAGAAACAACTCAGTGATCTCACGTTAAATCTAATTGAAAAAGAAATCAAATCCGGTTTAACCATCAACAACACTCAACAAACATTGGACATCATGGCTGGACTTTATGATCGCGGCTATATTGACACGGAGATCATCCATGGTCTCTTAGCTAAAGTGGTTCAAAACTTTACCATGAAAGAAATTGATGAAAACGTCTCCAAAGTACGCAAAGCACAAAACTTTAGTCGATTGGTGATCAACCTGGGACGTAAGAATGATTTAGAAGTTGGTGAACTCATTAAATTGATAGCTAAAGCGACCTCCTTAACCGGAAAAGACATTGGTAAGATTTCCCTCTCCCAAACATCTTCAACCTTTGAAGTTCCAGCTCATCTTGAAAAAGAAGTTATTAACGCCTTAAGTAACTATACCTACAACAAGAAAGTGCTCACCGTGTTTAAAGCCTCTTCCGACAAACCGCGCAATCGCCGATCTCGTCATCGACGAAAAACACCACGTAATTAGTTCTTAAAATGCCAGCAGCAATTGTTGGCGTTTTTTTATGCTATCTTCAATCATAAGGAGACATATTATGAAAAAATCCCTTCTCTTAATCGGCAGTAGTTTTGTTTTATCTTTCCTAATTATTTGGATTTTTGATCAAACGGTGTTCTTGGCACCAATCCTTTTGACGGGTACTTTAATTTATGGGTTTAAAGGGAATTATTTCGCTATCAAAAGAAAGCCCACGATTTAAAAGTTGGCTGACCTTCTTTTTGGAAACCTTCTTTTAATTAAAAAATACCCTTTGCTTAAAGAAGGGATTTAGCTATAATAGACGCAAAGGAGAAACGTATGGAAAATATAACAAATAAGTCTATCAATGCAATACGTATCTTAACCATGGATGCGGTAGAAAAAGCGCAGTCCGGTCATCCAGGACTACCCCTAGGGTGTGCTCCCCTTGGCTATGAACTGTATGCCAATCACCTCAATCACGACCCTAAAGATCCTTCCTGGCCAAACCGGGATCGATTTATTTTGTCCGCTGGACATGGATCGATGTTGATCTACTCCCTACTTCATCTATTTGGTTATAACTTATCGATCGAAGAACTTCAAAACTTCCGTCAGTGGCAATCGAAAACGCCAGGACATCCTGAAGTCACCGATACCGAAGGGGTCGAAACCACGACGGGTCCTCTTGGTGCTGGATTAAGCAATTCGGTAGGTATGGCGATGGCGGAAGCCCATTTAGCAACCGTCTTTAACCGCGAAGGTTATCCAATTGTCGATCACTACACCTACGTCTTAGCGGGCGATGGCTGTATGATGGAGGGCGTTTCCTCAGAAGCCATGTCCATGGCCGGAACCATGGGACTTGATAAACTCATTGTCCTCTATGATTCCAATCAAATTACCATCGAAGGCGGCACCGACCTAGCGTTCCATGAAAACGTGCGCAAACGGTTTGAAGCCTATGGTTTCCAAGTCCTTCATGTCCGCGATGGCAACAATTTAGAAAAAATAGCTGAAGCGATTGAAACCGCAAAATCAGATACAAAGCGACCAACACTCATTGAAATAAATACCGAAATCGGTTATGGTTCCCCGCGCGTGGGTACGAATAAGGCCCACTCCGACCCAATGGGACCAGACGCCGTCGCAAGCACTAGAGAAACCCTCAACTGGACCAATGCGGACGCTTTTAAAGTGGACCAAGACGTTTATGACCACTATCGAGAAAAAGCTCAACGCGGCCAACAAGCCCACCAAGAGTGGAATGAACTCTTTGAACGTTACGCCCAAGAATATCCTGAACTTGCCGAAAAATGGGCGGCTTATCATCAACCGGTCGATGTCAATGATTTACTAAACGACGAAGAGCTTTGGGAAGTATCCGATAAACCAAGCGCCACCCGTAATAGTTCTGGCGAAATCTTAAACAAACTCAACCAACGGATTCCAAACTTATTTGGTGGATCCGCGGATTTAGCCCCATCGAATAAGACCCAACTAAATGGAGAAACAGCCTTTTCTAAAGACAACAAAGCCGGCAAGAACATCCATTGGGGAGTGCGTGAACACGCAATGGTTGGAGCTGCTAACGGTATTCTCTTACATGGCGGTCTTCGTTCCTATACCGCAACCTTCTTAGTCTTTGCGGACTTCTTTAAACCGATGGCCCGTTTAGCTGCCTTGATGAAATTACCACAAATCTACGTCATGACTCATGACTCCGTCTTTGTTGGTGAAGATGGTCCAACCCATCAACCGATTGAACAATTAACAATGATGCGTGCTCAACCAAATACCGTGGTTTTCCGACCAGCCGATGCGACGGAAACCGTGGCCGGTTGGGTCGCTGCGATTACATCAACTGAAACCCCAACCCTTTTAGCCTTAACCCGCCAAAACGTCCCTTCTTTGGCCGAAACAAGTAAAGAAGCCCTTAAAGGTGGGTATACCCTTTATAATCCGGAAGGATCACTTGATGGTATCTTAATAGCTAGCGGCTCCGAAGTCTCGCTCGCTTTAAAAGCGAAGGATCAACTTCAAGCTGAAGGAATCAATGTTCGCGTCGTTTCTATGCCAAGTATTGAACTCTTTAAGCAACAAGATCTTGCTTATCAAGAACAAATCTTACCGAAAGAAATTACGAAACGCTTAGCACTGGAAGCGGGTTCACCGTATAGCTGGCATCAGTTTGTCGGATTCCAGGGCGATGTCATAGGCCTGGAGACCTTCGGCGCTTCTGCACCGGGTCAAAAAGTCTATGAAGAGTACGGATTTACCGTCGAAAATGTCGTCGACAGATTCAAACAACTCTAACAATGTTAAAGGCAAGCCCATACTACTGGCTTGCCTTTTTAATTATCCTTCTAAGCGAATACTTCCCATTTTTGAACGAATACGAACCTCGGGTTCAATCCCTTCTTGTGATCTATACGTATTGTTATGTTGGTTAAATACCTTTTGTGAATTATTTTTAAAACTACCCATCGTTTTTTGAATTATAAATCGGTGGGGATTGTTATTTGCTTGGTACCATTGAACACTACCCATACTCGCAGTGAAATTACCCGAACCAAAATTATTATGAACACGAATACTACCCATGTCGCATTTTACCTCGGACACATTTTGATGACCATCGATTTTGAGCGATCCTAAATTCGCGTCGACCGTACAGGAATTGAAGTTCCCATTGATTTTAACCGAGCCAATACTCGATTTAACCGATACATCAAAATTCTTTTGGGGGACCCGTACCCAGAGTTTTAGATTACTGTTCAAATTACCATTCACTATCGTTTGAGACACGACTTCATCGATGATGGATAAGTGGCCGTTGTTGACCTCAACTTGAAGAGGCGATCGTCTAATACTGGAATAACCATCGAGCTCTACCAAAATATCGTTGCGGTCTTCCTGCTGAATAATGACTGCTGACAAATGCGATTCTACAGCAATATCGGAAACGGGCTGCTGAATTATTTGACTTTCATTCACCCGTTGACTTCGATCTTCATCACTGGTTTTGAAGGTAAACTTCCGATCACCTACAACAAAATTAAAGACTTGTTTCCCTTTAAACAGGCCATAGATAATCGCAATCAATACGACGACTAATATCAGTGATACCAGAAAGAAAATAAACCCTAACAAACCACCGATAATGCTGCCTGTTAATTTGAAAATAAACGGCACAAAATTAACCACAACCCATAAACCCCCGATAATAACAAAAACAAACCAAAGGAAGTCCCACAATTTCGAATCTTTCTTTTGTTTTTTAGCGTGGGGATACATCTTTAAATATTCACTCGCCACTTCTTTTGGATCACCTAACCCCCGGGATATTTCTTCTTCCGAAAGACCTGAGCGTTGACCATCATCAAAATGTTCTTCATAATCCCGAAGAATGTCTTGAATAATATGGTCGGGTAAGTCTTTTAAACTTCTTCTTAATTTACGTAAATAGTCTTTCTTAGTCATGATCGTCTCCTTGTAAAAATGTCTTCATCGATTGGCTGAAAGCGGTCCATTGTTGATGTTGTTGTTGTTGGCTCTTTTCCCCTTTTTTAGTTAAACGATAGTATTTACGTGGGGGGCCAACATTAGATTCTTGTAAATAGGTTTCTACCAAATGAGCATCACTTAAGCGTCTTAACAAGGGATAAATGGTTCCCTCGGAAATTTCAATACTTTTGGAAATCGTTTCCACTAATTCGTATCCATAGTGGTCTCGTCGAGTTAAAAGAGTGAGGACACAGAGTTCTAAGATCCCTTTTTTATATTGAATATTCATCGCCTTCCTCCTTTCGCTATCATAATATCATAAGGTATCTTACGTTGCAAGGTACATGTTTAAAAATTATAGTAAAAAACCATAGCGCTACACTATGGTTTGAATATTTATTGAAAATTTAAACTGCTGACTCTGCTGTGGATCGAGACTCATGATTGCCTTTTTCTCAACCAATTGCTGATTATGGTCGATACAGTCGGCTATTCCCCACCAGGGTTCCAAGGCAACGCAATCTTCAACACGATTATTCTCGCTATTGAATGGTGCCCAAATGCCAATATACTTCGCAGGATCCATTCTTAAGGTAATGGTTTTGGTGGGAGTCACTAAGCGAACTTGAGGTGCTTGACTAATAATTTTCGTAGCGACAAGATCCACCTCCTTTAACAGCATCTTCTTCGTTGTTAAGGATTGATAGTCCCGCACATATGGACCATCCAGTAGAAACTCTCCGAGTTGCTCCCCCTCGATTTCCAAATAATTATCGTCGCGTGGATCAATAATGAAGGCCGGATGGCCGCCAATAGCATAATACATTGGCTTCTCTCCCTGATTAAGAACGTCTAGGGTTGTTTTTATTTCTGGACCTTCTAATTCATAGGTGATAAACACCTCAAACTCGAAGGGGTATTGTTGTCGTGTCGTGTCGTTAGATTGGGCTTTTAACACCGCTCTTGTTGGTTCGATGGATACGACTTCCAACTTCATATCGCGCAGAAAACCGTGTTGACCCATCTCAAAGGTTTGATTCTCGTATTGATATTGATGGTCAAGTAAGCGTCCAACAATTGGAAATAATAAAGGTGCTTGACGGGACCAGGAGGCACGATGGCCTTGAAAAAGATGCTCCTGATGGTTGGCATCCACTATAGAGGTCCATTCACCACCGAGTAAATTAATTTTTAAAGTTAAATCGTTATTTTGTAAAGTAATCATTTTATTCGCTTTCTAGTTTTTCAAACAAATCTGCCGCAAATACTTTGTTTTTGATGCTTTCAATCTCCAGACCATAAGGAGCTTTTTTATTGATATACGGGGTTTCTAAAATCTTTGTTAAATGGGCCAAGCGGGGATGGTAAATGATTTCCAATAAGGTTTCAAATCCAATTTCGCCATAACCAATATTTGCGTGGCGATCTTTACCAGCACCACGAACATTTTTAGAATCATTGACATGAACGACTTTCAAATGCTCTAAACCAATAACTTGATCAAATTCATTTAAAACCTGGTCAATATCGGTTAAATCGTAACCAGCATCGTGAATATGACATGTATCTAAACAAATCCCTACATTTTCCGGATGGGTAACGCCTTGTCGAATCGCCGCTAGTTCTTCAAAAGTTCGACCAATTTCGGTTCCTTTACCCGCCATCGTTTCTAAAGCAATGATGGTTTCTTTCATATCCACTTGTTCAAACACTTCATTCAAACCTTCGATGATCCGAGCAATGCCGACTTCTACTCCTGCTCCAACATGGGCTCCCGGATGCAACACCATCACCTGAATCCCCATCTCCTGGGCACGGCGAACCTCTTGAGCAAGAAAGGTTACGGCTAATTCAAAGGTTTCCGGTTTGGTGGTATTTGCTAAATTAATGATATATGGGGCGTGTAAAATTACATTTTCAACCAAAAGTCCATGTTTCTCCATTAACTCCCGGGCTTCGTCCAATCGAAAACGGGACGTGCTCACACGAATCGTGTTTTGCGGGGCACCCGAATAAACCATCAAGCTATTGGCTCCGTAACTTAAGGCTTCTTTGACGGAACCTAGTAAATATTCTGGGGCACTCAAACGACAATGACTACCGATTTTCAACATGATAAATCTCCTTTAAAACTTTGCGAACTTCTGTGGCGGCATTGGCTTGGATCGCAATCACCTTTGCGCCTTGGGCTTGGGCTAAATATTGAAGTTGGCCCGAAATAGCCGTAGACATCGACGCCCCGACTACTAAAAAGACATCTCCTGGCTGGAGTTCTAACACTTTTTGAATGGCAACCTCATAATTAGGAGCCATATCGCCGTAGAGCACCGGTTTATTGTACAATGTATGACAATATTCTAACTCGTGCTCGTCCGGCATCGTCCCATGCAAAGTGACGGGATTTGATCCAGCCTTTTCATGCAAACCATCGATATTCATCGTCAAGATTTCCACATTATATTCCGCTAACGCCAAATGAGCATCATTTGGTTGGGCAGGATCAATTTGTTCTTTCATGGCTTTAATGGCCTGTTGGTACCGAGGCACGTCGTTTTTAGCAACGTCTCGATAGAGTGCATCCCGAATTTGTGGATGCTCCAGAAAGGTATCAATACCACTTTCTTTGGATATTCCAGCACCAGTAAAGGCTAATACTTTCATTAAATCACCGTTTCTACTTTTTTAATAAACTGGGTGGCAACACATCCGATGCCTGTATGGACACCGACCACCGAGATGAGATCCACAAGATACGCTTGTGCTAAGGGGAAGGCTTCTTCAACCATGTTCAAAAAGCGTTGACCATCGGCCAAAGCCCGCACATGGGTAACACAAATACGATATCCCTCGCCAACGCCCTTGTCTTTGAAGTAATCTAACGCGACCTTTTGAGCTCGACGCATGGTCCGGGTTAATTGATAACTTTCAATGCGACCTTCCGTTTCTTCATTTAAGTATAATACGGGGTTAATTTTCAAAAGCCCAGCAATCTTTGCGGCTGCGGGAGATAAACGCCCACCCCGACTTAAATGCATTAAATCCGTTGGTAAGACAAAGGTTATGGAATGATCAATCGCTTCTTGAAGTCGTTCTTTTACCAACTCTACACTCGCCCCTTGATCAAAAAGTTTACGAGCACCTAAGGCGCATTCCAATTGCACCATCGCTGTTGTATAACAATCAAAATAATCGAAGTCAATATCGACTTGACGTGCAGCACTAACCATCGCTGGTATCGTGGAAGATAAACCAGTTGTAATGGGGACACCGAAAATTAATTCGTAACCCGCCTCTTTCAATTGTTTGAAGAGCGCTACAATATCGCCCACCAGTGGCAGCGACGTTTTCAGCATTTTTCCTTGAAAAACCAATTCATATGTATCTTCAATTGTAATTTCCACGCCTTCGCGATAACCTTTATCGCCATCAATGACTTGAAGCGGGACTTTATACACCCCAGCTACTTCGACATTTTCATGATAGATGTTACTACCACTGTCGGTGACCACAGCAATTTTCATTTATATACCCCTTATTCCATTATTTCTTGCATCTGAACAACTAAACAACCTAAGCCCCCATGAACGGAAATAATTCCTGGAATTTGGTCACGGATAATCTTAATATTCGGCCACAGATTGCGGATCATCGCTTCCATGGTATCGCCAATCGTTTTGTCTTCAATCGTACAGACATACACTCGCGATCGTTCTTTATTTAGACTGGATTCTTGTAGTTTTTGTATAATCTTTTCTAAGGCTTTTTTAACACTGCGACTAACAGTCGCTAGCTCTAAACTCTTATAGCCCGCTTCCCATTCTAAAATGGCATTTACACGAATTAAAGAAGCAATTTTGGCAATAGCCGGTGAAATTCGCCCACTTTTAGCAATATTATATAAGGTCTTGGGCAAAGCATATAAAATCGACTTCCGATTAGCGAGGTCTATTTGTTTTTCGATTTGCTCATCACTTAAATCACGTTTTGCCCCTTCAAAAATAATTTCAGCCAAATAGCCCACAGCTCCCAGCGCATTTTTGGTATCTAATAACACCACATTATCCATTTCCACCGTCGAAATCGCTAGGCGTAAAAGGTTAAAGGTGCCCGACAAATTAGACGAAATACACGACACAAAGACCGTTTCATAGCCCTGTGCTTTGACCGTCTCAAAAATAGAAACGGCGCGATCAACAGAAGGCAAAGAAGTGGTGATATCATCATCATTTTTTAAAGCTGTCACCCACATATCGTCCTTAAACTCACGTTTATCTTCAAATGTTTGTCCATTCACAACGACATTCAAAGGAATTTGATAAATGTCTGGATGATGCTTGTATTCTTCCGTTAAGATAACCGAAGTATCTGTAACAAAGGCTAGTTTTCTCATAAAGTACGTCTCCCTTACTTATTAGTTTAAGAGTTATCCAACACGCCGTCAAGTAAAAGCCAGCAATAAACACGAAGGATTTTTTGCATTTAACCGATATGGTATACTTCAAGTATGAAAACTATAAAATCCGAAATCATTGACGAACAAATTATTCAAAAATCAAAATTCATCACCCATCTAATCCCTGTAACCAATGAAGAACAAGCCAAAACACGTTTAAGTGAAATTAAAAAACAACACCCCAAAGCTCATCATCACTGTACTGCTCTCGTAATCGAAGACATCGTCCGCAGCAATGATGATGGAGAACCTGCTTCGTCGGCTGGCTTACCCATGTTACAAATGCTACAAGCTCATGACTTGAATTATGTACTTGCGGTAGTTATTCGCTACTTTGGGGGTATCAAGCTTGGGGTCGGTGGTTTGATTCGTGCTTATTCTTCGAGTGTTCAAAAAGCGATTGAACAGGCGGTTCTTTTTGAAAAAACCATGGTTCATCTGGTGATTGTTGAAATTGATTTCGATCAGTTATCTATTATCGAAACCCAACTTAACAATCAGGCCGAAATTAAAGAGCGCTACTACAGCGATAAGGCTGGATTTGAGCTCGAAGTTTATGATCTAAAACTACTAGATACATTGTACGATTTAAGTAATGGTCGACTCATCATTGTTGATCAACAACCCGTTGAAAAATGGGTAGAGATAAAAAAAAGCTTGTAATCAAGCTTCATCATTTGAAAGATTCAACATCAAGGCGACTGGACAGTGATCTGACCCCATAATATGATCTAAAATCAAGGCTTCTTCAATAGCCGTTTTAAGACGGTCAGAAACTAAAAAATAGTCAATACGCCAGCCCACATTACGTTGACGAGATTCAAACATATACGACCACCAAGTATATCGATTTGGAAGATCTGGATATAAATAACGGAAGCTATCCACATATCCACGATCCAAAAACTGGGTCATTTTTGATCGTTCTTCCTCGGTGAAACCCGCATTTTTACGATTGGACGTAGGATTTTTTAAATCAATCGGTTGATGGGCAACATTGAGGTCCCCACAAACAATAACCGGTTTCTTGACATCTAATTGATCGACATAGTTTTGGAAATCGTCTTCCCAAGTCATTCGATAATCTAATCGGGCTAAATCGCGCTGGGCATTGGGTGTATAAACCGTCACCACATAGAAGGCTTCAAATTCAGCCGTTATGACCCGCCCTTCTTGATCATGATGATCAATATTGATGCCAAAGTGTACCGACAAAGGCTTCACTTTGGAAAACAACGCTGTTGACGAATAACCTTTACGCTTCGCCGAATTAAAATACATGTAATACCCTTCCGGTTCAAAATCATGTTGATCCGGTTGCATCTTGGTTTCCTGTAGACAAAAGATGTCGGCATCGAGTTCTTTAAAGGTTTTTTCAAATCCCTTTTTTAGTACGGCTCGAAACCCATTCACATTCCACGAAACTAATTTCATAACATTTAAGAAAAATAAGCCCTCCGGCTTATCTCTCGATTCTCCACATTGCACTTAATGGTACAAATGGAATTTCATCCGCAAATTGCTTCGCTTTGGTACGATGCTCTTTGATATTTCCGTCGCTCTCGGTTCTTAACAAATCGCGATTCGACATGAATTGAACATACACCAATTTCTTAAATAAAAACCACGTTGCAATATTTCGGTTAATGACAATCGAACGCTCTGGTACGGTTTGAACATCCTGTTCAATATTATCTTTTAAACCTTGAGCAATCTCTAAGAGTTGATTTTTAAGTTCATAGAAGCCATTGAAATACATCCGATCAAAACGTCTTTGGACCGATCCAAAACGAACGCGACGGTTTTCAAAAGAATGCAAGATTTCTAAAATCTCTGAGACATGACCCATCGTTAAACAAAGCAAATCATTACGAACTTTCTCAAACGTTCCATATTGCTCCGTCAAGGTATAGTACATACCCTTCGCTAAGAAGTAGTCGATTGGTCGACTTCCATCAGCCACCATAATCGCCACATCCCTTGAATAGATTTCGCCATACAAAATTAATGCAACATCAAAATAATTATTAGGTAATTTGAACACATCTTTATAACGAATAATTTGATTACTAATAGTCCGTCGATTAACGCTAAAGCGATACTCAACCAATACTTTAATCTCTGGAAATGCTTCCACAATCGGCTGAAGGGACGATTTGAGTTCCTCGTTCTCTAGAATGCTGAGATAATCCTCGAGATATCCATTAAACTTCGCAATGTTAGAACCCTTTCTAGAATCTTCGATTTCACTAATTACTGAAACAATTGACATAATTCCCTCCTCGTTTATTGATTATCTCACAAAAGCACTTAAAATTAAAGCCATATATATTCTTTTACCCCCTAAACCTCCAATATCCATAAAATTGTCCCTTGCTCATGCTACAATAGCCTTAATGGAGGCGAAAATGAAGACCATCACCATTATCAACTCACGTTATCGGAAGTACTATATCCGACAATTACCCAATCAATACCAACATCTTTTTCTAACTTTCGATCAAGCGCTTGTTTCAATAGACCAAAATCGCTTAAAAAAACGATTAGCGACTTTTTATGAAGCGCTTCAATCGTATCCCTATTTACAATTATTAGATCCGGTGAAGACCCATGTAGACACCAGCCAACAACTGTTACAAATGTTGGATATAATGGATCAATACCAAATCGATTTGTCGAACTTACCAGACGCCTTAGACATCGAAAAAGAGAAAAAAGAGCTTCTCTTGTGGATGGATACCCTACCTCTTTATCGGCCTTATCGTCAACCAAAAGCACAACCCTTTGACCAGTTAAGATACACCCCCCATTTATATACGCCATATCAAACCAAGCTTTTAAATGAACATCAACTACGGAGACCAAAAATCATTCAGCCTCGTTTTAAAGCCGCCTATCAAGCTTTAAATTCCAGTCAAGAAATTGAAAGCGTCGCCCAATATTTACAGCAACACCAATTAAAAAACGTGTTGATTTTACATGGGTCCTTAAATGAGGTGGCTTTTGACTTTGTCCGCTACTTCAGTCAGTATAATTTGGATTTCGATTTAAGCTATCAGAAAGCGAATCAGACCACTCAAATTTTTATCAAATTAGTTCAATTAACCCTCGACCCTCGTCTGGAAAACTTAATTCAATTACTCGCTTTATTTCCCTTTGGACAAGGTCGTTCTCAACAAGATTTACTCTTGTACCTACAACAATATCAACCCGATTGGGAGCAGTTACCGACATTAAATACCATCCAAAATCTGTCCAGTTTGAAAACACTCGATGGACGACAATATTCAACCTTGGTGCGTTTGGAAAGATCCGCTCAAACAGCCCTAGACACGATATACCCATTATTAAGGACACTCGACCATCAACATTTGTTGACCAGTTGTTTTGAAGTTTTAAAAAAGACTACCCAAACTCAAACATCGATTCTTTCTTTAAAAAATCAATTAGAAGGTCTTTTCATCCAAGAACCACAGACTCTTAATCTAGAGGTTTTAAATGGACTTTTACAACAAACGACCACCCATCACATCGAAGGTCAAGAGATCTTCATTGCTTCTTTACACGACCTCCCACCGGTGAATTTTGAGACCATTATTTTAATGGGGTTAACCAAAAATAATTATCCAATCACTTCGCTTTTTAAAGGCTTTTTCGATGAACTTTATGCCGCTAAAATTAACGAGTTCCCGAGCTTACAACAACGTCAACACTTATTGAATGAACAATTCGAAACGATTTTTACGATGAGTGAACGCTTAATTTATTCGACACACCGGATCGATAACGATGGTAAAAGCATTGAACAATCCTTTGAATTGGACCAACAACTCCAAAAAGAACAACTCTCATGGTGCGATTGGCCCTACCTAGAAACGAGTGGACAATCCCTAGCCATCCAACCGCTATCCCCAGAAGTCGTGGAATCCTTGGTGTTTAAAGATGGAAAATTACCAGGTTCGGTATCGTCTTTTGAAACGTACTTTAACTGTTCCTATCAATATTTCGTTGAATATCTCCTCTATATTCGACCACCACGCCAACTGGATACCGATGTTGCTTTGATGGGAACGATTGCTCACGATGTCTTTGAACAATTGATTGAAGACCTACCTGAAACGTATTTAAACGTGAGTGGAGCGACTCTTCAGCGCTATTTGGAAAAATACCGACAGGTGTTTTATCAACTCTACCCTTATCGGATCCGCTATTTCTCCCATGTTTTCCAATTGGTGGAACTCAATTTATTGGAGACACTGAACCGTTTAGCTCGGATTGAACCCTTAAATAAAGTTTTCAAACCGCTCGTAAGCGAGCATTCCTTTAAAAATGAAACGGGGATTGATTCCGACAACATCATTCACTTAAATGGCTTTATTGACCGCATCGATCAGTCAAAAGCAGGCATCATTATTCTTGACTATAAATCTTCTGACCAATCGTTGAGTGCTAGTTCCATATATAATGGTCAGCAATTACAATTGATCCTTTACGGGGCTATTGCTGCTAAAGAATTCGATCAACCTTTATTAGGGGTATATTACATTTCCCTGAAGAACAGTTTCGAAAGTAGTACGCTGCTTCGACATACCAAAAGACCCTACCAATTTGAAATCAATTACCCATTACAACGACCGACTTATAAGTTAGCTGGATACACCTTCCAAAACAATCCACTCATGGCCTTTGCTCGACCAGCTCAAGTGAAAGACCTCCACGCGATTTTGGCCATTTATAAAGACCGTTTTTCAGAAATGTTAATTGAATTACAAGGTGGCGAAATCGATGTAAATCGCCAAAATGATTCCTATTTCCCGCTTAAAAATCTTCAGCGCTATAAGGAAAGTCGTAAGCTCTATTTAACGAAAGTAAAAAGAGATCAAATTAAATTTGGCCCTCACGCCTTTCGAGCAAAGAAGGAGGATGAAACCCATGAAATTTAATCAAGAACAACAATTAGCCATCCAAGCACTTGGCAAAAACATCATGGTTTCGGCGTCTGCTGGTTCTGGTAAAACCACGGTCTTAATTGCCCGTTTAATGAAGCGAATTGTCGACGACCGTGTTCGTCTGGACGAAATATGTGCCATGACCTTTACCGAAAAAGCCGCTTCAGAAATGAAAAAACGTTTAGCTCAAGCCCTTCACAAACACTATACAAAAACCGAAGATCCTTTTATTGGGCAACAGTTGTCGCTGCTAGCAACGGCTCAAATTTCGACGATTCATTCCTTTTGTCGGGCGATAATCACCGAGTTTGGTTATTTAATTGGCTTTAAACAAGATCGAATTAACCATCTTCTAGATTCTCTTGAACAGACCAAACTTCAAAAACAGGCCACGGAACTCTTGTTGAACCAATATTATGGAAATCAAAATCCGGTGTTTACCGAATTGTCTTTAGCCTATTCCACTCGTGCATATGAAGACGATAATTTGATTAAAGATGTCATCAAGCTCTATACCCTTGCTCTTGCCCAGTTGAAACCTTACGAATGGTTAGAAGCCCAAAAGAAGCGATACGACATCTCTTCCTTTAAACACGCCCCTGAGGTTCTTCAAAAATTAAATGTTCATTTTGTTCAAGAAGGATTAACCGACTTAAAAACACAACTTTCAGCCATCATTAACGCTTTTAACGACTATCAAATTCCCTATGATTTTTCGGATAATCACAATTTCTTACAACAGCTCCAACAGTTTCTTCAAACACAATCTTGGAGCCAGATTCGCCAGCTCATTGAGCGGGAGTCCTTTCCAAAACTTCCCAATCTAACAAAGAAGTACGCAGGCTACTTTACGCATACATTTGAGCAGGAAGCCCTTAATGAGCAAATCAAAGCCTTAAATAATGCCTTTGCTGATTTTGATTGGGATTATCTATATGGACACGAAACAAAACAAGCCTATCAACAAAATCAAGCGTATACCGAACTCTTGTGTTCCATGGCCATCGATTATGGACATTATTATGAATACCTTAAAGAACAAGCAAATGTCTTAGACTTCAACGATTTGGAACAAGCGGCGTATCTGATTTTATCCCACCCCGAAAAGATTGCGAGCACGATTTTAAAAGAGCGTTATACCGACATCTTGGTGGATGAGTTCCAAGACACCAACTATTTCCAGGATAAGATTATTCAACTCATTGCTCGTGAAGACAATGTATTTCGCGTTGGTGACATCAAACAGTCGATTTATGGTTTTCGAAACGCAAAACCGGAATTAATGATGGAGCGGATGAAAACACAGGATGACCGTCATGAAACCCTCTACTTATCTTATAATTACCGAAGCAAACAGTTTATTGTTGATTTTAACAACCATATCTTCTCTCATGTAATGAATCTAAAAGATTTAGACAGCCAATATACCAGTAAGGATGCTGTCAAAATCGGCATGGCTCAACAAACTGAAAACAATCGACCAATTACCTTGATGCAGATGGATTACGATCCAACCATGCTGGTGGATGATCAAGAGATCTACATCAATAAAAATAAAGCCCTCTTACATAAAATCGCTCAAGATATTAAACAAAAAATAAAGGACGGCCATCAACCCAAAGATATTTGTGTTTTATCCCGTTCACACACTGTGAAACGCGCCTTAAAAGATGCCTTTGAATTGTTTGATATCCCCTATTTCTTTGACGACCGCGAAGGGTTCACTAATTCGTGGGCTGTTTTTGATGTCATTAATGGTTTACAAGTCTTTCATGACCCGCAACAAGATTTTTATTTCTTAGCCTTTTTGTTATCCGGTTTTTGTAAACTGGATGAAAACGATGTCGCTAGGTTGAAACTTAAAAATCCGAAGGCTTCTTTGTATGATAATTTAAAGACTTCCTTCCCAGAACTTTATATAGAGCTCGATCAATTGTTTGCTTCGATGTTGGAACAATCTCTGGTCGATCAATTGATTTTGTTGACTCAATTTAAGGGTTATTATTATGACCATTTAGATTCCCATCAACGACAAAACATTAATCTACTCCTTCATAAAGCACATGATTTTGAAGGGTCTAGTTTGGAGTTCATTGAGTTTATTGGGCTATACGATCATATCGACAGTTCTAATGCGGCCATCGATGATGAAAGCAGTAATCGTGTCAAAGTGATGACGGTTCATGCTTCTAAAGGTCTACAATTTCCCATTACTTACTACATCACTCCCCAGAAAACCTGCCAACAAAACAGCAATCCTTTTTGTTTAATGGATAGCGATCTTGGAATTTGTTTCAACACCATGGACTTTGATAGTCAACGACGAACAAAAACGAATTTACGACTCGCTTGTGAACTGTTTGTAAAAAACAAAGAAGCCCAAGAAAGTCTACGCTTGCTCTATGTTGCGCTCACCCGTGCTCAAGATGAATTAATCTTAGTCGATGGCTATCAAGAACCGAGCGAAGATAAGGCTGTTGAATCGGTCTTAAACTGGCGCAGTTTAATTAAAGGTATGGGCCATGCTCCAATTATTCGCCATATTCTAAAAGCGTTTCCTTTACCTTATGTGAATCATCAAGTCGTCGCTATAGACGCTATTCAAACCCAACAAAAAACCAAGCAATCCACCCTTTTCCCTTTCACAATCAAACCTTACCAACCACTAGAATATGAAGTGGCTGAAGAAACGTATCGGACATTGGATATCCAACTAGAGTTACAACCTGGACTCAAGGCTAGTGAAATTGGAACCCTTCTTCACCAAATCATCAGTGAACTTCCTGCTCGTCCCTGGACGCTAGGAGATTTACAGCCTTACGCGTTAACAGAAAAGCAGCAACAACAATTGCTCCACTACAGTCACCACCCAAAAACAATTGAGTTGATGAAAGCCAAAGTCGCTCACGAAGTTGGCTTCACCCATCATCTTGGTGAAGAAACCCGAGTTGGAATTATGGATATGGTCATTGAATTTGACGAAAAAATTGTGCTTGTTGATTTCAAATCTGATCGCCTTATACAGCCACAGCAATTAGTGGATCGATACCGTCATCAACTTCAAAACTATGTGGACTTTTTAAAGATTCAATTTCCACATAAAACAATTCAAGCCTATATATACGCCTTAAATCTTGACGATTATATTGAGTTTTTTTAAGGCATTAAAAAGTGGTCGATTAGAATCGTCATTTCCAATATGTGACCTTTTGAAAATAATTTAATCCTTGGATTAAATTGTGGAACTAAACGCCCCAATTCTTGTTGACAAGCTTTGTCCTTTTCGTAGTTTTAAACGAAATAAATTGCTGCGAACATGAAAAAACGGTTGGATTTATATAAAACCAACCGTTAATTGAAAATTATCACTTAAATTTGATGACTTCATTATCTACACAACGAAGACGCGTGTGATCGATCATTAATCGTTAAAGAGTGCCCAAATTTCCGAGACTGGATTATTGTAAGTAATCGCCTCAATGGTTTTAGCCAGCATATAGGCAATAGAGATAACCACAATCTTTGGTTCATCAGCTTTCTCTTCATCCAATTCAATCGTGTTTGTCACGAGTAATTCGGTGATTTTTGATGCGCGAATGCGTTCCAAAGCGGGATCTGATAAGACCGCATGAGTGGTTGCGGCATAGACTTCTTTAGCTCCTTTATCAAAGAGCATGTTGACCCCACCAAGCATGGAACCTGCTGTGTCAACAATGTCGTCAACAATAATGGCAATTTTATTTTTGACATCCCCAACCAAGTTCACCGATTCGGCGACATTTGGACTGGTGCGGCGTTTATCAATAATCGCAATACTGGATCCTGGAATCGTATCCGACACCCGGCGCGCACGCGTTGCTCCACCATGGTCAGGCGAAACAATAACGATGTCGTCTTGAAAATCTTTCTTACGAATGTATTGACCAATAATTGAGGTCGCAGATAAATCATCAATTGGGACATTAAAGAACCCTTGAATTTGTGGTGCGTGTAAATCCACTGTAACAACCCGATCAGCTCCAGCACTTTGTAATAAATCGGCCATCAACTTGGCAGTAATCGGTTGACGAGCCCGTGCTTTACGGTCTTGACGAGCGTAGCCATAGTAGGGCATGACCACGGTGACTTCATCTGCTGATGCTCGTTTACAAGCATCCAACGCAATGAGAACTTCCATATACGCATCCGACACAGGTTTAGAAGTCGATTGAATGAGGAATACCTTTTTCCCCCGAACCGAATCAATGGGTTCTACTAAGATTTCCCCATCCGCAAAATGGGTGACATTTATGTTTCCTTGTCGTATTTGAAGGTGTTCACAAATTTCTTTTGTTAAATTTAGTGAGCGACTTAAGCCAAAAACGATAACATCTTCCATTGCCCTACTCCTTTTCATGTTTCTTTGCTAAGTACTTCCAACCATAACCTTCCTTGGTGGTTTCCATTGCCCTTTCAATAACAAGTGCGCCATCAGCGACATCTTTTCTAATGGTTGAACCAGCCGCCACAACGGCTTCTTTACCAACGGTAATCGGAGCGATTAAGTTTACATTCGAACCAATAAAAGCTCCTTCTTTAATTTCAGTATGATGTTTATTAAAACCATCGAAGTTCACGGTAACAACCCCAGCTCCGATATTCACTTTCTTACCAACGGTGGTATCCCCGATATAGGATAGATGTGCACAGCGAGCATCTTCATGGAAAGTCGATTTCTTCACTTCAACAAAGTTCCCAATGCGATTATAGGCTTCGATGATGGTCCCATTACGCAAGTGTGCATACGGACCCACTTTAACATCATGAGACACTTTCGAATCAATAATTTTTGAGGCTTCAATGATGGTATTATCGCCAATTTCGGCATTTTCCAACCAGGTGTTGCCCCGAATCTCCACGCGTTGACCAATTTGGTTTTTTCCTTTTAAATACGTTCCTGGATAGATAATAGTATCTTGACCAATGGTCGTATCGGTTGAGATGTACGTGTTGTTTGGATCAATCAGGGTGACTCCTTGTTCCATCCAATGACAGTTGATGTGTTGGCGTAGCCATTTTTCAGCTTGCGCTAGTTGAACCCGTGAGTTAATCCCCATGACTTCGTTAATATCGCTTACTTTTATGGCTTTAATTTCAAGGTTTTGTTTCGCAAATATTCCAACTAAGTCGGTTATGTAATATTCGTTTTGAGAATTATCGCTTGATAATTCGTTTAAATACTTAAATAAACTCTTGTTGTTAAAGCAGTAAATTCCTGTATTAATTTCACGGATTTTCTTTTCATTATCTGAGGCATCGCGGTATTCCACTATGCGGATGACCTTCCCTTGATTGTCACGGACCACTCGGCCGTATTCACCGGGATCTTTGAGGTCTGCGGTCAGCACGACCATGTCGACGCTTTCAACTTCTTGAAAGAGGGATTCCATGGTTTCTGGTTGAACCAGCGGGCAATCGCCATATAACAAAATGGTACTGCCTTCTTTATCTTGGAGTTCTTGGACCTGCATCACCGCATGACCTGTCCCCAATAGTTCGTCTTGGTCATGGAATTGGACCCGATTTTGAAAGTACTCTTTGATTTGTTCTTTTTGATAGCCTACGACGACATGGCTTTCGTCTACTTCTATCTTTTCTAAGTTTTCGATGATGTGTTCTAGCATTGGTTTATCGACTAAGGAATGCATCACTTTTGGAGTTTCGGACTTCATTCTTGTGCCTTGGCCAGCAGCTAATACTATCGCATATTTCATATAATCATCCTTTCCGAGTTTATTGTACCTTATTTTGAGAAAAGTCCCTAACGACTTTGCATTTTTTAACAAAAGGAACCTTCAAATAGAAGGCTTGAACCGCTCGATTGCATAGTTCTTCACAACGGGTAATACCAAAGACCACCGATCCCGATCCCGTCATCGAAGCATTATCAAAACCGAAAGCCAAAAGTTCATCAATTAATAATTGAATCTCTGGTTGGATTTCTGTTGCTCGCTCGAGTAAATCATTCATCAAGTTTTGTTGAATGCCCTCATAATGATTTGTTTCAATACTTTGAACCAAGTTTTCGAAACGGTCATTACTTTGAGGTTTAACTTTTAAGGATTTAAATAAACCGCCCGTGCTAACGCCCATCTTCGGTTTCATAATAAAGAGATAAAAATCAAAATCTCCTTTTAAAAAGGTTAAACGTTCACCAATCCCTTCAACCAATGCTGGTCTTTTAAACAAGCAAAAAGGAACGTCTGCGCCAACCTGAACCCCTATATCAATCAATTCTTGTTGACTCAGATTTAACTGATGTTTCATGTTCAAATAATTTATCATCGCTGCCGCATCGGTACTTCCACCAGCTAAACCAGCCTGGGTCGGAATGTTCTTTATGATCCGAACCGCATAGTTTTGAGTAATGCCATAGTTTTCTTGCATCAAACGAATGGCTTTGTACACCGTGTTCCGATCGTCATTAGGTAAATACCACTTATCCGACTGGATGATGAGTTTTTCATAGGGGGCGACATGAATCGAATCAAAAAGATCGATGGGAACCATCACCATCCGTAAATCGTGGTAGCCATCGGGTCGTTTACGCACGACTTGTAACCCTAAATTTATTTTTCCATAAGCTCTTATTCGTTCACTCATATAACCTCCGGTAGATTTCTATAAATTGATCTAAAGATACGGCTTCCGCGCGAACATCTGGACTGATATTAAGCGCATCCAAGATGGATAGAAGTTGATCTCGATCAACGGTTGTTTTCAAGTTGTTCATTAATGTTTTGCGTTTCATTTGAAACGATTGTTTCAAAAATTCAAAAAAATGAGACTGATTCGCTACTTGAGGGTCATTTTTTGACACAAACTGAATCACCGAACTATCGACCTTCGGTATCGGCAAGAAGCATTGTTTGGGGATATTCATAATCGTTTTAACGTCAAACAAATATTGAATCATCAGCGATAAGGCATTATAATCCTTCGTGTTGATGTCCGCCACAAGACGATGAGCCAGTTCCTTTTGCATCATCAAGGTCATGGAAGAAACCCGCACATCCGATTCTATCCACTTAAAAATAATTGGCGTGGTGATGTAATAGGGAACATTCGCCACCACAATGACTTCTTGATTACCTAAAACGGAAAGATCCCATTTTAGAAAATCTTCATGAATAATGTCCACATTCGTTAAGGATGCTAATTCCGTGGACAACACTTCAACCATATCCTCATCAATTTCAACAGCGAGGACCCGTTTGGATAAGGGGGCTAGAAATTGGGTAAGGGCCCCTAAACCAGGGCCAATTTCCACTACCGTTGACTCCATAGTTGTCAAACTTTTTTGAGCAATCGTTCGAACGACGGAAGGGTCAATGATAAAGTTTTGACCTAATTTTTTTTTCGCTTGGAGGTTGTATTTTTCTAACAAATCTTTGGTGACTTGTTTATTCGCTATCGTCAACATATTTCAAAACCTCCTCTTTCTTGTAGCCTAATTGATTTAGTGATTTAAATAAACGCTTGGCATTCATCTTTGGTAAGCGCATCTTTTGACAAAGATGGATACGACGCTTTTGGCTGTCGGGAAATCCTTGGAGTTTTAAATCATAAAAATCTTGATATGAGAGTGAATTCTCTTGGATTTCATAGCGGACGACTGAATCTAGCGCTTCAAGGATGGCCTCGCAACTCGCATGTTCAATTCCCACTTTATGTTGTTGACGGCTCTCTGAAGCAAAAACATACGCATGTTGGACGGGACCAATGGTCGCTTCTATTTTACTACGAATCCATCGACCTGGGTAGTCGTCGTCAGTCATCACCACGATGGTTCGCTGCTGGGCAAGCTGTTTTAAATGTTCAAGAAAGCCAGCAGACATATGGGTCCCCGAGGTTGCTAAAACATCGGCCTGGACACAAGACAATACTTTATTGACATCGTTTTTTCCTTCAACGACAATAATTTCAGAAAGTGTGCGTTTCATATTAAATCCCTTTTTAAATCTAAGCGGTGGATCGTATTGAAAACGGCACAAACACGCTGATCACAAAAATCACGGTGATGGTGACCAAAAAACCAACGACGATATAAAGGCTTTTCATGTCGATACACTTCATCCAAAGCAAAAGCTGGATGGATGCGGTCAACCGTGGTCTGACTTAAGCGGGTATAGTCTGCGGGCTGAGCAGCGATTGGAAAACCGAAATGTTCCATGACAAACTGCCGCGGTCCATCATGAGAAATCACAACATCCACTTGGCCATGACTTTTTAAATTTTTAAGGGCATTGTCACTGCTTTCCTTGCTGGGTAATTCGTCGACAAAGATATCGACTCCCCAACGACGGCGTTGATAATCCAAGCTGAAGCCCCCAGGATAAAACCAAAACGTCTTGGAACCAATACGAGCTATTTCACCACATAATGGAGCAAAGAGATTTTCAGCTAACGCATAGCCTTTGGCACCAAATTTTTCTGTTATTGGTGAAGCTTTCACCCAATCGTAGTTTTCATGATTTCCCAAGTTGATGACGACTTGAAAAGGCAAGTTTTGATAATAATCCAGCAACGCACTTGAATCCACGCCAAAACCAGGAATACCAATATCACCCAAATGGATGAAGACATCTTGTGCTTGGATGTTTAATCGTTGGATATTTTCTAAACTCAATTTATCTAAATCAAGAGTTCCATGGGTATCCCCCACGATATAGGCGTTCATCTTAATGTTCCCCTTCAAACCAAATCTTGACTTTTTTATAGAAAAAAGCCAGTACATAACCGGTCACAAGGGCATTAATAATCGTCCCCAAACCAAACCGACCACCAATTAGAATCCCCACCACCAACACACTAATTTCTTGAATCGTTCTTGAGGTTGCTAAGGACCATCCGGTCAATTCAGACACCATTTCCATAAACATTTCATATGGACCAAAACCCATATCCACGTACATATAAAGCGCGACCCCAAACGCTAAGATGAGGGTTCCCACCACACTTAGAAGCAGTTGGATCCACAAGGGGCCTAGGACCACATGCCCTTTAAAAACCCATGTCCAAACGTCCACTAAATATCCAATGACAACCATATTCAAAATAGTTCCAATTCCTAAAAAGCGTTTTGAAGACCAGTAGGAAAGAACTAACAGCACAAAGCTAGCGAGCATATTAACGGTTCCAAAAGACCAAGGCAACTTAGAGGTCAATCCTTCGACCAAAGTCGTCATCGGATTTGAACCAATATTTGACATAAAAAAGAGCGCAATTCCTAAAGCAATTAAAACAAACCCCAACATCATGACCATCATTTTCGATGCGGGTTTTAAAGTTTTCTTCATGCGTCAAGGACCTCCATGAGTGCGCGGTTATTGGTTAACGGCTTCCATAACAATAGACCTAGAACATAGGTGACCACCCATTCTCCAAAAGCCACCGAAAAAGCGGAAGGCCAAAAAGGTACCGTTCCTTCGGTAGTGAACCAAATCAACCATCCAATTACCGGTCCATTCACTAAGGTCGGCATCCAGAGCGCCAGATGACGATACTTCCGTAAGATAATCATGAAAAAAATCGCGAGCGCAGAAGCACCTGTACCGACCAGCCAGTCTAGGGCATAGGGCGAACCTAGAACATTCGCAATCAAGGTACCAATTAAAATCCCGACGCTATGTTTGGGATGAATGAGCACTAAAATCAACAATGTCTCCGCAATGCGAAATTGAACCGGACCATAAGCCAACGGACTACTAATGAGGGTTAATACCACATAAATACTCGCCAACAGCGCTTGTAAAACTAAATCCTTACTTTTCATTAAAATAATCCAACACCGCTACCATCCGCTAAGACATCCATCTTTGTGGCCGCTGGCACTTTTGGTAGACCTGGCATGGTCATGACTTTTCCAGTTAAACAAACAAGAAAACCAGCGCCATTGGAGAGACGGATTTCTCGTATTGTTATAGTAAAATCTTCTGGGCGTCCCCGTTTTTTCTCATCATCGGAAAGGGAGTATTGGGTTTTCGCCATACAGATTGGCAAATGATCCAAGCCCATTGCACGATAATTTTCTAATTGATTTTGGGCCTCCGGGGTTAAAATGGCCTCTTTTCCGCCATAGACGGTTTGAACTATTTTTTGTAGTTTGGTTTCAAACGTATCTTCTAAAGCATAAATCGGGTGGAGGGTGCTTTCTTGTTGGAGCACGTTCATGAGTTGTTTCGCCAAATCAATCGCCCCTGCCCCACCTTTTTCCCAGACTTCCGATAAGGAAAGCTGAACACCTTGATGTTCACACCATTGACTGAGTGCTTCGATTTCCGCTGGGGTATCTTTCGCAAAGACATTTAAAGCAACGACTGCTGGTAAATTAAAGGCTTTAATGGTTTCGATATGTTTGGCCAAATTTTTAGAACCTTCTAAAAGTGCTTCCACATTTTCGTGATCTAAATCTTCAAACTCAACACCGCCATGTAGTTTTAACGCTCGAATTGTGGCGACAATGACGACCGCTTGTGGTTTCAAATCGTGGAGACGACATTTTATATCTAAAAACTTTTCTGCGCCTAAATCGGCTCCAAATCCAGCTTCTGTAATCACAACCTCGCCAGCTTGAAGTGCCATTTTAGTCGCTAAGACCGAGTTACAGCCATGAGCAATATTTGCGAATGGTCCACCATGAATGAACACGGGGTTGTTTTCCAAGGTTTGAACGAGGTTTGGCTTCATCGCATCCCTTAAAATTAAGGCGACTGCACCAACTATTTCTAATTGTTCTAAAAAGATCGGTTCATTATTTGTACTATAACCTAAGACAATGCGTCCTAAACGTTTCTTAAGATCTTCCATGTCCCTGGCTAAACACAAAATGGCCATGATTTCCGAAGCCACCGTGATATTGAAGCTTTCTTTGCGAGATTGATTTCTACGAATTCGAAGCTCGAGGGTACGCAAGGCGCGATCATTCATATCCAAACAACGTTTGAATTCCACGCGGTTTAAATCAAAGGATAACTCATTACCTTGGAAAATGTGGTTGTCGATGGCCGCGCTAATGAGATTATTGGCAGAAGTAATCGCATGCATATCTCCGGTAAAGTGGAGGTTGATGTCTTCCATCGGTACAACTTGGGCATATCCGCCTCCGGCAGCGCCCCCTTTCATGCCAAAAACTGGACCCATACTTGGTTCCCGTAATGCCCCAATAGCACGAACGCCAATTTGATTTAAACCATCGACTAAGCCAACGGTGGTGGTGCTTTTCCCTTCTCCCGCTTTAGTTGGATTAATGGCGGTGACTAAGACTAGTTTCCCTGGCTTATTCGTATTATCTTTTAAGTAATCCAGCGAGACTTTGGCTTTATTGGTTCCATATTGTTCTAGATATTTTTGATCGATTTGCGCTTTCTTGGCAATTTCACTAATGGGTTGTAACTTTGCTTCTTGAGCAATTTGTAAATCTGTTTTCATCGGATGATCCTTTCTGCTGTATATTTGCTTTTATTATACCAAAGATATCTTCATTCTCTCGGTCGACATCTATTGATTATTTTTAGACAAATTATGTTAGGATTATAGTAACAAAAGGAGCAATTCTATGTACTATTCTAAACTGTTATTGGCGATGTTCCAAATCATTCCTCTCTTTATTTTTTTCTTTTTTGTCTTTTTCTTTGGAATAATTTTATATCAGATTATTAAAGGAATCAGCCAATGGCATGCGAATAATCAACAACCAGTTTTACGAGAAAAAGCTAAAGTAAAAGATAAACGATTCGCTGCCCATACCCATTCTCATCAAACTGGAACTCAAGGCCATGGTATGGTGAGCACGAGTTATAGTTATTACATCACTTTTGAGTTCAGTAATGGATCACGACAAGAATTTCGGATAAAACACAAACTCTATGGTTTGATTTCGGTTGACGATCTCGGTTATTTAACCTATCAAGGAACCCGTTTTAAAGACTTTGAGCGCATCATGACAGACGATCGCTTCGATAACTTCTAAACACTTTTTAATAACAATCACATTAAGGCATAATAAACATAATTAATGAAGGAGAAATCCCTATGTTACATCAAATTATTGAAGCTAAAGACACCATCGAGAAAATTCACGACAAACGTTCGGACATGGGCGAACAATTGGCCTATGTTCATCGCCAACTCCAAGAACTTGGTAAACCCATCCTCATCATCATGGATGGCTTCGAGTCGTCGGGACGTAGCGCGCTTATTAAAGATTTAGTGAAAGAACTCGACCCCCGCTATTATGAGGTGAATAGTTTTTCAACTACTTCGGAAGCGGATACTACCTATCCCTATTTACGTCAGTATATGGGGCAATATCCACGACGAGGTCAAATCATTGTATTAGACCGTTCATATTATCATGAACTGTTAATGAATCGAAAAATGAGTGATGAAGAGCTCGAGTTCTACTTAGAGGATATTCGCTATTTTGAACAACTCATGATTAACGATGAAATAGTTTTCTTGAAGTTCTTTGTCGTTCAAAGCAAAGAAAAAATGAAAGAACGGGTTGATGAGCTTCGCAACTATCCTTTCCGCCATGTCTTCGTTGATGAAAAGGATTTAGCTCAACTCAAACGTTATGACAAATATCTCAAGCATTTCGAACGCGTTTTAGCACGTTCACAAATTGAAGCGTCTCCTTGGCAGATTATTGTCTCTGACGATGAAAAGAATGCTGGTCGAATGGTTTTGAAAAAAGCCTTAGAAGCCATGTCGGTTGCATTGATCCCCAAAGAACCACCTGTGGTTCATTTGGAACCTGTCAACGATCGTCCACTAGATACCATCGACTTATCGGAATCAATTTCTGAAGACGAATACGACCGCATCATTAGAAGTTTACAACATCAAGCCATGGATATGTTGTACGCCTTATACGAACACAAAGTGTCGGGAGTCGTCGTTTTTGAAGGAACCGATGCGGCCGGTAAAGGCGGCGCTATCAAACGCTTAACTCGACGAATGGATCCCCGACTCTTTAATGTCTCTACTACCGCTGCTCCAACCAAAGAAGAAATTGGTTTCCATTATCTTTGGCGCTTTTACAAAACCCTACCAACAGCCGGTCACATCACCATTTATGATCGTTCATGGTATGGCCGACTCATGGTTGAGAAAATTGAGCATCTAACGCCAGAACATCGGACCGATCAGGCTTACGAAGAAATCAACGGCTTTGAGAAATCCCTTATTCATGATGGTTTGTTTGTCTTCAAATATTTGATCATCATTGACAAAGAAGAACAGCTCGCCCGTTTCAAACAACGCCAGGAAGACCCAATGAAAACCTATAAAATCACCGATGAAGATTGGCGTAACCGTGAAAAATTCGAAGAATATGAAGACAAGATGAACGACATGGTTAGTCGGACATCCACAGATTATGCGCCATGGATTCTTATTTCGGGTCAAGACAAAAAAGCCGCACGGATTAAAGTATTAGAACATTTTATCCAACATGTTGGATTACATTTAGAGAAGGTGCTCGACCAGCGCAAACAAACAAAAAAGAAAAAGAAAAAATAAAAAAGACGAACCCTATGAAACGCTCATAGGGTTTTTTAATCGCTGATATCTTCATCACCATTTAAAATACGGGGGATAAATCGACCCGCAAATCGGTACTTATCCCGATTCTCTAAATAAAACCAGCCAAAGAAAGAGAAAATAACGGAACCAACCATGTTAACAAGGAGATCTTTCATCGTGTCGTTTAAACCGATGTCTAAATAACCGTCGTTGACCACAAAGACCTCTTCTTGTCCTTGTTCATTAATATAAATTATATGCGTTTCGATGATGTTTTCAATCACATCCATTTGAGAACCCACTGGTTTGGTCAGATGTACCGATTTGATGGTGTGAATAAGCGTGTCTTTTTGACCATCCATCACAAAATGGCGATCCATAAAAAATTCACCAAATTCCCACATGACCCCCACCGTCATTGAAAAACAAAAACCAACCACAGCCACAAATTTCGGTGATAATTTGAACATGAGATCGTCTCGTCGATTTAAGATATCAATAATCGCAAATCCAATTCCCGTCGCAATAAACCCGGTTAAGGTATGAAGCATCGTATCCCAATGGGAGAGACGGCCATAGAAATTGCTCAAAGAGCCCAAAATCTCCGCCGCAAAAATAAAGATTAATACCACGACTTCCAAGGTCGTCGGAAGTTTTATTTGAAGTTGACGAGCAATAATGGATGGAAGCAACAACAAAAAGAGCGTTAACAAACTCAAAAAGACATTACTCCATTGTTTAAGATAAATGTTGTGTAGGGTCACAAAAATAACTAATAATCTTAAGACTAAATACACTTTAAGGGTCGTGTCTTTGTAGGGTCTTTTGGCGTTCATGCTTTCCCTGCTTTCTGGATTCTTTGGGTTAGTTTCATGTAATTATTATATAATTGTCGAGACAGTTCGAGAGTGGATAAGCCCTTGATTTCAGCTAATTTTTCCCCAACATATTTCGTGTAGGCTGTTTGATTTTGTTTGCCCCGAAAAGGAACTGGTGTTAAATATGGCGCATCCGTTTCGATTAAGAGTGAATCTAAAGGAACGGCTTTCGCTACTTCGACAGGAACTCGCGCATTCTTAAAGGTAATGACCCCAGCTAATGAAATGTAAAAACCAAGCTTCACAAACTCTAAAGCCATTTCCACCGAACCGCTAAAACAATGCATGATGCAACCATACTCAGGACGGTGTTGTTTAAGAATATCGTAGGTATCTTTCATGGCTTCTCGGGAATGAACCATGATTGGTTTTTTGTGTATATTAGCTAATTCAATTTGTTGAATAAAGATTTCTTTTTGAAGATCTTTGTGTTCTGGGTACCAGTGATAATCTAAACCGATTTCACCAACCGCAATCACTCGCGGATCTCTTAAATAACTTAAGTGTTGAGTCCGTTGATCTACATCCATTTCTGGCAGTGATTGGGGGTGGACCCCCACAGAATGATCAAAAAGATCGCCATAAGTTTCTTGGAGATAGAATGCCTGTTCTAACCCTGCTTGATCATAGGATATTAAATTCGCTCGTATCACGTCGTTTTCTTTCATTAAGGCCACATGTTGTTCCATATTTTCAACGAAAACTTCGTCATTCATATGCGTGTGTGAATCAATCCAAACAATTTTTTCCATATTATTTACCTAAACAAAATCTTGAAAAGATTTCGGAAACGAGATCCACCGATCCCGCTGGAGCTAATATTTCGTGGAGTTGTTGATAACTGCGCACGAGATCTTCATTGACTAAATCCAGTTCGATGCCCATCTCGGCTTGTTCCAACGCATGGTTTAGATGCAGCAGCGATTGTTGCATATGGGCGACTTGTCGTTGGTTACCTAGGAGTGGTTCTCTAATGAGTTTCATACTATCTTGGTAACGGTGGTTGATTTCATCCAGCAGGGGTTGAATACGTCCCTCTTGAGCGGAGATAACAATCTCGCTATGTTGATGAACTAAGATGTCTTCTTTATTGGTCACGACGATGCGGTTGGTTCCTTCGGTTCGTTGTAAGATTAAATGATCTTCTTCTGTTAGTGGATTTGATCCATCAAGTAAAACGAGAACTAATTCCGCTTGTTCTAGTGCTTGAAAGCTTTTATCAATACCGATTTGCTCAATCGTATCTTGAGTTAAGCGAATACCCGCGGTATCAATTAAATGTAACGTAATGGACTGTAGTCGGACCCACCCTTCCACCAAGTCTCGGGTTGTGCCGGCAATGTCGGTTACAATGGCTTTGTCTTCATCTAATAAAGCATTCAAAAGTGAGGATTTTCCTACATTGGGTTTACCTAAAATAACGGATTTGACCCCTTCTTTGATTTGGCGACCAGTTTCGGCTTGTTCTAGTATTTTGATTAAATCTGCTTTTACTTCATGAGCTTTTGGTAACAACATCTCTTGGGTCATTTCGATAACGTCATCATATTCTGGGTAGTCAATGTTGACTTCAATATGGGTAATGATTTCCATCATTTTATTTAGTAGTGGATTTAACATTTTTGAGACGCTTCCACTAACCGCATTAATAGCAGCTTTAGTAGCCAGCGTACTGTTGGCCTCAATTAAATCCATGGTTGCTTCGGCTTGTGTTAAGTCAATGCGGCCATTGAGATAGGCTCGTTGGGTAAATTCTCCCGGTTGGGCTAGGCGAGCACCTAAGACTAATAATGTCTGCAAGATTTGGCGGGTGACGACGGGTCCCCCATGACAATTAATTTCCACGATATCTTCTCGCGTATAGGTTTTGGGTGCGCGGAAAACAGAGATCATCACTTCGTCAATGATTTCTTGAGTTAAAGGATCCAGCCACTTACTATAACGGATGGAATGACTTCTTTGTTCATGTAAATTGATGGATGCGCCTTTATTGGCAATCTCCACAGCATCCGGTCCGCTCAGGCGAACAATGGAGATGGCGCCCGTACCGGTAGCGGTACTGATGGCGGTAATGGTATCGGTTAAACTCATATCATAAACCTAATCACTTTCTTAATTGTTAAACAAAGATCACTTACTTTTCAGCCTATGCGTGACTTCGTTCACTATTAACTATAACATTTTAAGTGCTGTGTTAGAAATATTAGATTCAGTCGACACCGACGAATCGACTTGAGCCTATTTTAATTATATTGTATATTTATCCATTTGATTTCTGATTCGTTCGACATTGAGTTCACCCGTATGCATGTAAAGCAAATGTGGCGTTTTTGCGGTGAACATCATTTGGTCTATGGACATCAGCAAGCTTGATGTCATCGAAAAGGATAAGGTTGAAAAAAGGAAGTGAACAGCACAAAAAAGAGGATTGTAAACGATAGAATTTTGCTTCGTTGAATATCATTCTTAACTAAACGTTTTAGCACAACAAAAACCCCTCATACCGATTAATAGTATCATAATTATCTTTGCTATCTGTTCATTTTTAACAATTCTTAACAATAAAAATTCAGAGTCTACACATTAATTTTCTAGAACATTTTAGATTATACTTTAGTCGGCATGGAGCTTTCTAATAGAATAAATGTGTCCTTCGAAGCATTTTCTTAGGACTTCTTTTGGTCTTGAGCCCTTTCGTTGAAACCATCGAAGAGTATCCCTATAATAGGTTGGTACTGAAATTTGGAGGTCAATATATGAAAATTATTGGTGTCGTTGGTAGTCTACGTAAAGACTCATATAATCGTAAACTATTACATTTTGTAAAGGAAACGATGGGAGACACAGCGGAGCTTATTGATTGGGACTATAGTGATGTTCCTTTATTTAATCAAGATTATGAATTCCCAACACCACCTGCAGTCGCAGAATTAAGACAAGCAATAAAGGACGCCGACGGTGTCTTCTTCTTTGTTCCAGAATACAATCAAGGCATTCCTGGTGTGTTAAAGAATGTCGTGGATTGGATTAGTCGTCCTGTTAGTTTTGAAACCATGGAAAAAGTATTGGTAGATAAACCAGTTGGTATCATGGGAGCCACCATGGGTGTTAGTGGAACCATCACAGCTCAAGAAGACTTACGTTCTTACTTATCCTTTATGAATGTTCCAGTCATGCCACAACCTAGAGCGACTATTTCAGCGGTTCACACGGCAGTTGATGAAAACGGCAATCTAAACTTAGATCCAGTCACGGAAGGTTTTGTTGTTCAAACAGCCAAAGCTTTCATTGATTTCGTTAAGAGAGTGAATTAGCTAAATCAAGTTATAGAGTTTCATGATATATTTGAGGTCTTCAAAACAGAAGACCTTTTTTCGTATACTAAATTCAGAAGTAAATCATGAATATAAAGCTGTTTAAGCAAGATGTTCTTCAATGTCCCTCATATCCCTGTATTATTTTAAATACACACTTTTAACGCCCGTTGGTACAAGGCTTACTCCAACTTGTTTGACTATCAATTATTTATACAATTTATTAAATAATTGATGGCGAAGAAATTTACCCGTCTTTGGAAGAAAAGGCGGCTAACCAAGCATGCGAAAAATGTTAAATGTTAGTTATTATTTATTTGATTACGCTTGATGAGAAGTAAGTCGGCTGCGTTGCATTTTTTGTAACTCAGCATATTTAAGTAAAATAATAATATGAAGCACCAAGTAAAGTAAATCGTTCCATACATGAGACGTAAATGCAACGATAATTTTTGTGCCCCTTTTTAAAAACGAAATTAATGAAATGCACTTTACAAGAAGAACCGCTTCATGTATTTTTACTCCATTTATTATCACATAATATTAGATTGGTTAGGCTCAGCGTTTATTTGAATATTACTATAAAATTCTAATCGTGCGCTTTTATCGCGAGATCCACGCAAGATAAAGTCCATATAATTGTGTAAAAGTAAAAGGGCCATAGGCTCTGTTATGATGTTAGTGAACAAACAACAATCATAAAGGAGAACGCTATGGCACAAATCAATTTTACTTTAGATTTTGAAGATGTACAAGGCATTATCGAACAATCCGGAGCAGATGAACTTTCAAAACAACTATTAACTACGATATTTAATCAGTTAATGGAAAAACAAAGAGATGATTACATAGGGGTTGGAGAATACGTTAGGAATAGTGAGAGAGTGAGTCACCGCAATGGATATTATGAACGAGACTTTACAACACGCATAGGAACATTAGAGTTGTTAGTACCAAGAACCAGGGACGGTCTGTTTTCACCGGATTTATTTCAACGTTATCAAAGAAATGAAAAGGCCCTATTAAGTGCGATGTTAGAGATGTATGTTCAAGGTGTTTCTACTCGAAAGGTTTCAAGAATTGTTGAAGAATTATGTGGGAAGGCGATTTCAAAATCATTCGTCAGTTCACTCACCAAAGAATTAGATGAAGTTGTTGAAGCATTTCTATCTTATCGATTTGATTGTCTCTACCCCTTCTTAATGAGCGATGTGATCTACATAAAAGTTCGAGAGAACAAACGAGTTCTCTCCAAAGCATTTCACATTGTCTTAGGGATAAATGAAAAAGGCCACAGAAATGTGTTGGGGTTTAGCTTACACGAAACAGAAAGTTTGGAAAGTTGGAAAACACTGTATGAAAAGCTAATAGAAAGAGGCTTAAAAGGTGTTAAACTTGTCATTTCTGATGCTCATAAAGGAGAAGTTGAAGCAATCAAGCAGTGTTTTGTCGGAGCAAGTTGGCAGAGATGTCAGGTCCATTTCACAAGAAATATTCTTGATCGATTATCAAAGAAAAATACTACAGAGATTAGAAATGAAATAAAAGCATTGTTTAAAATAACTCATGGTAGTGCAGCTAGAGAATATAAGAACTTATTAGTTGAAAAATACGCTTCGGTTTATCCCTCCGCTATTCAAACACTTGAAGAAGGATTCGAAGATGCATTCCAGTATTGTATGATTGAGGAAACAAGTTATTCACGATTGAAAAGTACTAATATGCTAGAGCGTGTCAATGAAGAAATCCGTCGTAGAGAAAAAGTTATTCGAATCTTTCCAAACAATGACTCTGCGATTAGATTAATAGGAACACTTTTAATTGATATCCACGAAGACTGGAGCTCAAATCAACGACAATACATCCGATACACACCTGAAACCATTGATTGGCTCAGTATGTAAAGGAGTAATGCTAACTCATGACTATTTTACACAAGATTCTGGACTTGACATCCACGCAACCAAGACCAGATTTAGAAAAACTAAATTTTCTACAATTCATTAAAATATTCATTGATAAATAATCTTGAAAATCAGCTAAGATTTTTTTCAGGAATAAATGCGCATAAATAAATATAGTCATATATTGTCTTCTGAGTACATTAGGTCACTTCTTAATTTGCTTCTCGTAAGAAATCAATGATATGCACTACGTTAATACCATCGATTACTCCTACATCAAGATAGTTCATAGTAACAATTATTTTTTCATAGTTATCTTTTATTAAAAGTAAATTTCTGGATTCCCTTTCATCGTTTTTTGGCAGTTCATAAGCAACTTGAATATATTTAGTTTTGTCTTCTTTGAAACACACAAAATCTATTTCATATCGATCATATTTACCCACAAAAACATTGTAACCGTAATTAATCAATTTTAAATAAACCAGATTCTCTAATTGTGATCCTCTATTCGTTGTTGTTCTTTGAAGCATTGCATTTCTAAGGCCTAAATCAACTACATAATATTTCCCTAAGGTCTTTAATCTTTCCTTCCCTCTTATGTCATATCGTTGAGCTTTATAAAATATAAAAGCTTCTTCTAATAATTTTAAATAAGAGTCTACTCTTTCATTACTTGTTTTATATCCTTGATTTCTAATATAGTTAGCAACATTATTGATAGAAGTAGGATTACCTATATTATCCATTAAAAATAGTGATATTCTTAAAAGCAAATCAACATTTTCTATGTTAGATCTAAGTGTTACATCTTTTAAAATTACACTATCATAAATACCCTTTAACACTTCCTGTTTTAACAAATCATCATCTAATTTTACTACGGATGGAAAACCACCGAATTTTAAATATTCGTTAAACGCTAGTTGAATTTCTTTTCCTGAATCAAGCTCTTTAAACTCAATTATTTCAGAAAATCCGAAAGGATATATCTTTATTTCTACATATCTACCCGTTAAATATGTAGCTAATTCTCCAGAGAGTAGTGTGGCATTTGACCCTGTAATGTAAATGTCACAATCATAAGCAATTCTGAGTCCATTAACAAGTTTTTGCCAATCCTTTACTTCCTGAATTTCATCAAATAGAAAATATACTTTTTCCTCTTTTGAAACGTTAGACTTTATGTATTCATAAAGAGACTCATAATCTTGCATCTTAAAAGTGCCTGGATGTTCAAAATTTAAAAACAATACATTGTTTATGCCTTCACTATTTAGGTAGTTTCTAAATAGGAATAGCATGTTGATTTTCCGAATCTACGTACGCCTGTAATTACTTTTATAAACTCTGTATCCTTATATTGAATTAATTTTTTTTAATATTTATCCCTTTTTAACATAAAACAACCCCTTGTTAGTATCATTATGTCATATTTCTTTCTATCGGAGTCTAAGAACTTTAGATTTTAATAAGTTTTTCTATTGGAGTCTAAAAACTTTCGGAATGTGGATTTGAGAATAGCTTATTCTTTCAAAATTAATAATAACTTGTATACGAGCTAACAATAAATTGAACAATTAAAAAGAGATTATCGCTAACCTCTTTGATTAAAATATTCAATTATTACCTATCTATTTCTCATATGGGGGAATAGAATAACTTCCCGGATATTGGCGCTATCGGTTAGAAGCATAACAAGACGGTCGATACCCAAACCCATGCCACCTGTAGGAGGTAAACCATATTCAAGAGCTTCAACATAGTCCACATCCATCTCCGTAGCTTCTATATTACCCAGCTCTTTCTCTTCAAGTTGAGCCATGAACCGTTCGCGTTGATCGATTGGGTCGTTAAGCTCCGAGAACGCATTACAATACTCCGATCCGTTGATAAACAATTCAAAACGCTCGGTAAAACGTTCATCATGCGGGTACTTTTTAGCTAATGGCGACACATCGAGGGGATGTCCGTAAACAAAGGTCGGTTGAACAATCTTATCTTCACAGTAAACTTCAAAAAACTCATTGACAATGTGACCATAAGTTTCTTGGTGCTTTTGGAGTTCAAGTCCTTTTTCTTTTGCCATGGCTAATGCTTGTTGATCGTCCATTTCAAAGAAATCAATCCCAGTATGCTCCTTAATCAAATCAACCATATGAACACGACGATACGGACCACCAAGATTAAGGGTTGTGCCTTGATATTCAATTTCCGTTTTTCCTAAAGTTTCTAAAGCGATGGATTCAATCAGATTTTCCGTAAGTTCCATCATCCCTTCCATATCCGAATAGGCTACATACGCTTCAACCGTCGTAAACTCTGGATTATGTTTAGGGGACATGCCTTCGTTTCTAAATAATCGACCAATTTCATAAACACCTTCCATACCCCCAACAATTAAACGTTTGAGTGGAAGTTCTGTCGCAATTCTCAAATAGAAATCCATGTCTAAAGTATTGTGATGGGTAACAAAAGGACGGGCAGCGGCTCCCCCTAAGATTGGTTGAAGAACCGGGGTTTCCACCTCTACTAAACCTTTAGCGTCAAAAAAATGTTGAATCGCCCGAATCACTCTTGGCCTAAAGAAAGCAATCTCTCGTGATTTCGCATTAGCAATCAAGTCTAAATAACGACGACGATGCCGCTCTTCCTGATCTTGTAAACCATGGAATTTATCCGGCAATACCCTTAACGCTTTCGTTAGATGGGTCAACTTGGTCGCTTTTAAAGAAAGCTCCCCATGATTCGTTCTAAAAACATCGCCTTCAACACCGATGATATCGCCTAAATCGAGGTTTTGAAAATATTCAAACCACTCTTCACCAACGGTATCCTTGCGGACATAAACCTGTAATTGTCCGTCTCTATCTTGTAGGTTTAAAAATCCCGCTTTCCCCATGAGGCGTTTAGTCATTACCCGACCCGCAATAATCGCTTGATCGTTTATTTCTGCGAGTTGTTCTTTGTCTTTATCACCGTATTTTTCAACAATATCAGAGGTTAAATGGGTACGTTTAAAACTGTGGCCAAAAGGATCAATTCCCTTTTCGCGCAATTGCTCCATCTTCTCTCGTCTGACTTCTTCTTGTTCGGTTAAATGTTCTTCGTACATAGTTACTTCTCTTCCTTTATCCTTGTCATTTTATCACATATTCCCTGCGTATTTAATGGCTATAGAACGCTTCGAGATATTCGTTAATAATTAATTCTAAATCTTGATACTTCGCAATCTGGTTAACTTGAGCTTTAATCGTGTGTGAATGGGGCAAACCTTTAAACGCCCAAAGCGCATGAGAACGCATTTGGCGCATCCCATGATGTTCTCCCATTTGTTTAATTAATTCTTGAGCGTGCTCTAACGTAAAGGCTAAGCGTTGGGGAATCGATAACGATAAATCTGTTTCTTTACCATCAAACCCATCCTTAATTTCCTGAATGAGCCATGGTTGATTCAACAAAGCTCGACCAACCATCACCGCAGCACATCCCGTCTCTTCCACCATCGTTAGTGCATCTTCAGCACTGCGAATATCCCCATTACCGACCACCGGGATACGAACACTGTCGACAATTTCTTTGATTTTTTCATTATTACTCGTTCCTGAATACATCTGAGCTCGAGTGCGACCGTGTACATAAATCGTTTCAATACCGGCTTTTTCAGCTAATTGAGCTATTTCAACACCATTCAAATGATCTTGATCCCAGCCAATCCGCATCTTCATCGTCACCGGTTTTTTGACTGCTTGGACAACGTTTTTCATAAGGTCATAAGCAAGTTCAGGGCTTTTCATTAAGGCACTACCAGCCCCTTGTTTGGTAATCTTGTGAACTGGACAACCCATATTAATATCGATGATGGCACAATCCGTTTTTTGATCCAACAATTGAGCTGCTTGAACCATGGTTTCGACCTTGCTTCCAAAAAGTTGAAAAGCAATTGGTTGTTCATTCTCAAGGATATGGGTCATTTCCCATGTCCGCTGGTTATCATAAATTAATGCCATATCACTAATCATTTCATTAAAATATAAACCCGGTTGATAACGTGTCAACAGTTTCCGAAAAGCCAGATTCGTAATCCCAGCCATCGGCGCAACGATTACTTTATTCGCTAAGTTGAGATCTCTGATTTTCATGTTGTTTCGCTTCAATTAAAGCTAATATTTCTTTTGCTTGAATCTGATATTTCGTATTGCAGAAATGACAAACCATTTCGATGTCTTCTTCTTTTTCTCGTAACTGTTCTAAGTCTTCGGTTGGTAAGGTCGTTAATAACTGAATCATTTGACTCTTCGAACAATCACAATGAAAGGAAACTTCCGAAGTTTCTAAGATCTGTACGTCTTCAAAAAGAGAAGACACCAAATCCGTAATCGGCATTCCTTCGTCAAGAATTTGAGAAATCGGTTTTAAATGATCAACCACATGTTGAGCAATCAAAATATCCGCCTCCTGTGCATCGGGCATCATTTGAATCAATAAGGCCCCCGAACTCGCAATACTACCGTCTTTATTCACTAAAACTCCGACCGAGACAGCCGAACCAATTTGTTCAGATTGCACAAAATACTGAGCAAAATCATCGCCGATTTCACCACTTACTAAATCGATGGACGACGTAAAATCATCCTTCAAACCAAAGTTACGGGTCACATGGAGTTGTCCCTGCCCTACCGCTTTGCCAACATCGAGCGATTTGGTTTCTTCGTTAATGATATTGACATGAGGGTTATCGACATAGCCTTTGATATGACCATCTTTAGTGGCATCCACCACGATCCTACCCAAAGGTCCATCACCAATTATTTTGACAATTAAGATATCGTCATCATTTTTAAGTTGACCCGCTAAGATGGCTGTAATCCCCATCAAACGACCCAAAGCTGCGGCAGCGGTTGGATATAAATCGTGGCGTACCGTCGCTTCTCTCACCGTTTCTGTTATATTGACACCCATGACCCGAATCCTACCTTCATGGGCCATTCCTCTGACTAATAAATCTGACATTTGTATCCCTCGCTTAGAAAAGCACCCGTAGGTGCTTTGATTGGGTTAGAGGACATCTTCCTCCAGCACATGGTCTGGTGTTGATGATTCGTTGTTTTCCGGTTGACCATTTTGTTTCGCCTCCAAGATTTTTTCTTGTTGGCCAGAAATCGTCATCCCGTTTCCTTCGGCTAATTCGAGAATTTGTTCCTTTGTTAGCGTTTCATATTCTAATAATGCGTGCGCGATGGTATCGAGCAAGTCGCGATTTTCTAAGATAATTTTTCGAGCATTTTCATATGCTTCGTCCACAATTTTGCGGATTTCGCGGTCAATCTCAAAGGCCGTTTCAGCCGAGTACGTTTGACCCGAAGCATAATCTCTTCCTAAGAAAACATTCCCCGAGGATTGTTCGTATTGAATCGTTCCCAAATCAGACATCCCATAGGACATCACCATGTGACGAGCAATTTGAGTTACCCGTTCAATATCGTTATAAGCACCGGTCGAAATTTCGCCAAAGACAATTTCTTCAGCAACCCGACCGCCCAATAAACCAGTAATCATACCGATTAATTCGGCTTTGGTTTGGAAATAGGTTTCTTCCTTCGGTGTCATTAAGTTATATCCACCCGCTTCACCGCGTGGAATAATGGTGACTTTCTGAACTTCTTGGGCTGACATTAATTTAAGACCAATAATCGTATGTCCAGTTTCGTGATAGGCCACCAATTTCTTTTCTTTCTCGGAATAGGTGCGACTCTTTTTCGCTGGACCACCCATGACACGATCAATCGCCTCGTCTAAATGGTGCATACGAATCAGGTTGTCACTTTCGCGAACCGCTAATATAGCCGCTTCGTTAAGAACGTTTTCTAAATCCGCCCCGGAGAAGCCCGGAGTTCGCTGAGCCAAGTTACCGAGTTCAACATCATCAGCTAAATGCTTGTTTCGAGCATGAACATGTAAAATTTCTTCACGACCCTTACGATCTGGTAACGATACATGAATTTGTCGGTCAAAACGACCAGGGCGTAAAAGTGCTGGGTCTAAGATATCTCCGCGGTTGGTTGCTGCTACAATCAACACGCCAGAGTTCTCAGAAATCCCGTCCATTTCAACTAATAGTTGGTTCAAAGTTTGTTCACGTTCGTCATGACCGCCTCCTAAACCTGCGCCACGTTGACGGCCAACCGCATCGATTTCATCGATAAAGATAATAGCTGGAGCTGTTTGTTTCGCTTTCTTAAACATGTCACGGACACGAGAGGCCCCAACACCAACAAACATTTCCACAAAATCTGAACCTGAAATTGAATAAAATGGAACATCCGCTTCACCAGCAACTGCCTTAGCTAATAAGGTTTTACCCGTTCCTGGAGGCCCAACTAAGAGGATGCCTTTCGGGATTCGAGCACCCATTTTTTCAAATTTCTTCGGATTCTTTAAATATTCAATGAGCTCGCTCATTTCTTCTTTTTCTTCGTCCGCTCCTGCCACATCGGTGAATTTGACCTTTACATTCGATTGGAGCTGAGCAGGCGATTTGGAAAAATCAAAGGCTTGTTTATTCCCACCTTGCATGCGGGTTAACATAAAGACCATCATTCCAATTAATAATAAAGTCGGTAAAAAATTACTCAATAAGTTTGTTAAAAAGGATCCCTGATACGGATCAGACCACTGTAAAACATCAACGCTTTCTTGTAAATATAAAACATTCGCTTCCGATTGGGGAATCCGCGCTTTAAATTGAACGGTTTCGCCATTCTCTTGAAAACTCCCACGGATATCCAAGACCAATGCGGTCGAATCCGCCGTTGCTTCTCGGACTTCCTTGGTTTCAACAACTTCTTTTAATTCGGCAAAGTTAAGTGTCTGGACCCCCACGTCACGTAGACTAGTTGACATATAACTGAAAACTAGAATAGCGATCAAGTAGGGAATGAAACTTAACCATCTATTTCTTTTTGGATTCATTCAAATCTCCTTTACTGATACAGCTCATCTTTTAAGACGCCAACATACGGTAATTGACGATATTTTTCATTAAAATCGAGTCCGAAGCCCACAACAAATTCATTTTCAATCTCAAATCCAACAAAATCAACGGGGACTTCAACCACTCTTCGGGAAGGTTTATCCAATAAAGTACATGTCTTCACACTGGAAGCCCCTTTATTAAATAGTAGTTTTGTAACTTCATGAACGGTTCGACCAGTGTCTATAATATCTTCGACCAAAAGGATATTCTCCCCTTTAATCGATTTATTTAAATCTTTAATTATGCGGACATCGCCGATAGATTCCGTTCCTTCATAGGAGGAAACATCCATAAAATCGATTTCAATATCTAAATTCATATGCGTAATGAGTTCCGCTAAAAATGGAACCGAACCCTTCAACAAAGCGATAAAAATTGGCGCTTTTTGATTGTGGTAGGCTCCTTCAATTTCCCTCGCTAATTCACTGGCGCGAGCTTGGATTTGTTCTCTGGATACGATAATCTTTTTTATGTCTTGATGCATCTATTTCTCTCCTTCAGATTTGGCTATTTTACCACATATAGGCTTGGTTTTGTAGAGTAATGATTGATATCACAGCCCAGATTTGTCACAAAAATGACCTCTTTTGTGGCATTCTCTACCACCGGCCAAAGCTGCCGTTCGTGTTTGCCAATTTTCCGATCGATAAAAAATCGGTTGACTTTCTTATGTCCAAATCTCATGTGAATCTCATCGTCTGGTTTTGGACTACGAATCGTAATTGGAAAATCAGATTCAGATAAGGTCAACGCACAGTGACTTGGTCCCGTGGCTTGAACTTTGAAATATGGTGTTTCAAAATATTCAACCTTATCTAAAACATACTCATACGATGCTTTGGTTGTGGCAACCATAAATATATAACCATATTCCAAGCGAAGCATCAAGTTATCATCGATCATTTGATCAAAATGCGAACCGCGTTTTATTTTATCATCTAAATCTTTAAAGAATCTGAAAGACCTTTCATGGGTATCGATTTGATGGTCATTAAAAAACGCCCTCAAAACAAGTAGCCGAATCCGGTCCTCAAGCAATAGATACGCTTGAAGATCGATGCGCGAGGATTGAGTCCGTAGAAACCTTTGGACCTCTTTATTTTGTTGTTTACGGATGCGACCATAATGGCATCGATACGCCAATAACAATTGCTTATCTTCTTGGGTAAAATCTTTCAAGACCTGCCGTATTTGATTGCGTGTATAGGTTCGATCGAGATTGCTTTCATCAATTCCATACTCAACATGATGTTGTTGACAATAAGCCACCAATTCTTCTTTGCTAGTCTCTAATAACGGTCGGTAAACCAACATTTTTTGGATACGGCTATATTTTCGCATCCCTAAATAATTAGGTTTACGCTGGCTCAAGAGTTCAAACAAGATTGTTTCATATTGATCGTCTAAATGGTGACCTAAGACCAATCGCTGTGCACCATAGGCAACGTACACCTCGCGAAAAGCTTCATAGCGAAAACGTCGAGCCAAATCTTGGAAATTACCCGGCCCTAAATTGGAGCCATCAAACACCACACAAGGTATTTGATATTGTTGACAATACTTTTCAACAAGGTCTTGGTCGCGTTGAGCACTCTCTCGTTGATGATAATTCACATGAACCACGACTAAAGAGCGCTTTTCAATCCGTAATTGATCCAAAAGCGCCATGGAGTCCGGTCCCCCGGATACACCAACAATCCAATACGTCGCCATAACATCACCCCGTCTATTATACCTTATTGACGATTGTTTTTAAGGGCAACTTAAAGCCTTGAGAAAGCCTAACCTTTCGCTTTGTAACTGTTATAATACGGATAACGTTTTATGTGAGATAAAATCCGCGATTCAATTTCTTTAAACATCGTCGAATGAATGTCCATATGCGCGATCACCTCAATCACCCTTGCGGTATTGATATACTTGGCGTCATTTAAGAAAAGAACCGAGGGTCGATTCATCCCATCTAATTTTCCAATATAGTATAAATGATTTTTTACTTGTCCCGCACCCAAGACATTACTCGCTTTACTAATCGTCGCTGAATTCGAACTCATCGGCACAACCAAAGCTTTATAATTAACCAAAGACAAAATTAAACCAAAATGCTGATATCCTGCCTCGTTAATATAGGCTTTCCCAAAATCGATAAAACAAATATCCCCTTTCGTTAAGCGTAAATCAAAGGCTAAGCTGGAGGTCAAATGTTTACGCGCCAGCCAATTCAAACCACTAAGGGTTTGACGTTTTGCTTCGGTTTTATGCAAGGATAACAAATGTTGTCGAAGATGTTGAATATAAAACTCAATCCCTTGATAAATTCCATATTGACTTTCGTCATCGATTAATTTTTTAATTTCTTCTTGTATAATCATTTTTACTTCCCCTTTTATATCTATATATGGAGAAGTAGCAGGTATTCCTAGATTTTTATATGTATTAGGGGGTTTTATTTCTTTTTTTCTATTGAGAACACCATTCCACCAGTTATCATCATTTCGGTGATTGACCGCATCTTTTATTAATAAAACAACGTTATTGTCGATTCGTTTTAATTGCATAAAACACCATAACTCGTTAAAATAAAATCATCATTAAAATCAAAAAGATGGAGGAGAAGTAATATGATCGATCTTAAAAAAACACTAGCCAGTGTAGTAGACAAAGTAAAGGACCTTTCCAAAGACGTTGGTGAAAAAGCCGGCGAAGTCTGGGAAGACACCAAGGAAAAAGCAGAAGATTTCCGCGAACGTACCGACCTTGATGAAAAAGTCGGAGCTGCTTGGGAAAAAACCAAAGAAGTTTCCAAAGATGTCGCTGATAAAGTCGTCGATGTATCCAAAGATCTCGGTGAAAAAGCCGGAAAAGCAGTCGAAGACATGAAAGCCAAACGTGAAGAAGCTAAAGAAAAAGCAAAAGACGTCAAAGAAGATATCGAAGAGAAAGTCGAGGATGTAAAAGACGTCGTGGAAGACAAAGTTGAAGACGCCAAAGAGGTCGTCGAAGACAAGGTTGAAGAAGTAAAAGAACATTTCGAGCAATAAATGCTCCATCCAACCTACGCGAAAGTGCGTAGGTTTTTCCATGGATGAAAAAGTTGTTCTCGGATAACATTTATTGTTATTTTATTAAATTTTTCTTAAAATGAAATAAAGGAGGGATTTATATGAAAAAAATCTTTACTATTTTAGTAGCAGCCCTGCTGCTCATTGCTTGTTCGTCTAGTCCAGCAAATGAAGGTCTAAAGGCTGGTACATATACAGGTGTAGGCACCGGTTTCAAGGGCGACATCACGGTTGAAGTGACCATTGATGACAACGGAGCCATCGAAAAGGTAGAAGTCGTTGAACACAGCGAATCTGTAAACGACATTCCTGCCGTTGTGACCGCTTTAGAAGAAGTACCTGCCCGTATCGTCGAAAAAAATTCGGCAGATGTTGACGGAACCAGCGGAGCCACAGGTACCTCCAATGGGATCATGGCTGCCGTTAAAGACGCACTCGAAAAAGCAAAATAACCATCAACACATTTCAGATGTTGAAGTGAGTAAAACGCCAGTAAAATTCTGACGTTTTTTTTAGAAAAGAGGAAACAATACGAATCTACTGTTTCCTCTTTTATGAAGACATTATTTTGCGAGTTCTTCGCCTAATTGCGTTAACTGTACAACCACTTCGCCCTCGGGGTTGAAATGAGATAATACAGGATCAGCTAACAAAACGGCCCCTTTATCTTGGGCATCTTCTTGCCAGTTGCGCATCCATTCACCATCTCCCCAGTCATACGAACCAAATAGGACAATATTTTTGTCTGATAAATAATTTGATGCTTCGTCCCACATTGGTTGAAACTCCCATTCTTCTAAGACTTCCGATCCCATGGCTGGACAACCAAAGGCCAATGCGTCATATTCTTCTACGCTATCGACCACAAATTCCGAAGCCGTGAATACGGAAACATCTGCCCCAGCATTTCTTGCACCTTCAGCAACCAAGTTTGCCATTTCTTCAGTATTTCCAGTCCCGCTCCAATAAACTACTGCTACTTTACTCATACTTGCACCTCTTTCTATGTTTTTGTTCTAAGTATTTTATTCACTAAAATGTTAGCATTAACTAACTTAACTGTCAATTCATGCGTTCATTTATGTGGATATAGAATATCGTAATCGGGGGCCGCTGGCGATAATTTTGCTTCAAAAGTAGAGATTTTGTGTGCATATGTTAGAATAAAGACATCTACTTCAAAAAGACATTAACAGCCTTCAATAACAAAGCGAAAGAGGAGTGATTATGGGTTTAATCAGCATACAAGATATAAAGAAAAAATACACCATGGGCGAAGTTGAAATTGTCGCCGTAGATGGTGTCAGTTTTGAAGTTCAACATGGCGAAGTATGCATCATTGTTGGAGCCTCTGGGGCTGGAAAAACCACTGTTTTAAACATTCTTGGTGGAATGGATTCCGCTGATACTGGAAGAGTGATCATTGATGGCGAAGATATCTCCGATTACTCCCGAAAACAACTCACCGATTATCGTCGGCATGATATTGGTTTTGTCTTTCAATTTTATAATTTAGTTCAAAACCTAACGGCTATCGAAAATGTTGAATTAGCAACCGAAATCTCTAAAAATCCTTTAAATCCACAACAAGCCTTAGAAATGGTCGGGCTTGAAGAACGTTTAAAAAACTTCCCTTCCCAACTATCTGGTGGAGAACAACAGCGAGTGGCGATTGCGCGAGCCATAGCCAAAAACCCAAAACTCCTGCTTTGCGACGAGCCAACCGGTGCCCTTGATTACGCAACCGGAAAATCCATCCTTAAATTACTCCAAGACATGTCTCGAGCCAATAATATGAGTGTGGTCATCGTGACCCACAACAGTGCCCTCGTTCAAATGGCCGATCATGTCATCCGGATGAAGAGTGGAAAAGTCGTTGAAAATTATGTCAACGAAAACCCAATTCCAGTGGATGAGATTGAGTGGTAATGAATAGTCTGCTTCTTAAAGAGTTTTTACGTACTCTAAAAAACAATTTATCGCGTTTCATTTCGATTGTCGCCATTATCGCCCTCGGAGTCGGTTTTTTTGCGGGAATCAGTGCAGCCGAAAACGATATGGTTTTAAGTGCCACTAGATATTACGACACCCATCAACTCATGGACCTACGATCGATGAATCCCCTAGGCTATAATACCCATGAAATCAATCGCGTGAAACAAATCGATTCGATTGAAATTTTAGAAGAAGTGTACCGGACCGATTTGTTCATTACCGCCAACGACCGACGCATCGTCACCCGTTTGTTCTCTTTAGATATTGAAGCACCAGAAAATCAAACCTTGAATGCCTTGTATCTCACAGAAGGTCGTTTACCTCAAAACGCACAAGAAATCGTCATTTCCGATGAACTGTTAAATGGATTTGATTTCAATATTGGATCCACTGTTGAATTTGTTACCCCTGAAGACCAAAAGCTGCAAGATGTCCTTAAACACAATAAATATACCATCGTCGGGAAATTTCATTCCCCCCTCTATATCAGTTACGATAAAGAACAAACCAATATTGGCTCCGGAAAAGTCCAACTCATCGCGTATATCCCGAAACAGGACTTTGCTCTGGAAAAAATATCCGAACTCTTCATCCAAGTTCAAGGGACCCAAGGCTTATCTCCGCTAAGTACCGAGTATGTAGAACGCGTAGAATCCGTTCAAAACGAAATCAACACCATTGGTCAAGACTTTATGACCAAAGAAACCGCCGAATTACGACGCACCTTAGAAAAAAATAAACAAGAACTTCAAGAAAATAGAGATCTCGCGAATAAAGAACTAGTCGATGCTCAAGAACAATTAACCCAAGCTGAAATCGATATCAATGAAGGTGAACTTACGCTTTTACGCGAAGAAAAAGAAGCGCGCCAAAAAATATCCGATGGCCGCAACGAAGTCAGTAGCGGACGAACCGAACTCCTTAATGGACGGCTCCAATTTAATGAAGAATATTTAAAATACAATACCGCCTATAATGAATATCAAACCGCCAAAATGACTCTCGACAGCTCCAAGGCTCAATTAGATTCTGCTCGGCTTCAACTCGACTATTCAAAACAAATGCTTGATCAATCCAAGGTGACCCTCGACTCCGCAAAAAAACAACTGGATACGATGAAAAAAGCCATCGACGCGGTGGACCTTATTTTACAAAATATGCCGGCTGAACCAGATATGACTTTAGAACAGTATCAACAAATTATTGAGGCGATTCGAGTCTTTTCCGAAGAAACAGCCAATTATATTGAGACCTACCTTCCCTATGGCACGCCAGGAATGATGGCCACCATCCAAAATTTACTGAATCAACTCAAAGCTACTTATGAAACATCGAAAGCTCAATACGATGATGGATTAAAACAATATAACGACGGCCTCAAACAATATGAAGACGGCGAAAAACAATATGCTGACGGCATGCGTCAATACCAAGAAGGCGCTGCCCAACTAGAAGCTGGAAAACAACAACTAGACGACGGGAAACGTCAACTCGATTTAGCTCAAAAACAACTCGACGACAGCGAAGCTCAACTCAATCAAGCCGTTTTCGAATTGGATGAAGGCGAACGCGAATTAAACGAAAAAGTTGCTCAAGGTCTCCTCGATCTTGAAAACGCCAAAATTGAATTCGAAGAAGCCAAAACAATCTTCGAAAAAGAACGCGAAGACATCTTACGTAAACTCGAAGAAGCAGATGACGAACTCTTAAAAGCCGAACGTCAAATTGCCGATATCCCCGACAAATGGTTTGTTTACAATCGAGACAACAACCCTGAATATTCATCCTGGTTTGAGAATGCAGAAAAAATCGGTCGGGTGGCTCTGGTCTTCCCTGTTTTCTTCTTTTTAGTCGCGGCCTTGGTCACCTTAACCAATATAACGCGGATGGTCGAAGAAGAACGGACCCAAATGGGTACCCTAAAAGCCCTCGGTTATGAAAATAATGCGCTGGCTGGTAAATATTTACTGTATGCCTTGAGCGCAGCTGTACTAGGTACTAGTCTTGGCTTGGCGGTTGGTTTTATCTTCTTTCCTTCGGTCATAATTAATGCCTATCGAATGATGTATAACATGCCCTATATGGTTTTAGAGTTTAATTGGTTCTATGCCGGTTTATCCGTTATTTTTGCGTTGTTATCTACCGTTGGTGCCGCCCTAGCAGCCATCTTTACCGAGATTTATGGCAAACGCCCCGCTCAATTGATGCAACCCAAAGCCCCGACCGCAGGAAAACGCATCTTACTGGAACGCATCACCCCCTTGTGGCGACGTATCTCCTTTTCGTATAAAGTCACTTTCCGTAATTTGTTCTTATATAAGAAACGTTTCTGGATGACGGTTATCGGCATTGCTGGTTGTACGGCTTTGGTTTTAACCGGTTTTGGTATCAAAAATAGCGTCGATGCGGTTGGTAATCACCAATTCAAAGATCTCTTTGTCTACGATGGTTTAGTCGTCTTCGACGATAAATTGGCACCAGAAGAACGAAATATTGACGACATCCTTGGTCAAGAAGACGGAATTGCTAACTATAAACCCGTACTCATGCTTTCATTAAAAGTACATGAAGCAGACTCCGATCGATTCCATGAAGCCACGTTAATGGTACCTCAATCCAGTACTGGCCTTGAAAATTACATTGTCTTGCGTGACCGCGTGAGTCAAGAACCCCTTTATCTTGAGGATGATGGCGTCATTATTAATGAAAAGTTAGCTGAAATATTAAAAATAAGCATCGGGGATCAAATCCACTATGACGATGTGGATAATCATCCCTACACAGCCACCGTAGTTGGGATTACAGAAAACTATGTAAACAACTACATCTACATGACCCCTACGTATTATCAACAACAACATTTAATGAAACCGGACTACAGCAATAGTTGGTACAATTTGACAACAAGCGGAAAAGCCAAGGATATGGACATCCGTGAACGTATTTTAGAAAACGACGCGGCTTTAACCATCGTCGCGACAAACGATGTTGCGACCACTTTTGAAAACCAATTAGGAAGTTTATCCTTAGTCGTCATCGTTTTGGTGGCGAGTGCTGGGGCATTAGCGTTCATCGTTTTGTATAATTTATCCAAAGTTAATATTACCGAACGCCAACGAGAGCTGGCGACGATTAAAGTCTTAGGCTTTCGAGACAACGAAGTCACCGCCTATGTTTATCGCGAAAACCTCTGGCTCACCCTCATTGGGGCACTCCTTGGTTTAGGTGTTGGTTTTTACCTCCACCGCTTTATTATGGTGACGGTTGAAGTGAGCAATCTCATGTTTGGAAAACATATTCATTGGCTGTCTTATGTGTTAGCCATCTTCATTACATTTATATTCTCAGCGATTGTTAATGTGATTATGCACTTTGAGCTTAAACGCATTAATATGGTTGAAGCCTTAAAATCTGTTGAATAAGCGAAAAAGAGGGATTTTCCCCTCTTTTTTAATGAGCTATATTTAAGATTGACCCTTAGCGCACATAGTCGCCCCCAGGCATATTAAAGAATTCTTCCAAAGTTAACCCTGACGCTTGAATTTCATGGGCCCGCTCACCGACATAACGTAAATGCCATGGTTCCGGTCGATAGCCGGTGATTGCTGTTTTCCCTGCCGGATAGCGGACAATGAAACCATAACTAGCAGCATGAGCGGCTAACCAGGCGACTTCATCCGCATCTCTGCCCCCATTACCTAGGAAACGATTATCCTTGGTAAAGAGGTCAAAGGTTAAACCGGTTTGATGCTCTGAAAAACCTGGACGCGCCGAGTACGTCTCCGCCTTTTCGACGCCATCTTTTTTTACATAGTTCTCAAAGATGCGCTTTTGTTGGCTGAACGAACGAAAACCACTATAGCTGTCGCGAACGTTTAAACCCTCCGCCTGCATGTCTTTAATTAACTGGCGGATTTGAGCTCCAGCAACTGGATCTTCCCCAGGATTATAAGTACTTGGTAAACCAATTTTCTTATTAACAAACACTAATCCTTCCACATACGTCACTGAATCTGGCGTCGGTAAATGAACGAAGCTGGGCTCGGGTGCCGTTGGTGAAGGTTGACTTGGAGTTTCGGGTGAACTTGGGTTTGGTGTGGCTGTTTGAGGTTGGACAATGGTCAACACATAAATTTGTTGATCGCCATTTTGTGCTTTAACCTCAAGTAGATGTTTCGTTTCCGGTGCAGTTAACGAAAGAGTTAACTCGCTGTCAATATGAGCTAAAGGATGTTCGGTCTTTGCTTTTAATTGAAGTTCGGTTGTTTTAGCCGACAGTAAAAGTTGATATTCAAAAACTTCCTTAGAAAAGTTTGGGGCTAAGACGCCTTGATCCGATTCTAAAGAAGCTAAAAAAGCATTGTTAGAAAGAACTGTTTGTTCACCCGTTGGGGTTGGCAAAACATCCACAACCGGTGTATTTGGTTTTTTATCTTCAGGAGTTTCGACAAGGTTGGTTTCCGGTGGTGTTTCATCGATACCCACGGTACAACCAGTTAAGAGAAGTACCACTAAAATCAATTTCAACCGTTTCATCATCATGTCCTTTGTTTATTTAGCGATCGTGTTTTAAGTTTTCGAGCATAATTCCTGTACCTTCCGCTACACAGGTTAAAGCATTTGTAGCAACAAAGATTGGAATTGATAATTCATTCATTAACAATTGGTCTAAGCCATTAATTAAAGCGCCTCCGCCAGTTAAGACAATCCCCCGGCTGACAATGTCTGCCGACAATTCAGGTGGTGTTTGTTCTAAAACGGTACGCACCGCACGAATAATCGCCGCCACCGATTCGCGCATCGATTCTTCGGTTTCTGAAGAAGTGATGGTAATCGTATGTGGTAATCCAGTGACTAAATCGCGACCAGAAACATCCACGGATTCGGAACGTCCTTCTTTCCAGACGGTACCGACTTTGATTTTAATATCTTCCGCGGTCCGTTCCCCAATTAAAAGTTTGTAGTTGTCTTTGACATATTTTACAATGTCGCGATCCATCGTATCCCCGGCAATCTTTAACGAGGTCGAGGTAACGATTTCACCTAATGAAAGCACCGCAACATCCGTGGTACCGCCACCGATATCAAGGATCATATTTCCACTTGGTTTAGAAATATCTAAGCCGGCGCCAATCGCCGCAACTTTTGGTTCTTCTTCAATATAAACACGTTTTGCGCCTGCGCGATAGGCTGCATCCCGAATCGCATTGCGCTCAACAGACGTAATATTTGATGGACAACAAATTAAAATCGTTGGTTTAGAAAAAACCCCTTTTAGATTTAATTTACGGATAAAATAAGACAGCATGATTTCGGTAACTTCAAAGTCCGCAATCACTCCGTCTTTTAGAGGACGAATCGCCATGACACGCCCTGGGGTTCTACCCAGCATGACTTTGGCTTCACTTCCTACAGTTAGTACTTTTCTTGTTTCTGCATCGATTGCTACGACACTTGGTTCGTCGATAACAATGCCTTCACCTTTAACATAAATCAGCATATTTGCTGTTCCAAGGTCGATGCCGACGGCTTTCGAAAATAACATGGTTTCTCACCCTTTCAAATTTGCTCTATTATTATACCACCGCGGATAACTTAAACAAGCTAAAATTATCTAGATGGTCATGGGAATTAATGAATAAATAAATTGCGCAGCTAAATAGGCGAATGCCATCGCCATAATTATGGTTAAAATATGGGCTTCTAAGGTCCTGTTTTTAAGTAAGACTTTTTCCCAATTCAATCCTAACAACCCATAAAAGGTGAAACCAAAACATACCAATAAGATGCTTAAACGGGCGATTTCGCCACCGCTATACCATAGAATCAACATGATGAATCAATAAATCCTTTTCTTGATAAGCCGCTAGGGCTTGTTGATGGGTGTCTAAACTTACATAACCCAATCCCAGTTCTAAAACCATTAATTCAACTGTATCTAAGAGTTCAAATACGGTTTCTTTCACACAATATTCGCTAGCAATGCCCGCGATATAGGCACCAGGTTGGAGACCGTCTTTTAAAACAAGACCCGCTTCATTTTTTGCCTGAACGCCACTATATTCTTCGACCTCGTCGTTGGTTCCTTTATAAAACATATTGTTTTCATGGGGTTGTTGATGTTTTGGTAGTTGTTGGAACGCCTCGCTTAACTGCGCTCCATGGCTATGTTGGACACAGTGATCGGGCCAAATGCCACCATTTTTTTGAAAACTCATATGGTTGGGACTGTGCCAATCTAAAGTATAAAAAACTTCTGTTTCTGGATGGTCTTTTAGGAGTTCAACGATATAATCCACCGCTTCTTGAGCATTTTCACAAGCCAAGGAGCCGCTAATAAAATCATTTTGGCAATCAATAACGACAAGTTGTTTCATCTTTTTCACCTCGCTTTTATCATAACACAGGGCTTTCTTAAATGAGCCGAAAGTTCTATAATGTACCGAGGAGGAAAAAAGATGTTCAATTCAGAGTTAACCCTACAATTTTTACAAGAAATCTTAAATTTTCACAGTCCAACGGGCTATACCCATAACCTAATTCAGCTTTTACAACAAAAAGTTCACGCCTTAGGCTATCGGTCGACCATTAACGAGAAAGGGAATCTTTTAGTTCATGTTCCTGGTGAAAGTCAAGCCGAAAAACTGGCAATCACTGCCCATGTCGACACGTTAGGCTTGATGGTTCGATCCATAGCTAACGATGGTACCTTGAAACTAACCGCCTTAGGTGGACCGACCACCCCAACTTTAGATGGGGAATATTGTACCATCATCACCCGCAATCAAAAACAGTACCGAGGAACCATTTTGTCCGCTTCGTTTTCATCACATGTTCATCGGGACGCTAACGACAAGCCACGTAAGATTGATGATCTCATCGTTCGGATTGATGAGGTCGTTAAAACCAAGGCCGATGTTGAGAAACTTGGTATTCAAAACGGCGACATCGTGGCCTATGATCCAAAGGTCGAAATTAGTGAATCTGGTTTTATTAAATCCCGATTCTTAGATGATAAAGCCAGCGTAGCGGTGCTATTTTCAATCCTTGTCTCTCTGACCCACGTTAGTTCCAAACCAAAATACGATACCGATTTTATTTTCTCAACCTATGAAGAAGTAGGTCATGGGTCGGCGAGTATCCCTAAAGACATCACCATGATGTTGGCCGTGGACATGGGTTGTATCGGGGAGGATTTAGCTTGTAGTGAGTTTGATGTTTCCATCTGTGCTAAAGATTCCAGTGGTCCCTATGATTATCAAATGACGAGTGAACTCGTTTCCCTAGCCCAAGAACATCAATTATCTCATGCGTTAGATATTTATCCATTTTATGGAAGTGATGCGAGTGCCGCTTTGCGAGGGGGCAATAACATCCGCGCCGCGCTCATTGGCCCTGGCGTTCATGCATCTCATGGCATGGAACGTACCCACCTTAAAGCTTTAGAAAATACCTATTACTTGATTTGGCATTACTTAGCCGTGAAAGGAGCTCAATAATGTACAATTTAGACGATCTATACCGCGGGTTTGATGATCCCCAATTCCCTGCCGATCTCCAGCTCCTTGAACATCTGCTTCAAGAATTAGAAAGCCTACCATTAACTTCTGAGCCACAAGCTTTAAAAGTTGTGATATTGAAGATGGAAGAAATTCAGGATTTATCGCGCTCTTTAATGGCGTTTTGTGGATTAATTACTTCTGCCGACACCGCCAATAAAGAAGCAAATCGCTATCAATATCAATTGTCGCAACTTTTTTCAAACCACACTCAAACCTTTGCTAAGATCGAGAAGTACTTTGGGCGTTTAGAAGATGTCGAAACCTTAATTGCTGGGGATGACGTCTTAGAAAGTTACCGGTTCTTCTTTGAAGAGGCTCAAAAAGAATTCACCCACCTCTTACCAGACGATATTGAAGAAGTGCTTTCGAAAATGAGCTTGTCCGGGGGTAATGGCTGGTCTTCTCAATACCGTTATTTAACCTCCCGCGCTCAGATTTCTTTCGAGGGTAAAGATACCTCGCTGAATGAATTGCGCAATATGGCCTATTCTTCCGACAAAAATGTGCGAAAAGCAGCCTATGAAGCCGAACTAAAATTAACCGAACAAATCGCCGATCCCATTGCGTTTTCATTAAACAACATCAAATCGGAAGTTTTAACCAAAGTGGAACTACGAGGCTATGAATCGGTCATGGATTTAACCCTAAAACAAAATCGGATGACCCAACAAACCTTGGATGCGCTCTTATCGGCGATGCGTCAATACTTGCCCGCATTCCACAAATACTTAAAACACAAAGCCCACTTACTCGGTCATGAAGGCGCGTTGCCTTGGTACGATATGTTTGCTCCTTTACAAAACGATCAAGTCGAGAAACACTACAGCATCAATGAAGCAAAAGACTATTTAATCAATCTCTTTAGTCGTTTCAGCGCCGACTTAGCAGATTTGACTCGCGAACATTTTGATCGGGGCTGGATTGATTTTCTTCCCCGTAAAGGTAAAGTTGGTGGAGCCTTCTGTATGAATCTACCCCATCTTAAACAATCACGAATTCTCACCAATTACGACTATTCTTTTTCGGATATCGTCACCCTTGCTCATGAACTCGGACACTCTTATCATGGCTTACATATCCAAGAACACCGTCCTTTAAATCGCGGCTATACGATGCCGGTCGCCGAAACTGCCTCGACATTCAACGAAGTGTTGTTGATGCACTATGCTTTAGACGAAGTCAGCGATGCGGAAAAAGTGGTGCTATTGGAAAGTTCCCTTTCCGATTTGAACCAAATCATTACCGACATTTATTCGCGCTATCTCTTTGAAGAAGCCGTGTACAAACAACGACCTGAAAAGTTCATGTTTGCGGATGAACTAGCTGAAATCATGAAGGATGCTCAAAAACAAGCCTACGGGGATGGCTTAGATGAAAACTATCTCCACCCATATATGTGGGTAGTGAAAGGCCATTACTATCGACCAACACTTTCCTTCTATAATTTCCCTTATGCTTTTGGTGGTTTATTTGCTCGAGGCTTGTTTGCTCAATACTTACAGCAACCTGAAGGTTTTGTCGAGAAATATCAAGATTTACTGAAAGCAACAACCGTCCATAGCGTGGAAGACACGGCAGCCAAAATGGATATCAAGGTAGACGACCCTGCTTTCTGGTCGACCGCACTTGAACTAGCAACCAAACAAATTGATCTGTGGATTGAATTAACTAGTAAATAAATATTAAAAAAACAGGCTGTTCCCTTTGTGAAGGAGGCAGCCTGTTTTTTGTTTGTTAATAGCCGTGGAAATCCGAGAAGAGTTTTAAAACCGTTAATGTTTGAGTTTTGTATTTCTCATACATCTGGCGGTCATCTTTGGTAATCATTTCTACCAAATCGCTGATTTCATATTCATAGTTGGTCAAAGGTTGATAGTTCAAGGTCTCGTCTGTGATCGAGCTGTAGAAAGATTGGAGTATCGACGGCTTTTCTTTGGTGTAAATATAGCCTTTCTCCCCTTGAATTTGAATCCATGATTCGCCGTGGCTGTTTTTATTAGCGGTTGAAATCGCTACAAATTCTGGATATTCCATGATCATGGTACCACTTAAATCAACCCCGTTTTCATGCCGGGTCGCTACATAATTAGCTTGGGTTGGAGCTCCAAACAATGCCACAATAAGGTGGAGATTATAAATATTCAAATCCCCAAGGGCTCCGCCAAAGAACTCGGGATTGAAGATATTCGGAGTTTGTCCAGCAACAAGGGCATCGTAGCGAGAAGAATACTGCGTATAATTACAAAAGACGCCTCGAATCGGCCCAATCTTCGGTAATAAGTTGGCAATGGCGGTCACATTCGGTAAATGGGGCGTGGTCGCAGCTTCCATGAAGTAGAGATTATGTTGTTCTGCTAATTTAAATAACTCTTCCCCTTGATGTAAACGCCCAACCAGCGGTTTCTCACATAAGACATGCTTCCCAGCTAATAAGGCTTGTTTCGATTGTTCATAGTGAATCGAATTCGGTGAAGCCACATAAACCAGATCAATCTCTTCATCGGCGAGCATTGCCTCGTACTGATCGTAAGCTTTCGGTAAGTTAAAAGCTTGAGCCTTCGCCAAGGTTCGAGAATAAATCGCATAGGGTTCAATACCACTTACTTTGTTAAAAGCTTCGATTAAATATTCTGTAATAAAACTCGTTCCAATTATACCAACACGTATCATCTAATTTCCTCCTATTTGTTTGCTTTAATCATAGCATATTGGGCGGTTATTCCCTTGAAATTGTTTTCTATTTTCACTTTATTTTGACTATCATTTCTAAGAAGTGTAGAGTTATAGGATGGAGGTCAGAAAGAATGTATAAATTACTAAAAAATCAACCCATCACTAGACCCATCACTTTTGTCGAGCAATTAGACAAAAAAGATGAGGATGGGTTTTTAGGAAAACTAGGTGAAGTGTATGGCTTAGAACACGACGCCATTAAGGTGGGAATAGGAAAAACCAATAACCAAGCCGCACGTCTTGAAGCTGGATTTAAGCTTGGGAAAGATTTAGCTCAAAAAGGTATTGAAACGGTGACGTATCAACCCCATCAAAAAGATGATTTAGATTTTGTGGAAGGACTACTAAGAGCGTTTTATCGCTTTGATAAGTACAAAGAAACCGAAGAAACGTCTTCTTTAAACTTGAACATCGTCAGTGAAGACCAAGCATTACTAACCGCCTTGGAACAACTCGACATCATTAATCAAGGCGTCAATTTCGCAAGGGACATTGTCAATGAACCAGCGAATACGATTTATCCAGAATCCTTAGCCGAATTAGCCCAAACTCGTTTAAGTGCGCATGGTGTTGTCGTGGACGTTTTAGATCAAACTCAAATCGAAGAATTAAAGATGGAAGCGTTTTTAGCCGTGGCTCGTGGTTCAGCTAAAGAACCAAAAGTCTTGGTCATGAAATGGTTACCTAAACCAGAATCGAAAGATATTTTAGGACTTGTCGGTAAAGGCGTGACCTATGATTCTGGCGGCTATTCCTTAAAACCTTCCGCAAGTATGAAGACCATGTTCTGTGATATGGGCGGTGCAGGAACTGTTATTGCTACCATGGAAACAATCGCCCGATTGAACCTTCAAACCAATGTCATTGCGGTGGTGGCCGCAACCGAAAACATGATTTCCGGCAATTCCTACAAACCAGGGGACATTATTAATTCCATGGCAGGAAAAACCATTGAAATTGACAATACCGATGCGGAAGGCCGTCTAACATTAGCGGATGCCCTTTATTATATTACCAAGCATCATGCGGTAACCAAGGTCGTCGACTTGGCAACCTTAACCGGTGCCTGTTTAGTTGCTTTAGGTGAAACCTACACCGGAGCAGTCACCAATAATGCCGAATTTATGCAAGACATCATCACCGCGGCTCAATCCGTTGATGAGTATATTTGGGAATTACCGAATAGCCCAGCCTTTGCTAAAATGAATAAATCAGATGTAGCGGATATTAAAAACAGTGGGGGCCGTTTAGGTGGCACGATTTCTGCTGGTTTGTTTGTTGGCGAATTCTTAGCGGATGAAATTCCATGGGTGCATTTGGATATTGCCGGTACCGCGTATTTAAGTAGCAACTCGGGGTATTTAACCAAAGGGGCAACGGGTGTTCATGTTAAAACCTTGGTTGAATATATTCAAAAAAGCGTTCAATAGCCAACGTAAGGTATTATTCTAATAAAGCAGTTCATTAAGATGGTTCATCGTTCGATAGACCATCTTTTTTAAAAAGTAGGTCTTAAGACCTACTTGATTTGGTATTGATGCATAAATTCGAGCGCTCTTGTCCAAAGTTCCTTGTTCTCTCGGAAGGTTAAGGTTTCTTCAACTTGGTCAAAATCAACCCAGATGGCTTCACTTATTTCTTTGGCTTGTACATCGATATTTCCGTAATAACGACCGAGAAAAAAGACCACAATTTTATGAACATCTTTTTTTGGCGAATAGGCAATCGATTCTCTAAAGCCAGCGATGGGTTCAACCATCCCGCCGAGTTCTTCTTTCACTTCACGCAGAGCGGTTTCTAGTTCGCTTTCCCCTTTTTCGACATGGCCTTTACAAAAATCCCAATGTTGGCCATTTTGATGTTTTAGTAATAAGGCTTGTTGGTCGCGAATGAGAATAAATCCGCATGATTTTTCATGTTTCATTGTAAACTTAACCGATTCTTGGCTTTTTTGAGTGCTTTTTCTGCTCGTTGAAAATCAACTTCTTCATATTCTTTTGATAGTCGTTGAACGGCGCGTTCATAGGCTTGTTGCGCCCTCTGGAAATCGATTTCATCTTTGCTTTCGCAGGTTTCGACCAGCACTTGAGCGATATTATCTTCGAAATAAACCACGCCTTCACCAATCGCAAATTCCCGACGATCTTTTTGGTCGTCTACTAAGTTCATAACCGAGGTTTCCAAAATGGCCACTAAAGGCATGTGATTGGTTAATAGCCCAATTTGACCATTAGTTGTTCTTAGGTTTAAAATACTCGCCTGAAATTGCCGATAAAATCCTTGGGGGGTAATAATTCTAACGGTAAACATTATGCTGTCATCGCTTTCGCTTTTTCTTTCACTTCGTCAATGGTCGCAGCATACATAAAGGCTTGTTCTGGTAAATCATCAACTTCTCCGTTAAGAATCGCCGCAAAGGAAGCTAAGGTGTCTTCCACTTTGACAAATGCCCCTTGATAACCGGTGAACTGCTGCGCAACAAAGAATGGTTGAGACAAGAAGTTTCGAATTCGCCGTGCACGGTTAACGGTTAACTTATCCTCTTCACTCAATTCATCAATCCCCAAAATGGCGATAATATCTTGTAATTCTTTATAGCGCTGTAAAATTTGTTGAACCTCGTGGGCAATCTGTACATGGTAATCTCCCACAACATACGGATCGAGCAAATTGGATGTCGAGGCTAATGGATCAACCGCTGGGTAAATCCCTAAAGCCGCAATATTCCGATCCAAGACCGTTCGAGCATCTAAGTGCGCAAACACCGCAGCTGCTGCTGGATCGGTTAAATCATCCGCTGGAACATAGACAGCTTGGACCGAGGTAATCGACCCATTTGGAGTCGAGGTAATGCGTTCTTGAAGCTGGCCCATTTCAGTCGCTAAAGTCGGTTGATACCCAACAGCCGAAGGAACCCGTCCTAATAATGCCGAAACTTCTGAGCCTGCCTGAGTAAAGCGGAAAATATTATCAATAAATAATAAGACATCTTGGTGATGCTTATCACGGAATGTTTCAGCCATGGTTAATCCCGAAAGTCCAACGCGCATCCGGGCCCCAGGTGATTCGTTCATTTGACCATAAACGAGGACGGTTTTATCTAAAACACCCGAAGCTTTCATTTCGTTGTAGAGGTCGTTGCCTTCACGGGTTCGTTCTCCTACCCCCGCAACCACAGATAGTCCGCCATGTTCCGTGGCGACATTGTGAATGAGTTCTTGCATGAGGACGGTTTTACCAACCCCAGCTCCACCAAATAACCCGATTTTTCCACCCTCTGGATACGGGCACAATAAATCAATGACCTTGATGCCGGTTTCCATGATTTTTTTACTGGTCGCTTGAGCCACAAATTCAGGTGCTGCGCGATGGATGGGCTCGCGCGGTGTTTCAGCGGGAAGCGCTGGTTTTTCATCAATTGGTTCGCCAAGAACATTGAACATCCGCCCTAAGACTTCGTGACCAACGGGTACCGTAATTGGTTGCCCTAAATCAATAGCTTCGATTTCGCGTACCAAACCATCCGTTGAAGCCATCGCGATGCAGCGGACGGTATCTTCTCCGATATGTTGGGCGACTTCGACAATTAATCGTTCGTTGTTCTGGGGATTTTTAATTTCTACGGCATTTAATAATGCTGGAATTTCATCATCAAAGCGGATATCTACGACCGGTCCGATGATTTGTTTGACTGTTCCTTTGTTCATTTGTTCCTCCGTTTGTTGGAATATTTACTTTCCACTGCTTCGTATATGTTTTTCTAATTCATTGAGCGCTTGTTTCATCGTGGTTTCGATAACTTGACCATCGACTAAAAGTTGGATCCCTGAAATGAGCTGAGCATCGACGCGCATTTCAAGCACCACTTCAGCCTTAAATCGCTGTTCTAGAGCTTCTTTAAGGGCATTTTGTTGATCGACGGTTAATGGATACGCAGTTGTCACCCCAACTTTTTTACGGTTGAGCAGATCATCTAGGGCTTGTTCATAGCTATGTTTAATATCGATGATTTCGTCCTGTTGATCGTAGTCTATCATTTGTAGCAAGTCCGCGGTAATATCGGCTTGGCGACTTTTATTAAACGCCAGTTGTAAGTCTTCAATGAGTTCTTCCGCATTATCGGTCGCATTCTCCATCGCTAAGCGTCGAGAGGCATATTCCGAAACTTTCGATTCTAAGAAACGATTGAAAAAGATGCCATTTAAAAACTGGGGTAAAAGATGGGCTAAAATTGTCTCTAAATTCGGTTCGAAAATGATCTCTTTAGCCGTCGAATCACCAAACGTTTTTGGATCAAAAGGCAATAACCGGTCCCGCTTAACATCAAAAGTCATCGCATTCACATATTCCGTATAGATTAGGGATATTGAGGTTATTTCACCTTGACCATACTCATGGATTAATTTGGTTAATAGGTTTTCCAAATCATGATACGTTAAATCTTTGCTGCTGATGAGAGGATTTAATATATGGTATCCCCGTTTTTGGTGATTCTCATATCCTTTGTGACCGATCCATAGATACTTATTTTGAGGTTGATGATGGTCTTTAACGAGTTTAAAAATGTTTTGAATATACGCCCCAGCCAAGCCTAAATCCGAACTTAGGACAATGGTTAAAGGTTTTGTATCTTCATGTACTTGAAAAAGCGGATGATCATATCCGGGTTGGGAGGCGATCACCTTTTGAACGATTTCCCCAAGCGCATTATCATATTCACGATTCTTCAAAAATGATGAACGCAATTTTTGTAACTCGCTGATCGCAACCAACTTCATAGCTTGTGTAATTTTCTGTGTTGATTGAATGGAACGAAGTCGGTTTTTTATCTCCAGGCTATTGCTGGCCATGACTGAGGTCCCCTCGACGGTGGAAACGATCGATGAGTTCGTCTAAGATTTCAGTTATTTGGGTAATCAAGGCTGGCGAAAGTTCTTGTTTTTCTTTAATTTCATTAAGGATGTCCTTTTGTGTATTGTTAAAATATTCGTGCATATATCGTTCAAAAATTAAGACTTCATCCACTTTTAGTCGTTCAATTAACCCATAGCGCGCTAAAAATAAACTTAACACAATTTGTTCATGTGATAAATGAAGATACTGTCGTTGCTTTAATAACTCGGTTAAGCGCTTGCCATGTTCTAATAGTTTTTGAGTATGGGTATCAACATCGGTCCCAAATTGAGCAAAGGCCATCATCTCTTGGTATTGCGCCAGTTCTAGTTTTAAAGAGCCAGAAACCTGCTTCATCGCTTGAGTTTGAGCTGCAGAACCAACCCGAGAAACTGATAAACCATGTTCAACAGCCGGTCTCAATCCCGCGTTAAATTTATCGGTCAACAAATATAACTGTCCATCCGTAATCGAGATGACATTGGTTGGAATATACGCCGTAACATCCCCTGCTTGAGTTTCAATGATCGGTAAAGCCGTCAAAGACCCTCCACCGTGTTGCTCATTCAGTTTCGCTGCCCGCTCCAGTAAACGGGAGTGTAGATAAAACACATCCCCGGGATAGGCTTCTCGACCTGCTGGACGTCGCAGTAAAAGCGAAATCGTTCGGTAAGCGACCGCATGTTTTGATAAGTCGTCATAGACGATAAGCACATCTTTTCCTTGATCCATCCAATATTCACCAATCGTACACCCTGCATAAGGTGCAATATATTGTAATGGCGCCAACTCCGAGGCACTAGATGAAACAACTACTGTGTAGCTCATCGCTTCTTGTTCACGCAGTTTTTCGACGATTTGAGCTACGGTCGATGCTTTTTGACCAATAGCAACATAGATGCACAAGACGTCTTGATCTTTTTGATTAATGATGGTATCGATCGCAATGGCTGTTTTCCCTGTTTGACGATCGCCAATAATTAATTCCCGTTGACCCCGACCAATGGGAACCATGGAATCGATAACCTTAATGCCAGTGGCTAGCGATTGATCCACCGATTGACGGGTCATGACCCCTGGAGCTACTTTTTCAATAGGGTGAAAGGTCGTGCTATTAATTGGTGGTCCCCCATCGATAGGGACCCCTAAGGCATTGACGACGCGACCGAGCAATTGGTCACCGACGGGAACTTCAACTATATGCTTTGTCCGTACGACGGCATCACCTTCTTTAACTTTGCGGTCATCTCCTAGTAAGACAACCCCAATTTGGTCTTCTTCTAAGTTTAAAATCATGCCTAAAACATCGGAACCAAAATCGAGTAATTCGCCCATCATCGCTTCTTCTAACCCATAGACAAAAGCAATGCCGTCACCGACTTTACTGACTTTTCCGACTTCTTTCGCTTGGCTTTGATAATCAAAACCTTTAATCCTTTGTTTAAGCAATTTGCTAATTTCCGTGCGATTAAGCGACATGTTGTACTCCCTTTCTTAAATATTCTTCTAATTCTTTGAGATTTTTTCGTAAGGATTTATCTAAAATGAGATCGCCAACCTGCACCACCAGACCTTGAATCAAAGACGAATCGACGGTGACTTCCAACAAAACATCAAAACCAAAATACACATCCAAGGCTTTTTTCAAAGATTGATGTTGAGCCTGGTCTAGGTGGAATGCCGAACGAACCTGTACTCGTCGTTGTGCCTGCAGTTTTTCGTATTGTTCTTGATAGGATTGGGTAATCTGTGATAATAAATCGAGGTGATCATTTTTGATCACCATTAACAGCAAGTTTAAAATCTCTGGTCGATAACCTTTTAAACTTTCGGTTAACAGTTGCTGTTTCTGAGACGTTGGCACGATTTTTGCATTGAAAAAATCACGAATCTCTTGGTCCGCTAAAATCGCTTCGACATCGCTTATTTGGTCGTATATTAATGGAGCTTGTTGCTCCTGTAAGGCATTTTCAAATAAGACCGCCCCATAGCGATGAGCCAATTTATCCATTATGAACGCAATTCAGCAATAAAGTCGTCCACGGCTTTTCCATGGGTTGCTTCATTGACTTCGGTTTCCAGTAATTGTTCCGTCGCCGCCAGAGCCACATCAATGATTTCACGGCGGACACCTTCGAGCATTTCTTGGCGTTCGTTTTCAATTTCTTGTTTGGCTTTTTTAATTTGTTGTTGAGCCTCATCCCGAGCGGAGGCTAAGATTTCATCTTTTTGTTTGACGGCCTCTTGTCGACCTTTTTCAACGATTTCATAGGCTTGATGATCCGCATTAATGAAAATTTCATGAGCCTTTTCCTTCAATAATTGAGCATCTTCCCGTTGGGCTTGAGCTACCGATAAATCTTCCTGCATCGCTTGAGCACGACCATCTAACCAGTTGATTACTGGTTTATAGACGAGTTTAACAAACACAAATAACAGCACACCAGTCGATACCAGCTGCGTTAAAACAGAAAATACATTGGGAAATAAATTTTCCGCAATATCAAATCCTAAGTCCATTGCGATATACAACTAAATCACCCTTTCTAGAGGCTAAGTCCTTAATAAACTAACATTAATAAGAAGGCAACAAGCAAACCGTAGATCGCACAAGTTTCGGCAATCCCTGCACCAATAATAAGCATATTACGAATTTTCGCTTCTGCTTCAGGGTTTTTCCCGACGGCTTCAACGGCCTTGCCCGCGACAAAGCCTTGACCAATTCCCGTCATCATCCCGGTGAGTGCGGCGAGTCCTGCGCCAATAGCAATTAAGCCTTTTCCAATACTTGGTTCCATATTTTATCTCCTTTTTAATCGTATTGATTACATCATATATTTGAAATGCGCTTGGCATTTCCTAGGGCGGTAGATTTCCAAGCCCTACATTCATTCGTTGTCCAACCGAATCTTTTGTTGGAATGTTTTTTTAATATCTACACGCGTGGTGGCTTTGTTTTGTCAGATTCTTATTGGTCTTCTTCTGGAAATTCTGTTGCGGTAAAGACCATGGTTAATGAGATAAATAAAAATGCTTGCAACAACCCCGAAAAAACATCGAAGAAGAAATGAAGTGGTGGCGTAATAATGGGAGCCAGAAAATTTACTTGGCCAATCACCGGTACGAGCGACGACAACCAACCCGTGAACGAATACAGTAAAGAGCCAATTAATTTTCCAGAGAGCACATTACCAAATAAACGCAACGACATGGAAAATAAAGGCGCAACAAATCCAAAAAAGTTAGGAATAGCAAATAAGAATATCGGTTGGAAAAAACTCTTAAAAAACGCTCCCCAACCACCCGTTTTAATTTTTGCCCGCTGGAACAAAATCCAGGAAATTAAGGCAAGCGCGAAAGTCACGGAATAATTCGCTGTTGGATTATTTAATCCTATGAGACCTGCTAAATTCGAGAAGACCAAATAGAAAAATAAAACCATGATGTAGGGTGCGTAGTTTGGTCCATGTTTTTCGCCCATAACCGAGTTTGTTAAATTTCGTAAGCTTGTAACAAATTGAATCGTGACATTCGCAAACCCCGTTGGTTTTTCCACAAGGTCCAACCGTTTCACACAATAACCACCATAAGCAAAAATTCCTATGGAAGCTAAGGTAATAAAGACGATGGAAAATATTTCTGCTTGGATTTTCATCCTTTTTCCCTCACTTTCTTTAATGTTTTAAAGTAAATAAAATAAAGCTTATAAAATAAAAAACCACATAATAACGCAAACACATTGTACCAATTGGTGGTTAAAGACACGATGATTGAGATTGAAATCAGCAACAATTGAGCCACACTATATAAAATAAAGAGCAGGGCATTCGTTATCCGGTTATTAAGAATGGTCGTATAAAACCAATTGCGAAAAAATTGGTTTAAATAAAACAACCCGTTGCCAATCATCCAACCAAGACCATAGCGCCAATTCCAGACCGATAGGACCAACGTCAAGGTGACCGTGATCGTTAGATACTCCTTGAGATTGCTTCTAAATTCTTCGGTGGTCATTATTTAGTGCCGTAAATTCGATCTCCTGCATCGCCTAAACCCGGCACGATATACCCGCGCTCGTTTAAATGAGAGTCCAATGCCGCAAGATAGATGGAAACATCGGGATGTTCTTCTTCAATCATCTGGACACCTTCAGGAGCCCCAACTAAGCACACGAGTTTAATTTGTTTTGCTCCGCGTTGTTTGAGCAACTCGATGGCGGCAGCAGCACTGCCTCCGGTGGCTAACATTGGATCGAGGATCATGACTACCGCGTCTTCGATATTTGGCGGAAACTTCGCAAAATATTCGACTGGTTTTAAGGTTTCTTCGTCGCGGTATACCCCAACATGGGCAACTTTAGACGTTGGTATTAGTGAACGTATCCCATCGACCATGCCCAGCCCTGCCCTTAAAATTGGGACTAAAATGACTTCCTTGGACATTTCGACGGTTTGACAAATCGCAATTGGGGTTTGAATATCGACCGCTTTTGTTGGTAAATCGCGGGTGATTTCATACGCCATGAGCGCAGCGATTTCATCGAGGTTTTGACGAAAATCTTTTGTATTCGTTTCGACGTCGCGCATAATGCCCAACTTGTGGGTGATGAGTGGATGATTTAGAACAGTTAACATTGAATGCCTCCTTAATGTGGTATTGGAAATTGTTTTAAGTATTCAACAATTTCTTCTCTGATTGTAGATGTATCTCGTAAATTTCTCAAGGTTTCGTTAATCCATTGAGCCATTTTTATAAAATCTTTTTCTTTGAAGCCACGGGTGGTCATGGCTGCCGAGCCTAAGCGGATGCCGCTGGTGACGAACGGTTTCTGTTGGTCGAAGGGAATGGTATTCTTATTAACTGTTAGATGGACTTCATCTAAGCGTTCTTCCGCTTCTTTACCCGTCATACCAATCGAATTGTAAACATCGACCAAGACTAAGTGATTATCGGTTTGGCCCGAGATAATCCGAAAGCCATCGGCTTGAAGCTGTTGAGCTAAGGCTTGAGCATTACGAATCACTTGTTGACTATAGGTTTTAAATTCTGGTGCTGCGGCTTCTTTAAAGCTGACTGCTTTGGCGGCGATGATGTGCATTAATGGTCCCCCTTGGGTTCCTGGAAACACCGCTCGATCAATTTGTTTGGCGTATTTTTCTTTGCACAAAATAATCCCGCCCCGTGGACCCCGTAAGGTCTTATGGGTTGTGGAGGTTACAAAGTCCGCCACTTCGACTGGATTTGGGTGTAAACCAGCAGCAACTAATCCAGCAATATGGGCCATATCAACCATGAGGTAGGCACCGACTTCATCGGCGATGGCTCTAAACTTCGTAAAATCGATGATTCGACTGTAAGCACTGGCTCCGGCCACAATCATTTTTGGCCGAACTTCTAATGCTTTTTGTAAGACTGCGTCATAATCGATCGTTTCCGTCTCGGGATCGACACCATAGGCTTCAAATTGATACAACATCCCCGAAAAATTAAGGGGATGGCCATGAGTTAAATGACCCCCAGCCGATAAGTTCATGCCCAAGACCACATCTTGGGGCTCCAAGACGGCTAAATATACAGCCATATTGGCTTGAGAACCGGAATGAGGTTGGACGTTCACGTGCTCGGCACCAAAGAGTTCTTTTAACCGATCACGAGCGAGGTCTTCGATTTGATCGACGACTTCACAGCCACCGTAATACCGTGCATTGGGATACCCTTCAGCATATTTATTGGTTAAAATACTGCCTTGAGCTTGGAGGACTTCGTGGCTGACATAGTTTTCTGAAGCAATGGCTTCAATATGATCCACTTGTCGCTGGTCTTCTAAATCAATTAGGGAAAAGAGTTTTTGATCATTCATACTTGTTCTCCTTCATCACCGTCTTTAGTTTTTGATAATCGCCAACTCCTGCTCGAATTAATTGGAGTTGGTCTTGGGTACAGTCAACAATGGTCGAGGCTTCATGGTTTTGAGCATCCATTTCAAGAATGCCCGCGATTTTCCCGTTAAAGACCGCATAGACTTCCTCAACGGTAACCAATGGGGGTTGACCCGAAATGTTCGCAGACGGTAGATAAACTCCCGTTTTTAATTCTTCAATGACTGCTAAGGTTTCTTTTAAATCACAGATTCGTATGGCCAAGCTGTTTAAGCCGTTATCCACTAAGGGGTTGGGGTATTTTTTATTAAAAATAAAAGTCCAAGGACCGGGCAGAAACGTGGAGATTAACCAGTAATCACGGGGCCGTAGTTCACAGACTTCTTCAATCATTTCCACATTCGCGACGAGATAACTAAAAGCTTTGTCTTGAGGGCGTTGCTTCACTTCTAAAAGCTTTCCAACCGCGCTGGGACTACTTGCCAAAGCGGCTAAACCAAAGACCGTGTCGGTCGGTAGAGCAATGATTTCAGCAGCTGCTAGTTGCTGAGCAATTTCACGATATCGCGAGATGGGATAAACGATTGTCTTCATCGCATTAATTCTATCATACAATCCCGACTTTTGAAGATGATTTTCCAAAACTCATGTGGTTTGAATAGGATTGATGGTTAGAGGTTATTTGCGGCATGAAATTCACATAAAATAGAGTATAATAACGACAGAGGTAGAAAAATGATTCAAGTCAATTTACAGAAACTTGCCCACTTATGTGAAGGGACCCTCATCAATGTGATGGTCAATCCCGAGGTACAGGGCGTCTATATCAACACGAGAACCCATCAGCAGGAAGAAATCTTTGTGCCCATTGTTGGGCCCAACTTTGATGGCCATGATTTTGTCGAACACGCCTTTAAGCAAGGGGCTCGTGTCGCTCTTTTTCAAAAAGACCATGATTACAGCATGTATCAGAAACCTTTAATTTTGGTCGACGATACCACCACTGCCCTTCAAACGTTAGCAAAAAATTACCGGGAGTCGCTCGATCTTAAAGTTGTCGGGATTACCGGCAGCAATGGTAAAACATCCACGAAGGATATTTTGTATTCGCTTTTATCAAAACAAGCCAAGACATTAAAAACTGAAGGAAATTTGAACAATGAAATCGGTGTGCCCTTAACCCTTTTACGTTTATCGACAGCCGACCGGTTTGCGATTATCGAAATGGGTATGAGCGCCCTTGGTGAAATCGATCTACTGGGACAAATGGTCCAACCCGATATTGCGCTGATTACTTCCATTGGCCATGCTCATGTGAGCGATGTCGGCAGTTTAGAACAGGTTATTGAAGCCAAGCTGGAAATTGTCAATCATTTACATCCACAAGGTTTTTTAGTTCTCAACGGAGATGAGCCCTTACTATTAGAAGCGTTAAGTAAGAAACAACTCGACCAACGAGTGATTACTTATGGAACGTCGAGTAATCTTCATTTCATTATTTCCAATATCGTTCAGTTTGCGGATCGCTTAGTTTTTTACTGTGAACAGTTGTCCAGCAAGCCGATTGAGCTCAATTTATTGGGGGAACATCAAGCGAGTAATGCGACGGGAGCGGTGATTACAAGCCAACTTTTAGGTTTCACTTTACAGGAGATCCGTATGAATTTAACCAAGATCCACTTAACTTCTTCCCGCTTAGAAGTTTTAAACATTGAACAAGCCATCATTTTAGATGATTCGTATAAATCCAATCCGGAAGCGTTGAGTCAATCGCTAAAGCTCTTGGCTCACTATCCAGCCCCTGGTAAAAAAATCGCCGTCTTAGGGGATATGCTTGATTTAGGCGGTGATGAGGTGGAGCTCCATCGTCAAATTGGGCATTTGTTAGCTGAGTATGATATTGATCGCTTATATACGCTTGGTCCTTTGGCTCTTCATTTCCACGAGGGCAATGAGATTATTCATGAGCATTTCCATACTTTAGAAGCGCTTCAAGCCGCGGTTGAACCATGGTTATTTCAACCAAGTACAATTTTATTTAAAGCGAGTAATTCCTTGAACTTTACCTCCATCATTAACCATTTTAACCAACAATATAACCGACCAAAAGTAGCTTTAATTTGTGGGGGTAAAGGGAGTGAATACTTGGTTTCCTTATCTAGTACGTACTCCGTCATGCAACATTTTCCTCACGATCGATACCAACTAACCCTGGTGGTCGTTGACCAAGACGGTCACTGGTGGACGGGGCCTTTCAGTTTGGAAGAAATAGAAACCGATACCTGGCGAGACAACCCTAACGCACGGGAAATTGCCTTAGTTCCTGGGAAGGCCCAAAGTTTGTTGTATCTTGACGACTTTAGCCGTTTTACAGTGGATGTGTTTTTTAATATGATGCATGGTAAATATGGGGAAGATGGGATTTTACCAGCTCTTCTTCAAGCTTCTAATTTCAAATATACGGGCTGTGATCTCGAGAGTTCCATTCTTTGTTACGACAAAGATATGACCCATCGGCTCTTAGATCTCGAAGGGATTCGAAAAGCGAAATACCGAACCTTAACGAAGTTAATTGACGAACAAACCTATGAAGACCTTGTCGATTACTTAGGTGAAAAACAGATTTTAAAACCAGCGCGCGAAGGGTCGAGTTATGGTATTAGTATTGCTGAAGATTTTACGAGTTTTAATCAAGCGCTCGTGGAAGCGTTGCGCTATGATGACAAAGTGGTGGTTGAGGAGTTTATTAACGGCTTTGAGCTTGGTTGTGCCGTTCTAGAACGTCAAGGGCAGCTCATTACCGGCGAATGCGATGAAATCGAACTTCATACCGCTTTCTTTGATTACGACGCTAAATACGCCTTTAAAGACGCCCAGATTCATTGTCCAGCACGGATTACTCCTGCCCAAAGTCAACGGGTCCAAGAAATTTCGAAATTGATTTTTAGATTGCTTGGCTGCCAAGATTTTGCTCGTGTGGATTTCTTCTTAGGTAATGATGGTTTTATTTATTTTAATGAAATCAATACGATTCCTGGATTCACTTCCCATTCCCGTTTTCCATCGATGATGGCGGCAGTGGGGATTTCTTATCCAGAGATTATTACGACTTTAATTGAGAATGGATTAGCGCGATGAACGATTTGAAACATCAAACCGACCGTGCCTGGATTGAAATAAACGCGCGTCATTTAGAACACAACTTAAAACAATTAGAACAAGCCGCTAGTGGCTCAAAGATTATGGCGGTGGTGAAAGATCGTTTTTATGGCTTAGGGATTGATGCAGTTATTTTGCTTCAAACCTTAGGGGTCGATCATTTTGCGGTGGCGACCATTGACGAAGCGTTAGAACTTCGTTTTGTGGGGATTTCTAAACCCATCCTTATTTTGGGTCCAACATCAGCGGACCGTTTTTTAGAGTTGTATCATTACGATCTAATTCAAAGCATTTTGACACCAGAACTTGGCGATCAACTCAAGAGCTTCACAGAACTGCATAAAATAAAGCTCAAGGTTCATATTAAAATTAATACTGGCATGAACCGCTTAGGATTACCCTTACAAGATCAACAAGAAATAACCACTTATTATACCCATCCTTATTTGCAGGTTTTAGGTACCTTTACCCATCTTTTAGCTGCCGATCAGTTTGATCAACATGGCGATCGAATGTGTCGCTTACAATTGGAACGGTTTCAACAGTTTTTAGATTTTTTAGAAAATCAACAACTCGATGCTGGACATACTCATGTGTTTAATAGCGCAGGAATCCTACGTTATGGTCAAGAATTTCAGTTTGACTATTGTCGTCCAGGATTATATTTTGCTGGGACTAAAACGTTTGCTGGATTTAAAACCGCCTTTAGCTTAAAGGCCCGCATTGCGATGATTAAACAACTATCTGCCAAACAACAAATTGGCTATGGCTATGAGAACCAGTTGCAGCAAGCAACAACGGTGGCGACAATTTCCATTGGTTATGGTGATGGTTTACGGCGTCGCCTAGCAACCTTAGGCTATAAACCAATAATCGAAAATACACCTTGTCCAATTCTCGGCCGGATTTGTATGGATTTGCTGATGGTCGATGTTCAGGCCCTATCTTCGCCCAAAGTCGGGGATGAGGTGCTTTTGATTGGTGAACCGTTTACTCTAGAAGAAATGGCCGAATTGCTTGGTAGCATTCCAAATGAAGTGATGACCCAATTCTCCGGTCGTATTCCACGTATTTTAGTCTAAAAAGAAACCCGCCAGGGTTTCTTTTCATAAGACTTGAATGAGGATATACACATCATCGACATCGTCGACCACATAGAAGCCGAGTGTTTCATATATGGATAATTGACGTGGATTTATTTTCACTTCAATGAACTGTTGTTCTTGTTGGCGACCAATTTTTTTAACTTCAAGAATTAAGGCTTGTGCACATGCCAGTTTTTGTTGACCCATGCCGTGAAGGGTAACAATTTCTAGTGTATTTTTATTTTTTTGATGATAGCCCAAATACCCTAGGAGTTCTTGTTCTTGACGGATGCCGAGATACTCTATGTTTTCGGATTTTTTGTTCCAGTTTTTAAGATAGGGTTTGAGATCGTTTCGTTTTAGTTTTTCAACGGGGTATTGTTTTTGTAGGTCGTGTTCGTGTCGAGTGATGCCATAGCCCATGGAATCATAATAGCTGTCTAAGTGATAGCGGGTCTTTCGTCTTCTTGCTTCCAATTTCATGCCCAACCAACTGGCGACTTTCATCATGCGGTGATTGCCGGACCAAGTCGTTAAACCAACTCGTTGAATCGTTGGATGGATTTCAAAGAGATGGTCAACCCACTTCTTAAGAGCATAGCGACCGTAGCCCTTCGACCAATGAACTTCTTCAAATAAGATAATACCAATCTCTAGCCAACGGGTCTTTTTGTCTTCCCAATAGGAATTGACAAGGCCGATAGTTTTTCCCATAAAACGAATAAATTGAACGTTTTGTGGTTGTTCTAGATAGCGTTGGCGGTGCTTACTTAATAGATATTGTTCATAGCTTAAAGGTTCGCTTTTTTCGAAATATGGTCCATCCCAAGCTTGCCAGGCATAGTCGTTTCGTGCTTCGCTCAATTCCCAAACTAAACGTTCATCGTCGTGGGTATAGGGACTTAAGCGCACTTCCTGTTCTAAAAAATCGGGATGTGGTTTGAAGTTTTGATAGGTACATTCATAAATATAGTGGCCTTCTACCTCGTAACGTTCGGTTTTTTGGAATCCTAAACGTTGGTAGAGGTTTAAAGCCCGTATATTCTCGGGATGGGGGTCGACAACAATCAGCGCATCAATTTTTTGCATAAACACCTTCGCCATCATAAACGACAACCCGTAAGCAGCGATTGATTTTCCTTGTTGATTGGCAAAGAGCTTGATATCTACTTCAAAGGTTTGGTCGATTTGACGAGCAAAGGTTTCACCACAAAACTGGTGTTCACCATCGTAGATGCTGTAATGTTGTTCGTGAGGATTTGCTTGAAGCCGGTTGTACCAGCTAACCATTTTTTCTACATTCATACTTAGTCCCTCAGGAAAACCCACCCATTTCATTACATTGCCATCATTCCAAAGGCTAGCTAATAAGGGTAAGTCTTCGCTGCTGGTTTCTTTAACTGTAATCATTTATTTTCCGTTCTAAGTCGTTTTAATTATTTATCCAAGCCAGGTTCGACTAAAAATGCTTGGTGAATTTATGGTTGTTTTTCATAAGTTCACCTTCTTTCTCTTTTGTTATTATAGTCTTTATGTTTCTAGAATCAAAGGTCTGTGTTCAAAAAAACACCCCGTCTCCGAGGTGTTTGATTCAATTGTTTAAAAAGTGCTTCAGCATTAATCTTTAACTAATTCTTCCATAATCTGGTTAATCTGATACACGGTATCCACTGCGCAATAGCAAGACTAATAATGAGGACTTCCTGTCGCAAACCCGGATGGCAAACATGTAAGGCATCCCATCGGATGTGTGGTGGTTTCAAAAGTTATGGTTTCTATATACATGTACCTCCTATTATTTTTTATGCGTTGGATATCCTTGCGGATTCGGTTAACGTTCTTCCACGTTTGGAAGGAATAAACTAAACTCTATATTGTCCATTGGTATATACCTTCCTTTTCTACTTAGATTATAGCAGTCTGGTTTCTAGAAGACAATAGAATAACTATAAAACTTTGTCCCGTCACTTTTATAAACTTTATTTAGCGTAAAATTCTTAACGAGTTTAAGACCGCCAATAAGGTAACTCCCACATCCGCAAACACGGCCAGCAGCATTGGGGCATAACCAAGGGTTCCTAAAAGTAAGACTATAGCCTTGGTAACGAGCGCTAAGGTAATGTTGTTTAAAACGATTGAACGGGTTTTCTCAGCAATGGTCATGGCTTCTAGTATTTGGCTGAGATCGTCTTTCATGAGCACCATATCGGCGACTTCAATGCTGATGTCTGCGCCTTGGTGTCCCATCGCCACACCTATATCGGCTTGTTGAAGGACGAGGGCATCGTTGATTCCGTCACCGACAAACATGATTTTTTCTTTTTCTGAACATTCTGTTTTAAGTTGTTGGAGTTTTTCGACCTTGTCTTCGGGTAAGAGTTGACCATAAGCATAATCTATACCGACCGCTTGGGCCATTTCCTGAACCGTAGCACTTCGATCACCAGAGAGGACATAGGTGGTTATGCCTTTGTTATGTAAGGCTTCCATGGTTGATTGGGTAGTTGGTCGCACTTGGTCTTTGAGCTCAATGGTACCTTGGTATTGGCCATCAATGGCTAGATGCATGAGCGAGCCTTGCCAAGTTTCGTCTGGTAATTGGATTTGATGTTGGGCCATGTACCAACTTGAACCTAGATGAATGGTTTGCTGATTGTATTGACCAGAGATGCCTCGACCAGCAAATTCTTTCGGTTGATCGATTGGAAGTAATGGCGCGGTATTAGCCCGTAAAATAGCTTGAGCCAAAGGGTGTGCTGAATACTGTTCCAAACTTGCTGCGAGTTGTAAAAGTTCACTTGGATTTTCAGCAACGACTTGATCAACCTCAAAGATCCCTGCCGATAGCGTTCCCGTTTTATCAAAGACCGCCTTTTTCATAAAGACGAGATCGTCTAACACTTGGCCGCCTTTTACTAAGATATTCGATTTAGACGCCTTACCAATACCTGCAAAATAAGAAAGCGGAATTGAAAGAACTAAGGCACATGGACACGAGGCCACTAGAAAAACTAAAGCTCGGTACGTCCAATCGGTACTCGATACAGCTGGAACTAGAATGGGTCCTACTATAGCAACCAATAACGCGAAGACTAAAACGACTGGGGTATATACTTTTGAAAATTTGGTAATAAATTTCTCGGGTTCGGCTTGGTAGAGGGCCGATTCGTCTAACACTTTTTTCATTTTAGCGAGACTGGAATCCTCAAATAAGTGTTGAGCGATGATGGTTAATGGTGCGGATTGATTGAGTGTTCCAGCTAAGACCACACTGTCAACATCAACTTCTTCAAGAAGGGATTCACCAGTTAATAAGGAGCGATCGATGAGGGAACTTCCTTTAATAATGACCCCATCTACAGGTACTTTTTCACCAACTTGAATGACCAGGGTATCCCCTATCTTGACGTCTTCAACCGCGATGTCTTGGATTTGGTGTTCCACCAGGACATGCGCAACTTCAACATCTAGATCTAAGAGGTCTTGGATATTGCGCCGCGAACGTTCGACGGCTAAGTCTTGGAGGTATTCTCCAAATCCGTAAAACAACATGACGGCGACGGCTTCGACGTATTCATTGATATAGATTGCTCCTAAGGAGGCGACAACCATTAAGAAGTTTTCATCAAAAAAATCACGATTACGTATATTTTTAAAGGATTTCAAAAATATCGGATAGCCCCCGAGAAGATAAGCCACCAACAAGATCAAATTATTCGAAGACCACAAACCGATAACAAATAAAATTAAGCTCGTTAAAAGTCGATAAAGTTCGCGGTTTGTTTCAAATAGTTGTGGTTGTTTTTCAACGATTTTGGAGCCTGGCTCAATACGGTCTAAAATCTTTTGGATTTTTTGGGAATCGATTAAAACATCTTCTTTGGTGTCGATGATGAGTTTTTTATTTGCTAGGTTATAGGTAGCATTGAGCACATCTTTGTCTTCTTTGAGTTCGGCTTCTATTTTTTGGGCACAAACGGCACAGTCGAGATGCGCGATGTCATAGGTTTTTCTCATATGTAGGTCTCCATGATATGTTCCATACCAACTTCGATGAGGATTTTAACATGGTCATCATCGAGTTGGTAAATCATTTGTTTACCATCCCGTTGAGCTCGGACTAATTTCCCGGCTTTTAACAGGCGTAATTGATGGGAGATGGCGGATTGGCTCATGTCTAAAGCTTCCGCAATTTCATTGACGGATAGTGCCCCCTTGGCTAAGAGTACGACGATGCGTACCCGCGTATAATCGGAGACGAGTTTGAATAAATCGGCTAATTCCATGAGTTGTATTTCGGTCATTTGTTCTCCCTTCGTATGAACACTTGTTCACACTTCAATATTAAACCCTTTTTTATTCGCTGTCAATACATACGTTTTACTTTTTAAAAAAAGTTGTTTATGAAGATTGCGTTAACATTGTCAAAACCCTTAAAGCAAGCCTTTGGTCTGCTATAATAAGGTTGCAGGAGGAATTTTATGGAAACAAAATATGTATTCATTGATATTGATGGTACTCTACTAAGTCACGAAATCGGTATCCCCAAATCCGCAATGGAAGCCCTAGAGAAAGCAAAACAAAACGGACATAAATTATTTGTCAACACCGGGCGTGTTCAATCCGCCGTGGACGATCATTTATTAGCAATGGACTTTGATGGCTTTATTTTTGCTGCTGGGGGACATATTGTGATTGGTGAAGAAACCCTTGCCGAGATTGTCTTAACGTCCCAACAACTTAATCACTTATTTGATGTCTTAAACTTACAAGACGTCGGGATTGTTTGGGAAGGTCCAGAAAAATCATTTTACAACCGGCTGGCACTCCGCTATTTTAGAGACCGCTTAGATCGGAAATCGGATTTACCCCCGCAGGTACAACGACATCTTGTTCAAGAGAATATGGTTTCCCCACTTTCTGAATTGGATTTAGAATCGGATAAAATTAATAAAGTGTCGGTCTTTTTCCAAACTATTGAACAACTTCATAATTTACAAGCCGCGCTTCCTGAAGAGTATTTCTTGATTGCTTATGAAAATAACTTGTCTGGTGAAATTATTCAACGAGATATTCATAAATTCTCTGCGGTGGAAAAAGTTCTTAACTATTTCCAAGCAGATGTTTCTCAAGCCATGGCTCTCGGAGATTCGATGAACGACTATGAAATGGTTAAGTACTCAGGAATCGGGATTGCGATGGGCAATGGCGACGAGCGACTCAAAGCAGTAGCCGACTATACAACCTTTAGCGTGAACGATAAAGGCTTCTACCACGCCTTCAAACGTTACGAGCTGATTTAACAGGTACAAATAAAACAATCAACGATGGCTTCTAAAGTCATCGTTTTATTATGATATAATCAAGTCATTGAAAAAGGAGCACACCAACTATGATTAAACCTCTTTCATTGCAAGAGTATACAGATTTTTTTTATCAACAAGACGTCCAATCGATTTTACAAGCACCAGAGCGGGTTGCTTTCTACGAAGCACGCCATAATGATTATGATATTCTAGGCTATTTTAACCAAGATAATACCTTGGTTTTTTCGGCCATTATTCAATATTTAAAACTGAGTCTCGGTTTTAATAGAGCGGTCCTTATTTATGGGCCAACGGGAGATCTTTCCAATCTCATAGAGTTTGAAACCTTCATTTCTGAGTTAAAAAGCTACTTAAAAACAAAAAAGAAAACTTTAAGTCTAGGGATCATCCCCTATTTAGCTGACGAAGTTCATACGGTGGATTTACAACCAAAGAAAACCAATCTGGGTAAACCCATCATTGATATTCTTGAAAGACAAGAATTCAAATACCAAGGGGATGATATTATTGGTTTAACCAACCGTTGGATTATGGTCAAAGATTTACGCGAATTCAACAATCAGCAAGAAGTTTTACAATCGTATCATAAACAAACCCGCAAGACGGTCAACAAGTTAGAAGAATTTCATCTCGAAGTTGAAGAGCTTACCAGTGACAATTTACAACGTTTTGTGGATATCGAAAAACATACGGAAGAGACTCGTGGTTTCCAAGCCCGCGATACCGCCTTCTATCAACATCTTTTCAACGCCTTTAATAAACAGAAACGAGCAAAGGTAACGGTTGCCCGTTTCAATTTACATCGCTACATTAACGAACTCGAACAAAAACTAGAACAAGTAACCGAAGAATTAGAAGCCTTATTAGCACAGGAACGAACACCACATGTCCAAAAGAAGATTAATGTTGCTACGGAACAACAAAACTCCTTTTCTTCTCGACTTAACCGCATGACCAAACTACGAGAAAAATATCCTCAAGAGATGATCGATATTGCTGCTCGTTTTTATTTAAAAACAGATTTCGAACAAGTCGCTCTCTATGGAGGCAGTTTAAAAGATTTTGAGTTTATTCCTGCTTCTACTTTCTTGTATCATCATATTATTTTAGATACCTTCGATCAGAACATTCCAATTTATAATTACTTTGGTATCTATGGTTATGGGGATACTGGTGGACAAGATTCCGCAATCTTAAGATTTAAGAAAGGCTTTGGTGGCGACGTTTATAAAATGGTTGGTGAGTATGATTATGTGCTTCAACCTAGTAAATTAAAATTGTACCAAACCATTAAAAACTTAGCTAAGGTTATAAAAAAGTAAGCACTTCATTTACTAAAATAATGATATCAAAAATAAAAACCCTCCAAAAATGTGATTAACTTGTTGGAAGGGTTTTTCACTTTGTTTTCTTGATATCTCAAAGCTTCTCTATTCGTTTATTCATAAATAGCTTTTAAAATTAGATTCTCATATATTTTAGTTGTAAAATCAAATTCCTGATCTTTGTATTCCCAGTAAGCAAAAGTATAACCATCTTTCTTAGGATCTGCTGGGCGGCCAATTAAATCTCCTGGTTGAACTTTGATTGGTTCAATTTCTCTCCCACCATCGGTGTCAAAGGAAACTGTATATACTTTAGGATCTTCCGTGCATTTAATTAATAGAAAAACGAATAAAATAATAACTATTATTCCAAGAAATTTTGTTGGTTTGCTTTTTGTTGTTTGATTCATTCAAGCCCTCCGTATTTTATTGATATTCTGTGTGACTTCATCTAATTTGATTTTAATAATTGATAAGCTTCATTAATACTATTCTTCAAACAAGCCCAAGTAGGCGCCATAACCCTGTTCTTCCAGTTGATCAACGGGGACAAAACGCAAGGCTGCAGAGTTAATACAATACCTCAGACCACCCTTATCCATTGGACCATCTGTAAACACATGACCTAAATGAGAATCCGCTTCTTTTGAACGCACCTCAATGCGATGCATATTGTAAGACCAATCCGCTTTTTCAACAATTTGGTCGTTTCGAACCGGTTTGGTAAAACTTGGCCAGCCACAATGTGCATCATATTTATCTAAAGAAGAAAAAAGCACTTCTCCTGAAACCACGTCTACATAAAGACCTGTTTCATAAAAATCATCGTACTCACCCGTAAAAGGCTGTTCTGTTGCGTTTTTTTGAGTTACTTCATATTGTAAGTCGGTTAAATGACTAAATTCTTTTTTCATATACCGTATCTATTCAAATTGTGCTTGATATAAATTTGAATACGCTCCTCTATTTGATAATAACGCTTCATGGGTCCCTTGTTCAACAATATTGCCATCTTGTAAAACCAAAATATGGTCCGCATTCTGTATCGTAGACAACCGATGCGCAATCACAAACGACGTCCGCCCTTCCATTAATTTATTCATCGCGTCTTGAATCAACAACTCTGTACGACTATCCACATTAGAGGTCGCCTCATCTAAAATCAACATTGGTGCATCAATAAGCATCGCCCGAGCCAAGGTTAATAATTGCTTCTGACCTTGGGAAAGGTTGGTAGCTCCATCACTAATAATCGTGTCATAGCCTTGGGGTTGTTGGCGGATATAGCGGTCAATATGGGCGGCTTTGGCTGCCGCTCGAATTTCTTCCATCGTCGCCTCCGGTTTTCCATACGCAATATTCTCCCGAATCGTTCCCTCAAACAACCATGTATCCTGTAAGACCATCGCAAAACTTTTTCGTACCTTCACAAAATCTGCTTGATTAATATCTACATCGTCGATTAATATTTGTCCCTGTTGTGGTTGATAAAAGCGCATCAATAAATTAATTAACGTCGTCTTTCCCGCACCCGTTGGACCAACAATAGCAACCAATTGTCCCGGCTGAACCTTCAAACTAAAGTCATGAATCACCGGTACATTTTCTACATAGCTAAATTGAACATGATCAAACTCCACTTTCCCTGTCGCTAAAGGAAGAGGTAATGGTTGGTCTATATTTTGTTCGCTCGGCTCATCTAGAAGTTCAAACACTCGTTCCGCTGCGGATAACGCCGACTGTAACTCGGCAATAATATTCGCAATCTCATTGATAGGCCCCGAAAACTTCCGAGAATACAAAACAAATGCCGACAAAGCCCCAACTGACAAACGGCCTTGTAAAAATAAGAGACCGCCCAGCATCGAAATCATCGCCAAAGACAAATTCGTAATCAACGAAATCGTTGGAAAGTTAATACTCGATTGATACTCCGCTTCATAATACGCCTTGGTCGCGGTATCGTTTTGATCATCAAACCATTGTGTAAATTCATCCTCGCGATCGTAGGATTGAATCGTCCGATGTCCAGTTAATACTTCTTCCACAAACCCATTCATATCGCCTAATTTACGGGAACGACGAGAAAACAACGGACGAGTTAAACGCACCCGATACCGGGTAAAAAGAACCGAAATAGGCACTGTCACAACAAAAATCAACGTCAACTCCCAAGAAATCAAAATCATCATCACCAACGACCCAACAACCGTGATCGCCGATGAAAGAATCTGAATAATATCATTACTCAACGACGTATTAATCGTATCAATATCGTAAGAAATCCGTGAAACCAAATCACCCGTTTGATGGGAATCCAAATAACTCAACGGCAATTCCACTAATTTATCAAACGTTCTCTGCCGCATCCGGACCACAATCCGTTGCGACAAGCGAATCATTAACACCGATGTTAAATACGTAAGAAACGCCCAAATCACATAAGCCGCCAACATCTTAAACGCTGAAGCATAGACCTCACTCAAATCCCGTTGACCCATCGCATCAATCGCTGCCCCTGAAAACCTTGGCCCCAATAAATTCAATCCATTACCAACAGCGGCTAAAACTAATATAAAAATCATTGCTACCGATTCATTCGAAAGAAACTTCAGTAAATTCTTTAATGTCTTCAATGGATTTTTAGCTTTTGTAGGCACCTCGGCCCCTTTACGTCTACTCATGAAGCTCTCCCATCTGTTGTTTAGCAATCTCTTGATAAATTGGCTGCGTCGCCAATAATTGTTCATGGGTTCCAATCCCTAGCATTCGACCCCGATCTAGTAATAAAATCTGATCGGCATTTTGAATCGAAGAAATCCGTTGGGCAACAATAATCGATGTCAAGTGCTGATAATTCTGCTTCAATGCCTGCCTAAATTTGGACTCCGTAATAAAATCCAAGGCCGAAACCGAGTCATCCAAAATTAAAATCTCCGGATTCCCAGCAATTGCCCGCGACAACAACAACCGTTGTTTCTGACCACCCGATAAATTCGTCGCTTTTGAAGCCAACATATACTCAAACTGATCTTGGCGTTCCATGATAAAGTCATAAGCTTGAGCCGTTTTCGTCGCTTTAATAATATCCTCTCTAGGCAAATTTCTTCCAAAATCAATATTGTTATAAATCGTATCTTTATACAAGAAATCACTCTGAAAAACAACCCCAAACTTCTGATGTAATTCATCCAATTCAATACTCTGAATCGACTCTCCACCAATATAAATCATGCCTTCTTGTAAATCGTAATGGCGCATTAACAAACTAATTAACGTGGACTTCCCACTACCAGTCGCACCAATAATACCCAGGGTTTCCCCTTCCCGAATTTTAAAACTGACATCTTCTATAGCTAACTCTTCAAAATCTTGTTCATAATAACTGAAAGAAACTTTATCAAACACAATATGTGCTGGTGTTTCTTTCGCATCTACCTCGAACACTTGTCGTTCCGATGCTTTCGGTTGCGTCAAAATATCATTGATTCGCATGGCTGATGTATTCGCTCGGTTATAAATAACAAACATGCGGTTAATCGCTAACAATGAATTGGTAATAATAATAAAATACGACAAAAAGGCAATAATAACCCCTTCATGAGTCTGTCCACTCCACACCAAATGACCCCCATAAATTAAAATCGCGGTCAACCCGGTATAAAGCAAAATATTAATAATCGGAAAGTTCAACGACATCCATCGCGTGGCTTTAATTTCCATTGCTGCCACCTCATCATTCGATTCAAAGAACCGCTGCTTCTCCCGTTCTGTTGTATTCAATGCCTTCGAAACACGAACACCAATCAAGTTCTCGCGGACAATCCGCACCATCGTATCAATGCGACGCTGTAAATTCGTAAACATCGGCACCCCACGCCAAGTAATAAAACCCACCGAAAAGAAAATCAACGGCACTAATAAAATCAAAATCATCGTCAATTGGGGCTGCAGAGATAAACACATGACAATACCGCCTAAAAACATCATCGGTGCCCGAACACCCATGCGTTGAATCGCCCCCGTAAACCGGTGAATATTATATGTATCCGTGGTCAAACGCGTCTCCAAAGAAGCAATCGACAATTCATCCACTTGTTTCGAAGACAAATCCATAATCCGTTCAAAGCTATCTTGGCGGATACCATAAACCGTCTTCGCCGAAACATACGCCGCAATTCGATTAGCCACAATATTAGCCATCCACGCTAAAAACGAACACACCACCATTAACAACCCAAACAAAAGAATCTGTCTAAAATCGCCCAAAGGCACCAAAGTATCCACGATATACGCTAAAATAGCCGGCAAAAACAACTCCAACAACGCACCCAAAAGCTTCACCGTCGTCCCCCAAAAAATACGAAGTTTGAACGGTTTCATGTAACTTAAAATCATTCGCATATTAAGTTCTTCCAATCTAAACGTTGAATCCGCTCATTACTGCGACGGGTCATCTTAGCTATTAAATCCATGAACACTTCATACTCTTGTGCACTCAAATCCTGAGTGATATGATCGTTCACCTCTTGTAAATAATCAATCAAGATTGGGTGTAGTGCTTCTCCTTTTTCGGAAAGAACAATCGCTTTTACCCGACGATCACTTCCCGTTTCTTTATGAATATAACCCTGTTCTTCTAATACTCTAATTTGGCGGGTAATCGTTGATTTATTGACGAAAGTAAATTTCGCTAATTCATCCTGTGATATATGGGGATGGCGTTTAATGGCCAATAATAAACTCAAGTGCGGAGCGGAAAGCCCGTATTCATTTAAAAAGTTCGCACGGTCAACCTGCGAACAACGATATATTCGATTGATAAATTTCATCATTCGTTGCATAAGTCCTCCAATTTGTGTCTACCTTATTGTACACTAATTGGTTGCTGATGCAACTATTTTTGGTCTTCGTTCTCCTTCTCACCCAACCAAGCAACCACCTGCTCAAACAGACGCTCAGCTTCTAAGGGTTTAAAAACACTTGAATGTGCTTCATAGACCCGTTTTTCATAGGATGCTTCGTCGACCAGATAACCAAAATACCCATCCACATACGACGCCACGATGATCTGACGGTGATATTTTAAGATATCTATAGCTAAAATCGAAAAGACTTCCAAAGGAAACGTCACAATCTTAAACACACCAAAATCAATGACCTGTACTTCAATCTGTACGGCACGGTTTTTTAATAAAAAATCCTGCATTTCTGCTTCAACCCGTAACCCTTGAATTTTCGTTTCCAGCTGCCGGCGTTCAATCGGATTTTTTATGGCAACAAGATCCTGTTGTAATTGTTTTTCTTCTTTTTCTATTTCTGTGATTGCTCGTGGATCTTTTGTCGATAGACTAAAGACCCGCTTCGTCAACGCAATAGTTTCGACCATTGGGACTGGTCGGATATCAGTTGTCATAATGATATTAGCTAAAACACGTCCCGTCTCGTTCACTTGTGGGTAGTCGGATGAAGTTCTTAAAAACCGCGTCGAGACATCACCTGCAGTTCCATTAATAAAGAACCAGTCATCAAATCCATAAAGATGGGCATCGATTCCCGCGATTAAATCCTTCGAAAACAAAACATGATCCTCTTTTAAAATCGTTGGGTGACAAGAAAAACTAATCAACCCCAGTACCTGGGTCGGTGTCACCAGCTTGACGACATCTAACCATGGATTAAAGAAATGATTCAAATCGTGACGATTACTATATAAACCATGAACCTGGTTCTTACCATAAGACCATTGAAACGTCTCCAAAGCAGCCATTGCTTCATGAAGAGCACGCACACTTTGCTTCACTAGTAATTCATGATACGCGTCATCAACCTCTAAAAACAAGGATGTAAACGGGCTCTTAATGATTCGATTCGGCCCTTGATGAGTATGCGTCGCAAACAAGACCAAGTCCATGGATTCCTTTAATTGTTTCTGTATGTGTGTTTTCAAATAAGAATCGACAGCCAATAAATCATAACTCAACAAGCCAATCCATCCCGACTCTTGCTCAAAAACCAAAGCTTTCACCCATAAGGGATCCGCGACCCCTTGGCTTAGTCGATTACCCGCATATCCACACATCTCCATCGATGTGGTCGGCGTTATTTCTTGTTTATTAAATCCAACTCTCATGATCTATACTCCTTTTTATGACAGCGGTCAATGGATATTGTAGCTTATAATATGATCTATTGTAAAATACTTCCGCTAAAAGAAACAAAACAAAGGAAAACACCAACATGCCCAGCACATACCAAGGCAGCAGTAAATTAGTAAAAATAGGCCGATGCTTCAAGTAAAAATAATTGCCATCGACCAAAGGGTTCAACACCAAACAAAACGCCGTATACCCGATCAAATAACCAAATACCCGCAACCGATCCTTGGACTCTAGTCGATGTTGATAAGCAATCATCCCAAAAAAAGGCAACAACAAGGTGATTACATGATTGACGACAAAACTAATCCCGATGGGATGAAAAACACCATACACTCGTGAAGGATAAGCAAAGGACAACCACGCAAACAGACTCAAATAACAAAGAATCGTAAACACCCGTTTATTCTTCGGCAGCAAATAAATAATTCCCAAAATCGAACTAATCCGACTCAAATGAAAAGGTAGAGATTCCCCCAAACTAAAATCAAATAAATACAAATAACTCGAATACAACAACACCTGTTGCCCAATCGACACGATTAAAATCGCACTTGAGACCTTTTCCGGTTGTTGACGCACCCAAGCTCTATGAGAAAACAAAAGCCATGCACAAACCACTAATATCCCAATATAGATAAAATACTCCAGACTAAATATCGTTATATATTCACCAAACTTAACCATAAAAACCCCCACTACACGTTTAATATAGCATAGAGACATCAGGAACGTGTAAAGAAATTGTAAAAATCAATCAAAGACTAAAACATGGGAAAAGAGCCCTTTCGAGCTCTTTTGTGAACATTGCCTATTTTGTGTTTGTAAAATCCTAGAAGAAACTACCAAAAGATTGACCAGGCCAGATATGTAAAGCTGCCCCGATTAACCCAATAGCAATCATTAAGCCAATTCCATAAATTGGTTTCCAATTCTTCTTCGTAAAGAAGTAGTAAAGCATTAAGGTCAATACTAATGGAATTAATTGTGGAAGAACGCCATCAAGGATTGGTTGAATAGCTAACATATTGTCGACTTCGTTTAAAGCGACATAATTAACTAAGTATGTGCCTTCAGAAACTTCTTGAACAGAAACACCTTCCTGTAAGTTGTCTGTTGGCGTGGTGGCATTGCCATCAACATATAGAACATCCGCATACTCGTTGGAAGCCAACTGATCCGAAGTTAAAACGACTTGCGTAGCAACTTCTTCAATCTTGGTTCCTTGAGGTAATTCAATACCCAAGCTTGTTGCTCCATAGTTTGAAGTTAACGCTCCAACGACGAATACCCCAAGAATCGAGGCAGCACGGGTAAATTCCTTAGCATTTTTGGTTAACACTTCAATTGCTTGAGTCCCAAGGTTATAGGACCAATGCATTAACCAGAAACGCACCCCGAACTGAACGACGTTGAAAATAATCAAGAACAGGAATGGCGCAATAATGTTACCATCAATCGCCATATTCGCAGTTAAACCTGCCGTAATAGGAACAAGAGTAAACCAGAAAATGGCATCCCCAATTCCACCTAATGGACCCATCGCCGATACACGTACCGCACGGATGGTGTCAATATCTGTTTTTTGTTGTTCTAAGGAAAGAACAATCCCCATAACAAAGGTCACTAAGAATGGGTGTGTGTTAAAGAACTCTAAGTTATGAGACATCGAACGAGAAAGGTCTTCTTTGTTCGTATGAATCTTTTGTAACCCTGGAAGAATACCCCAGAGCCAACCTGCCGCTTGCATCCGCTCATAGTTGAACGATGCTTGGAGCCAGACAGACATCCATGCCATTTTGTTAAGGGTTCCCTTATCTAATGGAGCAGCTGGAGTCAAATCGACATAGTTTGAATAATCTTTAGATGCCATCTGAATATCCTCCTGATTGTTGTCCGCCGCCTGCTGCATTAATACGCGTATTGTATTGATAGTCGGCTAGAGCGATAGCGATACCAATCATCGCTACCAATAATAGCGCAGGTCCGCCAAGACCAGCTGCACCCAACAAGGTTGCGGCAGCAAATCCAGCGAAGTAGTAGCCCCAAAGATCCGCAGATAACATGATACGCATCAAGATAGCAAACCCGACATAACGTAACATACCACCGGCGACTTCGAAACCAGTTTTGATCCACTCATAACGAGTAAAGAAATCACTAATTTGTGTCCCAAATGCGGAACCCGCAGTATAAGCTAAGACCGCAACGATTCCAAAAACAGTTCCCAAAATTCCCATCGCTAAATAGTTAACTTTAGCAATTCCGGCTGGATTCGCTTCTTCTGCAGCTTTATCTGCTAGACCCATTAATGGGGACATTAATGTGAATAGTAATGTAACCGTTACTTGACCAATCATCGCAAATGGTACTGCCATACCAACTGCTTGAGCTGGGGTTACCGAACCACTCGCTGTTGCAGCGAAAATAGTTGCAATAACTCCACCAAGAACGGCGTTTGGAGGTTGTGCCCCTCCGACTGGCATACTACCAATTTGCATTAATTGATAGATTCCGCCAACTTGTAATCCTATTTGTGTTTCACCTAAAATTGCACCAACCACTGGTCCAACGACAATCGGTTGATATAACGACTCCAAAAAGTTAAATTGGTCAATCGCCGCAACAAAGGTAACTAGGAAAATTAAAATTGCTTGCATAATTTTTTTCTACCTCTTTCGCACGTTTGTGCTATTTAGTAAATAATTTGTCCAGACTCTCGGCACCTTCTGTCGGTACCCGTCTGATTTCTAATTCCACTCCAAGATCTTGGAGCTTTCTAAATGTCTCGACATCGTCATCATTAACTGCCACGCTACCAACAACTTGTCGCTTTCCGTCAGCCATGTGCATATTTCCGATATTGACCTTTTTAATCGGAACGCCTCCTTCGACCAACCTCAACACATCTTGGGGATTTTCAACAATAATGAAAATCTTTTGATGGGGAGCCGCTTTACCAATGATTTCAATCGTCTTGTCGATCGTAAAATATCGAGTTTGAGCGAAACTTGGTGCTGCCATATCCATCAAGCCTTGACGTAATTTGTTTCCAGCAACTTCGTCATTCGCAACTAATAATAAGTTTGCCCCAATGGCACCTGTCCATTGTGTCGCCACTTGTCCGTGGATTAAACGATTATCAATGCGAGTTAAAATAATATTAGGCATGTTCACCCTCCTAACTTAGACCTATTAGCCTATGTCTAAATTATATAGAAAGTGTTCCCCTATTGCAACCAAATCACTAGTAAACACTTTAGATATTTAGGAAAAATTAACCCCAATCACAATTTTTATAATAGAAAAGGCAACATATTATAAGTTGCCTCTCTATTAATTATTCGTAAATTATCTGTTAAATATTCTCAAACCCAATCAGCGTTCTACTTCAAACATGCGTAAATATAATCTTCGCAAGTAATGCCAATCCAATCTAAAATAATAGCTTCCGCATCATTCTCTAAATGACCCTCGATAATTTGACGATATTGAATCGGTGCAAATTGACTCAGCAAATTCAATGGAATCTCACCCTTTAAATTTGTCATCAACGTATTAATGGCTGCTTGAACCGCTGGCAATGGTAAGTAATACCGACTGCGATCGGAGAACGAATACGCCCGTTTAACCGCAACCTCTTGTGCCGTTCCGGTATAGTATTTCTCCCAACGCGATGGATCCGCCAACATCGCGCTTTCCAACACGTCGATAAAATTCGACTGATACTCAGGTTCAATGAGCAGTTTCTCAATATGAGCCAACGCAAATAATGCTTCCCGATAAGCAAAGGTTAACCCTGGACCAACTTTTAAAATCGCAATGCCATCTTCAGCCATTTCTCGTAAATGTTGACGGGATTGATAATCGGAAGAATGCCCTTCAAAAACAAGGGGATCAAATTGGTCTAATGCCGCAACTAAATCTTTCGCCTTATCGCGATTATAGCGAACCGCTTCAGAATCGCGCTCTTCAACACCAGGTTGAACGACCACACCTACAATTTGTTGCCAAATATCGGAAAGATCGTGGGCTTCAAATACGGTCTCAAACGCCTTCATTGTTTTTTCAAAATCAGCGACAGAAGTTACTTCGACTTCATACAATTCCACGGCTCCGCCCGGAATCGGCACTTCCGAACCGACAACAAAAGCGATATCCATACCCGAAGCATTATGTTCTAAAGCGACCTTAATGAGTTCCGCTGCTCTTCTGGCAATGACTTCGTCTGCTAAGGGCGCATTTGGATCATCATCACCTAGTCTCATCGACGTATCGACATGAATTTTTTGATACCCTGCCTGGGCATAGGTCTTAATCAATTCACGGGCATAGGCCATTGCTTCCACTTCCGGAAGATGGGCCACGGTTAAAGGACCAAGATGATCGCCTCCGAGCATAATTCGCTCGTGTGGGAATTCAATTTCATCCGCAATCCGATAGACCAAGTCTTTAAAGTCTTGGGGCTTCATACCAGTATAGCCGCCGTTTTGGTCCACTTGGTTGGCGGTGGCTTCAATCACCGCTAAAACATCGTATTCTTTTGCTTTCTTTAACACGGCTTTGAGGACAACTTCGTTTGCTGTACATGCCGCATAAACGGCTTGTTCACGACCATTTTTTCGGTCGTGTAGTAATTCAATTAATGGATTTTTCAAAATATCTTTATTCTCCTATTATATTTGATATGGCATAGCGACTTACTTCAATCACTACCCCGGATTTCACTTCAATATCGACCGTCGCATCTCCAACACGTTTAACGGTTCCCCGTAAACCATTTGAAAATTCAACTTTTTTTCCTGGCTTCAAATCTTGATGTAAAGATTGGAAATGTTCACGGCGTTTTTTCATAGTTCCATAATTTTTGATGCCAAACAAAACTCCGAAAATAGCAATCATTGCTAAAATAGCTACCGCCGAAGCAAAGACATTTGGCCAAAAACCGCTTAAGACCAACGCCATTAGATGCCTCCCTCAAAATCGTGATCGTCTTCGACCTCATCCGTGACGATTTTCGGAACAAACATCAAACCTTCTTTACCAGACTCAATGACCCGCTGTGCCAACTCTTCTACACTTTCCTCTTCATTCATTCCTCTAGATAAAGCCAGATCTAGAAGTAATGGGAGGTTGGTGCCAACCACGACCGCACATCGATCGTCTTCGTTGGCGATGTTCATTGCGGCTTTAAACGGACTACCTCCAAGCAAGTCACAACAAAACACCACGCCCTGCGTTGTTTCTAATAAACGCCCTTTCGCTGCAATTAAGTCTTCACTCAACGTTTCAAAGGGTGCATCTTCGCTAAAAATCACCACTTCATAATCACTTTGCTTACCAGCAATCATTTCTAGACTATGGGTTAAACCCACACCAAATTGACCATGCCCACAAACAATAATTCCTTTACTCATACTTTATTCTCCTTCGTATTCATACAGAGTAACCCCTTGGACTACTCGACTAATTAAACCACTTGGTGAAGGACTATCTGGTTTTAAACCTGCCTTCAAACTACTAAGTACACCCAACACTTGGCCAGCTAGTAGATACATCAACCCAGCGAACCCATCGTCTAAAACTTTATCGTAAACAAAGCGTAATGAAGCCGCTTCATACAGCTCATGAACGCCATTATCAAAGACCAAGACATCCTTCGGTAGTTGTTTAAATAAATCATGTTCATATAAAGACGGATAGTCGCGACCCGAGGTAAAGAGAACTGTCAAAGTTGAATCGTTTAAAAACGACTTCGGCCCATGTCTAAAACCTAGACCCGTGTCATAAAACGTTGCTACCTGACCAGAAGTCAACTCCAACATCTTTAGAGCACATTCTTGAGCAATCCCTTTAAAGTAATTAGATCCTAAATAAACGACCCGACTATAGGTATGTTGATTCATAAATTCTTCTAAAATCGGCGTTGAAACCGAGAAGAAATTATTCGCCTCACTCACGAGTAAACTCACTTGTGGATACAAGGCGTCTAAGCGTTCAATATTTAAAGCCAAATAAGCAGCTAAGTACATATTCGAAAACGACGATGTCATCGCGAGCGATTGGTCATTGGTTTCGGGTGGTAAATTAATTGCCAATAACTTAGATTTCTCCGATTTAAATTGGGCCAATTGTCCTTGGTCATTACATGTAATAACTAAATGATATAAGTGATCACAAATGGTTTCCGCTTGATAAACGGCACCCATCGACTCTGGCGAATTACCCGAACGCGCAAACGAGACAAGCATCGTCGGTAACTGCTTGCTGAAATATAAATCTGGTTGAGACACAATCGACGTCGACGCAATCGATTCCACTTTATTACCATAAAGCTTTCGGAAATGATCCACTAACGAGTTGCCAACAAATTCTGACGTCCCTGCACCCGTAAATATAATGCGAAAATCGCCATGACTCGTAAGTTCATCAATGAACGCTTCAATCTCAACTCTTAAACCTTTGACTAATTCAAATGTTTTCAACCACGTCGTTGGTTGTTGTAAAATCTCTGATACCGTGTGCACCGCACCGATATCTTGTAAAGCCTGTTTATCCAAATTAAAAACCATAATATCCTCCTATCGCTTCTATTATAACGCTATTTGTTTAGTTTTTCCCCATATTCTACTTTACTTTGGACTTTTTTATAATTAAAATAGACAGTGAGAGGTTTTACTATGAACAAATTTTTTCATTTCAATGAATTATACCAAGACAAAGCCGGACGACATATTTATTTGGAAACCAAAACCAATACCCCCCGTTTAGTCCCCAATAGCGAATTTAAGAAAGTCAATGCCTTCCATCAACGCGTTCCAGTCGCTATTTCGGTTGGAGCCTTATTTGGTGTTATTACAAAAAATTATCCCCTGGGTATTTTTATGGGCGTCTTAGCTTTCGTTGTTTTTGAATATATTTTACGGAAACAGATCATTCCGTCTTTAAATATCTTAAAGAAATACGATATCCAACAAAACCGTGTCCCCGCAAAAGAACTAACGGATACCATGCTCTGGATTAAACTCTTTGTCTATTTAATCGCCGGAGCTTTACTGGTTTATTTAGGTATCACGGATTCTAAGGACCAGCTATCACAAATTCTCGTCGTTGCCTTTGGACTTTTCTCCATTTATCTGGGCATTCGCTCCATCTTTGAAGTCATCGACCGCAAGAAATAATATCCATTTTTCTTAAAACAGAGACCATCTAGTCTTTGTTTTTTTATATCCCTTTAAAAAGGTTTATAATAAAAGTAAAGAAAACGAAAGGAGAATCGTATGAATCAACAACAATTAGACCGCATGACCAACGATCCTGGTTTTATTGCTGCCCTAGACCAAAGTGGTGGAAGCACGCCCAAAGCCCTCAAAGCCTATGGCATCGACGAAGACCAGTATCACAATGAAGACCAGATGTTTGATTTAGTCCATGAAATGCGGACACGAATCATCACCTCTCCAAGTTTCGATGCGAAACACATCCTCGGAGCTATCCTGTTTGAACAAACCATGGATCGGCAGATTGAAAATCAATACAGCGCCGACTATCTATGGAATGTTAAACATATCCTCCCTTTTCTAAAAGTCGATAAAGGACTCAAAGATAAGGAAAATGGGGTGCAGTTAATGAAGGAAATCGACACCCTAGACGATCTTCTAAAACGCGCGAGAAACCGAAATATTTTCGGAACCAAAATGCGCTCCGTCATCCACCAGGCCCATCCAGAAGGCATCAAAGCGATTGTCCAACAACAATTTGAGATTGGAAATCAGATCGCCAAAGCGGGTTTGGTACCGATTCTCGAACCAGAAGTCAACATTCACGCCAAAGACAAGGCAGAGATTGAAACTATCTTACTGGAAGAAATCATGGCCCATTTAAAAACACAGGACCCAGAACTCAAATTGATGTTTAAGCTCACCATTCCAAGTAAAGACAATCTCTACCAACCAATTATTGACCATCCGGCAGTTATCCGTGTGGTGGCTCTTTCGGGTGGTTATAGTCGTGAAGAAGCCAATGCGTTGTTAGCTCGAAATCCAAAGTTAATTGCTTCTTTCTCAAGAGCCCTCAGCGAAGGTTTACAAGTTCATCAGAGCAAAGAGGACTTCGACCAACTCCTGAATGAATCGGTCACTTCGATTTACCAAGCGTCGATTACATAATCCAAAGCTCCCTTGGGAACCTTGACATTCAGGAAACAAAAGAATATTAAAAGAAATCGTCAGCGAGTTAAAATACTCTGTTGACGATTTTTTATATTTACGTCGATGTAAAAGAATCTATAATAGTTTGAATTCCTCCTCCGTTTTAACAAACAACAAAACAACACCAATCACTAAAGGTATGAGTTGAACGGATTCTACTAAGTCATAAAAAGCACCAAGCCAACGCGCATAATAATCGGAAAGAGTATGTGGTCCACTAACGAGAGACCCTACTCCAAAGGAATGAACTGGCTGTGATAAGAACAAACTAAAGGATATTAATAATCCCCCCATAAAAAGATTTCTTGTTTTCTTTTAACTCATAATTTACCTCCTTTCTATATGTTTCTATTTATTAAAGCTAATCAATAACTCGTTTGAATTTGTGATTGTCGAATTTAAACTATATGTCCAACTGCGAATCAACAGACGACAATTAAGTACATACGAAGCACGCTTATTACTAACACGCTTTAGGTCCGTAGAATTCACAAAATATCCAAATACCGAATAAGAGCGCGAGTGAACTTGAGTGATTAAATTATTTATTATGTCAATCTTGCAAGAAATGTTTTCGGTTAATGTGGAATATGAAATGGTATAAGTGCGATCATTTATTGATTTCATATCTCGAGTATTGTCGTTGATATCCTCTTTTTCAACGGTGATTGTGGCTTTATCGCCAAAGTAGGAGACCACTGTCTTTGACTCCTGTTTTCTCAAACGTTCTAAATCAAATATTGCTTGGTTTTCTGTCATTATGATTTCATCTCTCCTAATCAACGAATTATAAATCTCAACCGGGTGAGTGGTCGATACCCTTGATCCTACGAACATCATAAGTTGCGTGATCAAAATGTTTTTCATTGTACCCCCCCTTTTATCTACGAGACAAAATGTTTTCTTGTATAGATTATAGGGTAAAACACTGAAATATCGCGTAACGATTCGTTACATTTTTCCCTCTCTTCTATAATATTGTCATTAAGATATAGATTGGAGGTAAAAAATGGATTATCTAGGTACAAGGCTTAAAAAAATCAGAATACAAAATAATGACACCCAGGAGACATTAGCTCAAAAACTGAACATTTCACGTCAAGTCATTTCCAAATGGGAAACCAATACGAGTAAGCCCGATATCCTTTCCTTGCAAAAAATAGCCGATTTATATCATGTTGAACTAAACTATTTTACAAATGGAAATATGGAAACAGAAAACCAAGAGAACCAAAACCCGCCAAGATTGTTTTTTCCAGACACCGCACTATACCAAGTACTTGTGGCCTTTCTAAGTGTTTTATCCGTTTTATTCTTTGGACCTATTTCGCTCTTTGTTTTTTTGCCTCTTTTATTGATAAACCTTTCAAAAAGAAAAGTCATTTAGGTTATTTTTTATTCATCGTATTTATAGGTGTTTACATCTTCATAACCATTTTCTTCCCTGGTTTAGTACCTTATACCATCAAAGTCACCAAGGAGTAAGGAACATCTCACCGTTCTATATAAATTCAGAGAAGATACTTGCGGTTCTTGATTTTTAATGTATTTGCTGTAAAGACAATAAAGCTTTAATTTAGTTTTAGTCTATCTGCCTAAACATAAAAAATTTGCTATAATGTCCTAAAAGAGAAAGAAGGAAAAACGTGAGCCAACAGTTTCAAATTACTTATAGCATCCTAATCCCTTTTATCGGAACCGTGCTCGGTGCTGCCATGGTTTTCTTGATTAAAGATAAAATAAACGATAACGTTCAAAAGGCCTTACTCGGATTTGCTAGTGGCGTTATGGTTGCTGCCTCGGTTTGGTCGTTGATTATGCCCGCCATTGATATGACCACCATGAAGCACCAGTGGTTCCCTGCTGCCGTCGGCCTAGCCCTTGGGTTTGGCTTTTTATTAATCTTAGATAGTCTCATTCCACATTTACATCCAACCTCTACCAAACCGGAAGGGATGGATTCCGATTTGAAGAAATCGACCATGCTCATTTTTGCGGTAACCTTACACAATATCCCCGAAGGGATGGCGGTTGGCGTCGTGGTCGCTGGATACCTATCCGGGATCACGTCCATTTCCATTGCGAGTGTGATGGTCTTAGCCACAGGGATAGCTTTACAAAACTTTCCCGAAGGAGCGATTGTTTCGATGCCCATTGCTCAACGCATTGGAAAATGGAAATCCTTTGTCTATGGGGCTTTATCGGGCATTGTCGAACCAATTGCGGCTTTAATAGCCATTGGTTTAACCAGTCTGGTCGAACCGATTTTACCGTATGTTTTGGCTTTTGCGGCTGGAGCGATGCTCTATGTCGTTGTCGAGGAATTAATTCCCGATGCTCAAACCGGACCTCACAGCAACGCCACGACCATTGGCTTTGCGGTTGGCTTTATTTTAATGATGGTCCTTGATGTAGCTTTAGGATAAAAAAACGATTTCGTGATTTGAAATCGTTTTTCTTATAGATTTATTTCATACGTATCAATAAACAATATTCGGTCATCCTTCGTGGTGACCGTTTCTCTTTCGCCAACGATCACCCCACCAAAAGATTGGGGTATTTTACAACTCGCAAGATTTCGATAATCCACTGGATAAATTACCGTCTTCAACCCTAACTGCTTCGCTCGTTCCATTAATAATTGAACCGCTTCCCGACCGTAATGATGGCCATGGGCTGCTTTCTTTGTCCATATCCCAATTTCTGACTGATCACTTTCCAAATCATGCAAACCTGCTAAGCCGATAAATTCCAAGGACTCCAACTTTAAGATGGCATAAACTTCTTCTTGATGGGCGTTCATTTTCTTGATCATGCCCTGGATAACTTCGCGGGTCGCTTGAAGATTCTTATTAACCGCTGGGTACATATACTCAATAATATCCGCATTAAAATGGCGATAGACCTCTTTAGCATCCGTTAAAGTCACTGGACGCAATATTAGCCGTTGAGATTGAAGGGCGTTTAAAGAATTCATTTGTTTTCTGCTCCTTGTAGCATCAGACGCAAGCGATCGATCAGAAGACGAATATCTCCATCATTTAATGCCGAAATATGTAGACGATGCTTCCCATTCTCGGGAACCAAAAGCTCAGCCATCAAATCTGCCTTGTTATACACAATCAACTGTGGGGTATCGCCAACCTGCAGTTGGTTCAAAATATCTTCCGTCGTTTCCAATTGATGTTGCACCAAGTGGGAAGAACCATCAACAATAATCACAATCAAATCCGCATACTCAATTTCTTCTAAAGTCGACTGGAACGATTCCACCAACAAGGTTGGTAAATCCGAAACAAAACCAACCGTATCCGCCAATAAAAACTGGAACGATTCATCGATTTTAACCAGCCGAATGGATGGATCCAACGAAGCAAACAACATATCCTTCGTTAACACTTCTTTTCCTTCACTTTGTTGAGATTGTGCTAATAATTGATTGGTAATCGTTGATTTACCCGCGTTGGTATAGCCGATTAAAGCCACTAATGGTAAAGTTGATTTCAACCGTTGACGCCGTGTGCGTTGTCGATGTTGAGTCGATTTCTTGAGTTGTTTACGAATGTTTTTAATTTCTCTTAAGATATGACGACGATCCACTTCTAGTTTCTGTTCCCCAGGTCCTCTCGTTCCGATTCCACCACCTAAACGTGAAAGGTAGTTTCGATAACCCACTAACCGGGGCAATCGATATTGAAGTTGGGCCAATTTTACTTGAAGCTTCCCTTCTCGACTGCTTGCTCTAGACGCAAAAATATCCAAGATGAGATTCGTGCGATCTAAAACTTTCGTCGCCAAAAGTTCTTCGAGATTACGTATTTGAGAACCCGACAGCTCGCTTAGAAACACCACACCATCCGCCTCTTGATCAATTACCAGCTGAGCAATGTCTTCCGCTTTACCTGGGCCAATCAGGGTTGCTGGATAGGTACGGGAAAGGTTTTGGGTCACTTGCCCAACAACTTGAGCCCCAGCCGCTTCAACCAACCCGACGAGTTCCTGCATTTTTTCTTCAAAGTCTTGTTGATATGGACTCTGGTTAATACCAACAATAATGATTCTTTCTTCTATTTTGTAAGCTCCTTTATATATTGGTGGAGTCTTTCCGTCGTTTTCTGTACACCAAAGACTTTTTGAATGCTATATAAATCCGTCGATTGACGGGTGCCCACCATGGCTAAACGGATAACCGTGGCGACATCGGCTACAGAACCTTTATAGTTTTCCGGATTCTTTCGATAATCCTTCATCTTCACCGCATAACCTAATTTTTCAGCAATGGCTTTTACATTATTAAACCATTCCGCGCCATCTACCGAGAGATCAAAGGAATCTAAGAATTCATTTAAAATAATCACCGCTTCTTGGCGATCAACTCGTTCTGGCAGCTCATCGATATAAGCAAACTGATCGTCAAAATAATAGGAAACAAAATCCAAGATTTGAGTAGCATTCAACAAATCCTTGCGTGGTTGACGATCGGTGCGACCAATCGAAAACAAACCGATTAAAGCCTCTTGATGCGCTACCAACTTGGCAGTCACTTCCGGTTTATAGTTTTTAGACCACTGAATTAAGAAATCCATAATCTCCCGTTCAGGAATTTTTAATAAGACTTCCTTAGACACATAGTCGAGCTTTTCCATATCAAACAAAGCGCCAGAAACACTCATTTTATCCAAGGTGAATGGGAAATCTTCCAAAGGAAGCTCAGGATTTTCAATGCGCCATTCTTCAAAGTCAGAATTCATTAAAATCATTAAATACTCACGAACCGCCTGTGGGAAATAACCCACTTCCATATAATATTCCAACGACAGCTCCGGATCTAACCGTTTAGATAGTTTACGTCGCACACCATCATCCATTTTCATCAAATGAGCGGTATGACAAAAAACTGGTGGTTGCCAGCCAAGGGCTTCAAATAATTCTAAATGAATCGGTAATGTCGACAACCATTCTTCGCCACGAATAATATGGGTAATCCGCATATAGTGATCGTCGACCACATGAGCAAAATGATAGGTTGGGACGCCATCTGCTTTTAATAACACCGCATCTTGATCGTTTGGGTGAACCGTGATTGATCCGCGAATCCCATCGACAAAATTCTCGGTTAAGCTTGATTGGCCAGAGGCTTTTAATCGTAAAACAAAAGGCTTTTTAGCTTCTAAATTTGCCAAGATTTCCTGGTCACTTAAGTAGCGATCTTGAGCCCATTGGCCATAATACCCCGGCATCACTTTCGCTGCTTCTTGTCGAGCTCGAATGTCAGCTAATTCTTCTTCACTCGCCCAGGATGGGTAGGCCTTGCCTAATTCAACCAAGCGTTTCGCCGCCGCATGGTAGAGGGCAACGCGTTGTTGTTGGTGATAGGGACCATATGCCCCTTTTTCACCTGCTAAAGTAGCGCCTTCATCAAACTGGATACCAAAGTAATCAAGGCCGTTAATCACGGTTTCAACCGCCCCTTCTACGGCCCGCTTGGCATCCGTATCTTCGATTCTTAAAATCATCGTACCACCCGATTGATGGGCTAAGCGTTCATCAACAAAGGCACCATAAAGATTACCTAAATGGATAAATCCCGTTGGACTCGGTCCTAGACGTGTCACTTTAGCATCTGGTGCTAATGGTCGCGGTGGATAGACCTCTTCATATTCTTCAATCGTTTTTTCCACATTGGGAAAAAGCCGTTGTGCTAGTTCTTTTGGTTCCATATTTCTCCTTCTTAACGGATGTCTGCCTATTTATTGGATATTCCTTGATAAACAAACATCATCCGATCTAATTGATTCATATCTTTTCGACACAAGACCGTTGCTTGTGGGTAGTGTTCTTTAATTAAGGTCGTTAACGATTCCCGTTGTTGGTAACCCATTTCAAAAGCCATCATAAACTGTGGTTTCATCAGTTGATGGGACTGTTGGAGCACTTGACGGTAGAAGTCAAGACCATCATCTCCACCAAATAAGGCCACATGTGGTTCGTAATTTAAGACCGAGCGTTGGACATCTTCATGGGTTTGAATATACGGTGGATTACAAACCAACACATCCAACAACAAATTCGAAGCAAGCAGTGGCTCCCCTAGATGACCTTGATAAAAATAAACGTCAAGGGCTAAGGCTTGAGCATTTCTTTGAGCCACCGTGAGTGCTAAACCAGAAATATCCGTCAAATGTACCTGTAATAACGGCATCTCGGCTTTTAGGGTTAACCCAATATTACCACAGCCCGTACCAATATCAGCGACTTGAAGCAATGGTTCAGAAAAATAGGTTTCGATATCGTAGACAATATGTTCCACTAATTCTTCCGTTTCGTCACGGGGAATGAGTACATCCCCATTCACTTCAAACCGACGACCATAAAAGAAAGTATACCCAAGGATATGGGCTAGCGGCTCATCTTTTAACAGCCGTTCAACATCCTCAAAATAGGCTTGCCGAAAAGCCTCATCCATTGGTTCATCTTTAATTAAATAAAGATTAAGACCTCGTTGTTGACAGCGTTCGACCATTAACGGCATTGATTCATCAAATATTTCGTGGTCCTTCAAGCGTTGGCTAGCGATTGTTAAAGCTTGTTGATAGGTCATTGATTCGCTAATTTAGCCCGCTGATCGGCTTCGATTAACGCGTCGATCACATCCCCTAATTTACCCTCCATGATTCGGTCTAACTGAGTAATGGTTAAATTAATGCGATGGTCGGATACTCGGTTTTGTGGATAGTTATAGGTACGGATTTTTTCAGAACGATCACCTGTTCCGATTTTAGAGCGCCGGGCTTCTCCAGCTTCTTTTTGTTTCAATTCTTGTTCGTGCTCATAAACCCGAGCCCGTATAACTTTCATCGCGCGGTCTTTATTATCGTGTTGAGAACGACCATCTTGCATATTGACGACAATGCCAGTCGGTTTATGGACAATCCGTACCGCCGAGTCGGTGGTATTAACATGTTGTCCCCCTGCACCGGAAGAGCGTTGAGTGGAGATTTCTAAATCATCAAGATTAATATGGAAATCGTCTTCTTCAATCTCCGGTAAAACAAACACCGTGGCGGTTGAGGTATGGACTCGGCCCTGGGTTTCTGTTTTCGGTACCCGTTGGACACGGTGAGCGCCCGATTCGTATTTCAAATGACCGTACGGTTCATCAGAACCCTTCACTGAAAAACTAATCAAGGTATAACCTCCGGCTTCCGATTCATTCGCATCGAGTACCTCGATCTTAAAGCCTTTGGTTTCACAGTATTTCGCATACATCCGGTATAAATCTCCAGCAAAGATATTGCCTTCATCCCCCCCGGCAGCCCCGCGGATTTCAACGATGGCGTTTTTATCATCGTTAGGGTCTTTGGGAATTAACAATAGTTCCAGTTGGGCTCGCAATTCGCTTTCTTCATGGACCATTTCTTCGTATTCCATTTGACCAAGTTCCGCAAGTTCTGGTTCTTCCATTTGGGCCATTTCATACGCCGCAAGCTTGGTTTCAAGAACCGTTTGGAGTCGTTTAAAAGGCGTTAAAATTTTCTGAAGTCCCGCCTGTTCTTTACCAAGTCGGGCTAATTGTTTTGAATCGCTTAAAATGGCTGGATCCATCAACTGTTCGTCAATGTCTATCGAGCGTTGTTGGATTGCTTCTAACCGTTCAATTAAAATATCGTTGGACATGTGTTTTATCCTTTCCGTTGATAGGTGGGTTTATCCTCAATCACATGACAATGACGGCATCGGGCTTCATACGATTCCGATGCCCCGACCAAAATGGTTGGGTCTGAGTACTTTGCTGGTTTTCCGTTCACTAAGCGTTGAGTTCGCGTCGCAGGAGAACCACATTGAAGACAAACAGCCGTTAGTTTGGTTACAAACTCGGCACTGGTGAGTAAGCTGGGCATAACCCCAAAAGGTTCGCCTCTAAAATTAGTATCTAAGCCAGCGACCATGACCCGTTTTCCAGATTGGGCCAATTCATCAATGACTAAGAGAATATCGTCATCGTAAAATTGAATTTCGTCAATCGCCACAACCTCCAGCTCTGGATGGTTTTGACAATACATATAAACTTCTTGGGCGGTTTTAGCATTAAGACTACGTACTTGAGATCCCCCATGACTAACAATCGCCGATTCGCTGTATCGGTTATCCATTTCTGGTTTGAAGACCACAATCTTTTTTTTCGCAAATTCCATGACTTTTATACGGCGGATGAGTTCCTCAGTTTTTCCCGCAAACATACATCCTGTAATTACTTCTACATACCCTTCTCGGTATTGGTGATACATCATATCTACTTACCTCTCGTTGAATATTATAGTGTATTTTAAGGGTTCTGTGTAGTCTTAAGAAACCGAGTCGACCACAAATATTCGTTATCTTCTTAACCACCCCCAAAAAAGAAAAAGTGATCCCCATAGGAGACCACTCTCGAACAAATTCATTAAATGCCCCAAAAGGCTAAGAGCATGGTACTAATCGCAATACTTAGTAAAATCGAAATGGAAATGACCGAGCCATAGTCTTTCGGATCACTACCCAGTTCGTGACAGAACACCGGAGCTAAACTGGTCATCGGGGTCATTAGTGAAAGCACCACTAATTGCTTAATCACTAATTTAAATGGGGCGACATACCAAAAGACCAACGCAATACCCGCAGAAATAAGATAACGCATCGTAACAATCTTCAATGGTTTCTTAGCAAAAATATCTTCGGTTTTTTGACCCATCATCAAACCAAACATCGCCATAATCACCACCACATTAGCTGAGCCAATCGTCTTGGTCATAGTATAAACAAAAGGCGGCAATTTAATGTTTAAGCCATAGAGCACCAACATTGATAAATACACCACCAACGCTGGTGATTTCATTAATGTTTTGACAAAAGCCAGACCATCAAAAGCTTTATGCTTTGAAACATGTCGTTGAGCCAACGCATTATTTACCCCAAGAGAATACACGCCATTACCAATATCAAACATAATGAGCGTGGCCATATCCGCCGTCGGAAACAATCCGTACGAAAAGGGAATCGCAAAGCTGCCAATATTATAGCTCGACGTGTTCAAGAAATACGTCGCTTGTTCAAGCCGTGAAGTTCGCGCTTTCAATAACAGTGTAATCAGAACAATGATTAAATTAACCACAAAACCAAAAATCACAATCGACAGAAAAGACGATTCAAAAACAAAGGAATCAAAGCCACTAATCAACGCACAAGGCAAGGTAATATACACACTCAAGCGAGACAACGTAACACGGTCGCGATCTTCAAACAGATTTTTTCGACGTAGCAACATCGCCATCCCCATAATCAAGACATAAGTGCCGCTACGTAAAAAGATATGCCCCATTACTCTTCCTCAGTGGAAGTACTGGTCGTAATCGAGATTTTAGATTTCTGCTTAACAATGATACTTTGAACAACAATAAAGAACGCCAACAATGCTGCCAAGACAATCCGTGTCCACCAGGCTGATAAAGTTCCCTGGAAAGTAATCACCGTTTGAATTGCTCCTTGAATGAGCACCCCAATTAAGGTTCCTGGAATAAAGGCCACACCCCCACTCATCAAGGTTCCCCCAATGACCGAGGCCGTAATAGCTTCCATATCCAACCCAATCGCATGTAAAGGATAACCCGAAAGCATAATAAAGGTATACACAATCCCGGCCAAAGCGGCTAAGCCGCTGGAAATAACATAAGCCCAAATACTTGCTTTGTTAACATTTAATCCCATGAGGAATGAGGACTGACGATTGCCTCCAATCGCAAAGAACCGACGACCAAATTTGGTTCGCTCCGTCACGACATAAGCCACAATCAAAACCGCCAAGGCAATCAGAACCCCTGCAGATAAATACCCTAGACCAAAGACAGGAATCCGCATCGACGCCATTTGTCTAAACAACGGATGATCAATGGTAATCGTATTGGTCGAAATGATGGCGGTTAAGCCCCGACCAAAGAACTGACCCGCTAAAGTAATAATGAATGGTTGACAATCAAACTTGGTAATAATGTACCCTTGAACAAAACCAAAGAACATCCCAAATAAAATAACCATAACCATGACCAACGGTGCCGGAATCCCCGTATTTTGAAGCAACCAGGCAATCATCATACAGGTTAGGGAAACCACCGAACCAATCGAGATATCAATCCCACCGGTCAACAAGACAAAGGTCGTTGCTACCGTCGCAATGATTAAGGTCGCATTATCAATAAATAAATTAAGAAATACTTGAGGGCTAGAAAAGCCACGATAGTTCATCGAAGCCACCCCGTAAATTAAAACAAACAATAAGGTCGTCGCAATAAAGTTGAAATATTTCGAACTCAACATATTTCTAAAATTAAATTTAGTTTTAAACATACGATTGAACCTCCGACGCTTGTTGTTTTTTCTTAAACTTTAAAACCTTTCGATTCTTAAACATTAAGCGGAATTTTTCAGACTGGAACAAACAAATAATAATTACAATAATCGCCTTGAAGACTGGAAGTTGCTCCGAAGAAATACCCAAAGCATAAAGGGTTGTCGTTAAGGTTTGAATCGTAATCGCTCCAATCACCGATCCACCAATAAAGAAACGTCCGCCTTGAAGCAAGGTTCCACCAAGGGAAACTGCTAAAATCGCATCCATTTCCATATTCATCCCCGCATTATTAGGATCCGAAGCTGAAATTAACGAAGCTTCCATAATTCCAGCAATACCTGCACAAATACTAGAAAAGACATACACCATAAAAATAATGGAAGCAACTTTTATCCCCGTATACTTACTCGCTTCCTTATTGATACCCACGGATTGAATAAATAAGCCAAGGGAGGTCTTTTTAATAATTAAAACGACCAAAACAATCATAAATAAAGCAATAAATAAAGTCGTCGGTAAAATACTACCCGGTATCGTGCTCCCAATATAAGAGAACGCCTTATTGTAGACCGTAATGTTTTGACCTTTGGTCACCAACATGGCGATTCCTCGACCCGCGGTTAAGAAAATCAAGGTTGCGATACGCGGTTGAATATTTAACTTAGATATCATCAACCCGTTTAACATACCAATAAAGGCACAAACAACCAAAGCCGCTAAAATCGCCACCGGCAGTGGATAACGGCTAACGCCATCAATACTACCGCCAATTAAGAAGGTGGCTACAGCCCCAGAAATGGCCATGACCGAGCCTTGAGAAATGTCAATACCGGCCGTCGCTACGACAAAGGTCATACCCAAACTAAGAACAATTAAAATGGAGGATCGATTTAAGATATCCACAGGACGACCAAATAATTGGCCATTCAAGAATTGAAGTTTAAAGAAATTATCCACAAAAATTCCATTAAAAATCAATAGGAAACCGAGGGTGAACAATGGTAAAAACAAATGATGACTCGTAATATTCTTAATGTGTTTCATGTGTTTCACCTCCCGCAATGGCTTGCATGATTTTATCTGAGTTGACGTCGGCATCGGATAATTCACCGACAAGTTTCTTATCCCGTAAAACTAAGATACGGTTACAAGTTCGGGTCATTTCATCGATTTCACTAGAAATAAAGACAATGGTCACCCCTTGGTTTTGAGCCAAATCAATCGCTAATTTTTGAACTGCGGTCTTGGTTCCAATATCAATCCCTCGGGTTGGTTCATCCAAAATTAAGAGTTCTGGATCCGTGGCTAACCAGCGAGCAATAATAACTTTTTGTTGGTTTCCCCCAGAAAGAGTTTTAATAATTTGTTCTCGACTCGACGTTTTTATCTCTAAGAGATCGATATAATAATCCGCTAGTTCGATTTGTTTCTCGCGACTCATGTGTTTAAAGACGCCTTGTTTCGCTTGTAGAGCAATAATGATATTCTCCCGAACGGATAAATCTTCAATAATGCCATAGCGTTTCCGGTCTTCCGGACAAAGGGCAATGAGGTCCATCATCGCATCAATGGGTTGATTGTACTGACGCAGTTGGTCGTGTACTTTCAATTTGCCTCGGATTGGTTTCCGAATCCCAAATAAAATATCGGCAATTTCGGTCCGTCCCGAGCCTAGTAAGCCCGCAAAACCAACGATTTCACCCTTTTTTAGATTCATTTCTAAATTGATGACGCGGTTAGGATCAAAGATGCCATCTGCTTCAATATGGACGTCTTGTCCACTGAATTGAGGTTTATTAATAGCTTGAATATCTCCAAAATCTTTACCAATCATTTTGGAAACAAGCTCGGCTCGTGGTAAATCTTCTATATCATAAACACCGACTAAATGGCCATTACGCAAAATCGTTACTCGGTCGCATATTTCGTAAATTTGATCTAAAAAGTGGGAGACAAAAACAATGCCCATACCCTCGTCTCGTAAACGGCGCATAACCGAAAATAGATGTTGGGTTTCGTTTTCGTCAAGACTGGATGTTGGTTCGTCTAAAATCAGAATTCGTGCATCCGTGTCAACTGCTCGGGCAATCGCTACCATTTGTTGAATGGCTACGGAATATTCCGCTAAAGGTTTGGTGACATCAATGTCTATTTGAAATTGAGCCAGTAAGGTTTTGGCTTGATGATGGATGGTTTTCCAATCAATTAAGCCAAATTTTCTTGGTTCGCGTCCAATAAAAATATTTTCGGCAACACTAAGATTGTTACAGAGATTTACTTCTTGGTACACGGTAGAGATTTGGGCTTCTTGGGCAGCTAATGGGTCGTCAAAAGCGACCTCTTTTCCGTAGAGATTAATAACCCCACTATCAAAGCCATGAACAGCCGTCAAAACCTTGATTAAGGTGGATTTACCTGCTCCATTTTCGCCCATCAAGGAGTGAATTTCTCCTTCGCGAAGTGTAAAGTCCACATTATTAAGGGCTTTAACACCGGGGAATGTTTTGTTAATGTTTCGCATGACTAACAAGTTGTTATGTTCCATAAGTCAACCTTCCTTAAACAAGCGTTCTTCTTGGGGAAAGAAGAACGCTTTTGTTTCAAATTAATAAGTTCTGTTTGGTAATTCTTGTTCCGCGATATCTGCTGGGAAGATGTCGCCTTCAACTTTAACTACTTTTTCAACGTCTTCTCCCGCAACGATTTTCTTCGCATGTTCCATAATCAAATCACCGAATGCTGGGCTATGCTCAACGGCACAGTTCATTTTGCCTTCGATCATCGCATTGAAGGAACCCTTCGCGGCGTCAATGGACACAATGACAATGTCTTCAGCTGGTTTTAAACCGGCTTGTTCAATAGCTTGAATAGCTCCTAGGGCCATATCATCGTTGGCAGCAAAGAGAACATCAATTTCATCTGCTCCAGATTTGAGGAATGATTCCATAACTTCCATACCTTTGGCGCGCGTATATTCACCTGTTTGAGAATATTTGATTTCGTATTTGCCACCACCATTGGTGTTAAGGGCATCCGTGAACCCAGTTAAGCGGTCCGCCGCAACGGTTGATCCGACGGTCCCTTCAAGAATAGATACGACGAATTTGTCGCCACCACCACGTGGTGCTTTGTTTTGTTCTGTTAAGTATTCGTGAATCCAGTCAAAGGCTTTTTGACCTTCACCTAAAGCATCCGATGCCAACCATACCGCGTATAGATCTTCAGAAACATCTGCTCCACGGTCAACCAAGATGACTGGAATATTTGCATCTTTTGCTTCTTGTAAAACCACTTCCCAACCGGTCGCTACGATAGGTGCCAGCGCAATGACATCCACTTTTTGAGCGATGAATGAACGGATGGCTTTGATTTGGTTTTCTTGTTTTTGTTGTCCATCAGAGAATTGTAACGTGATGCCATGTTCTTGAGCCGCCCGTTTGACGTCTTCAGAGTTTGCGGTACGCCACTCACTTTCGGATCCAACTTGAGCAAATCCAACAACAATGTTGTCTTCATTGCTTCCGGTTTCATTATTTGGTGTCGTACAACCGACTAGAACAAATAATGACACTAATAACACAAATAGAACCTTAGTAATTTTTTTCATACTTCCTCCTTTATCCAATTTGTGATTGTTCTTTACGAATAATGGCAATTAACTCGTCATATCCTTCAAAAAATTGTTTCAATGTATGTTGAGTTGCGCCAAGAAAGAGAAAGTCTTCTTCTTTCATGCCGTTTTCATCGTACATTTTATGAAATTCTTCGAGGGTTAAGAGGTCGGCTAAATAATCTTCGTTCACTGGAACATCGATGCGGTTTTCAACCGTATAGGTTCCTTCATTGAATTTCTTTATCCATCCATGAGGGATTGTTAATTCTAATTCGCCCCCCACGAGCTCTAACCATTGGTGTTCATTACGGTATGCAGCCCCTAAGAGACCCGTTTCATAACCGCGTTCTTTAAATATTTGATACGCCTTTTTCATGACCGCAATGCCGCCATATTCCAAGGCTTCCGGATTGATTTCCGAAACGTCTTGTTTCTTTAGCCAATCGTCGACTCGACCAATCATAATCGTGCATACCGGATGCATGGTCGAAGTGTCTTTGTTTTCGGCCCGACGGCGTTTTAATCCGCGCTCGACCGCTTCAGCTACAGCAACTGCTTGTGCAACACTGTAGGATACGGTGGCGTTAATGCTGACGCCATGATAGGTTGCCAGTTCCACCGCTTGGACTCCGGCTTTGGTTACCGGCATCTTGACGTGAATGTTTGGGGCCAAGGTACTGAAGTGAACGGCTTGTTGAGCCATGAGTTCTGCATTGCGATAGTATTTCGTATTGGTTTGAATCGAAATGCGACCTTTTTTTCCCTTGTTTTCATGGAAGATGTCTTCCAATAATTTAGCCCCTTCAACCGCGGTATATTCGATTAATTGCCAAGCAATTTCATCTTCCGTTGAAGTTGGGTTTTCTTTAATAAAGTTTTGAATAATGGGTTGGTATGTCGCGAATTCATTTACGACGACATTTTTAACAATGACGGGGTTGGTCGTTGCGCCAACGGCTCCGTAATTTAAGGCATAGTTAATTTCGCTAATTGAACAAGAATCGTTCCAAAAATCTGTTGGAAATTCTTTTACCATTTTTTGTAATCCAGTTTGTGTCATATTGACCTCCTAACTCATCCAGTCGGCTTTTTCTTCTTGGTTCCATTTACTGGTTATTTTGATGAGATTGCTCCAAAATTCGAGTGATGATTTTCCGGTAATATCGCCAAATCCATATTTAGATCCTTTGATTCCGCCAAAGGAGAACGGTTCTCTTGGGACGGGAACACCGATATTAATTGCTAACATCCCTGCTTGTGCATGGCGTAGCGCTTCCTCTGCCACTCGACCGTTTTGAGTAAAGACGGAACAGGCGTTTCCATATGGGGATTGTTGTTGAATATCAATGGCGTGTTTCACGGTTTTTGCTCCCATGACTTCTAAAATTGGCCCGAATATTTCTTCTAGAGGCATTTGATCCTCTAATCCACGCCAGTCAACCAGCGATGGTCCAAAGACATACCCTTCACCTTCTTGTTTTAAGCGTCCATCGACTAAGACTTTCGCCCCTACTTTTTCAGCATGTTCAAGATAGGCGACCATTTGACGGCGTGCGTGTTCGCTCACTAATGGTGGCAAATCGACACCCGGTACTTGGGCTTCCATTTTTGTTTTAACTGCTTCTAAGAGATGATCGGACTCACCAACCAAGACCATGACGGAAGCTGCCATACAGCGCTGACCGGACATACCGGTTACGGAGGAAAGGATATCCGAAGATGCTGATTCTAAATGTGCATCTGGGGTGACAATGAGATAATTCTTCGCACCACCTAAAGCTAAGCATCGTTTCAAATTGTTCGAAGACCGTTTGTAAACAATTTCAGCAACCGGAGTTGACCCCACAAAGGAAACCGCTTGAATATCTGGGTGGTCACAAATCGCTTCAACGATGGTTTTTCCACCTTGAACGATATTGAAGATGCCATCTGGTAATCCGGCTTCTTTCCACAACTCTGCGGTTAAACCTAAACTAATCGGCGTTAATTCTGAAGGTTTAACGACAATCGCATTCCCCATAGCAATCGCATTTGGAACGGTCCAATGAGGAACCATTAATGGGAAGTTAAATGGGGTAATACTTGCAACAACCCCTAATGGACGGCGTTCGGTTTGACAGGTTACGCCACGGCTTACTTCTTCAATTTCACCGGTTGCTAATTGGGGAATTGAACAAGCGAATTCCGTTAATTCAATAGCTTTGTCGACTCCTGCATAGGATTCAGCCATTGACTTTCCGTTTTCTTCATGCGTTACAACCGCTAGCTTTTCACGGTTTTTTATCAGCAAGTTTCGATAGTTGTACAAGACTTCTGAACGCTTTTTAAGCGTTAGGGCAGCCCATGCTTTTTGTGCTTCTTTGGCATGAGCAACGATTGGGTCGAGATCTTCGCGTAAAGAGTCGACGACTTGTCCAATGATTTCTCCATTCAGTGGTGAGTAGATGTCCATTAAGGATCCGTTACTATCGACCCACTGGCCATTTGCGTAGTTTTTTGAAACTCCATATTTCATTTATATTTCCTCCATAAATTCGTTAATATCTAATAAAGTGTCTTCTTCTGTTATGACTTGTGGTCGGTGACCGGCGAGCCCTAGATAACTTAGACAGGTCAGTAGGACACCGCCGCAGAAGACGACGATATACAATCCCCAATCGGGCATCGTGAGACTCATTAATAAGCCACCATGAACGGCTAAGAGTTCAAGATTGTAGTAAGCCACCACACCGCAGGTAAGTGCGGTACCAAGCACACTCGCTTTTTTTACGGCTTGGAGATTTTCCTGTTCTACAGCAAGCAGGGCTTCGGTGACAAATAAGCTGCCGAGACCCATCATTTTTAAACCTTCAGTTCGTCTTTTCAAAACCATCGCTAAGCCAATTCCAACTGGGGCAACCATGCCACCGGTCATTTTAATCGTGCTAGCGAGCGGGAAACCGAGTAAATACACGGTATTCAAGAAGAAACTGTTTAATTTGTTGATTGGACCTCCGAGGTCCATAATCATGAAACATCCAAACCCAGCTCCATACACGACCCTTAACCAAATAGGGAGATCGCGTAGGTGATTTACTAGGAATTGATTGACCATCACAAGGATATCTTTCAACAATAGCCAGTAAACCGCGGTCATTAGCAGGGCACTCAGGGGTATTAAAACCATTGCCATTAATTGAGACTGAATCGTTTTTTTGCTAAAAACCTGACTCACTGTCCCAACTAGCACCCCGCCCACAATAGCTCCAAGCACCCCTGTCTGGGAGACCATGACAGCCCCACCCATCAAGTAGCCACCGCTAGCTGCTATTTCGCCACCAATGGACTTTGCTAAGTTTGCACAAAGCAATAGAACAAAACTATTTATTGCCAGCATTGCCACGCTGGTTAGCGACTCGTTTAACCCACTGGGTATCGTATGTAAGAACCACGGGGCACGTAATACGGCGAGAGTGAAACTTCCTACCAATAAGATGGGGAAGGCTTTCGATACGGCACTCATTAAGTGCTTGTAACTGCGCATATTACGATGCCTCATATTCTTGTTTGATTTTTTCCAAAATAACTTTGGAAAGGCGTACCACCTTATTTATGGGAATGTTGTAAACCCGTTTACCTTGAAATCTGGACTTTTCTTTTATGTCGATATCGGCCGCAATGAGGACGACATCGGCGGTTTCGATTTCTTTGGCATCTAAACGATTCCGAATTCCCAAGGCTCCTTGGGTTTCGATTTTCATATCAATACCGAGCTCGAGGGCGGAGATTTCCAGCCGATCTTTTGCTAGGTAGGTATGAGCAATCCCTGATGTGCACGCAGTAATCGCTACAATTTTCATTTTAATTACCACTTTCCTTTAAGCGCTTTCATTGATTACGGTTCAATCCTATCACGGGGACATGAAGCAATAATGAACCTTTTGTGTCCCATTATTACGGTAAAATTTGATTATTAAGAAGTTCGAAGACTTGTTCGCGATGCCCTACGTCTTTAAGTGCTTGGACAAAGGCGTCGTCCATTAAGCGGGTTGAAATCTGAGATAGCATGCTCAAATATTGCTCAATATCGTGATCGGATACGACAAACAGAAACACCAACTTGACACAAGAGTCTGGAAACTGGTCCCATTGTATTTCTTCTTCCAACTGACAAAAACCGACAATTGATTGTAAGACATGGGGCGAACGTGCATGGGGAATCGCAATAGCATTTCCAATATACGTCGTTGAGATGGTTTCTCGGTCTAAAATTTCTTGGTAGTACTTCTGGGCATCACTAATGTATCCATGTTCAAATAATTGGTTCGCAAAGTGGGACAAGAGGTCTTCTTTTTTTTGGTATTTTCCTTTTAGAATCATCATCCGGGCATCAAATAATTGGTTCATATGTTCTCCTGTCGCACTAGAAACTTATAAATGTCCACATTAGACATCGCTTTTAACTGTTCGTTGACTTCGGGTTTTGATAATAACCGGAGATAGCGTTCATAAAACTTTCTAGTGACTAATTCATCTTCGTTGGTTTTCATTTTCATCGCCAACAAGAGCACGATGTCCACCCATTCCCCATCGCCCCAGTAGACGGGTTTATCCAAAACTAAGATCGCGACTTTGGGTTCGTGCACCTCGTTTTGGTTGCCATGAGGGATTGCTAAAAAATCGCCAATGGAGGTTTGGGTTAATTGTTCCCGTTGAAAGACTGATTTTCGGTAACGAGGACTGATAGCCCCTTTTTCTTCTAAAGCATCCAAGAGTAAGCTGATGGCTTGTTGTTTATCTTCTAAGCTAGGTGCTTTGAGGATGAGATCGTGAGCAAACAAGTGGTGACAAATCGTTTCGTCGCAACGTTGTTTTCTGGATTTTGCTAATAAGATTTCGTTGATGGCTTTGTTCATCATCCGCACATCTTCATGGGTTAACATGGCGTTAATGCGGACCACATGGTTTTGTTTGGCATTGAAATTATCCGTCGTTAAGACTAATTCATATTGATTAATAAGTTCGGGGGTGATCGCGTGATAAGAAACTAAATCAATGGTTTTGTCGCCAAAGACTAACTGCTTCAATTTTTCAATCAACAAATGGTTTTGAGCATTGCTTTTCGTACTCACTAATAACACCGTCAGAGCATGTTTGTGCCGTTCGATGGCGGCCTGAATGTATAAGGTGATATAAGCAATCTCCCCTTCGTTGATATGAATCTGATATTCTTCATCTAAGATAATGCTGGTCGACCAGACGGCTTTAAACAAGTCGGGGTATTCTTGACGAATTTCCATATACTGATCGTTTTTCTGACGGATTCCGTAGCGCATTCTAAAAATAGCTGGCTTCAAGTGGAGCTGAAGTCCCTTAGCGAGCATTTCATCGGAGCTCAAATCCATGTTGATAACCGAACCAATCGTTTCAATCATCCGTTTGACGACACGAACAATTTTCTCTTCAACATCGCCTTGTTGTAAGTCCAGAAGACGGGAAGATCCTAAGAGTTGAAAGACATGATAGTACTTTTCTGTTTCAGGAAATTCGATTTGTAATCGAGCTTCAATTTTATGGATGATGGATGAAATAAAATAGTATTCATTATAATCGCGAATGGCTGAATCATAAACTTGAGTAACCGGTTTATCCTGTTTCAAGCGGTAAATGGATATCGACAAACTAAGCGCTAAATTCAAAAAGGATTGATCGTTGAGCTTAATTCCCCAATCGCGTTCAACATCGATAATGATGGCATTAATAAACGACCAGTCGTTTCCATAGAGCATTTCATCGACTTTTTCAATCAAATGTTCCCGTTCAACATGCTCAAAAATAAAGTTAATTAACGCCGTTCGATATTGGGATTCTTCAAATTGTAACCAATGACCTCGATTGGTTTGGCGTTTTAATTCTATTTCATAACGCGCAAACCACTGCTCCACTTCTTCGACCAATTTAGCAACAGTCGGGACGCTTAAATAAAGCTTTTGAGAGAGCTGGGCTAAGGTATAGGTATCTTCAGGGCGTAGTAAAAACAGCTTAATCATTTTTGCGAAACTGCTTTGGGCATTGTAGAGGGTAGTCCCTGTAGTATCCGCGATTAAGTCGATGACTTCGGGTTCTTTTCCTGCAGTCATTTCCAACCAAACCCCGATGCGGGTTTTCCGCTGAATGCAACCTAATTGGTGTTCTTGTAAATACTGATCCAAGAGGTTTAAGCGGGCTCTTGTGGTTTTTTCGGTTAAGCCGATTTCCACGGATAATTCTTTAACGGTAATGATTTCACGATTTAGTAAAATCATCAAGATCCGATTGATTTGATTTGTTTCTTTTATTTGTCTCAAGATGGTCTTCCTGTATTATGGTTTTAGTAGTTTCTCAAAATACGGGTCGTTATAGAACTTCCAAGTTCGTTTTGGACCAGCCATATTGTTGAGATAATATAAATCATATCCTGGAGGGACCGCCACGGGGTGATACCCTTCTTTAACTAAAACGGTACTATTGTTTTTAACCACATAGGCTTCATCCAAACTGTGGTCATCATTGTACACCCGTTGTAACGCAAAACCACCTGTATCGGGGTTTAGTTTGTGGTAGTATATTTCCTCCAAATAGGATTGAGTTGGTAAATTGTCTTCATCGTGACGATGAGATGGGAAACTTGACCAGTTACCGCCCGTCGTGATGACTTCTACCACCAATAAACTATCGGCAGGATCGGTTTCTGGTAAGATATTTTTAGCGACACGTTGGATTTGTCCAGACCCGCGATGTTCCACGGAGCAATCACTTGGCGTAATGAAGCGGCTCGGATAGGTTGCTTTTCCTGGTGCCCGGCATATCGCTACTTCACAAGCTGTTTGTGCTTGAACAACATACGCATCGCCTGCGGTAATGTATAACGCGTAAGGGGCTCGATCGTCAAAGACCGTGGTTCGATTTCCTGTGATTTCGTAATCGACGTCGTTGATTTTGGTTTGAGCATCCCCACTCAGGATGACCACGCAAGCTTCAACATCTTTTGCTAGCGTTTCTTCAAGGACCTGATTAGGGGCCAGCTTGTAAACGGTCATACCCGTGTATTGTAAATCTTTTCCTAGTGGAATTTCAACTATTTTTTCAATATTCGACATTGTGTTCTCTCCTTCAGGTGTAGAGTATCATTTATACATGTATCCATATTGAACTTCTTTTGCAGTAGCAATACGGTATTTTTTTCATAATTGCCTAAGTAAAGAAAAAAAACGACCAAGAGTCGTTTTAAGCAACAAAAAAGTAAGGCCTAGCCTTACTCTTGTGTTTGTTCTGTACGTTTTCCGTATTTACGGTTAAATTTCTCGATACGTCCTTGTGCTTGTGTGAAACGTTGTTTCCCCGTATAGAATGGGTGGCAGTTGGAGCAGGTATCAACGCGAATTTCGGTTGCGGTTGACCCAACTTCAAAGACATTTCCACATGAGACACAGGTCGCTGTCACGAGATTAAACGTTGGATGAATTCCTTTTTTCATATGTATCTCCTTCCGCCTTGAGCGATGGGCTCGCCCAAAGTAAGTGCAACTTGCTTAAACATGATACCACATCTTGTCCAATTTACAAGTCTTTTTGCTTATTTTGTTAGATGAACTTTGACTCAAAAGGGATCATGTTCCCCTTGTAGAAATACTTCTAAAGATTGGAATCCCTTAACAACCCATTCAGGACCGGATAGTCCTGTTGTAAACATCAACAGGGCATTGACAATGGTGTACCCTATATAGTACGACACAACAATAAAGACAAACACCTTCGGATCGCTGATTTTTAGTTTTTTGGTAGTTTTTGGCGTATTATTTCTCCCATATAATAATGATCGGCTAATTTTGCACGCAAGATGCAAAAGAATGTACGACAAAGAGGCATGATATTCTCCCGTTGTTGGTCCTGAGCAATCTGTTTTACAAATAGGTGTTGTTGATCTTCTTCATATCTTTTTTGTATTGTAACAGGTGTTTAAAAATAAAACAATGTCATTTATGTATAATTATATCTGGCGATCAGCTGGCCTTCCTTCAAAAAGAACTTGAGCGAAAGATTATTCCTTTTACTCAAGTCCTGTCGTTTGTTTAATTTACGTCTACATATAGTGGTTGTTCAAAGTTGAAAACGAAATCAAGGCCTTTCAATTTGGTAGATCTTACCACACAAATCAACGACATAGAGTTCCCCTTGCTCGTCTTTACCAAAAGATGAGATGTTTAACGATGTATCCAATAATTCGACATTTGTCTCCCCTTTTAAAGCCCAGATCTTTCCACTCATAAAATCACCGTATACATAGAACCCCTGCAAAGATGGAATAGGTGTTCCTTCATAGACATAACCACCGGGGAACGTGTCTTAATAGTGATGGGTGCAGTTAATGTTATGAAACCAAGGGTTTCAGGAACTTTAAATAAATATATTTTGTGTATTGCTTAGAGTAATTAAAGTTGATTGCTGTAAGCAATGTATGAGAGGGGGCAAGAATATTAGTTCTTTAATAGTTGACAATTAGTTAGTATAATTACATTTAAAATAATAATAATAATTACGTATATGTAGTATTAAGCGAACTTAATTGAAATTAAAGGAGTGAACTCATATGATTAATGTTTTACCTTCACTTTTTATTTCATTACCTTTATACCTAGGAATACCAGCAATAATCCTATATTTTGTAATAAAAACAGCCGTGAAAAAGGCAATAAAAGAACTAAAAGATGAAAATATATTATAATTAAAGAAGCGTGTAGTTTATAAACTGCGTCGTGGATATAGAAAAATGTGCAACAAATCTTTTGGGTTTAGTGATAATTTTAATAGTTAAAAGCTGATAACTTCTTACATAAAAGAGTAAGATTTTCAGAAGGCATAATCCCAAAAGAGTTTATAGAATAACAGGGGGAATATGGAACAAGAGATATGTTATATGAAAAGGAGGTATGATTTATGTGGGAAAATACAGAATTAACAAAAAAGAGCTTATGAACTTTTTGATGACGGGATAATAGATACCTTTGAAGTAGGAACATTTAAGGGAGTGCAACAAATTCATCATTATATATTTCAAGATGTATTTGATTGTGCAAGAAAAATAAGGACAGTTAATTTATCAAAAGGTAATTTTCGTTTTGCTCCTGTTGGATTTTTAGAATCTAACCTGGAAGTTATTGAAAAGATGCCAGGGTCCGATTTTGATAGTATTATTGAAAAATATGTAGAAATGAATGTTGCACATCCTTTTAGGGAAGGGAATGGTAGAAGCCAGTAAAATAAATATTCCATCAGAAAACTATAGGAAACAAGCAAGAAACATTGCATAATGCTGCTAAGTCCATTGAGCAGAGAATTGAAGGTTTGGGGGAAATAAAAGCTCTAGAAAACGTCAGCGCTATTCGTTTTAAACAGAGCAAGGCATTTGAACTTCATAATCCCTACCCTATTATTGGAGAAGAAGGGAATAGGAACTTTGGGGATAATGTGCTATTTAAAAAAGCCTCCTTCCAAATTCCTATCGGGGCAAATGTGGCACTAACTGGAGAAAATGGTACTGGAAAACAACTCTAATCGAAATGATATTAAACCATGAAGATGGTATATCAATATCCCCTAAGGCAGAAGTAGGCTAATTTTCCTAAAATGGGTATAAATATAACCATAATCGAAAGGTTATGGAATTTATACAGGAGGATTGTGATTACAATATTTCCAAAAACCGCTCATTACTCACTTCCATGGGAATTAAAGATGGGGATATTAACAAAAAACCATCTGTTTAAGTGGGGGCGAAATTATTAAATTAATGCTGGCCAAAAAGCTTATGGGTAGTTATAATATATTATTAATGGATGAACCAAGTAATTTTCTTGATATACCTAGCCTGGAGGCACTGGAAGTGTTAATGAAAGGGTATGCTGGAACGATAATTATTTTATTTTTAGTACTGATAAATTGTAAGTGGACCAATAAAAGGGACTATAGCTTTTGATATTAAAGGGGTGTATTAGTATGGTAGACAATGCTATTCAAATGGTAACAGAGAAATTATCTTCTTGGCCTTGCGTGAGAGGTATTATATTAGGGGTTCATGTGCAAGAGGCACCCATACAGAAGATTCTGATATAGATGTGGGAATTTATTACAATGCGTAATCATTTGACCTGATAGCGATTAATCAAATTGCTACAGAATTGAATGATGAAAGATGTGGAATTGGGAATGTAAAAGCCATTTTATAAAAGACTAGTTCAACAAATGGGACAGATTACTTAATAAATTATTAATTTTAGGAGAATGATAAATGAATGTAAAAACCTTTACTGCGATGACTGAGGCAGGCTTAGACAGAAAAGTAAATAATCTTTTAAATGGTAATTCTTTTGATGTCGTAGATATAAAGTATTCATCCTCAATTTTTTATATGTGGTAATGGTTATATACAGACAATCAAATAAAGAATAATAACTAAGCAATCAGGCGCAGTTGTGGAATTAGAGCTGCACATCAAACGGAGTGGATTGTGGTATTATAATTTGTTGTCTTGGGTGAATTTAAAGTAATCGAAATTGATTATCTGAAAGGAAGTGTAGAGTATATGAATCCAACTAGTTTAACGTTTGGAGTTTACCCATTAGGTGCGGTAGGTACACCTTCTGGGTTGGCTAAAGGACCTATTGATGATTTTGATAAGATTCAACTAGCTTTAAAGGATTTACAAGGGGATGCAAAAAGGGTAATTCCGAGAATGTACATTGTTTATACGAAAGAATGGGAATCTGAAATGTTATCCAATATAGCATTTTTTCGCGATGATAGTTTATTGGGAGACTTGTGTATAGTATTAGGTGATTGGACAAAGAAACAAGGGTCGGATATAGAACTTGATCATTGGCTTAATTTTATTAAAAAAGTAATAAACGATTTTGGCTCACATTTGGGCTCCCTTCAAATTACCAACGAACCTAATTTACCGTTTATGGAGGGGTCGAATCCGCATATTATTCAAGCATTGGTAGAAGGAGTGGTTGTAGCGAAAAAGCAAGCCCAAAAGCTTAAACTCCCAATTAATATTGGATTTGGTTCGGTACCAAGCGGTGATGCATCAGTTCCATACTTTTGGGAGAATCTCACTAAAGAAGGAAATGATAAATTTGTTAAATATGTTGATTTTATTGGACATAATTTTTATGTAGACGTGTTTGGTGAGCAAACTCTCGCTTTACAGGAAGTGCCTTCTGTCGTGGAACATACACTTCGTAGTTTAAGGGAAGTGGATCTCGTTAAGGCTGGTATACCAAATTCAGTTCCTATACGAATTACTGAAAACGGGTGGTCTACTGGGAAAAAGTCTATTTCTGATTTAGATAGGTCTTATGAACATCAATCAAAGGTACTCGAAACAGTGATACGTACAGTCTACAGTTTACGAAGTGAACTTAACATTTCACATTTCGAACTTTTCGGACTCCGGGATGCTAATAGTTCCATAGATGATCTATTCCATCAATTTGGGGTTATGCGAGATGATTACTCACCGAAACCAGCATACTACACATTCAAGCGATTAATACGGGAATTAGGGTAATTTAATGGAGTGAAGATATATGTACGGTAAAACAATAAAAAACAACAAGTTTTTCTTGTCCTTGACAATGGTCATTGTTTTAATTACCTCCATTGTAACAATTTTTCAATTTTTTCAACCTGAAGTATTGAACATACTTCGTCGTGACCCCGAAAGATTGGCATCTGGAGAGTGGTGGAGGATTATAACACCCTTACTTGTCCATTCCGATGGTTGGGGACAGTACATTTTCAATATAGTGTGTATTATAGTAATCGGGATTGAAGTTGAACGATTATATGGAAAAATTGATTTTCTTTTTCTTTATTTAGCGGGAGGTTTGATTGGCGAGATTGCAGGCTATGCATGGGAACCATATGGCGCTGGAGCATCAGTAGGTCTTTGTGGCCTATTAGGTGGATTATATATTATTACATTGATAAGTAGGAAAAAGGTAGCAAATCCACTTTCTCTCTTGTTAAGTCTTTATATTGTTGTTGGTCTTGTCAGTTTTGCAAGTGGAAGAATCTATGTATCAATAGGACTCTTCATTATGGTTGGGGTTCTTACAGGAATTATCATGAAAAGGAAAAATCCAGAAAAATTATTAGGCACCCTATCTAGTATAGGTGGTTTCATTGGTGTGATAACTCTGTTGGTGTTTCATGATATACATGGAGCAGCAATTCTGGGTGGATCTCTCACTGCCGTTATTCTCTTTTCCCTACAAAGGTGGTCGTGACTTAGCAACTTGAATACATACGTAAGATTCTACCAGTTTATGTTAATTGTTCAATAATAATTTAATTTAACAAAAGGGCGCGATTGTTGAAAAAAGGGATAGCATTTGCTACTCCTTTTTATTTGTGTGCCCAACATGGGCAACAACTTGATGGTAAAAGCTATTTGGTAGGAACCTTTAGCTAAAAGTAAATTTATCCACAGCGACATGGAATCTGAAGGAAACTAGAGGCAAAATCCCGAACTGGCGAACAGAAGCCACATCAGGGTGAAATAAAGTGGATGAGTTTACATAACAAAACAAAGTCCAATACTACCCGAACCTTATACAGTAAATGTGACGGTTACTTGTGAGGAAGGCCGTTGTTCTTATCTAGGGAGGTCTTATGGATATGAGAAAACAGAGTATGCACCATGGTTGAAACAAGATTTGTCATGATCGTGGGAGATTTCTCTATATATACAAGTAAGAGTTTGAAAGATTTTATTTATGAATGTAATAAAGGAAAAAATATTTTTTTCACATCTGATGTAGAGCAGGCTATTAAGAGACTAAGTATAGAGTGATTAAAGGGGCGAGATTTAATTGATGCACATTAGGATTAGAAGACCAACTGAAGATGACAAAGACCGATTAGTTAAATTTTTTAAAATTGTAGTGGTCGATACCTTTATCAAGGAAGGTATCGAAGAAATGGTAGAAGATTTAGAGGAAGAAATTGAATCTAAGAAGCAATATTTAGAAAATGATCTAAAGAGCAATGGAGAACTTAGATGTTTCCTAATAGCAGAATATGAGGGCTGTATAGTAGGTACAATAGAATATGGACCTGCCAGTGACCTAATTAATAGTTGTACACATGGAAAATATAAGAACCTTTATGAAATAGGTACAGTTTTTGTAAGACCAGATTACCAAGGACAGGGTATAGGTAATTTACTATTGAATGCTATGATTCAAGAATTACAATGTAAAGGAATCAAAGAGTTTTGTATGGATAGTGGATATTCCAATGCACAGAAAATATGGAGAAAAAGGTTTGGTGAACCTGAATATTTCCTAGAGAATTATTGGGCAGAGGGTCAACATCATCTAATCTGGAAAATTAAGATTTGAATATATCATGTAAAGATGAATTCCTATAAAAATCTCTACGAGTTATTAGTAATATGACAAGTTAAATGCGTTAAGGGATCAAATCTTCCTTGACAAATATAATAAAAACAAATATTATAATATGTAGTATTAATTAAAGGAGTTTTATCATATGAGGCATAGTATTTTTAAATAACTATTAATAAAATAGAACAAGTACATTTTCCATACTAGTTAATATTTGTATGGCTTGTTAATTGTACTTTTATTTAAAAATATTCTCATAATAATAAATTTATATTTTTATGTATTATA
>JBNRMW010000011.1:0-34802 GCA_050309795.1 Erysipelotrichaceae bacterium | reverse complement strand
TCTGCTCCAGCAATAGACACAATCATGGTATACCCAGCAAAAGCAATTAAAGCAGCGATGGTTGGTCTTAAACCATAAAAGACTTTATTTAGCCATACACTATCGCGAAACTTCTCCAATTGTTGGCCGACAATCATCATAAAGATGACCCCAGTCAACATCACTCCAATACTCGCCATGAGACTGCCAAGGATCCCATCAACATTATAGCCGACATAGGTTGCCATATTGATTCCAATTGGTCCTGGAGTGGATTCAGAAATGGCGACCATATCCATGAGTTCCGCAACCGTATACCAATCATACTTACCAGCTAAATTAATTATATAAGGTAAGGTCGCTAATCCCCCACCGACAGAGAAAGTTCCAATTAAAAAGAATTCAATAAATAATAACCATATTTTTTTCATTGCTTATTTCACTCCTTTTTTTGGATAAAAGATCAGGCCTAAAAGCCCCGAAGGAATCACTAACAAAAACGGATTAATCTCGACGACCACAAGTAAAAAGAAACTCAACGCAAACAAAATCCAACCAAACAAATCAAGGATACCTATTTTCATTAATTTATACGTTGTTTGAACAATAAGTGCACAAACGACAATACGAATGGCCTTAAACATATTGATCACAATTGGATAATCAAATACGTTTTGGAATAGCGAAGCAATCAGCATAATAATAATCATCGATGGCGCCGCCGTCGCGATGGCAGCAATTAAAGCGCCGCGCTTTTGATCTATACGGTAGCCAATTAACGCGTTGGTATTAATCGCAATAATCCCCATACTAACTTGGGATATCCCATAGTAGTCCATTAGTTCTTCTTCGGTAATCCATCCTTTATTCTCTATAATCTCTCTTTTGGCAATGGGAATCATCGCATACCCTCCACCAAAGGTGAATAATCCAATTTTGAAGAAAGCTACAAACATATCAACTGCTTTTTTCATCTCTTACCTACACTTTCTTATTTGAGTATATCTAACAACTCCGCTAAACGATCAATGACATAATCAGCTGTTTGGAAACTGACCGAATATTGTTGATTTCTTTTGGCAACGACATCACAGCCAGCTAATTTCGCACTTATTACACCTACTTCACTATCTTCAATCGCTAAACAGTGCTCTGGCTTGACCCCCAATGTTTGAACCATTCGTTCATAAATATCTGGCGCTGGCTTCTTTGTTTCTACCATGTCACCATTTACTATAACATCAAAGACCTGGTCTATTCTATTTTGTTTTAATGCTTGGCTAACGACTTGTTGCCCAGCAGAGGTGGCTAATCCAATTTTATATCCGTCCTTTTGAAGGTGTTTTCTCGTTTGTTCAAATGTAGGTTCTAAGAGATCTTTATAATCTAGGGGATGGCGTTGTTTCCATCTATTAAATTCTTGGACCAGTAATTCAGCATCCTGTTTTGCATCACTATTTTCGACAATGATTTGAAAACCATCAATAAGTGCTCGCCCAACCAAATCATTGAACAACTCCCGCTTTAGGGTAATATTTTTCATTGCTAAAAATTGCATTTTTCGTTGATAATAGCTTTTTTCAGAATCAACAATCACCCCATCCATATCAAAAAGGATGGCTTTATATTTCTTCATGTCTTGCCTCCGGCTCCAATAGTTTTGAAATCGATTTAACGGTATTAATTTCTTTTTTATTCAAATAACCGATGCTATGCCGAAAGGTTATAAAGATAAAGTTAATAATATTCAAAAGGACTCCTACCCCAATAAACATCAAAAGATGAAATCCTGTGAACTGTGCGCGAAAAGTAATATACACTAACGCCAGTAAACCAATAATCAATAGCGCATTATGAAGAAAGGCTCGTTTCATTTGTTGACTTAAAAGATCTAAATAAACATGAACAAATTCCCGTTGATAGTCGTGAAGAATTAAATACTGTATGGCGACTTTCAAAATGCTTTTTTCACGTTGATGTAAAGCCCCAATAGCGAGCACAAAAGCAACATCTTTTAAATCGAGATGGGACCAAGTACTACTCTTTAGCTCTAGGTAAAGGTCATCTATTCGGGGATCTTTAAGGACTTCATGAAGAGGTTGTTGATGGAGAATTGTTTCGAATTTCTCGTTCATCAGATACCACCAGCAGTGGCTTCGGTCCGTGGGTCACTGGCGCCTAACCAGTGGTCGCCTATTCTTTGAATCATTTGCGACGATCCCGATGCTTTGGGAATTAATCGAACAATATGGCCTTTTGCTTGGAGTTGTTTCACTACCTTTGGTTCAATCCCTTCTTCTATATAGAGAACATTCTCGATATCTTTATTAAAAGGGTTTGATGTTTGTGTATCGTAAAACTTAATCTGATTCATCGCTGTTTGAGCATCCATATTTCGATCAAGTACATTGAGAAGATTCTGAGTGTTCCAAATAGGTTGATGGTCTCCACCTGGAGTGTTTCCTATTACCATCAGATCCCCGTTGTTATCCGTCACTAAATAGGTGATTAAGGTAGATAGTGTACGCTTATGACCAGCAATTGTATTCGGATAGTTTGTATTTAAATGAAAATTATTACCCACACGATTGTTAAAAATGACTCCATATTCTTTGTCCATAATCCCAGAACCAAATATTTCACTAATACTACTAATGAACGAAACCGCATTGCCTTCTGAATCGACTACACAAAAGGAAGTGGTGTGATTGTTTTGTTGCTCAAACTCAACGGTCCCTTTCTTTTCCATATCTATTTTTTGATATTTGGTTTTTAAGTAATTTTTATCTAATAAGTTTGAGACATCTTCACTTTGAAACCGGGGATCTTCAAGTTTTTTAATGCGATCTTCAAAGGCTAGTTTGTTCGCTTCAACCAACAAATGGATCCAATCAGCAGGTGTTAGGGATTGGAGATCTGTCTGTTCAAGGATACCCATCATTTCGAGCATGATAATCCCTTGACTAACTAATGGAGACTGATAAACATGATATTTATCTCGATAATGTACCTGTAGCGGTTCGGTCTCCTCAGTTTGAAAGTGGTCAAAATCAGCGACTGTAAACTGCGCCCCAAGATCATTTAATTGTTCACAAAAAGAATGAGCCGCTTCTTTATAATAAAAGTCTCGACCCTTTTTTGCTAGATTCTCTAGTAAATTGGCTAATTTTGGATTTTTTAGTATGCTCCGAACAGTGCCGTCTTCATTTAATAAGTAATTTTTAAGTTCTGCGTTTTTGGCAATTAAGTCGTGTGTTTTAGCGATGGAAGAACGGGTTCGGTAACTCGTTGGAACTCCATCTCGCGCTAATTGCACCGCATCTTCTATTAAAGCACTGAAAGGTTTCGTACCAAATAGTTCAAGGCTTTTAAAATGAAAATCAACGAGCCCACCGACCGAAACCGAAAGTGCTCCAGTATGGGGGATTTTTGTTAATTTTTTTTCTTGAAAATACGCTGGTGAGTGGGCCTTTGGTGCATGACCACTGCCATTTAGGGCATACACTTTCTTGGTTTTCTTTTCATAATAAAGAAGAAACCCATCCCCTCCAAGGCCACACATATCGGGAAAAACCACCGAGGCGGTTAAAGACATAGCGACGCTGGCATCCATCGCATTTCCGCCATTTCTTAAAATATTTAATCCCGTTGAAGTAATCAACGAATGCCCTGCCGAAACCATGGCTTTCGTTGATAAAGCCGGTAATTTTTTATACATATAAACTCCCTTAGTAGAAACTGAAACTGAATTTTTGAACTTGTAAATACAGTTCAATGGATAGTTTTATTTCGTTCTCTCGTTCGAATAATACATCAATATGTAGTGGGAAATTGGTCATATCTACGGTTGATGTTAGTTGTTTAATTTTATTGAAATTCGCATTGCTCGAAACAATGAAACGTTTTTTATATTGGCTGTGCTGCAAAATATGACTATTCGCAAATTGGTTAAAGTTGAGTAACTGATGTTCCTCTGCTGTTAATTCTTCCGTATGGGTGGTTACAATATACAAACCAATGGTCTTGTTCTCGTAATTTAGTAATTCGATTCGCTGATCGTAGTTTTCCTTATTCAAGGCAATGCCTTCCGTACTTACATAATAGAATCGGCTGTTGACATCCGTGGCTTTTTCCTTGATGGTGATTGCTTGAATATCTGAACTTGGAACCATTTTTTGAATCCAATTGACAAAGGAGAAATCATCATCGGTTTTTACGGCACGCACAAAACTACCACGACCTGGTGTTCGATATAAGTAACCTTTGTTATTGAGATTGGAGAGCGCTTTATTTACCGTTGAACGACTCGCATCAAATATTTGACAGAGCTCTCTTTCTGAAGGAATTAAATCTCCAATTTTATATTCCTTACTTTTTATCCTTGACAGAATGTAATCTTCAATTTCTAAATAGAGCGCTTTCTTTGTCATTTTAATTCCCTTTCAATTTTTAATTAATTTATTTTACTTTTCATTGAAGGGTGGAAGTTCTTATCTCCTGAAATGGTCGGATTAATACCGCGGCCAATCGCCCCATAATGACAGAGCACCTGAAACACGATGGTGTATAGAAAGGTATCAAATCCTTCCTCAACCCTTCGCCCAACGCCAATATTTCGTGGATTATCTGTTGATTGATCCGTGATAACATAGCAATAGGGTGTTTTTTTATTTAGATATCTATATAATTTTAACATTCTTTCTGAATATTTTTCAGAAGAATCAATGAAGAATAGATGGCTGTTGGGTGTAATAGCATTATATATTCCATGCATAAACTCTTCCATTTCAAAGGCAATAATTGGAACACGAAGCGTTTCAATCAGTTTTAAACCTGCCTCTTTTAGATTACCCATATGGTCCGCCGTACCAACCATATAAAAGTATGGTGCTTTTGTCAAATCTTCTTCATTATTTAAAAACCACTGTTTGGTTTTTTCGATAACCTGGGGAATTTGGTCAAAGACGGATAGGATTTTTTTCTCCAAAGTGTCTTTGTTAGAAGCTAGCTCAAAAGCCATTTTAAGTAATAATGCACAACTGGCAGTGAACCCTTTGGTTTTTGCGACGGCTTCTTCTTTTCCACAATCAAGTAGTATAAACTGATCCGCAACATCTCGACTCATGCTTGCTTGGTTCGATGAAATGAGGACGGTTGGTACCCCTAGTTTCTTCGCTTGTAACAAAGCGGTATGAGTTGATGCACTCATACCACTTTGAGATAAACCAATGACTAACTGACTTTCATTTAGAAGATGATTGGACTCCATAACCTCATGGGGAAAATAAGAGTTCAAGATACAATTAGTCTCTTCGTTGAATGTTTTTTCAACAAATAAGCCCGCATGACAAGATGTACCCGATCCCACTAGAGTCAAACGTTCAATACCTTGGTTGCGGATATTTTCAACGACTGCTTGCAATTCGGTATTTTCTTCGGTGATGATCCGTTTAAGAATTGATTCTGATTCTAGTATATTATCAAGTAACGTTGTCATTTTTTAGCTCCTAGAATATTTTGATGTAAACACCAACGATGGCAACAAGTATGAGTATCATCATTAATGTTGTGGTTTTGTAGCCTTTTTTGACGAGATAATACAACAAGAAAGTTAAGCCAAGCGGCAAGATTTTTGGTAAAATTCCATCAAAAATGGACTGGACCGCAAACTCTGAACCACCAAAGTCAAAGACTAATGGGGTCGAAACACGAACCATGGAAGCAATCATTGCTCCGACGACAACAGTTCCTAGTATTTTAGCGGCTTTGGTAATATTTTGTACAGCCCCGGTTTCTACGGCTTCAGACAAGAAGTTTAGACCTTGGTTATAACCAATATGAATTCCAAAATAACGGATAAGGTAATGAGGTACGTTGTAGATCAAAATGAATAGAATCGTTCCTAAGATATTACCTTCGAGCGCTAAGGCGGTTCCAATTCCCGCTCCGATGATGCGGAACGTTCCCCAGAAGAAGGAGTCACCAATTCCCGCTAACGGTCCCATTAGAGCTGCTTTTGTCGCATTAATGGAGCCGGTATCAAATTCTTCATGATTATTAGCATTCATCTCTTCCAAAGCAATTGTACTGCCATTGATAAAGGTTACAAATTGCGGAGAAGTATTAAAGAAGGACAGGTGTCTTTGTAATGCTTCCGTCATATCGTCTTTGTTTGGATACAATTTTCTAAGAACCGGTATCATTGAATAAGCAAAACCAATCGCTTGCATCCGTTCATAGTTAAAGCATCCTTGTAGGGCTAGTGAACGCCAGAACACTTTATTCAAATCTTTTTTCGTAATTAATTGTCCACTCATTAGTAGTCCCTCTCTTCGAGTATTGAGTTTATTTCATCTCGTGTTTGTATGGAATTTTGATAGACAACATACGCAATAATGGCACCAATAATCGCAATACCAATCATACTCATATTTAGTAATGCCGATAAAACAAATCCTAAAAATAAGTATGCGGCTGTTTGTTTATCAAATAAGAAGCTCATCAAGATCGCCATACCAAGTGCTGGTAGAAATCCGGATGCAACTTTTAGTCCTTCCAAAATTTCTTGTGGAATCATATCTACAATATTGGAAACAAATGTTGAACCAAAAGCAATACCCAAGAAAACAGGAATAAACTTAAAGGCAAAGAAGACGGCAGCACCAGACCAAAGGGTTCTTTCGATGCCACTTGCATCTCCATTTAAAGCTTGTTGATCGGCTTTGTGGTTAAAGCCGGTGTTGATGACGCGCGCTAAAATACCGAGTGACTGTGCCAAAATGGCAATCGGTAAGGCCAATGCAATAGCGGTTTCGGTATCTAATCCGGATAAAATAGCAAAAGCTGTTCCTAAAATACCTCCGGTAACGACATCTGGTGGAGTGGCACCGCCAATGTTGACAATACCCATCCAGACTAATTCCAGAGAGCCACCCATAATAATACCAGTTTGGACGTCGCCTAAAATTAATCCGACAATGGGACCAGTCACTAATGGTCGATCCAGCATGTTTTGACCACCGACTCGACTATCCCATTCTGCGAAGCCAGCAAGAATTGCCAGCAATAATGCTTGGAAATAAATCATATTTTTCCCTCTTTAGATTCTCTTTCTGTATGTGTTAAGTGCATCATCATATTTGATTTCACTTTCGGACGGAATGACTTGAACGCGTACTTTTCGGCCAAGGTCTTCCATTTTTTTCCAGTTATCAAAGTCGTTTTCATCAAGAAACACTTGTCTGTCAATAAGTTGTTTATCGCCTGATTTTCGAATTCCACCAAATATAATGTGTTGAATTTCTTCAGATCCTGCCGTCAACTTCATCGCATCATCTGTACTTTCACAGACCACGAAAATCTTGAATCGCTCACTTTTTGGATCATTTATGTATTTGACAGTATCATCAATACTTAAAAAACGAAGTCTGATTCCTGGGGGTTGAGCAAGTTTTAACGTCATTTGAAGTAACTTATCATTGGGAACTTTGTCGTTGGCAACGATAATTAGATCTGCACCTAAAAAAGATGTCCAGGTCATCGCCACTTGCCCATGTATTAATCGATCATCTACTCTTAATAATTTTATCAATGGCTTTCCTCCTTTCTATATTTCTAAATATTGGTTTAGATTGATAACAGTCTCCCCAACGTTTGAAAGAACACTATCAATGGCTTCTTCTGCACTACTCGATGTCAAGCTTAGTTCTAGTAACATCGGTAGGTTCAGCCCGGTTAATCCATATATCTTCTGGGATGTATTCACGAATTCAACGATCGCTTGGGTACTGCTACCGCCAGCGATATCTGATATTAAAATGATTTCTTCGTCTTTAATTAATGTGAGTTTCTCTTTCAATAAGTCTTTGACGCTTTGAATCGTCATATCTTCTGTAATACAAACGGTTTCAATGTTTTCTGAATTACCAACTATTAGGTCAATACTTGACTTAATGCCTTCTGCGAAGAATCCATGTGTACATAAAATTAGCTTCATATTTTCATACCTCTCATCCCTTGGTAACTACACTCTATCATAGCGCTTTCATAATGTCTACACATTATTTTAATTATATTATAATATTTTCTAAATGAAGGATAAAACCAATAGGGTAGAGGAAAAACTTCGATAGCTTTTTGCCCCTCCCATTGCACCGTACGTACGGTTCTCGTATACGGCGCTACATATGTATTTAATCACGACTATCTTAGATAGTACTGTAGAGGATTGACCAACCCTGGTCTATCCTTTTTCTTTACTGCTAGAATCGTTGAGTTAAGAATGAAGTTTGCTACTTGCATTCCACACATTCGATACCATCCCAATCTTGAATTTGCGACTTTATAGACTTCCTCGTCTGTGAATCCGCATTTCTGTATTTTATTCAACCTTTGTAGGTTGATGTAGATTCGTTTTGGTATCTTCCATTGTTTAATGATTATGACTCTTATCTTGTGCCGTAACCATTGTCCAAATTTATAGATGAATGTTCTCATGCTTCCTATACGAAAGTAGTTTATCCATCCTCTAACGATTTGATTTACTCTTGTGAACGTTTCCGATAACGGTCTAGATACAGCGTGCTTTCTTTTCAACCCTTTCTTAATCTTTGCGTATAGATTTGCCTTCCTATCATTTGTAGGTTTGCACTTCCAATTAGGACCATTCTTCATAAAGGTAAAACCTAAGAATTGACTTCTTGTTGGTCTTACTATCTTTGTTTTGGAGGCATTCACTTTTAAGAATAACTTTCTTTCTAGCCACGAGGTAACAGATTTCATTACTCTATTTGCTGCTAATTCACTCTTCACGAAGATATTACAGTCATCGGCATATCGTACGAAGTGTAGTCCACGCTTTTCCAACTCTTTATCGAATGAATCTAAATATATATTCGATAGTATTGGACTTAGTGGACCCCCTTGTGGGACACCCTCATAACTTGGACTAGAAAGTCCATTTTCCATAACTCCTGCGCGTAAGAATGAACGGATTAAGTAGAGTACCTCTTTCTCATTCACTCGCTCTCTAAGTTTTGAGATCAATTTGTCGTGATTCACTGTATCAAAATATTTCTCGATATCCATATCGATGATCCATTCGTATCCCTCATTAAGATAATCAAGCACATTCTCCATTGCATCATGGGCACTTCTTCTAGGACGAAATCCAAAACTATACTCACTAAAGTGGGGTTCTTAGATTTTACTTAGTTGTTGTGCTACTGCTTGTTGAATGACCCTATCTATAACTGTAGGTATTCCTAGTGGTCGTTGTTTCCCGTTTGTTTTGGGAATATAGACACGACGTACAGGCATTGGTTTGTACTTCATGTTTCTAACGGAGTTGATAATTTCATTCCCATTCACATGAAAATACTCCTCAATTTCACGCACTGTCATCTTATCGATTCCTAGTGCGCCTTTGTTACTTTTGACTTTTCAAATTGCCTGCTCTACATTTTCTTTACTTAGAATCTTTTCAATTAATCTCATTCGCTGTTCCTCCTCTACTTGTAGATGTATCTAAGACCACCCCCACTACCTTTTCCATCAGCGATTACGTTTCGCTGTGCTAGGATATGCTCGTTTTCGGATTACTTAGACATTGCTTATAGCGATTCACACTATACATACATTAGCTCCTTTGTTATTTAGCCATAATAACTACTACGACCTCAGCTGACTTCTTGCGATAAACCTTTTTCGACCGACCTTACCGATTGCTGTATTAAAGCGCTCGGACTTATTCGTTCACAAGACCTCGCAGGGTAAGACACCTATCTCTATTCTTTCACAACGCCTTGATTTACTGTCTTGGTTTTACATTTGCCTTTTGGACTTCGGTTTGTTATGCAACCTTATCCACCATTTAGCCTCATCAAGTTTCTGTTCGTACGCTCAAAAGATTTGCTACACCACTTCCTTCATCCTTAACATCACTGTTAATGACTTGTTGGTCACTACACTTGGCGGTAAATACCCGTGACCGGATTCTCCGGCTAGATAGGTGCCATGCCTGGCACACATAAAAAAAACTCCCACAGCGGCGAGAGTCTTTAGTTGATTGATAATCTTTCCAATTAACGTTTTGAGAATTGAGGGGCTTTACGAGCTTTTTTAAGTCCGTATTTTTTACGTTCTTTCGCACGTGAATCACGTGTTAAAAAGCCTGCTGCTTTCAATTTCGGACGATAATCTTCACTTGCTTCAATTAATGCACGTGAAATCGCATGGCGCATGGCGCCAGCTTGACCATTAAGGCCTCCGCCATATACATTGACGAAAACATCAAAGGTATTAACCGTTTCAGTAACTTCAAATGGTGAGCGTACAACCATGCGTTGAACTTCAGAAGGTAGATACTCGTCTAATGGTTTGTGGTTAACAACAATGTTACCTGTTCCATTAGTAAGATATGCTCTTGCTACGGAAGTCTTACGGCGACCAACGGCACCATACTGTACTATTTTAGATTTTCTAGCCATCGTTCCTCCTTAGCCTTTTACTTTCAATTCAACTGGTTGTTGAGCTTGATGTGGATGATTAGGACCAGCATAGACAAATAAATGTCGACGTTGTTTGTCCCCTTGACGCGTATGAGGTAACATCCCCATAATTGCTTTTTCTACCCATTCGACTGGATATTTATCACGCATCGTTTTTGTTGAACGTGTACGTAACCCTCCAATATGTCCTGAGTGACTGTAATACATCTTTTTATTTTCTTGATCACCAGACACTACGGCTTTTTCTGCATTAATGACAATAACAAAATCTCCGTTGTCCACATGTGGTGTGAAATCCACCTTATGTTTTCCACGAAGAACATGAGCTACTGTAGTAGCTAGACGTCCTAGTGTTTGACCTTCAGCATCGACGATGTACCATTGACGCTTGACTTCAGATGGTTTGACCATCGTTGTTTGACGCATACTTCTTTCCTCCTATGCATTGTAGTTTCCGGGGCTACATGGCATAAGTTGCCGTTTACTAATATATCACTATTCAGTGCGTGAAGTCAAGTAAAATCGCCTTATAAAAATCAGCAAATTTTTGATTCAAAAGTCCCATTCTATCAATTCATCAAAGGAAATCACTTGTCTTTAAACCATAGATAAAGGCCAAAAAATCCTGCCCCTAAAGTAATAAAAATTCCCCAAAAAAGTGGTTCACGCAAAACCAAAAACAGGTATCCGAGAAATGGAATTTTAAACCAATAATGACCAATGAAATCATCCAAAGATAAAGGCCAATTATCCCAACGATCATGTTGATTTGATTTGGTAAAAAATCGTTGTTGTTCGCCATCTTTTTGTATGTCCACGAGATAGTGCGTGACCATTTCATCAATTCCATCTTGATTCAAATCTTGGTAAAACGCGACAATATTCCCTTTTAGGATTTCACTTGTTTTTAAAGGTTTGATGATGATGAGATCACCCACCTCGAAAACACCACTCATGCTATCGCTAACCACAATGAATGGCTTTATCCGAAACAGTCTCAAGGATGTTTCAGCAGGTAAGGCTTGAACAAGAATATAGCCACTTAGTAAAGGAACAAACAACACAAAGATTAAGTTTTCAAATAATTTAAATATCTTCTTCATAGATCTCCCCTTGCAGTGACTGCGTACTTTCATCGATGTCTACTGTGGATAGTGTCAAGTTTTTTCGTTCGTTATGATCGACAATAATTAAATAGACCGCCCCCAACATGGACAAGATAGAAACGGCCGTTCCTAAAAACATTGGATGACGTATTTGTAAAATAAAGTTACCTATCTTAGGAATTCGAAACCAATATTTTCCGACGATGTCCGCTTCAGGAATCACCCAGTTGTCCCACCGTAGAGATATATTGGGCTTGGTTCGAAAGTACAATTGATTGTTGTGCCAAAATTTATCCGCAACAAAATGCGTTACTAACACCCGATGCTCTTCATCATCTTCGATGAAGAAGGAAATTATGTCTCCTTTTTGTAGATCTTCTGGATTAACATCTTCGATAACAAAAAAATCGCCCTTGTCTATAACCCCCATCATACTTTCAGAAATTACAATTAGTTGTTTAAACCCAAAGATTTCCAAAGACTTGCGGATGGGAAATAGTTGGATGACGATAAATATAATCATAATTATTATGATACTATTATAAATAAATTTCTTCATTGATCTGCCTACGGTGTTGGGCTATAGCGATGCCAAATCGCATTTCCTGGATTTAAATAGTTGGTGGTTGTATTACTAGCCGATGGCACTGAATCTATGTTAGGTTTCATAGCTCTATACACGACCCCATTATAAACCGCAATTTGATCAACTTGATAAGCGATTGAATCTTCCCACATATAGGTATCAATCCGTGACCAACCCCCCTTGAACGAACCCGGATTATTTTTATTTGCGAGCGCATCATCATAAACACGGTACAATTGGTCATTATAATAGACGGTTGCACCAACATTATACTTTATTTCTTTCATATCATCTAAATCCGTTGCCGCAATGGGCTTAAAGAGCCATTCATTTTGATTATTTGGTGTACCAATTCCATTTTGAACCGTTCGATAAACCGTCTTCTTGCCCTGTGGATTGGTATAAACGACAATTCGATCTTCTCTGAACACGATATTCGGAACCCAATGGATCCCTTGGTATCTAAAAATATCCCAAGTTAGGTATTTGTCCCCGTTTAAAATATCGCTAGCCTTGATAATACGATATGGATCAACATTAATATTTGTGTAGAACTCGTCATGAATACAAACGGTCGCACCAATAGGAATAATCGTGTTTCCTGGTAATTTCTCTAAGTTAAAGGTATTCGCTAGATTACAAGGCGTGCTTGGAGTATTCGTCCATTCACCTATTTTTATGGTTGTTTTACCAACAGAAAAAGATCCATTTACCTTGCTGTTCCAGTAACTATGAGTGACTGGTAAGATAGATGGCATCATGAATACTATCGATGCAATGATTGCAATTAGTAAACGACTCTTTCTCATCATTTTGTTTTACGCTTTAAGAATCAAATGAATTATTCGTTATCATCGACATTATGAACGACATTGAACATGATATTAGCCGTAATTCGCTTATTAGCTACATGGTCATATTGTTCTTTGTTTGCTGGTTCGTTTAATGTAAATTTAACTTGAACTGTTACCGCATAACCGTCAGCCATAATTTCTTGCCCAGCAACATAGATAACTTCATAATTAACAAGATCTGCAAAAGTAGCAATCTCATCAATCTTTACATCTTTAACAAATGCAACAAGCTCACCGATTGCACCAGAAGCTGCATTCAGTTGTGCAGATTTCCATTCAACTGGGAATTCTAAAACCACTTCGTCTACAGTCCCGTGTTCTGTATTAGCAAATTTTGCTGGAACCAATATCCCACCTTCTTGATCTTCAACCACAACAACGGTTTCTGTCGCTTGTCCTTCACCAATCTGGATGGTTCCGGTAGCACTCTTTACTCCACTGTTGACTACTGACGACCAATACGCGAAGGTTAGCGCTGATGAAATTCCCGCAATCAAAAATAACACGAGAATTATAGATTTTCTTTTAAATGACATTTTCTTTTTCCCCTAGAAAATATTTTTTCGTACAGGAGTGATACTATCACTTAAAAAAAAACAAAGTCAACACCCATTATCAACAATATTTTAGCGGTTATCGATGATTTTTATCACTAAATACTTGAATCGTGTTTTGAATGATATTTAGAATCATATTCAACATGCATCAGCGTTAAACCTTGTGCTGGCGCCTTATAACGACAAACCCCTTTGGTTCGAGCACTCAAAATTTCAGCAACCTTTTCAATGGTTATTCGATCCAATCCAACTTCAATCATCGTTTGTGTAAGCATGCGGATCATGTACCTTAAAAAACCATCCCCAAAAAAATCTATCTCAACTCGAGTACCTTGAACATTGATCTGTATATCAAAAATCGTTCGAATTTGATTGTTATTCTCAGCAAGAGTTGTTGTATTGAAGCTCGTAAAATCATGGGCACCAACGAACAATTTAGCTGTTTTTTGCATTAAATCAATATTTAATTCTTTATTTAACTGATAAATGTGATCTGCTTCTAAAACATTATATGGCCCACACTCTACGATATATCGGTAATGTTTCCATAAAGCGTGATACCGTGCGTGAAAATCAGCATCGACTTGGACAATATCTTCTATGTGAATATACGGGTGAAGTTGATTATTTAAAGCGAAAATCAGGCGGTCAAGCTCAATAAAAAAAGGGGCATCAAAATGAAAAACCTGACCTATGGCTGATACACCTTTATCTGTACGACCCGATCCAACCAAATCAACATCTACTTTATAGATGGTTTTAAACGCTTTATTAAGCGTAGCTAAGACCGACACGCCGGTAGGATTAACTTGCCAACCAATAAATTTAGAGCCATCATAAGCAACAATAACTTTATATCTCATACCACATAAATAGCCAAAAGAATTAAAACAACAACCAGAACAAGCACACTAATCAAGAATAACCAATCCGCTAAGCGAATATGAAGTTGCTTATAACGGGTCCGGGCTTTACCTGGAGCATAGCCTCTAGCTTCCATGGCATCGGCTAAATCTTCAGCGCGTTGGAAAGAACCCACAAACATGGGCACAATGAGAGACAAGATTGCTGTAATTTTTTCTTTCAGACTACCCTCTTGAAAATCAACCCCACGCGAAGCCTGTGCCTGCATAATACGATTAGTTTCTTCGATCAAAGTTGGGATAAACCTCAGAGCAATCGAAATCATCATCGCGATTTCATGCGCAGGAACACCAATCCGTTTAAAAGGTTTCAATAAATCTTCAATACCAAGGGTCATATCGGTAGGTTTCGTCGTTGCGGTTAGTAAAGTGGTTACTGAAATCATTAAAATTAGACGGGTGGCAATAAAGGCCGTTTGAATAATAGCATCCGAATATATTTTAAAGTTACCCAGACTCAACCAAACTTGTCCCGTTTTTATAACAAAAATATTGATAACCAATAAGAAAATCATCATAAATAACATTGGTCGAAAAGACTTCAAAATATACGACAAGTTAATTTTTGACGTCACAAACGCAAAAAGAATCACCGTACCTAAGGTTAAATAACCCCACCAACCAGCTGGAATAAAAATAGCAACTAGCATAAAGACCATGGCCATGATTTTAATCCGTGGGTCAATTTTATGCATCCACGAATCAAGTGGAAGATAGCGTCCTAAAGCAATATTATTCATGAGACATTACCCGTTTCATTTGTTTAACCAATTCATCCATTGTAAAAATATTGCGTGGAATATCAAATCCTCGAGCGATTAATTTTTGACGCATACTAATAACCTTTGGTGGGAGAATAGTTAGTGATTGTAACAATTCATCATTTTCAAAAAACTCGGTATTTGTGCCGGTAAAAATGACCCGTCCATGATCAAGAACGACAACATTATCGGCATAGTTTAAGACATGCTCCATATCATGAGTGACCAGGATAATGGTTTTATTCAATTCTTCATTAAAGGATTTGAATAATTCCATCATTTGAATCGAACCTTGGGGGTCTAATCCAGCGGTCGGTTCATCACATACCAAAATATCAGGATTGGTTGCTAAAACACCAGCAATCGCCACCCGTCGTTTTTGTCCACCAGATAAATCTAAGGGGGATTGAGCAAAGAGACTATCTTCAATACCAACTAAACGCAAAGAATCCTTCGCCAACGCCGTTGCTTCAGGTTCACCATAGCCAAAGTTTTTTGGTCCGAAGGCCACTTCTTTTAAGATGTCTTCTTCAAACAATTGGGCTTCCGGAAACTGAAAGACTAAGCCGACTTTTTTCCGAAGTTTCTTTAATTCTGTTGGTTTTGTTCCTGCTTCAATTTTTTTGTCATCGACAAATAAACGTCCAGTAGTTGGTGTCAATAACGCGTTTAAGTGTTGAACTAGCGTTGATTTTCCCGACCCTGTTGCGCCAACCAAAGCGGTTATTTTTCCTGTTTCAATGGTTAAGTTGATTTCTTTTAACGCTTCAAATTCAAAAGGTGTTGAAGCGTTATACGTATAGCTTAAATTTTCGAATACAATTGCCATAGATCTTCAACCATCCTTTCTTCATCTAAAGGATTGGATACCTTTAGACCATTCTTTTCTAATTCCAAAGCAAAATTAACTGAAAAAGGAACATCTAAGGAAATCGCCACTAGTTGTTTCTTTAAGGTCAAGATGTCCTGAGGACTACCCGCAAAGACGATTTCACCATCATTCATCACTAGCACATAATCTGATTTATTCACTTCTTCAATGTCGTGAGTAATCGATAAGATGGTCGTTTGATATTTCTGATGAATCTCATCAATAAGATCGTTAACATCTTTTTTGCCTTTCGGATCAAGCATCGATGTTGCTTCATCTAAAATTATTAATTCAGGATGCGTCGCTAAAACGCCCGCAATTGCTACACGCTGTTTTTGTCCACCAGAGAGTTTCGTTGGTTCATGATCTAAAAAAGACTCCATTTGAACTTCTTGAGCATAGTGATTGATGATGGCATCCATCAGATGCGGCTCGACTTGGTGGTTCTCTAAGCCAAAAGCGATGTCGTCACGAACAGTCGATCCAATGAATTGATTATCTGGATTTTGAAAGACGATGGCGCATTTATCCCGTATTTCGTAGACGTTTTCAGGCGATAAGGTTTGGCCATCAATTTCAATAGTCCCTGTGTCCGCTTCTAAAAGTCCGACCAACAGTTTAGCTAAGGTTGATTTACCCGAGCCGTTATGACCAATAATTGAAGTATACGTCCCTTTTGGTATGCTAAAAGAAACGTTCTTAACGACACGTTTATTGGTTTCATAACTAAAACTAAGGTCTTTAACGACGACTTGATTCATAACATCTATCCTCTCGTGAAAAGGACAATCAGCAGGTGATTGTCACTCATCATTTTTACGTTGTGGTTTAGCTTCTACTGAAGTTGCTCTTCAACTTTTTCTTCCGCTTCATTGATTTTTTCTTCTGCTTTCGCAAGTAGATTATCAATATGCGCACCGACGTCATCGATTAGGTTGTGGATTTGATTATCAAGGTTAATGATAAATTGGTCGCCATCTTCCTTCCGACGTTGGTATTCTTTAGCTGCTAGATATCCAACTCCAACTAATGCGGCTAAGCCGAGTATTCTTTTAAACATGTGGATTCCTCGCTTTCTGTTACTATTATAGCAAAAAAATACGCTAAACGATAACATCATACAATCTTTTGTAAAACTATTAAACCATCACCAATATCGTGAGACTCAAAGTGAAATCGCGGGTCTAGTTGAATGTTTTTTTGAAATATTTTCAAGGCATTCACCATCGTTTTTAGAGATTTTTGAACTCCTTTTTCAGCCACGAGTCCATGAAAATTGGTATTATCGATAACCATAAATCCCCCGGTCTTTAAAAAGGGTTCGTAACGATCTACAAAGGCTTGATACTGGGCTTTTGCGGCATCGACAATAATCAAATCAAAGAAGGACTCTGGTTGGTAAACGAGCGCATCATCGTAGACCATATTGATGCGGTCTTGATATCCGAAGGCCCGCACATGATAACGCGCTTGGATATGACGCTCAAAATCTTTTTCGATACTCACCACGGAAATAACCGATTGAGACGCAAGTACAAGCGCAGAATAGCCCCAACAGGAACCTAACTCTAACACAGAGACTAGTTGGTGACGATGAATGAGCTCAACAATAAATGCTAGCACTTCCTCACTCATGATGGGTAATTGATGGTTCAAGCATTGGCTGCGCAATTCAGTCAAATTCATGAGAAAAAAGCGGAAATATTTCCGCTTATACTAATTCAATTCGAGCCATTTCGGCACCATCGCCACGGCGAGAGACGGTCTTAATAACCCGTGTATACCCACCATTACGATCAGCATAACGAGGAGCCACTTCATCAAATAATATTTGTAAAGCGGTTTTCCCTGTTTTTGAATCCTTACTGTTGAACAACCATTGATTCGCAAGACGACGGGAAGCAAGGTCCCCCTTCTTGCCTAATGTAATCAATTGATCGACCACGGAGCGAAGATCCTTGGCTTTATGCTCGGTCGTGGTTATGGAACCTTGTAAAATGAGCGACGTTGCAAGATTGCGTAAAAGCGCCTTGCGGTGGTCGGCTGTGCGACCAAATCTACGATATGCCATTTGTTTCTAATCTCCTTTACTTATTACTCTCGCGGAAGCTCAAGCCTAAGTCGGCTAACTTGTCTTTTACTTCTTTGATCGATTTCTTTCCAAGATTTCGTACCTTCATCATGTCTTCTTCTGTTTTTTGAAGAAGTTCTTCAACTGTACCAATTCCTGCTCGTTTTAAGCAGTTATAGGAACGAACGGAAAGGTCTAAATCTTCTATCATCATCGAGGATGTTTGTTTTTCTTGAGTTGAAACGCTGTCCCTAATTAAGGAATCAGTCTCATGAACAGAATCTTTGATTTCGGTGATCACTAGGAAATGATCACTTAGAATTTTTGCTGCTAAGGCCAAGGCCTCTTGAGGTTCAATCGAGCCATTGGTTTGGACATTGATGGTCAACCGATCATATTGGGTGGATTGCCCAACCCGAGCCGGTTCAACTTCATAGGAGCAGCGTTCGATTGGTGAATAGAGAGAATCCGTAAAAATGGTTCCAATCCCTTGGGAAGCCCCTTGATAAAGGACTTTGTTTTCATTTTGACTGACATATCCCCGTCCAACCCGAGCCTTCATTTCCATTTCTAGAGTTCCATTCTTCGCAAGAGTGGCGATTTCTAGATCTGGATTTAAGATTTTTACGCCTGCAGGTAATTGAATATCCTTGGCAGTAATGACTTTTGGCCCCTTTTCAGAAAGCCGCAAAGTATGAATATCTTCATTATCAATAGATAGAATGAGTCCTTTTAGATTCAACAAAATCGACGTTACGTCTTCAACGACCCCATCGATTGCGGTGAATTCGTGTTGGACGCCTTCAATTTTCACTGAATGTAAACTAGCCCCTGGTAAAGATGACAAGAGGACTCGACGTAGTGAATTACCAATCGTCGTTCCAAATCCTCTTTCCAGTGGTTCGAAGACAAAAGTTCCATCGTTTGTACTTTGGTTTAATTCTTTTATCTCATACGTTGCACGTTCAAATTTAAGCATTGAGTTCCCCCTTTATTATCCGCGCGGACGTTTTGGAGGGCGGCAGCCGTTGTGAGGGATTGGGGTATTATCATTAATCATGGTGATTTCTAAACCAGCAACTTGTAATGAACGAATCGCCGCTTCCCGTCCTGGACCAGGTCCTTTAACTGCTACTGCGACACTCTTCATGCCCGAATCAATAGCCGCACGTGCGGCAGCTTCTGAAGCTTGTTGAGCGGCATAAGGCGTCGATTTACGGGAGCCTTTGTAACCTAATGCACCGGCACTAGACCAAGCAATAACATTCCCAGCTTCATCTGTAATGGTAATAATCGTATTGTTGAATGTCGAATGAATGTGCGCCATTCCTTTGGCTATATTCTTTTTAACTCGACGTTTACGGACGACTTTTCCTTTTCTTCCTTTAGCTTTTGACATACTTATTTAACCTCCCGCCTATTTCTTCTTACCAGCAACAGTACGTGCTGGGCCCTTACGAGTACGGGCGTTTGTTTTGGTACGTTGTCCACGGACTGGCAAACCACGACGATGGCGAATACCACGGTAGCTTCCAATTTCCATTAAACGTTTAATATTCAGAGCTTCTTCACGACGAAGATCTCCTTCAAGTTTGTAATGGCCGACTTCGGAACGAATCAAGTTAACCTGTTCATCGGTTAAATCTTTAACTCGGATATCTTCCGAAACACCTGCTTTATTTAAAATTTCTTTTGCGCGTTGTTCACCAATTCCATAAATATAGGTTAATGAAACAACGACACGCTTGTTTTGGGGAATATCAATCCCTGCTATACGAGTTGCCACTAATGATTTCCTCCTCTTACCCTTGTCTTTGTTTGTGCTTCGGGTTGCTACAAATAATCATGACGCGTCCGTGACGTTTAATGACGCGGCACTTGTCACAGATAGGTTTTACTGATGGTCTAACTTTCATCTGTATTTCTCCTTCTCTTACTTATGTCTAAAAGTAATTCGCCCACGTGTTAGGTCATATGGTGAAATTTCTACGGTGACACGATCACCCGGTAAAATGCGAATGTAGTGCATGCGGATTTTACCAGAAACGTGAGCCAGGATCGTATGTCCATTCGGTAGTTTCACATTAAAATAGGCATTTGGTAGCGTTTCTTCAACAACGCCTTCCATTTCAATAACATCTTGTTTAGCCATGGCTTTCCTCCTTCTTATCAATCTTGGTCAAGATTTCATATCCATCTTGACGGATAGCGATCGTATGCTCAAAGTGAGCAGTGAGCGATTGATCCTTGCTGCGAACGGTCCAACGGTCGATGGGATCAACCACCGTTTGTGCGGTACCGATTTGAACCATCGGTTCAATACATAGTGTCATACCTTCTTTGAGGATAATCCCCTTTCCAGCAACACCATCATTGAAAATCGCAGGATCTTCGTGAAGGTTGCGGCCAATCCCATGCCCGGTATAGTCCATGGGGATACCAAACCCATATGGTTTAATATAAGCCCCTATAGCATGAGAAATGTCCCCAAGATGATTACCTGCCTTTGCAGATTTTAAGCCTTCAAATAAGCTGTCATGGGTCACTTGAAGCAATAATTTAGCTTCTTCACTGATTTCCCCAACGGGGAAAGTCCAGGCACTATCGCCATGATAGCCTTTATAGTTGGCTCCGACATCTATTGAAATAATATCGCCTTCTTTCAATATGACATCTGATGAAGGGATTCCATGAACCAAAACTTCATTAACGGAAGTACAAATTGATCCACTAAATCCACCATAACCCTTAAAACTCGGTGTGCAGTCCATTTCACGGATCCACTGTTCCGCCAGTTTATCCAAATACAAAGTACTGACACCGGGTTTAATATGGTCTTTAATTCGTTCGAGTACCGTTGCGACCACCGACCCGGCATAACGCATCATTTCCAATTCTCTAGCTGATTTACTACTTACCATCGATTTGCTCCATAACTTTTTTGATATCTTCGAAGACATCTTCAATAGATTGGTTTCCGTTGATATTGTAGACTAAACCTTGGCGTGAATAGAACTTGAGAACCGGTTCGGTCAGATGGTGATACTCTCCCATACGGATTTCTAACTGCTCCTTGGTATCGTCGCTGCGCTGAATCAATGGTGATTGATCCAAATCGCATTGTCCTTCTACCTTGGGTGGTTTATTGTCGATATGGTAAATTGCTCCACAGTTTGAACAGACTCGTCGACCAGTAATTCGATGCGCAAGAACATCAAAATCAATAACAATATTGATGACTCCATCCAAACTGCGATTCATTTCTGATGAGACATCCGCAAAGTATTTTGCCTGAATCAAAGTTCGGGGAAAGCCATCTAATAGAAAGCCGTCCTTACAATCGGGCCGAGTCAAGCGTTCCATGACCATGTCAATAGTTACTTGATCGGGCACCAACAATCCTTGATCAATATACGTCTTTGCTAAGTTGCCAATTGGCGTATCTGTGGCCATCGCATCTCTAAACATTTGACCACTGGATATGTGTGGAATATGATATTCTTCAATAATTTTTTGAGACATCGTTCCTTTACCGGCCCCTGGGGCCCCAGTAATCAACAAATTCATTTAGCGACTCTTACGGAAACCTTCATATTTCCGTTCCGTCAATTTACTTGTCAAATCCGACATTGTTTCTAAGGCAACACCAACAACAATAATCATTCCTGTTCCACCAAGGCTTAACCCGGCAGGCATATTTTTGAAAATCATCGGAACGATATACGGTAGCAAAGCGAGGACCAATAGGAAGACAGCTCCAGGAACAGTGATGCGATTAAGAACTGTTGAGATATACTTTCGAGTCGCTTCTCCAGGTCGGATTGAGGTAATATACGTGCCATTCTTCGCCAAATCTTTGGAAATCTTTTCAGGATCTACCGTCAGATGCGTATAGAAGAATGTAAATAAAACAATCAATACACCGTAAATCAAAATACCAGGAAACGCCGCAATATTGAAAATTGTACTCAGCGTTTGATAAACCGGTCCTTGATTAAAGAAACTCATTAACGTCAGCGGTGCTGTCATAATCGCTTGCGAGAAAATAACAGGAATAACCGAAGCCGAGTTAATCTTTAACGGCAAGTAATTTTTTGCGGATTTACGTTGAACCAGCGATGAAGACGTATATTGGATAGGAATCCGACGCTCCGCTTGATTCATATAAATAACAAGGATAATGATGACCACGTAAACAATCACAAATCCCGCAAATCCAAGGAGTCCAGGAAGATTAAATCCCGAACCTAATAAGGTATTAAAAGCGGTCACAAATTGATGTGGTAGACCAGAAACAATCCCCGCCATTATGATAATGGAAAGCCCATTACCAATTCCTTTAGCAGTAATTTGGTCGCCAACCCACAATAGGAACATCGTTCCAGCAACCATAACTAACGAAGTATAGAAATAAGCGCCAACCGACGTATCCATCATGAAGCCATAGGCTGCATTCATTGCGTAAAGCATGGATACCGATTGTACAAAGGCTAAAACCAACGCCAAGTAACGGGTGATTTTATCCATCTTCTTCTTACCTGTTTCTCCCTCTTTTTGAAGGTCTGCAAAGTAAGGGATAACATCCATCGCTAACAATTGCGTGATAATGGATGCCGTGATATAAGGTCCAACCCCCAAAGCGAAAATGGAGAAACGTTCCAACTGGCCTCCACCAAGGAGGTTCATCATTTGTAAGATCGTATTACCGACCCCAGTTAAACGAGCCTGGTTTACATTCGGAGCCGGAATATTCGACCCCAAACGGTATACCAATAACATCGCTAATGTGAATAGAATTCGATTGCGAGTGCCCTTATTCTTAAACATCTTCGTCAGAGTTTCTAACACCTTAGATCACCTCTGCTTTTCCGCCAGCTTGTTCGATTGCTGCTTTGGCAGATTCGGAGAATGCGTGAGCTTGAACAGATAAAGCTTTTTCAAGTTTTCCTTGTCCAAGAATTTTCACACCATTTAATTCATCTTTTACCAAGCCCGCAGCCTTAAGAAGTTCAACCGTAACTTCGACTCCTTCGTCAAAACGGTTGAGCTGAGCCAAGTTGACCACAGCAAATTCTTTTCGATTACGATTGGTAAATCCGCGTTTAGGTAAACGGATATAAATGGGCGTTTGACCCCCTTCAAATCCTGGGGCTTTACCGCCACCAGAACGTGATAATTGTCCCGTTTGACCACGCCCGGAAGTTTTACCTAATCCCGAGCCATGTCCACGTCCAACTCTTTTTGAACGCTTGCGTGCGCCTGGAGTTGGGGTTAGTTCATGTAATTTCATTGAGGGCCTCCTAACGTAGTTCGTCGACTTTTAGACCGCGTTGGGCCGCTACTTCATTAACGGTTTTGAGCGATTCTAAGCCAGCGAAGGTTGCGCGTACCATATTAATTGGTGTCCGTGATCCTAAACATTTCGTTAAGATATCGGTAACACCAGCTAATTCAAGAACGACACGAATGGATCCACCCGCAATAACACCAGTACCTTCAGAAGCTGGGCGCAATAGCACCGAACCCGCTCCGAATTTCCCGATAACTGCATGAGGAATCGTAGTTTTGTTATTAATTAATTTGACCGTAATAAGATTTTTCTTGGCATTTTCAACCCCTTTGCGAATTGCATCAGGTACTTCATTTGCCTTTCCGAGACCAAAGCCTACACGACCCTTGCGATCGCCAACGATGACTAAAGCCGAGAAACGGAAGCGGCGTCCACCTTTAACAACCTTGGTAACTCGGTTGATGGTAACGACTCTTTCTTCGAACTCTTTTTCTTCACGAGGTCTTCTTCTAGGACGACGGTCTTGTCTTTGTTGTCTCTGTTGACTTTGTTGTCTTTGTTCGTTTGTATTTGACATCTTTTATATCTCTCCTTTAGAACTGCAACCCTGCTTCACGAGCAGCGTCCGCTAACGCTTTAACGCGTCCGTGGAAAATATAACCCCCGCGGTCGAAGACCACTGTTGTAATTTCTTTTTCTTTGGCGCGATTGGCGATTTCGGTTCCCACTTCTTGAGCAGCTTTGACGTTTCCGCCATTTTCAAGTTTGAGATCCAAAGAGGAGGCAGATGCTAAGGTTACCCCGTTAACATCATCGATGATTTGTGCATAAATATGCGCATTTGAACGGAAGACATTTAGGCGTGGCCGTTCTGGAGTGCCACTAATTTTCTTACGAACGCGTAGGTGTTTACGTTTTCTTACATCGTTACGATTTATTTTTTTCAACATATTTAGATAGCGCTCCTTTCTATTTCTTAGCCGCTGCCGTCTTACCTTCTTTACGACGGACTTGTTCACCCTTATAACGAATACCCTTACCAAGATATGGCTCTGGTTTGCGTGTCGCGCGAACGTTTGCTGCAAAATCACCAACTAATTGTTTGTCAATACCTTCGATAGCAATTTGCGTATTTTTTTCAACCGTGACACTTAAGCCTTCCGGTACGACAAATTCAACAGGTTTTGAATACCCGACTTGTAGGGACAAGGTGTTACCATTCATGGCAGAACGATATCCGATCCCGACAATTTCGAGTTGTTTTTTGTACCCTTCATGAACCCCTACAATCATATTGTTGAGGACAGCTCTCGTGGTACCGTGAAGCTGTTTTAATCGTTTCTCGTCATTTGGACGTTTTACTGTAAGCACCCCATCTTCCAAGGTAATTTCCAAAGAAGAATCAAATAGACGGCTTAGCGTCCCTTTTGGGCCTTTTACAGTCACCTCGTTCCCTTCAGCAATCGTTACTTCGACGCCAGCAGGAACGGTAATCGCTTTATTTCCGATACGTGACATTAATAATCTCTCCTTACCAAATGTATGCGACGACTTCACCGCCGGCATGTTGTTTACGCGCCTCACGATCGGTCATCAATCCGGATGAGGTTGAGATAATCGCGATCCCTAAGCCATTAAGCACACGTGGTAAAGCATTTGCTTTTGAATACACGCGTAGTCCCGGTTTAGAAATACGCTTGAGACCAGTTAAAATTTTCTCACCGTTTTTACCATATTTCAAAGTCACAACGATGGATTTTTTAGCGTCTCCTTCAACAGTTACATCTTCAATGTAACCTTCTTGTTTTAAAATGTTTGCTATAGCTAGTTTTTCTTTTGAAGCGGGAATCTCAACAGTTTCGTGTTTTGCTTGAATCGCATTACGAATTCTGGTCAGCATGTCCGCAATTGGATCTGTAAAATGCATTGATGATTCCTCCTTCTACCAAGATGCCTTTTTAACGCCTGGCAATTGGCCCTTATAAGCTAATTCTCTGAAACAAATCCGGCATAAACCGAATTTACGGATGACCGAATGAGGACGGCCACAACGCTCACAACGAGTATATTCACGAACTGCGAATTTCTGTTTTCTGCGTTGTTTATTAATCATTGCTTTTTTCGCCATTTAATTCCTCCTTATTTTTGGAAGGGAACGCCTAGCTCTTTTAAGAGAGCAAAGCTTTCCTCATCGGTAGCAGCGCTGGTTACGATAACAATATCCATCCCCCGGAGTTTGTTTACTTTATCGTAGTTAATCTCTGGGAAAATCAATTGTTCACGAACCCCTAGGGTATAATTTCCACGACCATCGAATGATTTGGTGGACAACCCACGGAAGTCCCGGACACGTGGGAGGGAAATATTTACGAGTTTATCAAAGAACGCATACATTTTCTCGCCACGAAGGGTTACTTTACAACCAATGCTCATGCCATCGCGAAGTTTGAAGTTCGCAATCGATTTTTTAGCTTTGGTAATAACTGGTTTTTGACCCGTGATAATGGTTAATTCGTTGACAGCATCTTCCAATGCTTTTGGGTTTTGAATGGCATCGCCTACCCCCATATTGACCACGATTTTTTCAAGTTTTGGAACTTGCATCACGGATCTGTAATTGAATTGTTTCGTTAAGGCCGGTACTACTTCAGCTTGATAACGTGTTTTTATTCGACTCATTTCGTACCTCCTTACTTAACGATTTGGCCGCTAGAGCGTTTGCTCGTAAACTTACGCACTTTATTGCCTTTAGAATCGGTTGTATACCCTACACGAGATCCTACTTTATTTTTAGGATCATAGAGAGCGACGTTGGAAACATGAATCCATGCTTCTTTTTCAATAATGCCGCCGTCTGGGTTGATTTGACTTGGTTTTAAGTGTTTTTTGACAAGGTTAACCCCTTCAATCATCACTTTTTCATGTTTTGGAGAAACTTTAATAACTTCCCCTACTTGTCCTTTGTAAGCGCCGGTAAGGACAATTACCGTATCACTTTTATGAATTTTCATGGTAAGCCTTCCTTCTTACAGTACTTCTGGAGCTAGAGAAACAATTCTCATGAAGTTCTTTTCACGCAATTCTCTAGCTACTGGACCGAAAATACGGGTACCACGTGGCGTCATATCATCTTTAAGGATAACGCAAGCATTATCGTCAAATCTAATATATGAGCCGTTTTCGCGACGAATGCCATACTTCGTACGGACAATAACCGCTTTAACAACATCACCTTTTTTGACTGTGCCACCTGGTGTGGATTCTTTAACCGTGCAAACAACGATATCTCCGATGCTTGAACTACGACGGCGGGATCCGCCCAAGCCACGAATGACTAGGACTTCGCGAGCCCCAGTATTATCAGCTACACGTAATCGTGTTTCATTATGAATCATCCTGAGACCTCCTTATAGAACGACAGCTTTCTCAATAACACGCGTGAGACGGAAACGTTTCGTCTTCGAGAGCGGACGGGTTTCCATTAATTCAACTAAGTCATTGATTTTAGCATCGTTGTTTTCATCATGGGCTGTTAAACGTTTCGTATATTTGACTCGTTTCCCATAGAGTGGGTGTATTTTACGCGTGGAGATCTCGACAATAATTGTCTTATCGTTTGCGTCAGAGACCACCCGTCCCTCATAGGTACGGCGTTTATTTCTTTCCATTTTGAGACCTCCTATTGTCTTTCACTGAGCGAACGTTCAGTGATGACGGTTTTAATGCGAGCAATCGTTTTGCGAACTTCGCGGATTGCTAGTGGATTTTCTAATTGACCGGTTGCTTTTTGAAAGCGTAAGTCGAAGAGTTCACCCTTAAGGGAATCAATTTCTTTTTCAAGATTTTCCGTTGATGTTTCACGGATTTCTTTTAATTTCATCATAGAGCGATATCCTCCTCACCTTTCCTAACAATGCGACATTTTACTGGAAGTTTATGAGCAGCTAGACGGAATGCTTCCTTCGCGGTTGCTTCATCTACTCCAGCAATTTCAAACATGATTCGTCCTTCTTTGACGACGGCAGCCCAACCTTCCGGAGCTCCCTTACCCGAACCCATTCGAACTTCTAATGGTTTTTTAGTAAGTGCTAAGTGAGGGAAAATCTTGATCCAGACTTTTCCTCCCCGTTTCATGTGACGAGTCATTGCGACCCGCGCGGCTTCAATCTGTTTGTTTGTGACGTAGGCACCATCGAGTGCCATAAGTCCATATTCACCATAAGCTACAGTACGACCACCTTTAGCACGCCCTTCATAACTAAGGCGATGGGGTTTTCTGTACTTGGTTCTTTTTGGCATCAACATTTTTCTTATTCTCCTTGGTCACTCGGTGCCTCGGCAGGCTTTTGAGGTGCAGCATCGCGTGGAGCTTGCTCTCTCGAACCTTGTTGAGGACGACGGTTATCTCGTCTTTGACGACGAGGACGACGACGGTCTTGATGTTGTGGTGCTTCTGGTTCAACGACCATTTGTCCTGGGAGAACTTCTCCACGACAAATCCAAACTTTGACACCCAAGATTCCATAGGTCGTCATGGCTTCATAACCACTGTAGTCGATGTCAGAACGTAGTGTGTGTAATGGAACAATACCTTCCGCATAGCCCTCACTACGAGCAATATCCGTTCCCCCTAAGCGGCCTGATACCAAGGTTTTAATACCTTTGGCTCCAGCTCGCATGACTCTTTGGATCGCCCGTTTTTGGGTTGATCTAAAGGATGCCCGGTTTTCTAATTGCTCCGCAATGCTACGAGCGACAAGTTTCGCATCCAAATCCGGATTTGCAATTTCTAACACCGTAATGTGGATGGAATTTGAAGAGGACATTTTTTCCACTTCTTTTTTAACTCGTTCAATATTCTCACCATTCGTTCCAATAACTGCCCCAGGACGGGAAGCGCGGATAATGATTTCTAAACGATTCTTAGAGCGTTCGATTTCAATACGAGATACATAGCCATCATGTAATGCTTTTTCTAAGTATTCCCGAACCTTGAAATCTTCCGCAACATATTTTGCATAGTCTTTGTCGTTAGCGTACCAACGGGATTCCCAGTCGCGTATGACTCCAACTCTTAAACCTATTGGATTAACTTTTTGTCCCATTGATATCTACTCCTTTTCAGCCACAACAACGGTGATGTGACTTGTTCTTTTTAAAATTTGTGCAGCCGATCCTTTTGCACGTGGGCGCCAGCGTTTCATGGTAATTCCTTCATCGGCGTAGCAAGAATGAATAAATAGTTTTTCTTCATCCAAGTTATGATTATTTACGGCGTTCGACACCGCAGATTTCAAGACTTTACCAATAGCTTCAGCAGCAAAGTTTGGCGTGTGACGCAGAAACTCTGTCGCATACTCAATATCTTTACCCCGGACTTCGTCAAGTACTAAGCGCACTTTACGTGCTGGCAATCCGACCGTTTTAGCGACGGCTCTAACTGTTCTACTCATTAACGACGTCCTGCTTTCTTATCATCGGCGGAATGTCCGCTATAACGACGTGTTGGAACGAATTCACCTAATTTGTGTCCAACCATATCTTCTGTTACATAGACTGGTACATGTTCTTTCCCGTTATACACCGCAAAGGTGTGTTCAACAAACTCAGGGAATATGGTAGAACGACGTGACCATGTTTTGATTACTTCTTTTTTTCCTTTTTTCTCCAATTCTGCAACTTTTTTTAGTAGGTATTCATCACAGAACGGACCTTTTTTAAGACTTCTAGCCATTTAATTTCTCCTTTCGTTTATTTCTCATTGCGGCGACGGACAATTAATTTCGTCGACTTCTTATTACGTTTACGGGTTTTCACACCTAATGCTTTTTTGCCCCATGGGGTCATTGGTGCCACACGTCCAATAGATGTACGTCCTTCACCACCACCATGTGGGTGATCCACTGGGTTCATTGCCGAACCACGAACGGTTGGACGAATTCCCATCCAGCGCGTACGTCCAGCTTTACCGACGGTAACCAAGCCATGGTCGGCATTTCCAACCGAACCGATGGTTGCTCGGCAAACGCCAAGAATCCGACGGACTTCACCAGAGGTTAAACGAACAGTGACATATTTTTCTTCAATTCCCAGTAATTGTGCACTGGCTCCAGCAGAACGAACCAATTGGCCGCCCTTTCCTGGTTTTAGTTCAATATTATGAACTGTCGTTCCTTCAGGTATGTTTTTGAGAGGTAATGAATTACCTACGGCAATATCTACATTTTCACCACTAATTACGTGTTGACCAACTTTAATTCCAGCTGGTGCTAGAATATAACGTTTTTCACCATCAACGTAGTGAAGTAAGGCAATATGGGCCGAACGATTTGGATCGTATTCAATAGTTGCTACTTTAGCAGGGATATCATCTTTGTTTCGTTTGAAATCGATGATGCGGTATTTTTGTTTGTGACCGCCCCCTTGGTGACGAGTGGTAATAACGCCGTGGTTATTACGACCACCTGTTTTCTTTTTTCCTTCTAACAGGCTTTTTTCAGGTTTGACTTTTGATAGGCCAGAATAATCTAACCCGGTCATCCCTCTACGACCTGGTGTGGTCGGTTTATATACTTTAATCGCCATGGAATGTTGTTCCTCCTTACGCAATTATCCGGAAATAGCGTGTTCTTCCGATAGATTTCGTTCTATGATTATAGAACTTCAATAGTGTCGCCTTCGACCAAACGGACAACGGCTTTCTTAACGCCTTGTTTTGTTCCTGTGTATTTTCCAACACGATAGGATTTAGGACGAGCGTTTAAGATATTTACTTTTTCAACTTTCACGTTGAAGATTTCTTCAATCGCTTGTTTCACTTGAGTTTTATTCGCATGCTTTGCGACCGCAAAGGTCACGCGACGGCCATCTTCGCCAATGTTCACTGTTTTTTCAGTATAAATTGGATATAAGATAATGTCTCTTGGATTTGCTTTCATTACGCGAATACCTCGTTAGCTTTCTTAGCGGCTTCTTCTGTTAAGACCATTTCGTTCGCATGGACAATGTCCAATACATTTAAGCCTTCCACTGATAATAGGGATAGTCCAGGAATGTTTCTTAACGATAAGTACGCGTTGTCAATGTCTTCTTCGATATCATAAACAAATAACGTCTTTTTGTTTAAGTTCAAATCTTCCATAAATTTAACAAATGCTTTGGTTTTAACTTCTTTGAAGTTAAGGTTCTCAACAACCTTAACACCATCATCCAAAACTTTTTGGGATAGAGCTGAGCGTAAGGCTAATTGACGTACTTTACGGTTCAACTTCGTTGTATAGTCTCTTGGCGAAGGACCAAAGGCTCGACCACCACCGCGCCATTGTGGACTACGGATGGATCCATGACGGGCCCGACCAGTTCCTTTTTGACGCCATGGTTTACGTCCACCACCACGTACTTCTGAACGGGTTTTAGTGGATGCGTTCCCTTGACGCATGGCGTTTAATTGACGCTGTACCGCATCAAATAACGCTTGTTTGTTGGGTTCGATGCCAAAGACTTCGTCATTTAATTCAAATTCATGAAGGGGTTTTCCTTCTAGAGAAAGTACTTGTAATTTTGCCATGACTAACCCTCCTGCTCAACACTGCGATCTAAAATTTCAACCGCTGCGCCACTTTCTACTCTTTTAACCGTGGACTTAATAGTGACTAAGCCCCGCTTAGGACCAGGAACATTACCTTTGATAAGGATATAGTTTTTATCCACATCAACCTTGATAACTTCAAGATTTTGATTTGTACGCATCTTATATCCTTCTTGACCTGCAGCTATTTTCCCTGGTTTAATGGTTGCGGCATTAATACCGATAACCGCAAACGACCCTGGGGTGCGGTGCGATCCAGAACCATGGGCCTTCGGACCAATCTTTTGATTGTTACGATAAACAGCTCCCATATAGCCCTTACCACGTGAACGGCCTTGAACATCGACGCGCTCACCAGCTTCAAAGATATCTGCTGTAATTTCTTGGCCAACTTCAACTTCAAGAGGGAAGTCACGGAATTCACGAATGAATTTCTTAACTGCAGTCCCTGCTTTATCCGCATGACCTTGTTCAGGTTTATTGATGCGGTTGGCTTTCTTATCAACGATCCCAACTTGAATCGCTTGATAACCATCGTTTTCTACCGTCTTTTTTTGAAGTACGACATTGGGAAGCACTTCAACTACGGTAACGGGTATTAATTTTCCATCTTCTAAAAAGACTTGAGTCATGCCGACTTTGCGGCCAATTAATCCTTTCATTGAGTCCTCCTATAGTTTGATCTCGATGTCGACTCCGCTTGGTAAATCTAAGCGGCTCATAGCATCAATGGTTTCAGCGGTAGGACCGATAATTTCGATCAAACGCTTATGGGTACGGATTTCAAATTGCTCACGAGCATCTTTATACTTGTGAACAGCTCTTAAAACGGTCACAACTTCGCGTTGTGTCGGTAGTGGTACGGGACCAACTACTTTGGATGAACCGGTGTTATTAGCGGTTTCGACGATTTTCTGTGCCGCCGAATCAATCGTGCGACTTTCGTAAGCCTTTAAACGTATACGAATAGAATTTCTTGCCATGGAATCCTCCTTGTCTAGTGTCCATGATAGGACCCGCTCCGTGTCGAATTACCCGGACATTCTCACTGGCCATGACAACGCCTTCCAGTGTGCCGGCAACCTCGCACATCAATGCGGATGCCGTATAATACTACACTAAAAAAAGACTTTGCGCAAGTCTTTTCCCTGTTTTTCTTCCATATTTAGAAGCTTTTTTGGATATTCGTCTAAAATAGCGAATCTTTTTGAAAATCCTATAAATATGATACCATTTCTCTAGGAGGATCACCACTATGGACTATACTTTTACATCACCAGCACTTGTTTTTAATGCGATTTCGTTATTAATGTTGGCCTACACCAACCGTTTTCTTACCCTCTCTGAACTTGCCAGAACCTTACACAAACGGTATGTCGATTCCGAAGGGACCGATAAATCTGCTCGAGGTCAGATTGAAAACTTGGCATTACGTATCCGAATGATTCGCTGGACTCAATTATTTGGAGCCCTAGCCTTCTTTCTTGGAGCTATCGCCATGATCACTTATATTTTCATTAGTTCTCAGGTCAGCCTTGGCTTCTTCATTGCGGCCTTAAGCTCACTCCTGATTTCTTTAGCCTTATTAATGATTGAACTACAAATATCGGTGAACGCGATTAACATTCAACTCGACGAAATGAAAGATTAATTAATAAAACATTAAAAGCAAACATCCATGACCTTGATCATAGGTGTTGTTTATTTTCTTAAGTTAATATCGTCGAATTGAGGATCGTTGTCAAATTTGTGAACCACATACGAACAGACTGGCATAATCTTATAGTCGTTTTCACGAGCAAAAGTTACTAATTGTTCTAACAATTTTCCTGCTAAAGATTGTCCACGATACTTCGGATCTGTATACGTGTGATTCGCATAGAGGACACTACCCTCTTGACGATAGGTAATCTCTGCCATCAGTTTGCCTTGTTCATCTTCAAGATAAAAACGGCCTTTTTCAAATAAAATATTCATATTTACTCCTTTCGATTTAATGGAATATGTAAAATCATAAAGACGGGAGTTGTCACAAAAAACTCCGTGGTATCTAAGAAGGTAATACTCAAGTTCGTCGCCATGGCTTGGCGAATAATGGTATTTATAACTTCTTGATTCATTTGCTTGAGACTTGCCTCGTCTTTATTTTTGTTCACAACCAACATATTGAAAAGTGGTCGGTTATTGACATCAAGCATATAGTCTTGGTTGTCGGTATACTTTCCAGCCTCCAACATTTGGTGGATCCATGTTTTGCGCTCCGCATTTTTAGTTTGGGCTTTTTTATTTAAAAGTTCCAAAATCTGATCCAAAAGTGCTTTCTCTGATTGGATATTCCAAACAATCGTTTCTTTTAAATCAACAATACGTGGAAATTGGGACAGCGAACGAAACATCTGTGTCTGTTTAGGTTGACCGACCACAAATAATTGTTGGCGCTTATCTAAAATTTGATTTATAAAACGATCCACCTTGTGGAAGTACTTCGCAACTTCCCGATCCTCACGAAAGGTTTCCCCCGAACGTGAGATAAAGGTTAAGCGACTACCACCATGCTTGTTACGGAATTTAACAGACGATGGATCAAAGTCCGAATAGATTTCTCTAAAAGAGGTTGACTCTTCGTCAAGATTGATTTCAGTCAATCCTTGACGAGAACCATTATAGAGTACAAAGTCGTCCTTCCCGATGACCATCACCTGAAATGGGGTATCGGTCTTAAAATAATAAAGCAACGGCGCAACAAGAAAGCTATCCCCCACATAACTCTCTTTTTCAACAGGAAGACTTAAGTGATATATTTGGCATTCCTCTTGGTTACAGAAAACCGCAATCCCTGCTCGTGTATAGGACCAAAGCAAGGTGTCTTGTTCAATTAACAATAATTGATTTTTCATTTGTTCGTTTTGAGCCAGTCGAGCGTCTTCAAAAAGCGTACGTAGGGTGTTTTTAAACTCAATCCTGGCAGCACCACCCCCTTTTTGAAGAATATCGGTGGATTGATAGATGCTGACATGTAGTCCTTGATTGGACTCTAAAAACTCATTTGGAAAATGAGACACAACTGAAAATTTCATGATCTTCTCCTCTCATCTGATTTCGTTTTTAATTATCTTTATTATACCATCAATACTAGAGCGGTTACGAAAAAAGCTCATTAACTTGGTTAATCTACCATGTAGGGTTACAATTGATGTGAGACTTTCCAACTAGTAAGAAGCGATGAGACCTAGTAGAATGAGTTTGTCCAACAAATTCGAAAGGAATCATCGCATGAATACTATAACAAAAAAACAGAGGTATTTACCACATGAACTTCAAACACGATTTCACGCTTGTAAACTCTATGCTACAAAAGAATACTCCATAGCCTTCATCACCCGTCGCTATAAGGTTTCAAAATCTTCTCTTATGCGCTGGATGGGACTAAAGAGTCGCTTGTTGATCGTTCTCATAAACCATTAACTCCACATCCCAATAGTCATACTGAGCAGGAACAAACATGGATCTTCAACTATTTACGAAGAAATCCTGATATCTCAATGATTGAACTCTACACTAAGTTAAGGATTAATCGCGGCTACACCAGACATCCAGCTTCGTTATTTCGATTTCTTAGAAAACAAGGACATTATCCCGAGAAGGTAAGAAAGAAACCTAAATATAAGCCTCAACCGTACGATACCCCAGAAAAACTAGGCGAAAAGT
>JBNRMW010000010.1:0-75603 GCA_050309795.1 Erysipelotrichaceae bacterium | reverse complement strand
GATAGCAAAGTGGTCACACCTGTTCCCATCTCGAACACAGAAGTTAAGCACTTTAGCGGCTACGATAGCACTTCGTGTGAAAATCGCACGTTGCCAGGTATCTAGACTCCTTACGGAGTCTTTTTTTTACAAATTCGTCAACCTTACATAAATGATGTAAGAAAGAGTGCTATACTAAGGTCAACTTAGGAGGAAATAGTATGAACTTAAAACAACTCATGACAACAATGCGTCAAAAGGATCAAATCCCATATAAAAATCTTACCGAACTTATTGAAATTCAGTATCAACTATTCACTGAAAACTTTGAACTATGTTCCATTCTCGATGAACAAGTACGACTAACCTTTAATAGTAAGGACGAAGCCCAAGCTTTCTACATGGACTGCAACTACGGTTCGAAAGGGCTCACTGGGGTTAGTGTTTTATACGACCTTTATGATGACTGTGTCCTTATTTTGAAGCCGGTTATTAATTTGGCTCAATTATTAAAACACGAGAATGGTTTGATTTCTATTTCGAAACGCTTGAGAAGTACTTTTAAATTGGACTATGTCCAAGCGTACACCAATCATCGTATTTCCCTCTATCTACAAAATGGAGAGATCTTAGATCCAAAATGTGAACTCCTCTTTTATGAAGGGCTTCCTTATTTAAGCTTAGGTCGATTGTATCGAATTATGAGCAGCGAACACGATTTCTACAAGCTAAATACAACCATAACGGTCATTGAAAGCCAGGTATTACTTTGAACCGCACAGCTCTAACCATTAAGATGCTGCTCTTACTAAAAAGTCGGGGCTTAATGAAGAAACAAGAAATAGCAGATGAGCTTGAAGTCAATCCCCGCAACATCATCGAATTTAAACGGGAACTCGAAACCGCTGGCTATTATATCGAGTCTTTACCTGGACAACACGGAGGTTATCTTTTAAAAGATGCGGCGTTTTTTCCGCTTGCTCCATTGACTTTAGAACAACGTGAAAGTTTAATTAATGCGAAGGATTATCTCTTAAATTCTCAGCATCCTTTAATTAATAAACCCTTTAAACAAGGCTATCAACAACTCATCGCCAATGAACAGGAGGCAAGCAGCTTAGCTTCAAAAGATGTTCATCGCTACACCATGCCCCTAGCTATTATGGAACAACATTTAGCGAAACTGACTCAAGCCATTGCGCAGAAATCACGGGTTCGTCTTCTTTATCAACGAGGACTCCTTAGCACCAAAGAATATGTCTTTGAGCCCTACCATACCTTCGAAATCAATCAAGGATTTTATACCATTGGCTACCTTAAATATGAAGGGGTGAGTACCTTTAAGATCAATCGTATCGTGGAACTCGAAGTGTTAGAGGAATCCTTTTTGCGTGATCCATACTTTAATCTCAATCAGGAAATTGATGATTTTGGCTTTCGTTTCCAAGAAGTTTATCAACTCCATTTAATTATCCGTGATGCCCCTCATTATGCGGAACAAATCTATGGGGAAAACCAAAGAATCGAAATAATCAATGATCAAGATTTTGAATTATTTGTTGAAACTCGAGGCAAAATAGCGACGATTCGTCTCGTTTTAGAAATGGGTGGGAATGTAGAAGTCTGTTCCCCAACCTGGCTAATTGACGAAGTTAAGCAGCACCACCAACGATTAAGCCAGTACTACAATTTAGATGGAAAACCCTAGACCAATTTCATTGAAATTTAGTAGCTGAAGACTTATAATAATGAAGGTATACCTAGCGTAGAAGGCTAGGTTTTTAAAAAGAATCGAGGAATCTATGCGTACAAAACAAGAAGAAAATCGTTTTAATCCGTTTGCTCAACGAGCAAAAAAAGAAACAAAAATTAAACGGATGATTGGTGTGGTCTCCGCGAAAGGCGGTGTCGGCAAATCCATGGTGACGGGATTGCTAGCAAGTGGTCTAAGCCATTTAGGCTATAAGGTTGCGATTTTAGATGCCGATTTAACGGGGCCAAGTATCGGTCAAATGTATGGAATAACCGAAAAAGCCAGAGGGACCAACGATGGGATTTATCCTCATGAAACCTCTAATGGAATGAAAATATTAACGGGCAATATGCTGCTTCCAAGCGACGATGAAGCCGTCATTTGGCGGGGACCAATGGTTGCGAATGCGGTCAAAGAATTTTATGGAAAAGCGTTTTGGGGAGAAATCGATGTTATGCTCATTGACTTACCTCCAGGAACCGGGGATGTCCCGTTGACCATCTATCAAGCGTTACCAATTGATGGTATTGTGGTGGTTACAACACCACAATCTTTGGTATCCATGATTGTCTCCAAAGCCATAACCATGGCAAATAAAATGAATATTCCAATCTTGGGGGTTATCGAAAACATGAGTTGGATTGAGTGTCCAGATTGTCAAAAGAAACTCTATCCATTTGGCGAAAGTCAGCTTGAACAATTTGCTGCTCAACAAGAACTGGAAATCCTCGGCCGCTTACCAATTGACCAACACTATCGACACTTAGCAGACCATGGTCAAATGGAGAGTGTCAGCGTGCTTGGCTATGAAGACATCCTCAGAAATGTTGAAGAAAAACTAGGATTAGAATAATGAAAACCTACAGCGATTATTTACGTTTTGTTAATCAAAAGGAGACATGGAATATGATTGTTATTGAAGGTGTAGTAGGGGTTGGAAAAAGCTCCTTAATGCGACATATCGCTAAAAACGGCTATGAAGCGTTTGAAGAACCCGTGGTGGATAATCCCATCTTGCCTAAATTTTATTACGATAGGAAACGGTATTCTTTTCCGTTACAAATTTTCTTCTTAAATAAGCGCTTCAAACACATTAAAGAAGCGAGTCATATTGAAAAATCGGTCTTAGATCGCTCTATCTATGGTGATGCGATTTTTGCGAAAATGCTCTGTCATGGCGGGGACATGGAAGAGGAAGAATATGCGATTTATGAAGAACTTTTAGAAAACATGTTGGAACATGTCGCAAAACCAAAATTAATGATTTATTTAGAAGTTAGTGTAGATGAAGCCATCCGCCGCATTCAAAAACGTGGGTTTGAATATGAACAAGTCGTTGAACGAGAATATTGGGAAACGTTGAATAACGAATATCGAACCTTCTTTGATCAATATACGATTTCACCGATCTTAAAAATTAATGTGGATGCGCTCGACTTCGAAAAGAATTCAAAAGATTTGGATTATATTATTGAGCTCATTAATTCCAAGCTCGCCACACTTGATGAAGCGACTATTTGAAACCTCCCGCCGCATTAAGTCGATTGATCCAGCAGCGAAATCCCTATTAGAAGTTATTTTCTTCTATCCTGGCGTTCATGCTTTATTTTTCCATCGGATCGCTCATTTCTTTTATCGTCTCCATCTGTATTTTATCGCCCGTTTTTTTAACTATGTATCGCGTGCGATCACCGGCATTGATATCCATCCCGGGGCTCAAATTGGGCGACGCTTATTTATTGATCATGGCCAAGGTTTAGTTATCGGTGAATCCGCAGTCGTTGGGGATGATTGCATCATCTATCATGGGGTTACCCTTGGGGGTGTTTCCATTCCAGGGCAAGAAGATCAACGGCGCCACCCAAAAGTTGGGGATGATGTGCTGATTGGAGCCCATGCTCAATTAATTGGTGGTATCAATATTGGCGATCATGCTCGGATTGGTGCCAATGCGGTGGTCTTAGCTGATGTGCCCGAATGTACGACCGTCGTTGAAACGTATAAAGGACAAATTGTGCTAAAACCACGAGATAATTGCCTGGAATGTATGGAAAAACATCGGAAATTGAAAGAAAAATTGTAAAACGAACCCCTTGGTTCGTTTTTACTAGACTATGTTAACCCTTATTGTAGTGGTATAATACAGGGGAGTTAAGAGAGGAATAAATATGCGTGCACGTCTTAGTTCAACCCAGCAAATTATCTTAAGTTTCTTAGTCGTTATTGTGAGTGGTAGTTTTTTATTGAATACAAATATGGCGCAGTTGGAATCGTCATCCTCCACGTATTTTGACCATCTCTTTACCGCGGTCTCCATGGTTTGTGTCACGGGCTTATTCACCCATCCTGTGGTTGGTACCTATACAACCTTTGGACAGGTTGTTTGTATCTTGTTGATGCAAATTGGGGGCTTAGGGCTTATGACCTTAATTGCGATTATTTTACTCGGTTCGGGAAGACGGTTAGCACGACGTGAACAATTGGTTTTAACGCAAGCAATTAATCGTGAAACATTATCCGATTTTAAACCCTATCTCTGGAGCATCGTTAAATACACCTTTGTCATCGAAGCTCTGGGCATGTTTTTTTTAAGTCTGCGTTTTGTCCCGCAATTTGGTTTAGGTCGCGGATTGTTTAATGCGTTGTTTGTTGCTGTTTCCGGTTTTACCAATTCCGGTTTTGATAATTTTTCAACCTATTCCTTGTTAGATTATGTAAGTGATCCGATTGTTAGTTTAACGGTGCCAGCTTTAATCATTTTAGGTGGTATCGGATTCTCAATTTGGTTTGACTTAAAGAATACCTATAAGGACATGGAAAAGTTTCGTTTAAAAAGGTATTTTCGCCGACTCCAAACCCACACAAAATTGGTTTTTGTGGTGACAAGTTTTTTTATCGTCGTGGGTACTTTACTAGCGCTTTTATTAGAACACGACACGGGATTGGCTCATCTAAGTTGGGGTGGGAAATTGTTGGCAGCATTTTTTCAATCGGTGACGATGCGTACGGCGGGCTTTGCGACGGTGGATTTCATTAAAATGCATTCGGGTCTTAATTTAGTATATGTCTTCTTAATGTTTGTTGGTGGTTCACCCGGAGGAACGGCAGGTGGGGTTAAAACAACGACGATCGCGTTGGTGTTCTTATTTGTTTTAAACCATTTAAAAGGCCGCAAGAAGGTGACAATTTTTAAACACACAATAAATCCAGATAATGTCCGCAACGCTTTGAATGTATTCTTTATTTATTTACTTGTTTACTTTGTGGCTTTACTTGCACTTACCATTGTTGAACCGACAAAGAACTTCTTATCTCTGGCGTTTGAAACGATTTCTGCCTTGTCGACGGTAGGAGTAACGATTAATTTAACGCCAACTCTAAGTAAGATAGCTCAAACGATTTTAATGCTTTTAATGTTTATGGGTCGCGTTGGTCCCATTACCTTGTTGTTATCGTTTACGAAATCGCGTAAAGATAGAGAATTAACCTATACAGAAAGCCATATTTTAATTGGCTAGGAGGAAATTTAAATGAGTAAATTAGTTGGAATTTGTGGACTTGGTGTCTTTGGTTCATCGGTTGCTAAAACGCTCAGCCTGCTTGGGGCAGAAGTTATTGCGATTGATGCCGATATTAAAAATATCGAGCGTTTAGATCAGTACCTTGCTCAAGGCATTCAGGGCGATTTCAGCGATTTTCAAACGCTAAAAGCCGCAGGTTTTGCGGATTGTGACTTAGTATTGATTGCCGCATCAACAAATCTAGAAGCCGGTATTTTGGCCTTATTGAACCTACAACAACTTGGGGTCCAAGAAATTATGGTTAAAGCAAAAAACAAACCAGATATGCGCGTCTACCAACGACTTGGAGCCAGCCGCATCATTCGACCGGAGAAGGAAATGGGCGAACGTATCGCCAAGGAAATTCTTCATAATAAAGTTTTGGAATCCTTGGAAATTGACGATAATTATTCGGTCATTGAATTTATCGTTCCCATGCATTGGATTGGTAAAACACTGATACAATTAGAGTTACGGTCACGTTTTGACATGAACGTCTTGGGGACTAAAAAAGATGCAACCGACAAAATGAACGTCAATATTGATGTACAATATAAATTTGAAGAAGGCGACATCTTAATCGTCTTAGCTTCTACTAAGAAATTTGAAAAAATCGAATTAGACCACAATTAAACAAAGAAAGGAGGGGTTGAATGAATCGTCAAGATAAAATATTTATCGTCTTTATAACGATTAGTACACTCCTTCTTTTGTTTTTTTCCGATCGGATTTTTAATATATCTTCTCAAAATGCGGCAGCGGTTGTTTATTATAAAAATCAAGAAGTTGCTCGCTATGATTTATCGAAAGATCAAATACAGACCCATCAGGGAACCCTAGGCGACGTCGTTCTTGAGATTAAAGAACAACAAGTGCGGGTATTGACGGAGAATTCGCCATTACACATTTGTTCCATCCAAGGCTGGGTTAAAAATATGTATGTACCGATTGTTTGTTTACCTAATGAATTAGTGATTCAAATTGAGGACGATAGCCATGAAATCCAAGTTGAAACCGACGATGTAGATGGGAGCATCGGATGACGACACGCTCTAAAACCCAAAGAATGACGATTTTCACCTTATTATTGGCCATGAGTATCCTCTTAAATATGATTGAACCCGGTGTTCCAATTCCTGGAGTTCCCGGCGTGAAGTTTGGCTTAGCCAATACTTTGGGTTTGATTGTGCTCTATATGTTTGGTGAGAAGTCCTTTATCCAATTAGGTATTTTAAGGGTGTTGTTTTCAACCTTATTACGAGGCATCTTTCTAGGGATTGGTTTTTGGTTGTCGTTGAGTGGGGTTATATTGTCGAGTTTGGCCGTCATGTTCTTGAAACGGATTACCAAGATGTCGCCGATTGGTTTGTCGGTTGGCTCCGCTACTTTTCATAACATTGGACAAATCCTGGCGTTGGTGTTCATTATCCGTTCCTGGGGAATGATTTATTGGTTACCTTTGATGTTACTAACCGGTATACCGACGGGTATTGTGACGGGGATGGTTTCAAAAATGATTTTAACGCGTTTTAAGAAATGGCGAACCCATGACTATGAACTGTATATTTAAAGAAAGAAGAGAAAAGCTATGAATTTGAATTTAGAACAATTAAATCAACTCCAACAACAGTTGGATCAACATATTTTAGATAATCATCAATTAACACGTCCCGAAACGACCCAGCGCCGAATTTTAGCCCTCTTAGTGGAATTAGCTGAGAGCGCGAATGAAACGCGTTGTTTTAAATTCTGGTCGCTTAAACCAAGCTCAGAATTGGCGGTCATCGAAGAGGAATTGAGCGATGTTTTACATTTTATTATTTCTTTAAATCTCAATTTAGAAAAGCCGCTAACATCGATCGAATTGACCGTTACCACACAGGAATTGACCACTTTATTCCTACAAACATTTCACCAAGCACTGCGTTTATCAGAGGAGTTAAATCAAGAAAATATCGCCCAGGTTTTGAATAGTTTTTTCAATCTTGTGCTTGCGGTTGGTAGTAGCCCCCAAGCGTTACTCCAAGCGTATGTTGAAAAAAACCAAATCAATCACCAACGTCAAGAACAGCAGTATTAGTGTGGTATAATGCTTAGTATGAAAAAACACTACGGATTTATTGCGATGATTGTCATCGTTATACTTGATTTATGGACAAAGCATTTAGTGGCGTCTAATCTTCGTTTATTCGAAGCTATTGAAATTATCCCAAATTTCTTTTGGATTACCTATGTTTTAAACACGGGTGCAGCGTGGTCGATGTTTAATAATTTTACGTGGTTGTTGACCCTTATTTCCATCGTTGCGACGGTTGGTTTGTCGTATGTTTATTGGAGTAAAAAGCATAATGTGCTGGTTAGTATTGGTTTAGTTTTAATGATTGCGGGAACTTTTGGTAATTTAGTGGATCGTTTCTTCTATGGGGCGGTGCGTGACTTTTTATCCTTTAACATTTTCGGCTACATGTGGCCTGTTTTTAATGTCGCGGATATGAGTTTGGTGATTGGCGTCGGCTTTATTTTGCTTGATATGGTGGTGAATCCCCATGAATCCTAAACAATACCATGTGGTTGAACTAGACGACCAAGAACAACGCATTGACCGCTATTTAGCAGAATTACTAGGTATTTCCCGTTCAAAAATCGCTCAATACATTAAAGAAGAACATATCTTGGTCAATCAACTACCTGTGAAAGCGAGTTACTTAATTGAAGTTGATGATGAAATCGAAATTGAGATTCCAAGGGAAAAACAAATCGCTTTGGAACCCATAAAAATGGATTTAAATATTATATATGAAGACGAAGATTTGATCATTATTAATAAACCCAAAGGACTCGTCGTACATCCTGGGGCGGGCACGGTGGAGCCGACCTTGGTCCATGGCTTACTTGCCCATACTCAGGAGCTATCGATGGCGGATGACCCGATACGTCCAGGAATTGTTCATCGCTTGGACAAGGATACGAGTGGACTTTTAGTGGTTGCAAAAAACCAACAGGCTCATCAATTCCTAGCAAAGCAACTTGCCGAGCATCAAGTGGTCCGTAAATACTTAGCCATTGTTTATGGAGAAGTGACTTTTACCAAAGCCAAAGTTGATGCACCGATTGGTCGCGATCCCAACTTTCGCCAAAAGATGGCGGTTACCGAGAAAAACAGCAAACACGCCGTTACCCATTTAACCGCTCTTCAACATAGTACTAAATACTCCTTATTGGAATGTACTCTAGAAACCGGGCGGACCCACCAAATTCGGGTACATTGTGCGTATATCAATCATCCTTTGGTTGGGGATAAAGTATATGGACCCAAGAAAGGATTGGCTTACGATGGTCAATTGCTTCACGCCTATCAACTGGAGTTAACCCACCCAACTACGGGTCAATGGCTCACTTTTGAGGCTCAACCACCGCTGAGTTTTGACCAATTTCTCCAAGAGGTGAAATAAGATGGATGGAAATGTTTACGTTTTAAGGCTCGTAGATTTATTTATGAATCACTATGGTTATACCTTGATGGCCTATCACGAACAATTCGTGCAGGCGGTCGTTTTTAATCGCGATCATAAACACTATCCGGTCATTGTTATTGATGGGGCAACCTTAGAAATTCCCCAAAAAAATATAATGACCCAACAATTATTAAAGAATTTGAACGCCATGTTTAATAAATCCTTTGAACCCTTGTATTTATATTTATACAGTTCAAGTTCCGTCCGTATCGGACAAGGATATGTCGAAGATCCACAGGTTAAAAAAATCTTTCCAAAATTATTGGAAGTGTCTTTTTTACCCGTCGATGATGGCCCCCAGGAGTTTCGTACCCTGTGGGCGAAGGTGAATGCGAAGAATAAAGAGATTTTGGAAAAACAACAGAAAAAACGCAATCGTCCGTTGATAACTATGATTTTAATGGCCATTTCCTTTTTGATGTATTTTATTAGTTTAGCTCTTGCTGGTTATCAAGATAATCTGGTCAACGCTCTGGTATTTCTAGGGGCGATGTATCAACCCTTTGTGAAGGGGGCTCATGAATTTTGGCGTTTTGTGACCCCAGCATTTTTGCATGGGGGTATGTTTCATTTATTAACGAATATGTATGCGCTCCATAGCTTTGGTCGTCTGTTGGAACCAATATATGGTCGCAGGAAGTTTTTAATCTTGGTCTTTGCTAGCATTATTTTAGGTAATGTCTTTGTTTATTATGGCTCGGATACGACTGTAACCGTCGGTATGAGTTCTGGCCTATATGGTTTAATGGCCGCGTATATTTTATATACAATGGAAACAGGCATCTTTAAAATTCCTCAGATGCGGCTCCAGATTATTAGTTTAGTGGCGATTAACTTAATGGTTAATCTATTCCCGAATATTTCCTGGTTAGGACACTTGGGTGGCTTCTTAGCCGGTTTATTTATGGCCTTGATTTTTGCTAAGAAACCGGAATGGAAACAAATAAAGAAACATGGTTTAGCGGCCATGGTGCTTTTATTGGTAGGCTTAGGTGTTTATCGTTATAATCAACCGATACACTTTACGATTTACGGTGGAACCGATCGCGAAGTCATCCAGATGGCTCAACGTGTAGGATTAAGAGGTTATGCGCAACGGTTATCGGAAAAAATGATTCAATATTACATTTCGGAGGGACTATAGAATGATTATTAATTGGGATCAATACTTTATGGGGCTCGCCCATTTATCAGCTTTTCGCTCGAAAGACCCCAATACCCAAGTTGGGGCGGTCATTGTAAACACACGCAAACGGGTGGTGGGCATTGGTTATAATGGCTTACCTTATGGTTGTGAAGACGACCAATTTCCATGGCAAAGGGAAGGGGAATTTGGTGAGAATAAATATGCTTATGTGGTTCATGCGGAACTGAATGCGATTTTAAACTCGACGGTCGATTTACAAGGTTGTCGTATATATGTTTCCTTATTTCCTTGTAATGAATGTGCGAAAGCGATTATTCAATCTGGAATTAAAGAAATTGTTTATGAATCGGATAAATATGCCGATCTACCCGCTACAAAAGCCAGCAAACGGATGTTGGCAGCTGCTGGGGTCCATTTACGTCAACTTGATTATAAAGTACAGATTGATGTTTCCGTTAAAGAGGAATAATTCGTTGTGTATTCTTGAAATGTAGCTTGGCTACATTTTTTAATTCGTCAACACCGTACGTTTCAACAAACTGTTGCCCAGCAACATCGACTAATGCGCCACTGCCTTTCGGAAAGTTAAATTGGTAATGTTTCTCAAGTTGCATGAACGCGATTAAAAAATGATAACGAGCGATTAAGGCGGCTAAAGCGACGGCGGTATGTTTCGATTCAGCTTTGGTTTCAAAGGTCAAGTTGGTGATGCCATAATCATCACTTAAGTAACGATAGTAACGGTCCTTCGGGGTGAATTGATCGACGACATTGAGCGCAGGCAAAAATCCAAGTTTTTGTTTTAAGTGCGCGTAGGCTTTTTGGTGCATTTGGGCTTTCATCGCATTGAGGTTGGTCGTTTGTTGAACCATATTATACTTTGCTGGTTCTAAGACCAATAAGGAATGAGGAATTTTATCGATGAATAAAGGAACTTCTTGTAAAATTTGTTCGTCGCGAAGTTGCTTGGAATCGGTGAGTGTAAAGGTTTTTAAAAATTCATCGAAATCGGGATGATAGTAGGCAGCACATACAATCATCGGTCCGAAATAGTCCCCCGTACCAACTTCGTCGCTACCCGTTGATTCGGGTGATGGTTCACGATATTGTTGAGCAAGCGATAAGGCTTGTTGACCCGAAAAAACCACCTTTCGCGAGCGATAAGCTGTGATATGTCCAGACTCTAGTTTATATTGAAACAGCGTATGGGGTAAATCGGTTCGCAGCGGATAGCCCTGTAGTTGTTGCTCGAGGTGCTGTAGTTGATTTTTGGTTAACGTTAATGTTTTTGTTTTCATGTGGTCTAAGTTTACCATAAACCGCAGAGTTTGAAAAAGGGAAGATTAATAGCGTATAATAATTAAGAAGTGAGGTACGACGCGATGACGTTTAAATTAGAATGGATTATTGTCGTTGATTTATTAATACTAGCGACATTTGTCATAAATATATTCAGAGGCTATCGCCAAGGCTTTTTGATTTCCTTGGTCAATGTAATACGATTTGTTTTGGCTTTAGTGGTCGCATCCTTTTTAAGTGGACCGGTTGCGAAAACCTTCCCATTAATTAACTTGAATGCTGGGGGTTTAGATTTAGCCATTACCCAAGCTTTGGGGATTAAGGGCTCGGAATCGATTTGGTTTTTAATCATTTTCTTAGGGGTTTATATTGTTTCACTCTTAATTATTCCTGTGATTCGTCTACTCGACATCTTTCCGATTATTAGCAGTTTGAACAAGGCCTTAGGTCTGGCCTTTGGTGTGGTGTTGGGTTGGCTGAAAGTTTTAATTATTTTCTTTATTTTTACCTTACCACTCTTTGATAATGGGGGAATCATTTTACAAGAATCGCGTTTACGCCATTTTGAGTCCAGCTTTGGCTTTATTCAAATGTTTAGCGAAACCATGGAAGACAATCTGATTTTCCAAAAACTCGTCTTGGATAAGCCGCTCAATGATCAAGAAGAAGCGGAAGTTCAAGCTTGGTTGGAATCGATGAACATGGATGAAGACTCGATTGTCAACTTTTTAGAACGGTTTAAATAATGAATACCTATGACGTCTTAGAAATTGCTGAAATACAGAAACAAATTTATCAACAAGCCATCACGCCAATGGGCCAGTCGGAAGTCGAAAATCTAACGTTTTTTGACTCCAAATTAGCCCTCCAGCGCCAACTCGGGCGTCAACAGGCGGCCTTGAACTTGACCATTCAATTTGGGGCCCCTAGTTTTAGTGGGCTTCAAGACATTCAAACAGCATTAGAACATAGCCTAAAAGAGGGGACGCTCAGTATTGAACAGCTTGTCCATATTAGTCGTTTTAGTCATGGCATGGGCCAATTGATCGATTATGGAAAAAAACATCGAACCCAGCTCGCTGATTTAGACGATTTATTTGAGAGTCTTTTTACCGATATTCCCTTGGCTCAGAAAATTGATCGTTGTTTTTCAATGGACTTTGAGGTATACGATCAGGCGAGCACCCAATTACTAGCTATCCGTAAACAATTACGTAAAGTGGAAGAACGGATTTCCAATTCAACCCAGTATTTCTTAAATAAATATGGGAACATGTTAACCGATCAATACGCCACCTTACGCAACCAACGCTTGGTTTTACCGGTTAAAACGAGTGAGAAGAACAATTTTAAAGGTATAGTGCACGATCAATCCGCCACCCGTCAAACGACGTTTATTGAACCGCAGGAAATGGTGGATTTAAATAACGAAAAACAAAATCTCTTAGTTGAAGAAAAAGTCGAGATCCAACGTATTTGTCATCAATTATCGCTTCAAGTAAAAACTGTAGCCGAACCGTATCTCGCCGCCCAACAAACATCAGGCATGCTCGATGGGCTGTTTGCGAAGGCGAAATGGGCGAAAAACTTAGAGGGTTGTGTTCCAACTTTAATCGATGAAGGCTTTTATTTAAAAGAAGCCCGCCATCCATTATTGGATCAACAACAAGTCGTCGCTAATACGTTTACGTTAAAACCACCACATCATATGATTTTGATTACGGGTCCAAATACAGGCGGGAAGACGGTTGGTCTGAAAACCATCGGGGTTAGTTTATATCTCGCTCAATGCGGCTATCCTATTTTGTGTGAAGAAGCTCAATTTTCGATGCATGATGCGTTTTATGTTGACATTGGTGACCATCAGTCGATTTTGGAATCGTTGTCGACGTTTTCAAGTCATGTTCGCAATTTAAAGATTGTCTTAGAATCGGCGACGAGTCGTTCGTTAGTTTTATTGGATGAATTAGGCAGTGGAACCGATCCTTTAGAAGGGGAATCGCTAGCTCAAGCCATTTTGGAAGAATTGTATGCCCGTAAAACCCCAACGATTGCGACTTCACACTATAATAAGCTCAAGGAATTTGCGAATCATCATCAAAATATTATTTCGGCATCGGTGCAATTTGATTTAAGCACTTTGAGTCCGACCTTTAAATATTTGGATACGATGTCTGGTCAATCCTATGGATTAGATATTGCCCAAAAACTAGAATTAGATGCTAGGGTCATTCAACGGTCCAAACAAATTAAAGAAGAAGCCCAATCCGCTACTTTACAACTCATAGAACAACTAGAGAAACAAGTGGCCCAACAAGAGGTCCTTAATGAAAAACTTGCGGCTCAAGAAAAAGAATTACAAGCCACCCAAAACCAATATAAAAAACAATTAGAGAAATTAGAAGCTGAAAAAGCTTCGATGTTAAAGACGTTTGAAAACAAACAAGAAGCGCGTGTCCAAAAAATACTGCGTCAAGCTCAACAACATTTAGCCCATATACGGGAACTTGAAAAAGAACACGAAGTCCTCGCCAGGATCGAAGAGATTAAGCAGTATCAACACGAACCAGAAGTTGTTGAAAGCCCCTCAAAAAACTTGAAAGTCAACGATCATGTTCGGGTCCTTGGCACGCAACAAGTCGGGGTGATTATGGAATTAGATAAAAAGGAAGCAATCCTCGATGTTCGAGGTATTCGGATGAATGTGCCCTTAAATAAATTGAAAATCCACCAAGCGAAGGCTTTAAAAACAAGTAAGAAGAAAACAAGAGTATCGTCCTCATTTAATGCGGTTTCTACCGCTAGCTTAGAGGTGAACCTCATTGGGATGCGTTATGAAGAAGCCAAGATCGAATTGACTAAATTTATTGACCAATCCGTGGTTGCACGAAAAACGATGTTTCGCGTAATTCATGGACACGGGACGGGGACTTTACGAGAAATGACCCATAAGATCTTAAGAACCCACCCAGCGGTGGAGTCCTTTCGCTTAGGCCAAGAAAACGAAGGAGGTGTCGGGGCGACGGTCGTGACCTTAAAATCATGAAAGAGTCTTTAAAACACAAATTAACAACTTTACCATCCCAACCTGGATGTTATATTTATAAAAATCAACGGGGGACTATTATTTATGTGGGGAAAGCGAAGAATTTAAAAAACCGCGTCACCACCTATTTTACGGGTGCCCATGATTATAAAACCACGCAGTTAGTGAGTCAGATTGCGGATTTAGACTATATTATTACGCACAACGAGAAGGAAGCCTTAATTTTAGAAATTAATTTGATTAAGAAGCATCGTCCTCGCTACAATATTTTATACATGGATGATAAATCCTATCCCTATATTAAAATCAATAAGGAAGGCTATCCGTATTTACGGGTGGCACGCGATAAAGTTCACGATCCCTCTTGTGAATATTTTGGACCATATCCAGATACAGGTGCGGCTCGAGAAACGGTGCGCTTATTGAATGAATTGTATCCCTTACGTAAGTGCAAAACGATGCCAAAGAAAGTTTGTCTCTACTATCATCTAGGGCAGTGTTTAGGTCCTTGTGAATTCGACATAGATCCGGAAGTCGAGCATTCAATGCGTCATCAAACGACTCAAATTTTACGCGGACAGGTTAAAGAGCTTTTAGAACAGCTTGAACAACAACGCGATGAAGCCTCGGAAGTCCTAGCTTTTGAAGATGCGGCTTTATATCAACAGCGCATCAACCATATCAATCATATTGCGGGGAAACAACATATGACCTCATCAATCCATAAACAAATGGATGTCTTTAATTATGCGGTCGCGGATGGTTTTATTTGTGTGGTCGGTTTATTGTTTAGAAATGGGCAAATGCTCAATAAAACGATGACTTTACAAGCGCTTAATGAAGACCCAGAGGATGCCTTAGATTCAATTATTATTCAATTCTACCAAAAGAATCCAATCCCTAAAACGATTGTTTTACCACCAGAAATTGATCTGAGTTTAATTAATGAAATTTTAAATCACCAAGCACAACATGCGCATCGGGGACAAAATGCCCAATTGCTTAAGTTGGCTCAAACCAATGCCGAGAATCAATTGCGGGTCCATTTCGAAACAACAAAGAAGAAACCACAAGTCGTTCAAAAGGCCCTTTCCGATTTAGAAGAAATCGTTGGTTTAGAACAAGTCTACCGTATTGAGCTGGTGGACGTTTCCCATTTAGCCGGTAGTGACCCGGTGGCTGGTTTGGTTGTTTTTGAAGAGGGTTTACCAGTTAAAAATGATTATCGGCGCTACAAGCTTGATCAAGGTAATAACGATGTCGCTTCGATTAAAGAAGTGGTCTATCGACGTTTGTTGAGATTGTTGAAACAGTATGATAATGTGGCAGACTTATTAATGGTTGATGGTGGCAAACCCCAAGTCAATGGCGCTCAAGAAATCGTGACATCGCTAGGTTTGGATTTGGTCGTCTGTGGTCTGGTTAAAGACGACCGCCATCAGACTCGTGGTATTGTCTTGAGTTCGGGTGAGGAAGTCGATATTTTACAAAATCCAGAGTTATTGACGATGTTGTCGCATATGCAAGATGAGATGCATCGCTTTGCTCTGAATTTCCAACGCCAACTTCGTTCAAAGGCGATGATTCAATCAAAACTGGACGAGATTGTCGGCTTAGGTAAAATCCGCAAAGAAAAACTCTTGAAGAAATTTGGTTCTTATAAGAAAATAAAGGAAGCGTCACTTGCTGAGATTCAGGAAGTGATTGGTGAGAAAGTGGGGAAGAGTGTGTATGAACAACTCCAACAACAAGAATAAAACCATCGGGATCATGGATTCCGGTTTAGGTGGATATACATATTACCGATATCTTCGACAACAGTTTCCAGAAGTATCGTTGACTTTTTGTGCGGACCAAGCTCATGTTCCTTTTGGCAATAAAAAGCATGAGGAGTTGTTTAATTACGGCAAAACCATGACGCAATGGCTGATTGAGAAAGGGGCATCGACGATTTTAGTTGCTTGTAATACTTTGAGTGTGACGGTTCTTTCGCAACTAAAACAGCATTTTCCCGAGGTTCATTTTGAGAGTGTCGTTCAGTTTGTTTTAGATAGTATTGATGCGTCTCTTATGGATTTAGCCGTCATTGGGACGATGAAAACGATTGACTCGAATACCTACCATGAAGCTCTTAACCATAATCCCCAACGCAACATTGTTTGTATCGCCACCCCGTGGTTAGCCAGCGCAATCGAGGATTTAGTCGAGACTTCTGTGCTCAAGGAAATGATTGCTGATTTGAAACCGGCGTTACAAGCGAGTACCCACTTAGTCTTGGCCTGTACGCATTATCCAATTGTTCAAGATCTCATAAAGGAGGTCTTGGCGGTGGAAACGATTGATGGAATCGAGCAATCACACGCTTGGATGGCGTCGTTAGCGACGCTGCCTTTGGGGCCAAGTGCCATCTATACGAGCGGGGACCCCAATCAGCTCGAACAACAAGTATTTGATTTATTTGGGGAAGTGATTGAGGTACAGTATAGTGATTTCAAGATATAAAGTGGTGATTGTTTCCGATAATCATGGCCGGGATGTTTTGGACGATATTGTGTCGGATCATCCAGACGCGGATGCCTACATTCACTGTGGCGATTCGGAAATGAATAATTATCAGGTGAACGATTATGTTCATGTGCGAGGCAATAATGATTATTATGGGGACTTCCCAGAAGAGACGACGCTACAAATTGGCGAAGTTAAGTTTTATATTACTCATTCCCATTTATTTTCCTATCATAAACGGCTAGAGCGTTTGTTGGAACGTGCGAAACAATATGGCTGCCAAGTGGCCTGTTTTGGTCATACCCATATGGTGTTGATGAAGGAAGTGGACGGGATTTTAATGTTGAACCCGGGTTCCTTACGATATAATCGTGATTATTCAAAAACGGGATATATGATTTTAACCTGGGAGACGAATGGTTCTTTTCAAGTGGAATTTGTTCCATATTGAGTAGACTTTTTCAGTGGTTTAAGGTATTATATTAAAGCGTTATGTCCCCGTAGCTCAGTTGGATAGAGCATGAGCCTTCTAAGCCCAGGGTCGCACGTTCGAGTCGTGCCGGGGACGCCAATTGAATATTAACGAACATGATTGTTCGTATACTTGAAGGAGTTGTACATTGTTTATAGCTCTTTTTTCATTTAGTTGTTGAATTGGTATTTCCCAACTATATCCAAAAGTTTGTTTCTTAATCCTCTTGTTTTGAAGGCTATGGTACAATAAAAGTATGAATCACATCGAACAAGAAAGACTTCAGGCGATCAATGAAATGATTGAACAACAGCAGTTTCAACGGGCTGAAGAATTGATTGACCAACAGTTAGAAAACCCTTTAAATAGTTGGGAATATACCCTCGGTCTCCAACAACTTCAAGCCACGATTGACTTCTTAGAAAAGGCGAGTCAACCCTTGGCAGATGAGGCTGTTTTAGACTTGTTAAAAAGTGCATCTATTGAAAATCAAATGATTGGAATTAGTAAACTATCAGCCTCAATTGTTGGAAAGTATAAATCAATCATCGAAGACCAGTTAGCGACCATGCAAAGTGAATTTCGGGGAATGCTTTTGTTGAAATTGAAAGAGCTTGGACTACCAAAGATTCATCTTCAAGGGGATGAAGTCGATTTACAGCGCATGGTTGATCCTTATGAAGACGCGGCTTTTCTCTGGGGCTATCAACAGTTGGAGACCTTATTAAATAAAGAGGTGGATTTACTGGAATTAGCCCATATCACTTTAACCGTGGAGGTGCTTTCCAATTTACCAGGGCGCTATGTGCAGACAGAGATGGAAGAAATGGTACGTCTCATTGTGCGTGAGCTGCGCCAATCTATGCTTGGCAATAGCAATCTGAGCTAAAACATTGTAGAATAAACAAGACTGAAATTTTAAAACCAGGTGCTTAGCACTCATAAGTTGACAGTGCTAAAACCTATGGTATAATAGTGGTCTAAAGTAAGGAGAACATATGAAATCAACTTGGGAATTAAAAGAAAACTCGAAAGGGCAGCTGGTCGTCACCATTGCTGGTGAACCATGGCAAGAAGCTCAAAATAAAGCCGTAAAAAAACTCGTCAAAGACGTAGAGGTTGCGGGCTTTCGAAAAGGGCATGCGCCATTAGCCATTGCCCGCAAACAATTAAACGATCAAAGCATTTTATTGGAGGCGGTCGATAGCGTACTCCAAGAGGCATATATTAAGGGGATTGACGAACATGGGTTTGTCCCGGTCGCTCAACCAGAGCTCGATCTTCGCTCACTCACCCTCGATGAGGTAGTCTTGGTCTACGATATCACGGTGAAGCCGGAGGTTGTCTTGCCCGAAGACTATAAGGATTATCAATTAGAGATTTCCGAAATAGAGGTTAGCGAGGACGATGTCGATCATCAACTAGAACATCTCCAACAAGATTATGCCGAATGGGAAATCAAAGAAGAAGGCCAAGTTGAAAATGGCGATACCGTTATTTTAGACTATGAAGGCTTTAAAGATGATGTCGCCTTCGATGGTGGAAAAGCAGAAAATGCCGAATTAGAAATCGGCTCAAACTCCTTCATTCCAGGTTTTGAGGAAGGATTAATTGGTTTATCGACAGGTGAAAGCAAAGACCTCGAGTTAACATTCCCAGAAGAATATCAAGCGGAAGATTTAGCTGGTGCCGATGTCGTCTTTAAGGTAACCATCCATGAAATCAAAAACAAAGTCTATCCAGAATTAGACGATGATTTTGCGAAAATGGTCAATGAAGAAGGCGTCGAAACACTGGAAGATTTGAAAGCTTCTGTCCGTGCCAAATTGGTCGCAGAAAAAGAGGAACAAGCTCAAAATGATGCGGAAGCAGCCTTACTTGAGAAACTCATTGAAGCAACCAATATTGAACTTCCCGACGCCATGGTCGACGAAGAAGCTCAACAATTACTTCAAGAATTCCAACAACGTTTAGCACAACAAGGATTAACTTTTGATCTCTATAAACAAATTCTCAATCAAACCGATGAAGATGTGCTAGAACAGATCCGACCAGATGCCATTAAACGTTTAAACCAACGGCTCCTTTTAGAAGCAGTAGCAGATGATCAAGGCATTGAAGCAACAGCTGAAGAAATTGATCAAGAATACCAAGTGATTGCGGATACTTACCAAATGGAGGTAGACCAGGTCAAACAAATGGCCACCCCCGATCAAATTGGCTATGATGTACGCTTAAAGAAAGCCTACGATGTATTGGTGGAAAACCATCAATAGAAGTTTAGATCATGTGAGGAGGAATACGCGTGTCTAAAATAAATCAAGAATTAAACATCCCAGTCATTGCGACCAGGGGCGTTGTGATCTTCCCACAACAAGACATACTTATTGAGGTTGGGCGGGAGAAATCTATGAATGCGATTGAGGAATCCCAAAATTACTTTAACAATCAAGTGTTTGTGGTTTCTCAAAAAGACATTATGGTGGATGAGCCTCATGAAGAAGATTTATATACTGTCGGTACGATTGCGACGTTACGTCGTGTCAAAAGTAAAGACGGATTTTTAAGAGTGACTTTTGGTGGTCTTCAACGAGCAAAGGTTTTACACCTCTCTGAAGATTCACGGATGCTTTTTGCGAAAGTCATCCCACTAGACGATGTTCGCCAAGACTCGATGGAAGAGTTGGCTCTAATGCGCAAGATTTCCCGTGAGTTGGAATCGCTTGCCGCTCATAATGTCAATTTTCCTAGTGAGATTATCACGCAATTAATTAAAGGCGTGAATGCCTCCCAATTAACCGATCAATTCGGTCAATTCTTCCCGATTCCATTCAACAAGAAACAAGCCTTATTGGAAGAAACGGATGTCAATGAACGATTAATGATGATTTTGGAAGAGCTCAATAATGAGCGTCAATTATCCAATATCGAAAATGTAATCAATGAAAAAGTTAAAGAACGTGTGGAAGATAGTCAACGCGAATACTATTTACGTGAAAAACTACGAGCCATACGCGAAGAACTCGGCGATGTCAGTTCCTCGGGAGATGATGCCCAAGATTTACGTGAACAAATCGAAAACAATCCGTATCCAGAAAATATACGAGCCAAAGCGTTAGAAGAACTTAAACGCTATGAAACACTGCCCCAAGCTTCGGGAGAATCCGGTGTCATACGGAATTATCTAGACTGGCTCTTAAATGTGCCATGGTGGCAGGAAACCAAAGATGTCGAAGACCTCAAAGCGGTCCGTAAAGTCTTAGATGACGACCATTATGGTTTAGAAAAAGTTAAAGACCGTATTATGGAATACCTTGCGGTGAAGACCATTACTAATTCCTTGAAAGCTCCGATTCTTTGTTTAGTCGGGCCACCAGGGGTTGGTAAAACCTCTTTAGGTAAGAGTATTGCGAATGCTTTAAACCGGGAATTTGTCAAAGCCTCCCTTGGTGGGGTGCGCGACGAAGCAGAAATTCGCGGACACCGTCGAACCTATTTAGGCTCGATGCCAGGGCGTATCATTCAAGGTATGAAACGGGCTACGGTTCTAAACCCTGTTTTCTTATTGGATGAATTAGACAAGATGGCCTCCGACTATAAAGGTGACCCAAGCTCGGCGATGCTCGAAGTTTTAGATCCAGAACAAAACTCCATGTTCTCGGATCATTATTTGGAAGAGCCGTATGATTTGAGTAAAGTCATGTTCATTGCGACGGCCAACTATTTGGAAGATATTCCAGCTCCGTTGCGCGATCGTTTGGAAATTATTCAACTTACTTCCTATACGGAAGAAGAGAAATTACAAATAGCTCGTAAACACTTGATTCCAAAACAAGTGGAAACCAATGGTTTACAAATGAACCAAATTAAGATTTCTGATAAAGTACTTCAATACATTATTCGACACTATACTCGGGAAGCTGGCGTTCGTCAACTTGAACGGACGATTGCTTCGTTATGCCGGAAGTCGGTCTTGATTTTATTAACGCAAGATCAAAAGAGTGTCACTATTTCGAAGAACCGTGTCAATGAAATGTTGGGCAAGGAAATCTTTGAATATGGCGTTAAGGAAACCGCCAACCAAGTTGGGGTGGTCACTGGATTAGCCTATACGAGCTTTGGTGGAGACATTCTACCCATTGAAGTCACCTTATTCGAAGGAAAAGGGAAACTCATCCTCACTGGTCAACTCGGCGATGTGATGAAAGAATCGGCAGAAATTGCGATTGGCTATATTAAGTCAAATGCAAAAGCCTTTAATATTGAACCGAAATTCTTTGAATCTCATGATATTCATGTCCACGTACCGGAAGGAGCGGTCCCGAAAGATGGACCATCAGCGGGGATTACTTTAACGACGGCGTTAGTTTCGGCTTTAACCGATCGTCAAGTATTATCCAATGTCGCGATGACCGGCGAAGTTACCTTACGAGGCAATGTTTTACCAATTGGTGGGCTAAAAGAGAAATCACTTGCAGCACACCGGGTCGGTATTAATACTATTGTTATTCCGAAGAAAAACGTCAAAGACATGGACGAACTACCAGAAACCGTGAAGAAGGATATTACCTTTATTCCTGTTGAAAACGTCACTCAAGTGCTCGATGTCGCGTTGGTAAAATAAAATGTTGAATGCCAGTCAAGCGAAACTGCTCACTTCTGCTCCGGATTCTTCCGGATTCCCTGAATCCGACTTGTTTGAAATTGTGTTGGTCGGCAAATCTAATGTTGGAAAATCAACATTAATCAATGCGTTAACTCGCCGCAAGCGTCTTGCGTATGTCGGTCAAACACCGGGTAAAACACGGATGGCGAATTTCTATGAAATTAATGAAGAGTTAATGTTAGTCGACGTTCCCGGGTATGGATTTGCGAATCGAACCAAGCAGGAACAATTGGCTTATGCGCATTTAATGGAAGATTACTTTTCCATTCGTCAACAACTAAAAGGGATCTTAATTTTAGTTGATAGTCGTCGGGGCTTATCCCCAGAAGATCGACAAATGATTGATCTCGCCGTTGAAAAACGTCTAGCGACAGCGGTTGTGTTGACCAAGGTCGATAAGATTTCTAATAATCAACGCGTGAATACGATCCGCCAGATTAAACAGGAAACTAATATCGTTGCCTATCCCTTCACCAATCAAAATGCTTCGATGGTGATGGCGATCTCGGATGTTATTGAACAATGGCTCGTACAAGATAAATTTAAACAAAACTAGAAGAGGTGCAGCAATGCACTTCTTTTTGTCTAGTGCTTGAAAAGCTTCGGAAATATCGTATAATAGACACAGATCGAAAACAGAGAAGAGTAGCTAGTTGGCGGGTCATAGAGACTTGATGGTTGGTGGAAATCAAGACCAAAGGCTAGTGAAGTCGCTTTTGTTGATAAGACTTTGAACCTAAGTAAGAGTCTTCGTTGGATGTCGTTACCATCATTGAGGCACATTTTTGTGTGAAGTAAGGTGGTACCACGTGCAGACGTCCTTCGGGAGGTCTTTTTTTATTATAGGAGGTATCTATGAGTTTAAAACCAAAATACGACCATCGTGAGATTGAGTCTAAATACTACGACCAGTGGGTTGAAAAGGGTTATTTTACCGCTGGAGATCGGTCTAAAAAACCGTATAGTATTGTCATCCCCCCACCAAATGTAACCGGAAAACTTCATTTAGGTCATGCCTGGGATGGCTCACTACAAGATATTTTGAGCCGTTACAAACGACTTCAAGGCTATGATGTCCTTTATTTACCGGGGATGGACCATGCTGGAATTGCCACCCAAGCCAAAGTTGATGAACGCTTACGAGACATGGGGTTGGATGCCCATGAACTTGGTCGTGAGGCTTTTCTTGAACATGCGTGGACGTGGAAAAATGAGTATGCGAATGAAATCCATAAACAATGGAAAAAGATGGGTCTGTCTTTAGACTATAGTCGCGAACGCTTTACTTTAGACGAAGGCTTTAGCCAAGCCGTGAGCCATGTCTTTGTAAAACTGTACGAAGAAGGCTTAATTTTCAGAGGCAAACGGATTATTAACTGGGATCCTCAAGCTCAAACGGCCTTATCAAATATCGAGGTTATCCATAAAGAAGTCACAGGCCATATGTGGACGTTCAAATATCATGTCGTCGATCGGGACGAGATTTTAGAAGTAGCCACCACCCGCCCGGAAACCATGTTCGGTGATGTCTGTTTGGTTGTTCATCCCGACGATGCCCGCTATCAACACTTGATTGGTCAACAGGCAATCAATCCAGCTAATGGGGAAGTCTTGCCGATTATTAGCGACGACTATATTGATGTGGACTTTGGTACAGGGGTCATGAAATGTACCCCAGCCCATGATCCAAACGACTTCTTAATTGGTCAAAAATATCATTTAGAGATGCCAATTTGTATGAATCCGGATGGCACGATGAATGCGCTAGCTCATAAATACAAAGGCATGGATCGCTTTGAATGCCGCCAAGCTTTGGTCGAAGACATCAAAGCGGCAGGCAACTTTGTAAAAGTAGAAGAACATATTCATGAAGTCGGACATAGCGAGCGGACCGATGTTATTGTGGAACCGTATTTAAGCGAACAATGGTTTGTTAAAATGAAACCACTAGCAGATGTTGTTTTAGAACATCAACAAAAAGAAGCAATCAATTTTTATCCACCACGCTTTGAAAAAGTGTTTAGCCAATGGTTGGAAAATATTGAAGACTGGACCATTAGTCGGCAACTCTGGTGGGGTCATCGTATTCCAGCCTGGTACCATCGTGAAACAGGGGAAGTCCATGTTTCATTAACTGGACCCGAAGATACGGACCAGTGGGTTCAAGACGAAGATGTCCTCGATACCTGGTTTTCCAGTGCGCTCTGGCCGTTTGCGACGATGGGTTGGCCCGAAGAAACCGACGATTTCTTACGCTATTATCCAACCGATACGATGGTTACCGGTTACGACATTATTTTGTTTTGGGTCGTGCGCATGGCATTTCAAGGCTATCATTTTACTGGTGAAAAACCGTTTAGCGATGTCCTTATTCACGGGTTGGTTCGCGACGAGCAAAATCGGAAAATGAGTAAATCTTTGGGTAATGGTATTGACCCGATGGATCTGATCGAAGACTATGGCGTGGATGCGTTGCGCTTTTTCTTAGTGACTTCGGCGACGATGGGTCAAGACATGCGCTTTTCTCATGAGAAATTAGAAGCTGCTTGGTCGTTTATTAATAAGATTTATAATTCTTCCCGTTTTGTTTTGATGTATTTGGAAGATGACTTCAAACTTAAACCGCTTGAAGAGGTAAACTTATCAGTGATTGACCGCTGGATTTTGGATCGTTTTAACCACTATAGTCAACATATTGCCCAGCTCATGGATCAGTATGACTTTGTTGCGGTCGGAACGGAATTAATTGCCTTTATTTGGGATGATTTTTGTTCATGGTATATTGAATTAGCAAAATCACAGCTCCAAAGCTCAGATGAACAAATTAAATATGCGACGCAGTGGACTTTGGTAACCGTGTTGTCGGGCATTGTGAAGATGATTCACCCGTTCATGCCTTTTGTGTCGGAAGAAATTTATTTAGCTCTTCCAACTCCATTGGAATCTTTGAATCTAGAAACCTGGCCTCAACCTTTGGCCATCAATAATCATGGCTTAGAACCGGTCGCTCATTTAATTGAAATGATTGAAGCCTTACGCAAGGTGCGGGTGGACTTTAACATTAAAGCCGCCACTGAGTTGAGTGTGCGGATCTTAGATACCAACGATCAACCACTGGTGTTCAGTGAAGAATTGAAGGCGATGTTGTATAAGATGGTTAAAACCCATCCCATCCAAGTGGTGACGGGTCAACTCCATGAAATTGGCTTGAGTTTTGGTCGCATCGCTTTGGAGATGGGTTCGTTAATTGATAAAGAAACGCAACTCGCTCAACTCCATAAAGAGCAAGCGCACCTTCAAGCAGAGATTAGACGTGCTGAGAAAATGTTGGCAAATGAAAACTTTGTCAAAAAAGCACCAGCATCTAAAGTAGAGGCTGAACAAGCCAAATTAACGGCTTATCAACACCAACTAACGGTTGTTGAGAAGCAGTTAGCAGACATCGAATAAAAAATCCTCCATTTGTTGAAATAGAATAAATATTTGTTGATTAACAATAAATATTGTGTTATATTATAGACAGATGGAGGTTTCTTTATGAAAAAAAGAGCAATATCAAATCTTTTAAAAGTATTTATCACCCTGTTTATCGTCTTTACCCTGTTTTTTATGAGTGTTATTTGGCCAGTGTTGGCGAGGCAGGCGCTAGAGTTTTATCCAGAAGTTGGTTTTTTGTACTGGCCATTAATGTTGCTTTCACAGGGTTTACTGGTTTTATTTATTATTGGTTTGGTTATTATTTTTTATTTACTTGTATTGTATGACCGTGAACAACATCTTTCACCCCGTTTTGTCCAGTTGTTAAAGGTTCTCGTCGCATTTTGTGCTTTGGCGGCGATCGTGGTGATTGGTGTGTTTATCTACTTCAATTCGAATCAAATTTTGAGCCCAGGTGCTGGTTTACTATTAATGGTGACGTTTTTATTAGTTTCGGTGGTGGGCTTAGTCATCTTATTGATTAAGAGTGTCATTGAGCAAACAATTGAATACAAAGAAGAAATGGATATGGTGATTTAATGCCGATTATTGTTAATTTAGATGTAATGCTGGCTAAACGAAAAATGAGTGTAACCGAGTTAAGTGAAGCCGTGGGGATTACAATGAGTAATATTTCCATTTTAAAAACAGGGAAAGCGAAAGCTATTCGCTTTAGCACCCTTGAAAAAATATGTGAAGTCCTTGATTGCCAACCGGCAGACATCCTGGAATATCAAAAAGAAGCAATTTCATAAAGAAATTGTTTTTTTTTTTTGAAAAAGTGGGGTATAGGGGTTGACAGCCTTCAATGTACCATGTATTATGTACATAGTACAAAGGAGGGACGTTATGAAGTTTGTTGAGGGAATACCCATTTATTTGCAAATTATTGAAGAGATAAAAAACAAAATCCTCTCTGGCCAATATGAAGCTGGTCAACGAATCCCATCTGTTCGCGACTTGGCCTTGGAGTATGCGGTGAATCCCAATACCATGCAAAAAGCGCTGAGTGAATGTGAAACTCAAAAACTCGTGTACTCGATGGGACCACAGGGCCGATTTATAACGGATGATTGTGCTTATATTCAACAGTTGAAGGAGCAGAAAATTGATGAAATTGTTCAAGAATTTCTGTCTCAAATGCAACTTTTATCGATATCTAAACAAGAAGTCATCGAATGGATTACCAAATCAAAGGAGAGAACAAATGTCACTAATTGAAATTAAAGATGTATCGAAAGCGTACTTTAACCGCCCCGCGTTAAACCATGTGAATTTAAGTCTAAATTCAGGGAAAATCATTGGGCTTTGTGGACCAAATGGTTCGGGGAAGACAACTTTGTTAAAAATCATGGTTCGTCTACTACGTGATTATCGCGGTCATGTTCAAATTGACGGGCAACCTTTAGGACCCGAGGCGTTGGCGGCCGTTTCTTATTTACCCGATCAAACGTATTTTGAGAAACAAATGAAAGGGACCGAAAGTATTGCGGTCTTTAAGGACATGTACCCAGATTTTGATGAAGGAGTCATGTATCAGTTGCTAGAACAGTTAGATGTGGATGCCAACGATCGCTTTCAAGAAATGAGTAAAGGTATGCAAGAAAAATTCCAATTAGCGCTGGTGATGTCCCGTAAAGCGAAGGTGTATCTCTTGGATGAGCCAATTGGTGGGGTCGACCCCGCGAGCCGAGATAAGATTTTGAGAACGATTTTATCCACCTATGGAGAAGATTCCTTGCTCTTAATTAGTACCCACTTAATTCAAGACATTGAATCCATCTTAGATGAGGTCATTTTCCTTAAAGAAGGACAAGTCTACTTACATGAAAATTGTGATGATTTACGTGAAAGAACAGGAAAGAGTGTCGATCAGTATTTCCGGGAGGTATTTTAAATGTTTGGGAAATTATTAAAACATGATTTAAAAAATTCATATCGAGATTATGTCTATTTGTATATCGCCATGGTTGCTTATGCGATATTTATGCCTTTGATTTTAAGATTTGGTGATTCTCAAAGTTTATTTATAGGCTTTATCATTGTTTTACCGACCATGATTCTTGTGATTGGTGGCGTCATTATCATGTTCCGTAATGTTTTCAATTTTATTCACCGTCGTTTGTATTCGGAAGCGGGTTACCTAACCTTTAGTTTACCTGTACCGACCTGGCAAATTCTTTTATCGAAAGTGTTGACCTTAATGATTTGGAGTATGATTACGGGTCTGTTAACATTTTTGTCGATGGCGATTTTCTTCGTGGGTTTCCGGCTGGAGATCGCTCAAATTTTGAACGTAACGGAAGTTCAAATGGTGATTGATGTGATTGTCCAAGCATTAAAGAATTTGAATTGGGGTTGGGTCGTTTTGGGCTTTGTGGACTATGTATTTGGCTTAGCGGCTTTATTTACCTTAATTATTGGAGCGATGAGTTTGGCTCGATCTTCTCTAGTGAAATCGCGTCGCTACTTAGTTCCGGCCTTGGTTTTCTTTGGAATTATCCTGGTCTGGGGTATGTTATCAAATGTCTTGATGATCACCATTTTTGGTCCAGAAGTTCACTATGTTTCTTCATCAACGATGCATCCTGATTTCCTGGTCGATATTACTAAGGCACAGTCTATGTGGCAATATACGGCGGTGAATACGGTGTTGACCGTGGTTGCCTTTGTTCTTGCTTTTATGGCTTCCAATTGGGTCTTAGAGAATAAATTAGAATTATAAGCGCGTTTGTTGTTGCTTTAAACCAAGTGTTTAAGAAAAGTTAGTTGGTATGACCGACTGACTTTTTATTTTGGGCGAAAACAAGCATATAATTGTGACAAGCACGTTCTTCTTTGTTAAAATAGAGTTAATAAAAGGAAGTGATGATATGCCAAATGTATTAACGCATGGACTGATGGCCAATCAAGTCGTTCAAAAACTAGATGTAAATCGAGTGAGCAAAGCGATTGAAGCCCACTGGCGTCCATTTTTATTTGGGTCGAATGGTCCCGACTTTTTGTTTTACCATAATTATTTACCTTGGATGAAAAACAAAGAAATCGATTGGATTCGAAGCTTGGGCGGCAAGATTCATAAAGAAAAAATTAATGAATTTTATCGTCAAGCAATAGCATATTATCAATTACAACGTCCTGGACATGAGGTCTTTCTATCTTTTTTGGCTGGACACCTCTGTCATTGGAGTTTAGACTCCGTAGCCCATCCCTATGTCTTTGCTAAAACGGGACTTTTAGAAGGGGAGACAGCGTACCATCATATTCGTTTTGAATCCATGGTTGATGCCATGATGGTGGAAGAGGTCCTTTTACGACCGCTCAGTGATTATCCAACGTATAAATTTGTTGAACTAACGTCTAGTGAACAACGGATTATCGCCTTGGGGTACCAATATATGATTTTAAAGACTTTTGATATTCAGGTGCCCCTAAAAGAATTAGTTCATTGTATGAAGACGATGTATCAATTACTTCATGTTCTTTTCGATCCAAAAGCCTGGCGTTATCATACGGTGCATTGGATTGAAACGCACGGATTAAAAGATCCCTTTAAATATACGAAACATGTGGTTCATGGCGATTTGGACCAAGACCACGACATATTAAATTTAGAACATAAGGCGTGGCGCCATCCTTCCCATCCGGAAGAAGTATCCACCCAATCTTTTTTAGAACTTTTTGAACAAGCGGTTCAAAGAGGGGTCCATGTGATTCATTTATTAGAAGCAAGTTTAGAGACAAAAGGGGATGCCCTAACGGCCTTTATCGATGATCGTGATTACGAAATGGGTAAAAACGATGGGTTACCTGCCCGTGTCTTTGATTTAATTTATGATTGAAAGGAGCTTGATAGCCATGAAAACCGTCAGAGAATTTTGCAAAAAACAAAAGGAGGAAAAACTATGTTAACAAAATTCACATCTAAATCAAACACCCCAATTACAGAGGCCATGCGTGAGCGAGCCGAACTAAAACTCAGCTCCATAGAAAAGTATTTCCGTAACGAAGAAACGGAAATGGTCGCAAATATTTTAATAGACGTTTATACCGATCACCAAAAAGTAGAGGTTACCGTTAACACCCCGGTTGGCCTGCTACGGGCAGAAGTGAAAGCACCAGATTACTACAGTGCTTTAGATACGGTTGTTGATAAGTTGGAAGACCAAATCCGTCGTCAGAAAACACGGATGAGTCGGAAACATCGCGATTCCTTATCGGTTGCTTTTTTAGAAGAAATCAAACGGGAGGAACTCGAACCATTCAAACAAGCAGAACCGGTACGGACAAAGGAAATCCTAGCCGACCGCATGGACTTGGATGAAGCCATAATGAAGATGGAAATGTTAAATCATACTTTCTTTATTTATACCGACGATGAGACCAATGAAATTGCGGTTGTTTACAAACGATTTGACGGTGGCTACGGCTTATTAGAAGTAGAAGCCGATCAGTAGGTTTTTTTCCCGTAAAGTTTCAAAAAACAGTGAATAGTAGAGAATTTTGAAACTTTAACTTCCAACATAACTATGTTATAATTGGCACGATATTGTAGAAAGAGGAATATGTATGGCACTAAGTGAAAAATGGCGAAATTTCATTTCCCCAATTGATGAAGAAGCAGAACTAGAACTCACAGAAGAAGAAGCAAAATCCCTCAGTGATTATGAACAACCTTCCAATAAGAGTTTCTCAAAAGTTCAAGCGGATGCCAAAATGGTTTTATTTGAACCACGCACCTTTGAAGAAAGCGAAGAAGTAGCTCGACATCTCAAAGAAAAGCGCGCTGCGGTCGTGAATTTACATCGTTTACCGCCCAATTTTGCCCAAAGAACGATTGACTTTTTAACTGGTGTGGTTTTTGCGATTGACGGTTCAATCCAAAAAATTGGACATAATGTCATTCTCTGCACACCAAGAACCATTAATGTGGCGGGTGAAATTAGTTTAGAGGCTGCTGAAAAACTATAATGAATGCGGAATTTCGCATCCTTAAGAATGGATACGATCGTTTTCAAGTAGATCAAAAACTGCAAAAATACGAAGAAGAATTCGTCCAATTACAAACGAAAGTACAAATGTACGAACAACAATTAGAGACGATTCAACAGCAGTTTAACGAAAGCCAACAGCGGGTCCAAAGCCTACAAACTGACTTAGCGAACCGCGAAAAGGTTTTTCGTGATTTAAACGACCAAGCTTTCCGGCAAGCCAATGCCATCGTTGAAACCGCCAACCAAGAAGCAAAGCTTATTGTTAGCCAGGCTGTCTCAACGGTTAAACTCCTCTTAGCTCAATTAGCTAAATTGATGAATGAAACCGAAGAGGTTGATGCCAACCTCCAACAACAGTTTGATGATTTATCACAAACGATTCAAAATCTCCAAGATCAACAACCGGAGATTTCCCCAAACCGCGAAGACTGAGACAAGATTTCAAGTCCTTTCGATATAGAGAGTCCATGGTTGGTGAAAATGGATGAGAAAGTTTGAAATTATCCCTCACGAGCAAATCTTCTGAACCATAGTAAGAAGATTCGGTGCATCGCCGTTATCGATTCGAGAACCAATAAAGGTGGTACCGCGTTTAAACGCCCTTTTGAGGGCGTTTTTATATGATTGAAAGGAAGCGATTGAAATGGACTATAAAGATACCTTACACTTACCCAAGACAGATTTTGAAATGAGAGGAAATTTAACAAAAAAACAAGGACCTATTTTAGAAAAATGGGAAACTATGAACCTCTATCAACAAATGTTAACCAAACACGAAGGCCAACCGACCTTTGTTTTACATGATGGGCCACCGTATGCGAATGGCTCCATTCATATTGGTCATGCGTTAAATAAAATATTAAAAGACTTCGTGGTTCGTAGTCGGTTTAAAATGGGTTACCAAGTCCCGTTTATTCCTGGCTGGGATACCCATGGCTTACCGATTGAAAATGCCTTAACGAAATCAGGGGTTGACCGTAAAGCGATGCCATTAAGCGAATTTAGACAGCTGTGTGAAAACTACGCACGTCAACAAGTCGCCCAACAAATGCAGGAATTCAAAGCCCTGGGAACGGTAGCGGACTACGACGATCCATATATCACGTATCAAAAAGAGTATGAAGCAATTCAAACCGAACTTTTTGGAAAAATGTGTCAAAAGGGTTTGGTTTATAAAGGTTTACGTCCCGTTTATTGGTCGCCATCAAGTGAAACTGCCCTGGCGGAAGCTGAAATTGAATATCATGATCGCCGCGACCCAGCCATCTATGTGGCCTTTGATGTGATTGATGGTAAAGGTGTTTTAGATACCGGTGACCGGATGGTCATTTGGACAACCACCCCTTGGACCATTCCGGGCAACTTAGCCATTAGTGTTCACCCGCGTTTGGACTATAGTCTGGTTCAAACCGAGCAAGGGAATTTGGTGATGTCTTCGGTCTTCATCGAAGAGTTGATGAAGGTCTTTGAAATTGATAATTATCAAGTTTTAAAAACCTTTAAAGGCGAGGTCTTAGAACATATTACTTGTCAACATCCGCTCTACGAAGAAGTGGTGTCTAAAGTCTTGTTAGGGGAACATGTCACGGCCGACTCGGGTACGGGCTGTGTCCACACCGCACCAGGATTTGGGATGGACGACTATTTAATCGGTCAAAAATACGGCATCCAACCTTTTGTTAATGTCGATGCCCAAGGAAAAATGATGGAAAATGCCGGGGACTGGTTGGTTGGATTAACAACCGACGAAGCCAATAAAGCGGTCACCAATCGATTACATGAGAGTGGCCATCTTTTACATCTTAGCTTTATTACCCACTCCTATCCACACGATTGGCGAACAGGGAAACCGATTATTTTTAGAGCGACCTCACAATGGTTTTTCAGTGTGGATAAGATTCGTGACGAAATCTTAGACCAAATTGACCAAGTGACTTGGTATCCTAGCTGGGGTAAATTGCGTATGCATAATATGATTGCCGATCGCGCCGATTGGACGATTTCTCGTCAACGGGCATGGGGTTTACCAATTCCAATTATTTATACCCAAGATCAACAACCCATTATGGATGAAGAAGTGTTCAACCATATCGCCGATTTGTTTAGAACGCATGGCTCGAATATTTGGTTTGAAAAAGAAGCTAAAGATTTGTTACCAGAAAATTACACCCATCCCAATTCACCTGATGGCATATTTACCAAGGAAACCGATATCTTAGATGTTTGGTTTGATTCGGGTTCGTCTCATACCGCGGCGTTAAGAAAACATGGATTAGCGGTACCTCATGATTTATATTTAGAAGGTTCGGATCAATATCGTGGATGGTTCAACTCTTCACTTATTATTTCTACTGCGGTCTATGGTACTTCTCCGTATAAGGCAGTGGTTTCTCACGGTTTTGTAATGGATGAAAAAGACGAGAAATTTTCCAAATCGAAAGGAAACGCCTTAGCCCCATCCTCCATTGTCGATACGATGGGTGCCGATGTTTTAAGATTATGGGTAGCAACCGTCGACTATCAGTCCGATATCAATTTGTCCCAAAATTTATTGAAACAAGTCGCTGAAAATTACCGAAAGATCCGGAATACCTTCCGCTTTATGCATGGGAATTTAGCCGGCTTTACCCAAGCGGATGAACTTGATTTTAATCAGTTACCGGCGGTGGACCGCCATGTTTTAGATGATATTAATCAAATCGTGAAACAAGCCCATGAGGCGTATCAGAAATACGAATTCAGTACGGTTAGTAAATTAGTCACTCAAGCCTTGACGAATACCATGTCGGCGTATTATTTGGATTTCACCAAAGATATCCTTTATATCTTGAAAGAAGATGATGTTCGTCGGCGCCAGGTTCAAACGGTTTTAAGTTACACATTGCGTCAGTTGAGTCATTTAATGGCCCCGTTATTACCTTTTACAATGGAAGAATTAGGTCAGATTGCTTATCCGGAGTTCACGTCCATTCATTTGGAGAAGTTTGCGGAGGTCACGGAAGTGGTTTTTGAACCTCAAGAACGCCAAGATTTCCAACGTTTGATGGCGATTCGGGAAGCTGCCTATAAAGCCTTGGAAGATGCTCGGGCTCAAAAAGTTATTGGTAATTCGCTCAAAGCTCAATTAAACTTCCATTTAGAGGATGGAGATCAAGAGTTGGTCAATCGTTATTTTGGGTCTCAATTTGCTCAGTGGCTCATTGTCTCCAAGGTGAACTTTGTTGATCAACCCCTTGCCGAGGTCTTAGGGATTCAAGTCGAAGTAGTCGAGGCAGAAGGGGAAGCTTGTGAGCGATGCTGGAATGTCGTTGAGGCGGTCTCGGAAGCAGGAATTTGTCCGCGCTGTACCCAGGTTTTAAACCATGATCACGTCGGTTAATAATCCAAAAATTAAAGATTTGGTGAAATTACACCAAGCAAAATACCGAAAATCAACGGGGAAATTTTTGATTGAAAACGATCATCTAATACAAGAAGCCCTAGAAACGGGCTATTTAGAAGAAGTTTTCGTAATTGAAGGTCAGGTTTTCGAATTTGAACCTCAGACCCAAATTACGGTTGAAGTCGCAAAAAAGTTGGCTCAAACACAATCTATTCCCCAAATTATTGGGGTTGTCTCGAAACCACAAGCCAGCGATCTTGTGGGTAATATTTTGGTTTTAGAAGATCTTCAAGATCCGGGAAATGTTGGGACCTTGCTGCGTTCAGCGCTTAGTTTTGGTTATCAAACAATCGTTTTGACCCCAAATACGGTCGATTTTACCAACGATAAAGTCGTTCGTTCGTCCCAAGGCGCACTCTTTCATTTGAATATGGTCGAGATGGCATGGCCGATGTTCATAAAAAAAGCCTCTCAACAAGGCTATCAAATCTTGGGCTCGGTGGTTTCTGGCGGGACGTCGGTGCGTTTGCTAAAGGTTGGTAAGCATGCGTTATTATTAGGTAATGAAGGACAAGGCTTAAGCCCACAAGCTGTACAAGATAGTCATCGGCTGGTCAGCATTCCTACCGTTGCTTTTGAAAGTTTGAATGTCGCGATGGCCGGCAGCATTATGATGTATGAACTAAACGAGTCCTAGGACTCGTTTTAACTATACCCATTAAGGACTAAATCAATCATTGATGTCGCCATTTCATCACTACTAATAGGATCAGTGGCATTGATCCAATAATTTAAGAATCCGTAGAGAACGGAGGATAAATAAAAGACCACCAGCTCCCAATCGTGCTTGCTTGGGGATTGACTGGAAAATAAATCAATATGATCGTGATAGCGCGAAACAATGGTTAAAACGATGCGATCTTTTAATAGACGAACATCGCTCGTTTGAATTAGGTTGATTAAAAAATGGCGTCGGGTGGCGACTTCTTCGAGAATATTAACAATAATTTCATGGAGTTTTTCCAAATTAATAACGCCTTCTTCGGAGAAGACTTCCGGCACTAAAAAAGTTGTGAATTGGTCTATCAAATCATCGATGATTGAATGGTATAGTTCGTCCAAATCGGCGTAGTGATCATAAAACGTGGATCGGTTGATCTTGGCTTTACTGGTTAGCTTTAAAACATTCATTTGGTCATAACCTTCTTCCATAATGAGTTGTTCGAAAGCTTGCATAATTTGGTGGCGGGTTTTTATACGTCGCCGATCTTCTTGTTTTCCGGTTGGTTGATATTTCATGGCTCTATTATGCCACAAACGAAATAATTTTTAAAATAGATAACTGTCCTTAATTGAATGATGATGCCAAGCCAGTTCCCTAAGATAACGTCTATAGTTTAACGAGGTGCGAATTCTCTTAATATAGTAGACCACGTTCATAATCTATTAATGTATTTACTGATTCGATTGGCGATAATTAATCGAGTCTTTGAAAATAATCATAAGCTATGGTTTAAGATGTCGTCCAAGTTCCCAATAAAGGAGCTAAAAGACACAGGTTTGTTGATTACTGGTCAACTTACTAAAATCGTTGGGTAAAGTTCGTTGAAAAAACAACCACAATTTGGTAGTATAGAAGACAGAAATCGATGAAGGAACGAAGTACACACAAACCCAGCGAGAGACGAGGGTGCAAGGTCTCAAAGTGTGGAAATTCACTCCGGAGAGATACTAATCCTATCCGTAGGTCGGCGTTAACGGCGAATTAAGGGTACTGAGTAATCAGTAAAGAAGGATGGTACCGCGCTTTGTTCGTTCCTTGGAATGAACTTTTTTTATGGAAAGGATACTTATGGATTTAAAACAACTCAAAGAACAAGGGCTTGCTGAAATCATTGAAAGTGAAAGTTTAGAAGACCTGAAAAAAGTACGTGACCTGTATTTGTCAAAGAAAGGTTTAATACCACAACTCATGACGAAAATGAGGGATTTAACCCCCGAACAACGGAAATATTTTGGTCAACAAGTCAATGCATTAAAACAACGTCTCTTAGATGAAAGTCAAAAACGTTTTGAAGCATTAACGCAAGAAGAAATGGAACGAAAACTCGCTTCAGAAAAAATTGATCTGACGCTACCTGGGGTCGCCATCGGTTTAGGTCAACTTCATCCATTAACCCAAATTGAACGGGAAATCATTGATGTCTTCCGGGAAATGGGCTATAGCGTGATTGAAGGGGACGAAGTGGAACTCGATAAATACAATTTTGAACGAGCCAATATCCCAGAAGATCACCCAGCCCGCCAAATGCAAGACACCTTTGTGATCGATGTCGAATATTTACTTCGCTCTCATACGACCGCCATCCAAACCCGAGCATTAGAAGCTTTTGCTCCACAAGTACCGATTAAGGTTCTATGTCCAGGGAAGGTGTATCGAAAAGACGATGACGACGCCACCCATTCTCACCAATTCATGCAAATTGAGGGCTTAGTGGTCGGTCATGGCGTCACGATGGCCGATTTAAAAGGGACCTTGGAACTGCTAGCGCGTCAAGTAATTGGCCAAGATAGTAAAGTTCGTTTGAGAACGTCTTATTTCCAATTCACCGAACCTTCGGTCGAAGTGGATATTTCCTGCCATCTCTGTCAGGGCGAAGGCTGTAGTTTATGTAAACACACCGGTTGGATTGAGATTTTAGGGGCGGGTATGGTCCATCCACATGTCTTGAAAATGGCCGGTTATGAAGACCCAACCATCACGGGATTTGCTTTTGGGGTGGGTATTGAACGGGTGGCCATGCTGCGCTATGGGATTGAAGACATCCGTGCCTTTTACACCAACGATCAGCGTTTTTTGAAGCAATTCAAAGGGTATGAATAGGGGGATTTTATGTTAGCAAGTAGAAAATGGCTCAACCGCTTGGTTGAGATTGAAGATATACCGAGTCAAGAGTTGGCCCAGCTATTAACCGATGCCGGCCATGAAGTGGAAGGGGTTTTCCCCTTAGCTCAAGGGACGCATTTGGAAATTGGTCAAATCTTGACCTGTAAAAAACATCCCGATGCCGATAGTTTATCGGTTACCACGGTTCAATTAGCTCACCAGCAGGTTCAAATTGTTTGTGGAGCCCCAAATGTCGCCGTCGGTCAAAAAGTGATTGTGGCCAAAGTCGGCGCGGTATTACCAGAACTCACGATTAAAGAAGCCAAAATTCGTAACGTCCTGTCTCAAGGCATGATTTGTAGCTTACCCGAACTTGGCGTAGCCAGCCATCTTTTAGAAGAAACAGATAAAGAAGGCATCCATGTTTTGGACGAAGCGGCACCCATTGGCGACGATCCTTTAGCGTATTTAGGATTGGACGACGAAGTCATCGATATTGATTTAACACCCAACCGTTCGGATTTATTAAGCATGCAGTCATTGGCGTATGAAATTGCGGCCATAACCGGACGAGAACTCAACATCCAACCAACCTTGAACGACCCCGTAGTCGATGCGAGTTCCTTTATCCTCGACAGTACGACGAAGAATTGTACCCAGTTTTTAGCCAAAGTAGTTAATCAGGTCGTCGTCAAAGAATCCCCAACATGGATTAAACAAGCCTTGCGAGGTTGTGGGATGAATCCAATCAATAACGTGGTGGATATTTCCAACCTGGTCATGTTGGAGACGGGTCAACCTTCCCACTTTTACGACAAACGCTATTTTGGCGACCATTTAGAAATCACCGTTCGCGATGATTTTGAAGGCGAAGTGGTGGGCTTAGATGGCGAAACGTATACCTTAGTTAAAGGCGATACCGTCATTACTTCCCAAAACAAACCAATTGGGATCGCCGGTATTAAAGGTTTAGGAAATTCAATGATTGTTGAAGATACCAGCAGCATCGTTATTGAATTGGCTTCGTTTTTACCGGTACCGATTCGCACGACAGCCCAGCGTTTAAATCTACATAGTGAATCGAGCATTCGCTATAGTAAAGCGATGGATCCTTTGGCCCCACAAAAAGCCATGGAACGCATTTTATTTTTACTCACGCAATATGCTCAAATGGACCAGGAAGAACAAACTGTGACCTATCCAAAAACGCTTCCGGTTGTTCAACAACATACCATTGAAACATCTCTTGAAAAAATAAATAAGCTTTTGGGTTCCCAATATACCCAAGCCGAGGTGATGGATGTCTTTCAACGTTTACGTTTACAACCAGTTGTAGATCAACAAAAAATTATTTGTACCATTCCTAGCGATCGTTTAGATTTAACGATTGAAGAGGATTTAATTGAAGAAGTCATTCGACTCAAAGGCTTCGAGAGTATCCCGTCGACTTTGCCGACCTTACCGAATACACGGGGTCAATTAAGTCATGAACAAATCATTCGGCGCAAAGTGGCGGATGTCTTAGTAGCTAGTGGAGCCAGCGAGGTCATAACCTATACCTTGGTTTCCGAAGAAATCAATGACCATCCTTTGGCGTTACAGCCACCAGTACGTCTGTTGAATCCGTTATCGGAAAAACGGAAAGTCGTTCGTGGGGGATTAACGCATTCTTTGTTGAGTATGCTTCACTATAATTTAAATATGAAAAACGAGCAAGGCCTTTATTTTGAGGTGTCGAAGGTGTATCAACAAGGGGGATCTCAATGGCGTTTAGGATTAATTGGGGTTCACCAATTAGGTTCAATTCAACTCAATGATGTGAATTTGAGTTCTAATTATTGGTTAATTAAGGGCGTGGTTGAGAAAGTATTGTCCGCCGTGGGAATTAATTCCCGACGTTTACGATATGAAACCAATGATGTGGATGTGGTTCATTTCCATCCTTATCGGAGCGCAAAGGTGTATTTAGACCAGGACTTTTTAGGTTTAATTGGTGAAATTCACCCACAAGATGTCCCGAAAGGAGTGTTGGCTGAATTGAATTTGTCTTTGGTCATTGAGGCCAAGAAAGCAAAAACCAACTATCAACCCTTATCCCGTTATCCAAAAGTGACGCGGGATATTGCGATTGTGGTCGATCCGTCGATTAGCCATGATCGTATTGTTCAAACCATTCGGAAGGCGGGAACCCGTTTATTGAAAGATATTGTGTTGTTTGACCGTTTCCCTTTACAAGATGTAACCTCTTTAGCCTATCGGTTAACCTTTGAAAGTGGGGAGCATACCTTGAGTGAAAGGGATATCAATACGGTGATGGAGGCTATTTTAGCGGCGTTAGAAAAACATTTGGGGGCTAGTTTACGCAGTAGTTAATTGTTATAATATACGCAACAGGGAGGTTGTGATATTATGAGCATACGTTATTTAGAATCCCCGATAACCTATATTCGATCGGAAGTTTTCAAAGCAATAGCCAAGGCCGCGTTCGATGATTGGTCCGCGACTCAAATTCAGCAAATTCCTCACATTATTATTAGTTCTGAAACACCGGTTTATCGAGAGTCGGTGACCCGGGAACGGGAAATCGTTTCTCAACGGGTTCGCTTAGCTCTGGGCTTGGATTTATGGGCGATTGATCAACAAAGTGGTTATCCCGAGACGTTTAATCTTGACCGCTTAAAGGAGCATCGTCTTCCGACCCAAGCGATTCGCGTGATTCCCGAAGCCTGTGAAGCTTGTGAAGAGAAGTCGTATTTTGTGAGTAATACTTGTCATGGTTGTTTGGCTCACCCATGTATTGCGGTGTGTCCGGTGTCGGCGACCAGCATCCAAAATGGTTTAAGTTTTATCGACCAACAAGCCTGCATTAAATGTGGAAAATGTTACGATGTTTGTCCATACGATGCAATTGTCAAAAATGAACGTCCTTGTGTGGCGGCTTGTGGGGCTAATGCGATTACCAAGGATGATCAAAATCGCGCGGTGATTGTTTCTGAGAATTGTGTGGCCTGTGGCATGTGTATGGTCAATTGTCCATTTGGTGCTATTGCCGATAAATCAGAAATTTATCAAGTAATTGCGGCGACCAAAGATTCAAAACAATCGATATCGGCCATTGTTGCGCCGTCGTTTGCGGGTCAATTTGGACCCAAAGTAACGTATTCCCATGTGAAGAAGGCGCTGCATGCGATTGGCTTTGATCATGTTTTAGAAGTGGCTCTGGGAGCGGATATTACCGCGGTGAAAGAAGCTCAGGAATATGTTGAGGAAGTAGTGGAAGGGGACTATCCATTCTTAGCGACGTCCTGTTGTCCAGCCTGGTCAAAATTTGCGAAGCGTGAATTAAAAGAATTGAGTCATTGTATCTCTGAATCGCACTCCCCAATGATTGAAACGGCCAAGGTCATCCGTAAAGAAAAACCGGACGAGTTGATTTGTTTCATTGGACCATGCTCCGCCAAAAAACAAGAAGTGGCCGAGCCTCAAATGGCGGGTTGGATCGATTATGTGTTGACTTATGAAGAAGTAAAAGCCATTTTTGAAGCCAAAGAACTAACCCTCGATATTGAAAGTACTTCCGAAATGCATGACGATGGCTCCCATGATGGTCGTAATTTTGGCGTTTCCGGTGGGGTCTTAGCCGCCGTTAGTAATGTCTTACACAAAACGGTACCGGATTTGGAGATTTCTACCGATCGGGCAGAAGGGCTTCATGATTGTAAGAAAATGTTGTTGTTGGCCAAGTTTGGCAAGCGCGATCAATTTCTTTTGGAAGGCATGGCTTGTCCGGGTGGTTGTGTTGGCGGTGCGGGAACCTTGATTAATCAAAACAAGGCAGCGGCGAGTTCCAAACAATTTGCTCAAAAATCAACGAAAGCGGATGCTTTGGAAACCTTCCAGGAACATTATGGTCAATCGTAGCTTCTTTTGTTTTTAATGAAAACCATACCCCGTCCCGTCGTCACGACTGGACGGGGTATTTTTTGGTAGTTTGACCAGTCTTATATGCTAGAATAGGGATATATTTATGGAGGTCCTATGAATCAATTAAATATTATTGGACATTATGAAGAAACATTTTTATCTAGCAACCAAAAAGATCAACTTCGCGTCTATTGGTATGTACCAGAACAACCGAAATATCTTATTCAAATTGTTCATGGCATGATTGATCATTTAGGTCGTTACGAGGCTTTTGGTAAATGGTGTTTGGAAAATGATATTTTAATGGTTGGTTTCGATTTGCTTGGTCATGGCCAATCGGTTCGATCCCCCCTTTATTTGGGGAGTTTTGGTAGTCAAAACGGCTTGGATTTTGTGCTTCAAGATATCACCAATTTCTACTTTTATCTTCGCGATAAATATCCGGATTTACCGCACTTTATACTCGGTCATTCGATGGGGTCGATGTTAACCCGCAAGCTATTGGCGACAATGGATTCGTCGGAGTTGTCGGGGGTTATTTTTTCGGGTACCAATCAAACCAATCCCCATTTGTTGTCTTTGGCTAAGGGGTTGGCCTGGATGGAAAAGAAACGCAAGGGTCCTTGGGCTCATTCCCGTATCTTAGAGAAATTAACCCTGGGTAATTTTAATCATTATTTTGAACCGGTTAAAACACATTTGGATTGGCTAAGTCGTGATGAAGACTATGTTGGTTGGGTCGCTTTAGATCCATTATCTAATTTTCATTTTACGACGGCGGGTTTTTGGGATTTGTTTACCCTGATGAAAGACATCAATCAACCGACGATTATTGAACGTTATCCAAAGCAGGTGCCCATCATGTTGATCAGTGGAACCAAAGATTATGTCGCCCAAGATGGGGCTGTTCAAGTGGTTGATTTAGCGGCGAAGTACAAAGCTCAAGGCTTAAACGTCACCTTGAAACTATATGAACAAGGACGTCATGAACTGTTAAACGAAACCAATCGTCTCGAAGTTTTTAACGATATTAAACAGTGGATTGAGAGTCAATGCTAACCCTGTTTCAAGGTTTCTTAGTGGTTGTGTCGATGTTAGTTCCCGGAGTTTCGGGATCGACAATGATGATCGTTTTTGGTATTTATGATCGAACCTTGACGATTCTTTCGGCATGGTCGAAGGGGAAGTTTATTGAGAAACCGTTTATTTTTAAATTGATTCTCGGCGGTTTGATTGGCTTAATTGGCTTTTCTTATGTGATGATTTATTTATTGAAGCGCCATGGCTATTGGATGGGCTTTTTCTTTACGGGCGTGATTTTGTCGGGATTGATTTTCATTGCTCGTCAAGTTGATTGGAAAACGATGAATACCTCGTCGTGGTTGTTTTTTATTTTAGGTTTTTCCTTAGCGATTTGGATGGACTTTTCACCCCGGATTTCTTTAATGGTGTACGGTGGGGTATGGTATGAGAAGCTGGTAATGGTTTTTGTGGCGGGGGTAGTGATTGCGGTCGCACTGATTTTACCCGGTATTTCCGCTTCGTATATGTTGTTGATCATGGGGCTTTATGATCGTTTATTGGAAGCGTTGGTCCATTTTCATATTCAAGTATTGGGGCCTTTGGCTCTAGGTATTGTGCTGGGAGGTTTGGTAACAGTGCGTTTGTTGACCTGGCTCATGGAGTCCTATCCTGGTCCGACGTATTTAGTCATTATGGGCTTTGTTTTGGGGTCGTTGCCGATTTTGTTTCCGAGTTTTCCCATGCCTGGTCAGGTCGGGTTCGCGGTTCTTTGGTTTATGGCTGGGGTGGGGTTGATTTTACTGTTGCATCAATTATCACAGAAAGATATGCTATAATTTTAAAGAAAGAAAGAGATGAGATATGGGAAGACATTTTGAAGTGCGTGCCGCTTCCATGCAAAAAACGGCACTGAAGAAAAGTAAAATCTATTCACGCTACGGCAAAGAAATTTACATAGCAGCGAAGGCCGGAGTGCCTGATCCGGAAATGAATTTGGGTTTGAAAGCAAAGATTGCGGAAGCAAAATCCAACCAAGTTCCGGCACATGTCATTGATAATGCAATTAAGAAAGCTCAAGGTAACACGGGTGAACATTATGAACTCGCTCGTTACGAAGGTTTTGGTCCGGGCGATTCGACCTTGATTGTTGAGTGTTTAACCGATAATTTGAATCGTTCCTTGTCGGATGTTCGTACCTGCTTTAACAGAACCAAAGCGAAAATGGGCTCCCAAGGTTCGGTGTCGTTTCTCTATGATCAGTTTGGCCAATTTGTCTTTAAATATGATGATTTAGAAGCGGTGATGGAAGCCTTGTTTGAAGGGGAAGTGGATGTTGAAGAATTGGAACAAGAAGAAGAGTACATTAATGTCCTGGTTCAACCTCAATATTTTGGATTAACCCGCCAAGTTTTGGATCAACTCTTAGGGGAAGACTACGAATATCAAATTAATGAGATTGGCATGTTTCCACAAGCGACGACAATCTTAAACGATGCGAGCGATTTGGAGACCTTTAAGAAATTAGTTGATATGTTGGAAGAAGTCGACGATGTCCAAAAAGTTTATCATAATGTGGAGAATATCGACTAAAACAAGACTTTAGCTGTGCTATGATGAGATTAGGAAAACCTAATCTTTTTTTGTCACAAAAAGACAAGCGATGGGATGTAGTAAGTGAGAGGGGTTAGTAAATGAATTCACTGCAGGATTTTCAATTTTCTAACTTTGGCGAGATTTCTCAGATGGTCTACCGGCTCGCCTTTGCTTTGACGAAAGCCAAAGTCGACGCGGATGATGTGTATCAGGAAGTCTTTTTAAGCTACCTTAAAAAGCCCCCAGTATTTGAGTCGGTCGACCATCAAAAAGCTTGGTTCATTGTCGTCACCAAGAACGCCTGTAAGAAATTGTGGCGTTCACCCCTCTATCGGTTTAAAGTCGATGAATTAAGTGAACAACAAGCGATTCAAAACGAAACGGAAGACTATTCCTTATTGTATGAGGCGTTGAAAGGGCTGAGTTTGGCCGATCGAACCTTGATTCATTTACATTATTTTGAAGGATACAGCTTACAAGAAGTGTCGTCAATTCTTCAGCTAAACTATGCCACGGTGCGGAAACAAATGTCCCGTGCCCGTCAGAAACTAAAGGTTATTTATGAAAGGGATGAGACGCTTTATGAAGAACTTTAAACAAGACTATCAACAGTTTTTCCAAACCATTCAACCCGATCAACAGCTGGTAAACAAAGTGGTGGACGTTCAACTGGAGGCGTCCAGGTCAATGGAGACGGGGACTTTTAAACACGTGGCGCTGGTGATGGCGAGTGTTTTTGTTGCTATTTTCGTGATCATTAATGGATCTAAATTCATTAAGCCAACCCCAGAAGTACCAACAGGTCAAGAAGCGTTTCCTCAGGATTCGAATGGATTAACAGCCATCAAAGATCTTTTAAGTGAACGTTTTGCTCATCACTTACCGACGACCAATGTGGTTCTTGGCGATGTGAAGCCCTTTTATGTGGAAGCGATTTTTGATTCGGGTTATTTGTTGAGTTATCCAGAAGGCCAATCTTTGATGCGTTCAGACCTGTATTCCGATCCATTCCAACTAAGTGAAGAACATCAAGCGGTGTTTTATGGTGGCAACCAAGAACTTTGGATTTTAATCGCCCAGCCCAATCATTTGGATGAACTGAAACAGGCGGTCCATGTTTTTCGTCAACCACCGATCACGCTTTCTTTAACCGAGCTGCAGGAGCTGTTGAAGGGCTCAGGACAGGAAATGGTGGATGCACAGACCGCCGAATGGCAGTTGATCGTGGATACAAAACAGGGCCGAGTCTACAAGTTGCGCGATTGGGTGGATACCGCCTTGTTACCCGTGGAAGAAGACATTAAATTGGATTCAAACCAGTGGCTGCGGCTGACGAAACAACGTCTGATGTTTATCGGACCGACTAAAAATTGGGATGCTTTAAAGCAGCATCTTCAGGAGGTACCATAATGTTTAAAAAAATCATGCTTATTGGCTTATTAGCCCTTGTCGGGTGTGGCTCGACGATTGGTTCTGGGCAACTCACCGAAGTCCCTGCCGATAAACAGGAAGTCTTTGATCCCCATCGGCCAAAAGAGCCGCTGGATTTAAGCGCAGCGGAAGTTTTGGCCTATCAACAATTTGTCGATAAAACCACTCAATATTTGTTAAGCGAATTGAATGCTGAGGAGAATATGGTCTACTCACCGATGTCCTTTTTCTTGGCGATGAGCATGCTTGAACCGATTGCTTTTGAACAAAGTTTAGCCGAGCTGTCGGCCGGTTTAGGTCCACAGGATTTACAAAAAGTAAGTCAGGCGATGGTGAAGTCCTTAACGTTTAACAATCAAGTCGGTCGCAGTTTTGTAGCGAATAGTTTGTGGTTTCAAAAGGGATTGGCTTTTAACCAAGAACGTTTATTGAAGATTGCGAATCAATTTAAAGCCGAAAGTTTGGAAGTGGATTTTGCAGACAAAGAAAAAACCCAGCAATTAATGAATAACTGGATTAACAAGAAAACAGAAAAATTTATAAAAGAAGTGGATGTCGACTTGGATGCCCGTACGGTCTTAGCCTTGATTAATACGCTCTATTTTAAAGATGCGTGGGTGGAGAAGTTTCGCGTAGGCCAGACGACAAAGGATGTTTTTACCCAAGGTGATGGTTCCAAGGTGCAGGTTGATTTTATGAATCAACGGTACTTTGGTATGGGTTATGTTCAAACGGATACCTATCAAGCGGTCACCAATCGCCTACATAATGGTGGGGTGATGTATTTTGTTTTACCGAATGAAGGTGTTTCCACGGTGGAGTTTGATTGGCAACAACCGTTGACTTATGAATTGATTAATTGGTCGGTGCCGAAGTTTGATTTGTCTTCGACCCATAAATTAGTACCGGTTGCGAAAGCGTTGGGTATTGAGCAGGTCTTTGATGAAAGTACAGCCGATTTACGTCCATTTGAAGCAAAGGAAGATCGCGCGTATATTACAAACATTTCCCAACAAGCTCGCTTAAGTATTGATGAGTCGGGGGTGGAAGCCGCGGCTTATACGATTGTTGAAATGGCGCCAACCAGTGCCCAGCCTAAAGAGCCGATTGATTTGAAATTTGATCGACCATTCATGACCATCTTAACGGACGCCAATGGTTTGGTGTTGTTTGTTGGTTGGGTTAATGTTATCGAATAATGATTTTTGAAAGCTCTTGATTAACAAGGGCTTTTTGTTTTTCTAGGGGTAATAAAAGGGCGTAGAGTTGGGTCGCTTTTAATTCCATTTGTGCATAGGGTTTTGGTAGATCTCCAAACTTCGTCGCTAAGCGGAGCCCTTGGTCTTGGAGCTGGCGTAAATGGGGTTGGAGGCGTTGTTTAAAGCCGAGTAAACGGGCCACGTGATACGGTGGTAGTTTTGCAATCTGGTCGGTTCGGTGTTGTAAGTAGATGTGCATCATGGTTCGCCGAATTCTAGAGGTTGTGTAGCGCCTGGTGGTGGCTAGGTTTAAGAAATCTTCATATGTTTCGGCTTCTTGAGCGCATTTATACAAGTGGTTTTCAATGCCTTCTTGAACGAGAAAATAAGATTTTAAAAAAGTTGGTCCACTGGCTAATATTTGATAGCGGAAAAAAGGATACATTTGATTTGCTAAAACGACCTCCTCAAGCGGGAGTAAGGCTTGATCTTGATAGCTTGGATTTTGATAATTTTCCCGGATTTCAGTGGCAGAATAGAGTTCTTGGTTTTGCCCATGATAGTGATTGGTGCGCTGGATGCTGAGAGCGTTCATAGGAAAGGTTTTTAAAGCCCGTAAATAAGCAATCGCCAATAGATCGTTTGGAGCTAATTGGGTACTTGATAAGGAAAGGGATTGGGCATAGGAAGCCCCGGTTTTCATGCTTTCTTTGAAATAGGCTAAATTGATGGGTAAATCGGCAATTTCTTGTAAAAGGTTGAGGTCGTTGGATTCCGAACCAAAGACCAGCGTATCACAGCCCATTTGGTAGAGGCGTTTGACGGCTTCATAAGCAAAGACGTCCGCGTGTTGTAGGGTGTAGAGGGTGGGGAGTTCCACCACTGCGTCGATTCCCAGTTCTAAAGCTTTTTCTGTTCGTCGAAATTTATCGATTAGCGCAAATTCACCCCGTTGGACAACGTTTGGCGACATACATGCAATTAAGTAATCGCAATTGGTTTGTTGTTTCGCTTGTTGGATGTGGTAGTGATGTCCCTGGTGTAAGGGGTTGTATTCGACAACGATTCCGGTTATTTTCATGGATTTATTGTATCATGTCTTCTTGACATCGGGTTCTTTGTTTCATACGATATTTGCAAAGGATGGGCCCATGCAAAAAATTTCTCTTGAATTTGACACGAACCAATCGTTTTCAAAAGTACATGCTACCCTTTATGAACCAAAGACGGTGGTCCGGACCTTGGTTTTTGTGCACGATTTATACGAACACCGCATGAGATATCACCCCTTGTTAACGTTTTTAACGGATGTAGGGGTGGCGGTCTTAACTTATGATTTACGGGGTTATCGGAATTCTTTACTGGATCATCGGGAAGGATTTTTAGGGAGTCGCCAGGATTTATATAGCGATTTAGAGCAGATGGTCAATTTTATGAATCAGCGCTACGATGGGTTGAATACCTTGGTTATGGGGGTTGGTTTTGGAGCGCTTTTGGCGATGAATCATTTGAAACGATTGCCGCAGAGTGTCGATCGGTTGGTCTTGGTTTCGCCGGTGGTTTCGCCGCGGTTTCGGACCTTGAAGGCCTTGACCTTTAAAGTCTTAGGATGGCGATCACCGGAGACTTATTCCACTGGTTTGTGGCCAGCGCATTTGTCGTTGTTAAAAAACGGGAAGCGCTATGGGAAATGGGCGTATTTGAGTTCGGATGAAAAAACATTAATGAGTTATCATTTGGATCCCTTGTGTGGTCGACCGCTTTTTTATTCGTCGATGTATGAAGTCTTACAGGTCATTCATGAGAGTTACCTGGATGTTAAACTGCAGGTTCCGGTTGATAAACGGGTGTTGTTGATTGGTGGTAAAGACGATCCCCTAACAAATTATGGTTTGGGGTTGATTAACTTGAAGCAAAAACTGGTGCGTTGGGGTGTTCAGGTGGCGGATGTGATGATGTTTGTCAACCAAGGTCACGATGTGTTATCGTCTTTGGCGGATAATGATGTGTTAAAATCGAGTTTACAAAATTTTATTTTATCGTAAGGATAGAAAGTAGGATATATGAAGAATTCTCAAAAAGTATTGAATGCCTTACATGTGGCAAGTTTAGTGGCTTTGCCGCTGTTGTTGGCACCTTATAATAATCGTTTACATTCGACGGATAGTAAATTAGCTGGGTTGGTGGTGTTGTTTTTCTTGGCTTTGGTGTGTGTTGTTTTAAAGTTTCATGAATTAGATCGTTCGACTTGGGTTTCGTTGGAGAATATCTTTTTATTGGTGTATATGGTGTTTTTGGTGTTGTCGATTTTTGTGGCTAAGTATCCAGCGGTGGCTTTACTGGGTTCGAGGACGCGAATGGATGGGGTGTTGACGTTCTTTTTGTATGTGAATTGTTATTTTTTGGCCCGACAAGCGAAGGGTACGTCCCGCTTTTTGTTTAAGGCGATGGCGGTGAGTGCCTTGTTGATTGCGGTGTTGGGGATTGTTCAATTTTTTGAGGTGGATCCGAAATGGTTGAGGTTGTATGGGTCTTCTTTTTTTGGTTTGTCGTTTTCGTCGATGGGTAATCCGAATTTTTTAGGGACGTTTTTGGTGTTGTTGTTGCCGGTGTCGTTGTATGTGTTTATTTACCAACGAGCGTGGTGGGCGTTGTTGATTTATGGAGTGTTGTTTTTTAATTTGTTAGCGACCCATACGCGCGGTGCCTGGATTGGGGCGTTTTTTGGCGTGTTGGTGTTTATGATTTTAGGTTTGTCGCTGTATAAGAATAAGAAAGTACTGTTGAAGAAGTATGTTTTAATTGTCTTGGTGACGGGGATTTCGTTTGCGAGTTTTGTCCAGACGTCTCACTTTGATTTTGGCGAGCGTTTTTGGAGTATTTTTACAGGATTACAGGATGTAATTGAAGATAATGAAGACGCTAAATATGCCGGGTCTTTCCGCTTTTATGTGTGGGGTAAAGTGGGTACCTTGATTATGGAGCGACCGTTGTTGGGTTGGGGTGTGGAGAACATGACTTTTGCGATGCGCGATCATTATTATGAAGAGATTGTGGAAGATTTTGGCGTGTTTAAGAATTGGGATAAAGCGCATAATGAGTTTTTGAATATTGCGCTTAGTTCGGGGATTCCTTCGTTGCTTGTTTATTTGTCGTTTTTGTTTGTGATTATTAAGAAGGGGATTAAAAAGATGCGGTATTCTCCGGTTCATTTGATGTTGTTTGCGTCAATTTTTGGTTATTTGATTCAAGCGCAGTTTAACTTGCAGGTGATTCATGTCTTTTATGTGTGGATGGCTTTCTTGGGCTTGTTTAGTACGGATCAGCATTTGAGTGAGGTTGACTTAGAACGACTTGATAATCAAGAGGTTTTTGAGGTATAATCATTAGGCCATTCTAATTGACTTTAAATGGTGGGTTCTCTATAATAAAGAACGTTGAGAAGCAAGGTGATTTTGTGAAGATTTTTTTAAATGAATTGTTGTCCTTACAGGGCGAACCATTATTGATTGATCAAGAAATGGTTACGGATTTAGTGGCCTATGAACACCCGCCTCTACAAGCGTTGAGTTCGTGTTGGGCACAAGGGACGATTTTATACGATGCCTTGTATCAGAGAGCTTCTGTACAGTTGCATTTAGTGGGGTCTATGATTCTTCCCCATAGTGTGACGAATGAATTGGTATCGATTCCCTTCGATACAGAACTATTTGACGTCTTTAGCTTTGTTGATGGCGATTTAGATGAAGACGTTGTTGAAGTTAAAGAAGACTTCATCGATTTGAATCCATATGTGTTTGCGGCGATTGTAGGGGAAATCCCATTGCGTATTGTCACCGACGAACCTTACCAGTATCCTACCGGTAAGGGGTGGAAAGTGATGAGCGAGCAAGACTACGATCAAAAAGAAAAACCAATGGATCCACGATTAGCAAAACTAAAAGAATTCAAATTTGAGTAACGGGAGGTGAATGGAGACTATGGCAGTACCTAAAAGAAGAACGGGAAAAGCATCGAAGAGAGCGCGTCGGACACATTACAAACTAAAGAGTGTCACTTTGGTGAAAGATAAAATCACTGGAGAATATAAACGTCCTCACCGTGAAGTGAGTACCGAAGGAAAATTTAGAGCAAAATAAGGTGGAGTATTCCATCTTTTTGTTTGTCTTTTCTATTTTGATTTCGAGTGTGATAAAATAACGGAAACGGAGGGCGTGATGATGAAGAAACAAACCAGACGAATGATTATTCTCGTTATTTTATTTTTAATGATGCTGACTTTAATTACGCCAGTATTTTTACAGACCCAATTACGTTTGGGTATGAATGAAGAGATTGGAATCCAACGGGATGAACGTTGGGTGTTTTCAATTCACCCGGATGAGATTGTCGTGGGCGAGAATGTCATTAGTCCCGCACCTTCGACGATTAATCCCCAGTCGATTGAATGGAGTAATACCAACCCAAATGTCGCGATGATGGGTTTTGATAGCATGAATCAACAGTTTGTGATTTCGCCGCAAGCGAATGGAACGGCGGTTTTTGTCGGTTCGGATGGCGTGAATCCGAGTTTACGTATTGAAGTGAATGTCTTGGAAGGGATTGCTTTTGAGACGGTAGCTCAGACCATTGATATTCAACAGCCGTTACAATTAGAGGTGGTCACACAACCTCAAGCGGATTTGCTCGATTTTAAGCCGAGTTTCCGTTCTTCTGATCCGGAAATTGTTGCGGTCAGTCAAGACGGGGTAGCTTTGGGGGTTGCTGAAGGAACCGCAACGATTTTTACGCACTTTTTAGGTTTTGAAACGAGTTTGGAATTGACGGTTGAGGATTTACCAGATTTTAGTTATGACTTGGATAAAATTGAATTGAATATGCAATCTTCGGTGCAGATTCCCTATCATTTGTCTATTTATGACGAAGAGATTGATCCAACGATTACGTGGGCGTCGAGTCATCCTAATATTGTAGAAGTGAGTTCGGATGGTCTTTTAACGGCCTTTAATCGGGGGATTGCGACGATTTCAGCGACGGTTAATGGTCAGACGTATGATTTATTGGTTCAAGTGAAATCAAATGTTGTGGACTTTCAAATTGAAGAAAAAGAGCTTACTTTAAATAAAGGGGATCAACATACCTTAAATATTTCTTTTAATCCAGATATTTATAGTAATTATCCAATTACGTGGACGAGCTCAAAGCCAAGTATTGCCCAAGTGGTGAATGGCGTGGTTACGGCCATTGGGGCTGGTAAGACGACCATTACGGCGCAGGTCGATACCTTTCGTCAAGAAGTTGACGTCTCGGTAGAGGTCCCTTTGGAATCGATTACCGTGAGTCCAAGTAATGTTCGTATTTATGAAGGGCAGGGGGTTCAATTGAATCCGCTCTATCATCCTTCCGATACGACCACGAAAAAAGCACCGAGTTTTACTTCGTCAAACCCGCAGATTGTACGGGTGGATGACAAGGGCTTTGTGATTGGTGAAGGGGTAGGTTCGGCGATTGTGTTTGTGAATAATGCGGGTTTTCAATATTCAGTTTCCATTCAGGTGGAAAATCGATTGGACGAAGCGGGTAATCAAATCGTATCGGGCAACTATCGCGATGGGGTTGTGAGCTTTGAGGGTATTAATTTTCCTATGAATCGATCGTTTATTTTGGAGATTCCGTTTGAAAGTCAATTTGCGTTTGTGTCGACGGTGGATTTAGAGGTGGTTTTACCAACGAATTTCTTTGATGATGAGCAACCTTTATTTGATCAATTGGTTTTAAATAATGGCTATATTGGTAAGGAAGTTCTTTTGAATATTCGTAAATCTACGGAGCCGGTGATGCGTTATCATTTTGAGAATTATGATTTTGCGAATCATAATCTTTGGGCCAATATCCAAAAGAAAACTTCGACTCTTGGGGATGGTAAACGTCAACAATGGTTGTTGACGATGCCGATAACAACGGATGAAACCCATCATTTGCGCTGGTATATCCATGAACAACTCGCGAACCAACGGGTATCAAGTTTTATCCTTGAAGATAATGACTATGTTTTGATTTCGAGTGATTTGATGATTGATGCTCAAGGTTTTGTTCAATTAAATAATTTTGCTGAAGGTACACAGTTAGCCTTAGAGGTTCCAAGACTGGTGACGCCATTTTATACGCAGTGGTATTTTGTGGTTGGTGTGGCGGTTTTGGTGATCTTGGTTTTGACTGGGGTTATCATTGGCTCTAAACGAGCTAAACCGAAGTCTTTAGATATTGAATAAGTTTGATGAAAGGGATGTTTACCATGTGGTAGGCATCCTTTTTTTGTTGTGTAGTGTTCATTTTAAAAGAAATCTTGAAATTGATTATCATTTCGGTTGATTATCATCACTGTTTATTTTAAAGTATAGATTGAATGTATACCCATTGTCTTTTTTATTGACCCAATTCTATTGACGATACAAAACAGTAGAATGTAAGCCCTTTATCTTAAATAAAAACGGATGACTGGCATTATCGGGGTTGTATGAAGACAAATTTCCAACTGAGTTAGATATGTAATATTTCATTTAGTAAATAGAGTAAAATTTTGGGGGGAAAATATGAAAAGAATTTACTTAGTATTATTATTAGTGTTTGCGGTCTTCTTTTCTAATGTCTCTGGTCTATCAGCAAACGAGAATTCGTCTGCTGGACAAGACATAGAGACACAAGAAACAGATGGCTCCAAAGCTGATGAAAACAAAACAGAAGATACAGAACCACCCACTGTTGTACCTGATACAACAGAAGAGGGTGATCAAACCGATGAAGGTGAAAAATCCAATGAACTGGGATCACTGAATTCGTTTCAACCAATGAAGGTTGTTGATGAAAATTTGGTCACAGGTTTTTCAATGATTTTGATTGATCATGATGGGGTTCAAACTACAATTGAATCAGGTGATGTTCATGATGTTAATTTAGATGACATGAGCTCTATCTTAATTAACTTTGAGTTGATTAAACCTGATGAACTTACTATCAACGCGGGGGATACCTACGAATTAGACTTACCAAGTTTTTTCTCTGGTAACGTAATGGGTCAACCAATTAGTGTTGATGGGACCGAAATCGCAACTTACTCAATCATAGATGGAAAAGTAATTATTACCTTTAATGAACATGCTGATAGATTCGATGATACGAAGATGTACATTAATTTATCTGGTTCTTTTGATACTGAAGTGTTTGAAGAAGTAGAAGAAGTAGAAGTAGATGTTCCATTCAGAGACGGTACCTCTTTTACAAAAACGATTCGTCCTTTGTCAATTCCTCACGAAGGAGAAGATAAAAAGACAGCCGGCTTCCAATACATACTAGATGGTGATGATAAAAAAGAAGTGACTCGCAATCCTGAGTATATTGATTGGACTGTTTTAGCTAACGATTCAATGGAATCCATTGGTTCCGCTAAAATAATTGATAGCTTGGGGGATAATTTAGAAATCGTTGAAGGTAGCATCAAAGTTTATCGAATTATTCGTAATTATCTAAACAAGGAAATTGATCGTGAGGAAGTTGCAGTTCATACTGATAAAATTACGTACGTTGCGAGCGGTTTTGAGTTAGATCTTGGAGACATTGATGATGCATATGAAGTGTCGTACACTACAAAAATAACTCGTCCTGAGGGTGGTGGAACTCATACAATTAACAATAAGGCTCGGATAGTTTTAGATGGAACTTCGAATGATGTTAGTGATGGTTTTACTGGCACATGGTCGGGCGATTTACCTATCATTACTAAGTCTGGAACTAGCACGAGCGATCCTCATATTTTAGATTGGGAAATCAAATATAACTATGGTAAAGAAAACTTAGGTACAGTTAACTTAAGTGATGCTCTTTCACATGGTGTCGTAGATCTAACAACTGTCGAAGTATACACCGTTGATGTTGATGTTGAAGGTAATAAATCGAATCTTCAAGAAGTGGTTGTGACACCTGCATTAGATGAAAATGGAACCTTAACTATTCCTAATTTGGATGCGAATGGCAAAGCTTACTATATTACTTATTCGTCTAGTGTTCCTGTGGGTCTTGATGCTAAAGTAGTGAATACAATTACTGATAATTTAACACCTCCTAATAGTGCTTCTGATTCAGTGGATGTCAATACGATACCTACCGGTGGTAAAGTCGGTGAACAAAAGGTTGATGATGATGGCCGTCCTTATATAGAATGGACCATTACTTTAAACTCGACTAAGGTTGATGTTGGATCTATCACAGTTAGAGACGTTTTTAATCCTGAGTATTTAGAATTTAATGTTACTAATTCGAATCTTTATGATCTTTATAAAGTTCATGGCGAAGAAAAAGAAGAAGTAAATAATTTTTCAATCGAAAACTATACTCATACTGACGATCGCACAGGTTTCAAATTAAATATTACCGATGCTGGTCCACATACTTATGAGTTTGTTTATAAAACATATTATACCGTGAAAGGTATGCAAGAACCTTTGTTAGCCAACGAAGCAGAGCTTGTTTTCTTAGATGGTAATGGCGATGGTATTGGCGAAGGACAGACCGTTACAAAGGATCTTATAGGGCCAAAAGCAGGAATTCGTAAAAACGGCTGGTATATTACAAATGAAGATCGTGATCAACAAGAAATTGAGTGGCGAATCGATTTAAACCAAAGTAAGATTCTACTCAATGCGAATTCAACGATTACAGAAACCTTTACTTCTGGTAACTTTAAGTACATTGCTGGCTCATTATTTATAGAGGACCAGGATGATAAACCTTTGGTATTAGATACAGACTATTCTCTTGAAGTCAATGCAGATGGAAAAGGCTTTGTCGTTACCCTTCTTAAGGCAACTAATAAACAGTTAACTATGTTCTTTAAGACCACTGCAGATGATACAAACAACCTTGATCATACAAATGATGTGACACTAAAGTGGCAGGGAGGAGAAGAACCTGCAACTAAGACAGTGGAAAAACGTGATCCTGGTATTAATAAATCAGGTGAAGTTATTATTAATGATGATGGTACAAAGAGTGTTAAATGGACCGTGAACTTTAATACTAGCAAACATGTGATTCATAGTTTTGTTCTAACTGATTCCTACACACCAACTACTGTTACAGTGAGTGATATTAAGATTACTACTGGTGAGACTAATGTTACCAATCAGTTTGTAATTAGTGATGAACGTACTGGTGGAACATTTACAGTGAGTAAGGATAAGTTGGATGCAAAAGAGTATCAATTAACTTACTATACGACGCTTTCTGCTGCTGAGGAACAAGAAGAGATTAAAAACACGGCAGCTATTACCTACACTGGTGGTGATGATAGTGTTGAAAAGATTGTTCCGAGTCCAACCTTAGGAGTGAGTAAACAAGCCAATAATATTGATAGAACGGGTAACAATCCTGTTATCAATTGGACTATTTATGCAAACACTGATTCAGATAATAAATTTGTGAATTTAGTAGATGCTGTTTTAGAGGATACGATTCCTGAAGATCAGAAATTAGTTTCAGGTTCTGTTCGTGCAGTTCGAGTAGATGATGAAACGAAAGTCGTATCTTCGGATAGAATTACTACAACGGACAACTCGTTTACCATAAATTTACCGGATGGTCCTTATCAATATAAAGTGACTTTCCAAACTGAAATACTCCAAATGCCGTCTTTAGATGGTACTGTCTTTGATCGCTATAATAATAGTGTAGAATTAACGAATCAAACTAATAATAATGACTTGAAGCAATCGGATGATGATAATGCATGGATTCGTTATTATCAAGGTAGAGACAATGATTTGACTGCGAAAACTGGTTGTCAAAATGTCGATACAGAAAACGTAGACTATGATGTTACGATCAATCCAGAAGGTTTGACGATTCATAATGCAAAGATTAAAGATACTCTATCTACAAACCATACCTATGTAGAAGGATCCATCAAGCTCTTTAATGCTGCTGGTGATAAAGTGACAACCGGCTTCAATTTAATTGTTGCTGAGAACAAACAAAGTTTTGAAATTAATTTTGTAACAGATGAAAATACCGATGGAACAATTAATTCAAAATATACGATTAAGTATTCTACTCGCTTGAATGCTCATTTAATTGGAACATATCAAGTCACAAACAGTATTATTCTAACGGGCGGTACTGAAAACACAGAATTGAATAGAACAGAAACTTCTACCTCTGCCCAACAATGGTTCTATGGCGGAGGCGGCGAAGGCCAAACAGTAAAATTAGAAGTCAACAAATTCAACAATAAGGTTGAAGAACCTGGTGTTATTGAAGGTGTTGTGTTTAAACTCGAACGTGTTAATTTGAATAACACTAAAACAGTAATTGATGCTGAAATTAAAACTAACGAAAATGGTATTTTCGTAAGAGAAGGTATTCGTGCAGGGCGATATATATTAACAGAAATATCTACCCCAGGCTTGTACCAAAAACTAGAAAAACCAATTTATTTCGTTATAGGATATACAAAACTAGAAGATCAAAGAGTAGTTGATGGAGTAGTAGTAAATCCGTATACAATCGACATAACCAACGAAAATTGGCAATCAGCAAATAATGATGATGCGACTGCAACAGATGGAGTATTAACGATTGTAAACAAATACAAACCAGTTTCTTATACTCCTATTGCTACCAAGACGCTAATAGGCCTTAATTTAGATGCTGACGAGTTTGAGTTCGTTTTGAAAGATTCAAATGGACATGAAGTTGGCCGAGCTACAAACGACAGTGAAGGTCTCGTAACCTTTTCGGAATTAACTTTCACACAACCTGGAAAGTATACATATACAATGTCTGAGATTGATAATGGCCGTACTGGTATGACCTATGATGACTCAGAACGAAATGTTACAGTTACTATTGATGAAGGTGAAAATGGTTTAGTAGTCACATCGGTTAACTACGAAAATGGTACGGTGGAAACTGGAAATAATTTTGTTAACCAATACAAACCGATTCCAACAAGTCTAACTTTAACCGCTAATAAAGATTTGAGTGGCCGCGATCAAGTTGCAGATGAATTCAGCTTTGAAGTTTATAAAGTAGTAGACGGCAAAGTCGTTGGCGATGCTATCGCAACTGGAACCAATAATGCTGCTGGTGATGTAACCTTCACAAGCATCAATTACACCGCTGCTGGAACCCACGACTATGTCATGGTTGAAGTAAAAGGTGATATAGATACCGTAGATTATGATGATACAAAGATTTTCTTCACAGTAACGGTGACTGATAATGATGGTCAACTTAAAACTGCTGTTTTAATTAAAGATGATGCAACCTTTGAGTTTAATAATAGCTATACACCGAAACCAACTAGTTTAGAGCTGCAAGTATCGAAACTACTAGAAGCTTCAAAGCATCCAGAATTAGGTGGACGCAAACTTCAAGAGAATGAATTTAAGTTTAATTTATATTCTGTTACAGATGAAGGTGAAGTGCCAGTACAAACAGAAGTAGGTAACAACGAGGACGGAAGTATTCCATTTGAAGATCTTAACTTTACTGCCGTTGGAACTTACAACTATAGAATTCGTGAAGAGGTAGACACTGATTCGACCATTATCTATGACACCATTGCAATTGATCTTACGGTTGTTGTTGAAGATGACGAAGGCCAACTGGTTGCTACCGCAACGTATAAGTTAGGTGATACAACATTAGACGAAGCAGTTTTCACAAACACTGAAAAGACCTATGCGATTGGTGATTACACTTGGATTGATGCCCATAAAGATGGCATCCAAGATGCAGACGAAGAAGTCCTTGAAGGTGTTATCGTTGAGCTCTATGATGATGCAGGTAACAAGCTCGATGAGACGACAACCGATGAATTTGGTTTGTATATCTTTGACGAATTAGTGGCAGGTACTTATAAAGTACGCTTTGTTCTCACGGAACAACAAGCTGCCCTGTACGAGTTTACCCAACAAGTTGATGGTGATAACTCTACTGATAACTCGGATGCAAATCCGATTACAGGTTGGACTGTTGAAATTGTCTTAAATGATGATAATGAACACTTAACAAAAGATTATGACGATCAAGAAGTCTTAGCAACACAGGGTATTGATCCGACTTGGGATGCGGGGGTAATCTTACGCGAAAGAACCGAAGTATCCGTACTTAAAGAGTGGGTCGGTCTAGCAGAAGAGTCTGTTGAAGTTACGTTATATCGTCAACTTGAAGGCTCTGATGTGAAAGATGCTCTCCATGTTGTTGAATTAAATGATGACAATGACTGGACCCATACTTGGGAAAATCTCTATGTCGATATCGTAACTGAAGACGGTAAAGTGAACTATATTTACACGGTTGAAGAAGCAGAGCTTGACCGTTATCTCACCGAGATTACAGGTGACGCAACCAATGGATTTGTCATAACCAATACGCGCAAGACCTATGCGATTGGGGACTATACTTGGATTGATACCAATAAAGATGGTATTCAAGATGAAGACGAACTAAACTTAGAAGGTGTCATTGTTGAACTCTACGATGAGAAAGGCAACAAACTTGATGAGACAACGACCGATGAATTTGGCCGCTACCTCTTTGACGAACTTGAAGCAGGAACGTATCGTGTGAAATTCACCTTAACTCCAGACCAAAAAGCCTTGTATGAATTCACGAGCCAAAATGCTGGTGACGACAAAACTGAAGATTCGGATGCGGATGTCTTAACGGGATGGACTGTGGACATTGTTCTCAACGATGAGAATGAATATCTATCTTCAAACGAAGATTATGAATTCGATGACGTTAAAGCAACCATGGGTATTGATCCAACATGGGATGCTGGTGTAGTTCTAAGAGCTAGAACAACAGTTACAGTTTCTAAAGTCTGGGTTGGTGGACCAACAGAGAAACCAGATGTTGAAGTGGTACTCTTAAGAAATGGGGCACCTTTAGGTGATCCAGTCACACTAAATGATGTAAATGAGTGGACCCATACTTGGGAAAATCTCTATGTTACGGACGAAGCCCGTGAAGCATATGTCTATACGGTGGCTGAAGTATCAACTGAAGGTTATCTAGTCGATATTACCGGCGATGCTGATCGTGGCTTTGTGGTAACCAATACACGTAAGACGTATGCGATTGGGGACTATACTTGGATTGATACCAATAAAGATGGTATTCAAGACGAAGACGAACCAGTCTTACCGGGTGTCATTGTTGAACTCTACGATGAGAAAGGCAATAAACTTGCCGAGACAACGACGGATGAAAAAGGTCGCTACTTGTTTGATGATTTAGAAGCTGGAAGCTATCGTGTGAAATTCACTTTAACTCCTGCTCAAAGAGAATTGTATGAATTTACAAGTCCTAATGCAGGTGACGATACAACCGAAGATTCGGATGCGGATGTCTTAACAGGCTGGACCAAAGTGATTGTTCTCAATGAGGATAATGAATATTTAACATCGAATGAAGATTATGAACATGGAACAGTTAAAGCGACTATGGGCGTTGATCCGACATGGGATGCTGGGGTAGTCCTTCGCGACTTGGCTCAGTTGACCGTTCAAAAAGTTTGGAAAAATGCTCCGAAAGTTAAACCTTCTATTAAAGTTCAACTTTACAGAAATGGTGAAGCTTATGGCGATCCTGTGACTTTAAATGGAAAAGAAACGACCCCTTGGAGTCATACGTGGACCAATCTCTACGTAACCGATGAAAACCGTGAACTCTATGTTTACACAGTCGATGAAATCGAAGTTCCAGAAGATTACAAGAAATCTGTCGATGGCTTTGTGATTACCAATACCTATGAGGGAGGCGAATTACCAAAAACTGGTGTTAATAGCCGTTTATGGACCTTATTGGGTGGTAGTGGTGTCTTAATGGCAGGAGCTTACTTGCTGATTAAAGGGACTAAGAGAGAAGAAGACTAACAATTTAGAAGAATAATTAAAAGCGACTTGTTTGAAAATAGGTCGCTTTTTTCAATATTTTGATCTGCTGCTCGATGAATATTCACCTTGTCGAGCTTGGCTTCGTTGTTGATTCGCTAATTGATTATCTTGATAGGATCTGTAGAAAGTCTTCTCTAAGTTGCATTAATGTCTTGACTTAAAACCCACACCGACTAGGGTGGTTGGCTTAATCGAGATCTTTGTTCTTGAAGGAGGTTTTTACCGTAAAGATAGCCAACTTGGCAAGACCTCGCGCACACTCGTTTTTGACATCCTTGATCTTTGCAGACTCGCTAATTTTACATCCTATTCTTTGGAAACAAGGGTTGAATGTTTTTCATTACGTTTGTTTCTTTTACACTCACACCAAATTAAGCTTAGTGAAAGTTGACTAGATATTGAAATTGTAATCGTAAATTAGAAAGCTGTGTCTAATCTGCTTTTAAAAGTAATAAGTAAATAAAATGTATAATCAATGTATCTACAAACGCAACTAAATATGTTAACATCTTAATGAGGAGGCGATGATTGTGGCTACTAAAAGTATTAACATTCGAATTGAAGAAGAGTTAAAAACTCAATCTGAAGATTTATTTGAATCACTTGGATTGAGTTTGTCTGCTGCCATTAAAATCTTTCTAAAGCAAAGTCTACGCGAAAGCGGTATCCCATTTGCAGTAAAGTTAAATAAAGATACGGAACAAGCATTTAGAGAAGTTGAAAATGACCAATTAGAAGTGGCTAGTTCGGTTGAAGATTTGTGGAATAAACTGAATGCAGATTAAATTTACATCCACTTTTAAGAGAGATTTCAAAAAATACAAAAATTAGAATTATGATATGTTGAAATTGAAAAAATCTATTCACTCAATTGTCAATAAAGAATATGATATCTTGAGAACAAAGTACAAAGATCACGCGCTCAAAGGGAAATGGCAGGGCTTCCGTGAATTACATATTGAGGGTGATTGGTTATTAATTTATAAAATAGATAGTGATTGTCTTGTTCTAACATTGTTTAGAACGGGCTCTCACGATGATTTGTTCTAGTTTAATCAATAGTTATCCTTTACTGGATAGTTAATGCGCAGAGATGAACACCAGAGCTCATTAGAAGCGACTTGTTCCTATGAATAGGTCGCTTTTTTCGTTCGTTCTTTAGTTTATAATTTTGCTCCATTGTTTACTTATTATTTATCAAGTATACTAATGTGGAGAGGTCCTTATGAATGCCTTAATTTTAAGCGCGGGTTTAGGTTCGCGTATTAACGAACTAACTAAAGAGTTACACAAAGCGTTGATTCCAATTAATGGTAAGCCGATTTTGGAATATACCATTGATTTTTTAGTTCAAGCGCAGGTTGAGAAGATTTTTATAGTTGTGGGGTATTTTCATGAGCAGTTTGCTTATTTAACAGCGAAGTATCCCCAAGTGGAGTTGGTTTTCAACGAATCTTTTGATACGTTAAATAATGCGTATTCCTTTTATAAAGGTTTGATTGAAATCAAAGATACCTGGGTGTTGGAAGCCGACTTGTTGTTACTGAAGAATGTCTTTGTACAACCACCATTGAAGTCTACTTATTATCTGATTCAGCGCGATCAAGTTGGTGTAGAATGGGTTCCGGTCTTTAAACAAGGTCGGGTGGTTGATTTTAGAATTGAAGAAACAAATAAACCTAGTCATGGGGGAATGAGTTTTTGGAAACAAAAAGATGTTGAGAAAATTAAGAAAGAAACAGAGCTGCTTGTGAAGTGTCAATTTGAGTTTTTCGAAGAACCTAAAAACTATTGGGACCATATACCGCTGAGATTGTTAGCAGATTTAGAGGTACAAGCGAAGATCTTAGACAAGGGGAGTTGTTATGAGATCGATTCGTATCAAGATTATCTTTATGTTAAAGAGGTGATGTCGAGTGAGTAAACGAGTGTTACATTTATTTCAAGGTATTTTACAACAACAAGAGAACTTAGCAGAACATAGTGGTTTTTCACCAGAGTTATTGGAAACCTTGAGACCACATTTGGTTGAGAACCGTTTTATTGATGAAGACGGTCGTTTACGGAGTAAGGGTCGTAATTTTTTGGAACTGTTGGAGCATCAAGAATTGATGATTCAAAAACAACGCCAAGAACATCAGAACCAAGTTCAAATAGCGATTCTTTTTGTGGAGAAAGGAAGTACAGCTCGGTTGAGAATTAATAAGGACCAGACGGTACTGTCGCATAATGTTAAAGTGTTTAAACAGTTAGGTTTTGAAGAAATTTATGTGGTAACTAATGATAAGCATTTGTATAAGGGTAAAGATTACCGTTTAATTACGATGGATCGATCGCGTTCGTTGGTTAAACAGTTTAGTGCTTGGTTGCAACAAGCGGCTATTGATAGGTTTATTGTAATTGATGGTAGTCATTTGTTTGAGTCGCGTTTAATTGATTTGTTAAACCAAACGGATCGGTTTCCTCTTGCTGGATGTAACCGTGAGAATGGCCATTTGTTGGCGGTTTTAAAAGCGGATCAAGCCTTTTTTAATAAAATCGGTAAAGCAGAGACCTTATTAGAAGCCATTAGTTTTGGTATTGACCCAAAAGAACAGGTCGTTTGTTTGTCGCCGAAAAGTATTCGAGGTCTGACTAAAAAGAATGTGAAGAAGCGCTATCAGAAGATTTTGAAGCGAGAAGCCCACTATAGTCAATTTAAAGCGAAAGTTTTAGTTTCTCAAGTGACTAGTCGAAAAGAAGTTGAAACGATTAAGCGGCTTGGTGGATTGACGAACCAGAACTTCCATTTAAAGGTCCAAGATAAACAAGTGGTTGCTCGTATTCCGGGAGCGTTTACCCAAGAGTTTATTAATCGGCGTTATGAAGACGAGAATAGTACGTTGATGTCGTTGTTGGGTATTAATACGGCACATATTTATTTTAATCGTGACGATGGTTCAAAAGTGAATAGCTATATTTCGAATGCCTTGACCTATAGTCCGAAGGTTTTGGAAAAAGAATATTATTTAATAAAATCTGCTCAATTGTTGAAGAAATTACATACGAGTGGGTTGGTGTTTGTTAACGACTTTGATTGGCAGAAAGAACTGGAGAGCTATGAACAGATTGTTATAAAGCATGGGGTAAAGCTTCCGAAAGATTATGAAGAAACGAAAGCACGAGTTCAGAAGCTTTATACCACTTTAAAAGATCAAACTAAGGTGGCTTGTCATTGTGATGCCTTGTGCGAGAATTTTGTTATTGATAAGAGAACGGGCCGTTTATTTTTAATCGATTGGGAATACTCGGGGAATAACCATCCCGCCTGGGATTTAGCAAGTCTAATGGTTGAGTCTCAGATGTCTAAAAAACAGCAAGCTGTTTTCTTAGAAGCCTATGGTGCAGTTGAACTGCGGGATGTTCGTATTTGTATGGTAATCCAAGATTTTATTTGGTCCATTTGGGGTTTAATGAAGCATGCTCAACGAATGGATTTTTACGATTACTTTGACATGCGCTATACGCGTGCTCAGAAGTTTTTACGTAAATTAGAGGAAGAAAGTCATGAAGATTCTACTGGTTAATAGTGTGATTGGTTTTGGTAGTACTGGTCGGATTGTCAAGGATCTACACGAGGTTCTTATAGAATTTGGACATGAGCCTTTAGTGGCGTTTGGACGGGGGAAACCGTTAGAAGGGTACAATCAATATAAGATTGGTTCTTTGGTTGACCAGGGGCTTCATTTGGCGTCTAGTCGTTTATTTGACGACCATGGGCTCCGTTCCAAGTTCGCGACAAAGGCTTTTATGAAACACGTGGAGGCTTTTAAGCCGGATGTGGTGCATTTACATAATATCCATGGGTACTATTTGAACTATCCTGAATTAGTGAAGGGTTTAAAACAGCTAGAAGTTCCGGTGGTTTGGACATTGCATGATTGTTGGTCGTTTACGGGTCATTGTGCTTATTTTGATTTTGTGGGCTGTGATCGCTGGAAGACAAAATGTTTTGATTGTCCTCAGAAAAATGCTTATCCGGAGTCTATTGGTTGGGACCGTTCGACCCGTAACTTTAATTTGAAAAAGGAGGTGTTTAATCAATTGCCCCAAGCGGTTATGGTTTCGCCTTCGAATTGGTTGACGGGTTTGGTCAAGCAGTCCTTTCTAAAGCACAAAGCTTTAACGATTCCCAATGGCATTGATTTAAAGGTATTTAGACAAAAAGGAGTTACAGAAAATCCCCATAACTTACCCACGGACAAGAAGTTGATTTTGGGTATTGCTTCGAAATGGGAACCGCGGAAAGGATTGAGTTATTTTGTAGAGTTTCAACACCAAATACCGGAAGGCTTTCATTTAATCTTGGTTGGGTTGGATAAACAACAGGAAAGTTTATTTACATCCAAAGAGGTAACGTTGATTCAACGAACGAATAATGTTCAAGAGTTAGTGGATCTTTATAACCGCGCCTTTGTTTTGTTTAACCCAACATTGGAAGACAATTTTCCAACGGTGAACTTGGAAGCCCAAGCCTGTGGTTGTCCGGTCATAACCTTTGATACAGGCGGTAGTCCTGAAACCATCAATGAACGCACCGGACGGGTTATTGACAAAAACATTGATGCGTTCCGACAAACGTTGTTTGAGCTTGATTTAGAGCCCCAAGACACGCTTAGAGCCTTGTGTCGACAACATGCTCTAAATTTTGACAAACAAGCCCGCTATCTAGACTATTTAAACGTATATGAAGAGATGATGAAGAAATGAATATAGAAATAACAAAAAATACGACACAAGCACAGTGGAATGAAGTACTCCAAGCCATGCATGAAATTCAATTAGAATTAGCAAATGAATTTAAACGCATTTGTGATATGCATCAGATTGCTTACTTTACAATTGCTGGAACAACCCTCGGGGCGATTCGCCACAAAGGTTTTATCCCCTGGGACGACGACATGGATTTTGGCATGCTTCGTGGAGACTATCGGCGGTTTTTAGATGTTGCTAAGTACGAATTGGGTTGGAAATATTTTTTACAAAATTGGCATACCGATCCAAACTTTGGTTTACCTTTTACGAAGCTTCAATATAAATTCTCAAGTCTGATTGAAGATAATCAAGACGAAGCACTTCAAGAACATTCGGGCGTTTTTATTGATATTTTCCCGTATGATTTTATTCCTAAAGATTATGATATTCGTCACCATATTTATAATCGTTATCAATACTATAATCGTTTGTTGAAGCTTAAAAATGGATATTTATTTAATACAGATACTTTTACCAAAAAAGTATCCATAATGCTTTTAAAGTTCGTTGCTGGTTTTCAATCCCGAGAAAAACTCATTGGTCTGTTGGAAGGGATGGAAAAGGAATGCAATACTCAATATGACCGTTCTGAGCTTCTCATTACCTTGGGCGGTTGGTATGGTCCTGATAAGGAGTTGATGTATTTGGATTGGTGTATTAATTTAATGGAACATGAATTTGAGGATAGCAGCTTTCTTGTTCAGGTTAATTATAAGGCGTATCTGACTCATTTATACAACGACTATATGACCCCACCACCAGAGGATCAACGCTACAATCAGCATGGAATAAAAAGGGTGGAGATTAGTGGTTAATTATTTAATTCGAGCTTATGTAATTTCAGAAATTTCGAGCAACCGATTTAGTATTTCATCGTTTTTAACAATTACGAACCAAATTTCATTTTTCGTTCTTGAAATTGCTTGATAGAACATTTTTTCTGCATGATAATAACTTCTAGAACGAAAAAGCAATTTGCCTTCAAGACTATAAGTGAATTCTGGCGGGATGATTAGACCAACCTTATCAAATTCTTGCCCAATCACTTTGTGAGTATTTTGTGAATCGCTTAGGTAGTATCGGTCATACACCTCGGGATTATACTTGGATGCAGTGGGGTTAATAAATGTCCAATTATGCTTTCTTAGTAATTTTGTAAATTCTATCGCGTTTTCATATGAATTAAAGTATGTGTAATTGATAAACTTTGAAGGTACAGAAAAGTTGTTTTTCTTGTCGATTAAGGCCATGATTAAATTGGACAGATGTTTGTTAGTTCTTATTTTTTTAGTTAAGGTAAAATGGAATTGCTTCAATGTTCTTTGTTTGAATAATTCACCAATATTGCTTTCTTCTTCCCTCTTCGATAAAACTTGCTTTTGATCGTAGGATAAAATCAACGTGGTTTTTTTTTTAATGCAATTTTCATAGATATTATTAAATTGCGCAACAGATATACGTTGTGCTTCATCGATAATGATAACATCATAACTTGATGCAATATGTTGAATATTGTTAACTTGACTTATTTCCTCAATTACATATCCTGATTTATTGAGTTGTTTTTGCCCGTTATTTAGGTATCCACCGTGGATTATCATTGTCTTCATGTTTCTTAACATAAATTCTCTTGCTAAGTCATAAACAAGAAGCGTTTTACCGGTTCCAGCCGAACCTGTTATACAAAATAAGGTGTTGTTTCTTTCTTTTAGTATGTGATTTTTTATCTTTTCTTGGTGTTGTGTTAAGAAATAGTTACCTTGTTCGAATTCATCGGTTCTATTAAAAGGAGAAACCAAATAATTTGATGGAACAAAAAGTGAATTAGGGTTTATGAATTTACTTGTTTGCTCGTTTAACTTGGCAAGAATCACATTCATTTCTACGCTCTCAATAGTTTCAGAATCCTCATTTAATATATAAAAACAATTAGTTGACAAAACATAAGTGAAGATACATGTTTTTTTGTTTAGAGCTTTTAAATAGTAAAAATTTCTTTTGATTTGCTTAGAAATTTTCTCTTCGTCAAGCTCTGATTTTAGTTCTATATTTAAAACGAGATCTTCAGTAATTCGCAATAAATCAAATTCTTTACCAATTTGCTTGATTGTATAATTGACAAAAAAACTATCAAATAAAGATATTGGTGAATGCTTGCTAAATAGACTCAGCATTTCGGACAAACATTCGAATTCATGATCCTTCAGTTGAATGTTCATTTTTTGATAATAATCATTTCTAATTTCTGGTGAAGTAGATTTTTGAATATCTATTAATGAAACAAGATTTATACTTTGCATCTTATAATTACCCACCTTTTCTAACAACATTTTAACCAATTAATTAAAGTCTTGAAACGATTGTATTCATTTTCTAGAAGTGGTTTATAATTTCCATTGTTATTAAATTGTACCATATATTATGTTCTCAAGTATTTGAAATTTCGAGCAGTGCTAGTTTATGTTTTTTTAATGGTATGAATTAACGGTAATCTGGTTTTATAAATACCAATATGCTAAAATTGTCTAGAGCCAGTAGGCCAATTGACTTTTTGTATGGTACTTACACCAAGTGACAGGAGAACTTTATGTCAAGAAAACAAAACAAAAGAAAACAAAGTAATATTGGGAATATCTTTTTAGTAATTTCAATTGTTTTATTAGTATTTGCTGTTTTATTTAATAAACTTATTGGCTGGAAAATTGCCTTGATAGTGGGTTTGAGTGGCTTATTGCTCTTTTTAATTGGACTGTTATTAAGACGAAATGGTGGCAAGATTTTCATTTCAATAATCAACATTTTGTTGAGTGTCGCTTTAATTTATACTCAAGTTGAATTTAATCGTTTATTTAACTATGAAGAATCCGAGTCCCATTTGGTTTCCTTAGTTGTCATGGCTAATTCACCTATTACCGAAATTGATCAAGCGAAAGGCAAAACATTCGCAAACTTTTCGAGCGCTAACAATGATTCCTATAACCATTTCTTAGAAGTTAAAGGTAATGAACTGCTTGTCACTGAAAATTTGACTACTTTTAACTCTGTAGAGAACGCCGTTAATGCGCTTTATGAAGAAACCGTTGAAGTTCTCATTTTAGATGAAGGTTTCAGAGACATTATTGTCGACACCGATACCCATAGTAAATTTGATACCGATACTCGAATACTAGCTCAGTTTTCATATGAGGTAGACAAAGAAACCGGTGGGGAAGCCCTACCTGAAACAAATGTTGAGATTCCGACCTTGCCAATTGAATTGGAACCAGGACAAGATCCGGACGACGATGGAACCACAGGGCTTCCGGTTACCGACCCAATTGAAGTGGGTAAAAACTCGTTTACTATTTTAATTAGTGGTATCGACACCCGCTCGAATGTTATAAGTGCAGCTTCGAGAAGCGATGTTAACATGTTGATGTCGGTGAATATGGATACCCACCAAATCGCGTTAGCATCGATTCCAAGAGATGCCTATTTACCAATTTCTTGTTTCAACAATAATTGGGATAAAGTGACGCACTCTGGATTAGGTGGTGTCCGTTGTACACAACAAACCTTTGCGAACTACTTTAATATGCCCATTGATTACTATGCGAAGGTGAACTTTACATCATTAATTCGTATTGTCGATATTGTTGGTCCAATTCAAGTTAATTCCCATTACACCTTTACTGGTCATTCGGGTTCTCGTTTTGTTAAGGGTAGAAATACCTTGAATGGCACCCAAGCCTTAGAGTTTTCAAGAACACGTAAGACGGTTCCTGGCGGAGACTTTACTCGTGGAATCCATCAGATGGAAGTGATTAAGGCGATTATAGCTAAATTATCCTCTGTCAACTCTGTTTTGAATCTAACCAATCTCGTGAATGCTGTTTCAGCCAATGTTGATACCAACATCCCGTCTTCGTTGATAAGCCGTCTGGTTTCGAGCCAACTTGCCAGTGGTGGCTGGAATGTGGTGAGTCAATCTCAGTTGAATGGAAAGGGAATTTACACTAGAAAATCTTATAAGATACCGAACCAAAACATTTATGTCATGGTTCCATATCAGAGTTCTATGGAAAAAGTTCGGGCCGCATTAGCACAAGTTTTGAAATAGTCTAACTCATAAGTTATTTATGATATACTTGATTAGGATTGGAGGGATTTAGTTGCGAATTAGACAGGGAACTTTATTAATATTAGATGTCTTGTTATTAGTTGTTGCGCATGTGATGGCAGTGCTCTTAAAGTTTGGTTTTTCTAATATTCAAAACTATCTCTCGGATATTTCCTTGTGGTTTTGGGCACCTATTTTCATTAATGTTATTTGGTTTATTGTTTTTGATCTATATAATCGGATCTGGCAAAATGCAGGTTTTGTTGACTATATTAATATTGTCCTAGCATTCATTTCGTCGTCAATTACTTTATTTGTATTTAATTTATGGTCAACACAGTTTGTTTTTACCTTGTTAATTATTTTTGAAATGATTGCGTTCTTATTCATCCTTTCGTTGCGTTTTTACTATCGTGTAGAGACTCGTTTAGTTTACGGAAAAGGAATAATGAAGTCTAAAGATAAAAAGCGTGTATTAATTATTGGAGCAGGGCAAGCCGCTAGTTTAGTTTTAAAAGAAATTGAAAATCGCTTAGACAACAATATGGAAGTCTTGGGACTCATTGATGATGACGTTACCAAATTAGGTAGTCAAATTCGAGGAGCTGTTGTTATGGGCTCCCGGCATGAATTAAGAAATATTGTTGAATCACGAGGGGTTGATGAAGTAATCTTCGCGATTCCGAGTATAACAACAGAAGAGAAAAAAGAAATTATAAACCTTTTATCAGGATTAAAAGTTAAAGTAAAAACAGTTCCAGGTGTTTATGAAATTGTCGAACATGGTTTGGATTATTCGAATATTAGAGACGTTGAGATTGTTGATTTATTGGGGCGGGCAGAAGTGAAGCTGAATACAGCAGAAGTTTCCCACTATATCAAAAACAAAACGGTCTTAGTCACTGGTGGAGGTGGATCTATTGGTAGTGAACTCTGTAGGCAGATTGCGACGTTCTCACCAGAAAAGTTGGTTGTTTTTGATATTTATGAAAATAATGCCTATGATTTGCAGATAGAACTACAGACACGTTATCCGAACTTAAATTTAGACGTTGTTATTGGATCGGTTCGCGATAGGGAACGATTAGATGAATTGTTTGAAGAACTTAAGCCTCAAATCATTTTCCATGCTGCTGCGCATAAACATGTTCCTTTGATGGAGCGAAGTCCATCCGAAGCAGTGAAGAACAATGTATTCGGGACTCTTAACGTTGGTAAGATGGCTATTAAGCATCATGCTGAGAAGTTTATTTTGATTTCAACCGACAAAGCGGTCAATCCAACCAATGTAATGGGTGCAACGAAACGGATCTGTGAAATGATTGTTCAAGTATTGAATAAAGATTCCAAAACAGAGTTTGTGGCTGTACGCTTTGGCAATGTCCTTGGTTCTAACGGATCGGTGATTCCTTTGTTCAAAAAGCAAATTGAAGAAGGTGGGCCGGTTACAGTGACCCACAGAGACATTACTCGATATTTTATGACAATACCCGAAGCGGTCGCTTTGGTGCTACAAGCGGGCTATTATGCGCAGGGTGGCGAGATCTTTATTTTAGAAATGGGTAAACCGGTTCGTATTTACGAGTTGGCTGAAAATCTCATTCGATTATCTGGGTATGAACCAAACAAAGATATTGACATCAAAATTACAGGACTAAGACCTGGAGAAAAGCTCTTCGAAGAACTATTAATGGAAGAAGAAGGTATGCAAGAAACGCCGAACCATTTAATCCATATTGGGAAACCAATCGAAATGGATGAAGATTCCTTTAGAAAACAAATTAATCAATTGAATAAAATTGTGTGTTCCGATATATCGGATAGTAAAACCATTAAAGTGGCATTATCAGAGATTGTAGATACGTACGTAATACAGGGAGGAACTAAGTGAGTATGAAAAAAGAAAAGATATTTTTAAGCTCACCGCATATGAGTGACGAAGGGTATGAGTTGCAGTATGTCAATGAGGCGTTTGATTCAAATTGGATTGCACCATTAGGACCAAATGTCACCGGTTTTGAAGAGGAATTAGCAACTAAAGTTGGGACAGCCTATGCGGCTGCTCTAAACTCCGGCACAGCAGCGATTCATATGGCATTAAAGGCTATTGGCATTAAAGAAGGGGACATGGTAGCGTGTCAATCTTTGACGTTTTCAGCTACGGCTAATCCAATCATTTATGAAAATGCCATTCCTGTGTTTATCGATAGCAATATAGAGACTTGGAATATGGATCCAATCGCTCTTGAACAAGCCTTGAATGAATATGGTTCTAAAATTAAAGCGGTTATTGTTGTACACTTGTATGGAATTCCAGCTGATTTAGATGAGATAATGGACATTTGTAATCGCTATGAAGTTCCTTTAATTGAAGATGCAGCTGAATCATTGGGTTCTTATTACAAAGGCAAGCATACGGGTACTTTTGGTGAATACGGAATCTTTTCTTTTAACGGAAATAAAATTATTACCACTTCAGGGGGTGGGATGCTAGTTTCCAATAATAAAGGGCGAATTGAAAAAGTAAGATTTTGGTCGACACAAGCTCGTGATAAAGCGAGACATTATCAACACAGCGAACTGGGCTACAATTATCGAATGAGTAACGTTGTAGCTGGAATCGGTAGGGGACAATTAAAAGTTTTAGAACAAAGGGTTGAAAAGAAAAAATATATCTTTGATTATTATCAAAGAGAACTTGGAAATCTTGACGGTATCTCTTTTATGCCAAACGATGAACAAAACATTTCTAATTATTGGTTGTCTACAATTCAATTGAATGGAGAAATTAGACCATTGGACGTGATCGTCGCGCTAGAAGAAGAAAATATCGAGTCAAGGCCAGTGTGGAAACCAATGCATTTACAACCATTTTTCGAAAAGTATCCATATTTTGGAACTGGGGTAAGTAACGACTTGTATGATAATGGTGTATGTTTACCATCGGATACAAAGATGACAGACGAAGATTTAGAGCGCGTATGTGCTGTTATCAAGCAAGTTTGGAAGCGCGGTGATGTTTAATGGTTAATATATATCCATTCTTCAAACGATTTTTGGACATTGTTTCTAGTAGTTTGGGTTTGCTGATTTTGTCTCCGCTTATATTGATTATTAGTTTGATGATAAAAATTACATCAGAGGGTCCGATATTATTCAAGCAAGACCGACTTGGGCAGAATGGAAATGTATACAAAATACTCAAATTTAGAACAATGGTAGTAAATGCAGAACAAATTGGTGATGGACTAACTGTTAAAGATGAATCTGATCCTCGAATAACTAAACTAGGCTCATTTTTACGTTCAACAAGTTTGGACGAATTGCCCCAATTATTTAACGTAATTATAGGTGAGATGAGTATAGTTGGCCCCCGTCCACCAGTTACTTATTTTCCATATGATGGATATGAAAAATATCCCAAATGGGCCAAAGATAGGTTCTCAATGAAACCGGGAATTACTGGACTATCACAGATCACAGTAAGAAATTCAGTATCATGGGATCAAAGAATGAAAGTAGATTTAGAGTATGTAAAAAGGGCTTCAATTTTATTGGATATAAAAATTGTTATTTTAACAATTCCTGCACTGTTAAAGAGGAAGAATATATATGGAGGGTAATATGAATAAAACTTTATATGGAGAAAGAGTTTATTTACGACCGATTTTAAAGAGTGATTTACCAAATTTGAATAAATGGAAGAACGACGAATCTGTATATAGGTATCTTGGAGGTGGATATTCGCCAATTTCAATCGATCAACACGAGACGTGGATAGAAAAACTTATAGATTTAAGTGGTAATAACAAACGATTCATTATATCAACGCAATATAATGATACTATTGGTATGGTTGGTTTATATGATATAAATTGGGTTAATGGAACAGCAGAAATTGGCCTTTTCATAGGTAATACCGAACACCAAAAGCAAGGCTATGCAAAAGAGAGCTATCAATTAATCGAAAATTATGCTAAAAAAGTATTGAATTTAAGAAAAATAAAGTTAAATGTGGTTGAATCTAATGAAAGCGGCTTCCAACTTTGGTTAAAGCAAGGCTTTAATGTTATTGGTAAGTTAGAAGATGAAAGATATATTAACGGGAATTACGAAAATGTATTAATTATGGAAAAATTTCTTTGATTTGTTCAGTATAAAAACAATAACAATTGATTGAAAGGTGATTTAGATATGAAAGAAAGCATAAACATTCTTTTATTAAGTGTTGGTACAAGGAACAAAATTGTCCAATACTTTAAAAAAGAACTTAATGGTAGGGGTGAAGTATTTGCTGCTGACTGTAGTAAATTGGCTCCAGCTTTATATGAGGCGGATAAATATTTTATTGTTCCTAGAATTTCGGATGATAATTATATTGATAAAATCTTAGATATTTGTGTAGCTAACGAAATAAATGCTGTCTTGTCTTTGATTGACCCAGAATTGAGTCTAATATCATTAAATAAGGAGCGATTTTTGGAAATAAACGTACTCCCAGTGGTATCAGAATATGATTTAATTGAAATGTGTTTAGACAAATTTGCGTTTTTTAAAGCAATGCAGGAAAAGAATATCAACACAGTAAAAACATACAAAAATATTGAGACATTTGTAATGGATCATAATCTAGGCAATATAATGTTTCCAATTTTTGTTAAGCCTAGAAAAGGCAGTGCTAGTACTAATATAAATCGAGTTGAATCCCTTGGCGAACTAATATATCTGTTTGAAAAATACGATGATTTAATAATTCAAGAATATATGTCGGGTCAAGAAATCGGAGCAGATATATACGTTGATTTAGTAAGTCGTAAAACATCTGCAATATTTACAAAAAGAAAAATAAAGATGAGAGCTGGAGAAACTGATAAATCTGTTTCATTCATAGATGAGAATCTATTCAGTTTTATCGAAAGAATTTTAGATGTTTTTCCATTTATTGGTGTGTTAGATATGGATATATTCGAAAGAGAAGGTAAATACTATATTTCTGAAATTAATCCAAGATTTGGTGGTGGATATCCGCATGCACATGCATGTGAAGTAAATTTAATTGATTTTATTATCAAAAATTTAAAAGGAATTGAGAATGTTCCAAGTATCGGAAATTATAGAGAAAACATTTATATGATGAAGTTTAATCAAACAGTTATAAGAGAATTAAGAAATATGAATGAGTTAGTGGAATTAAATAGGAAATTTTAATCAATAATGATAATTTCTTTAAGTAAAAACGAAAGGAGTGTGATTTTTTGTGAATATCTTGTTTTTGACTATCTCTAGTATTGAAGACATTAAGCAAAGGGGAATATACACCGATTTAATTAGAGAACTTAGTATAAAGGGTATTAATATGTATGTAGTTTCCGCTAGAGAAAAAAGAACAAATCTACCAACTGAAATATCATCTAGAAATAATATTCATCAATTAAAGATAAGAACGGGAAATATTACAAAAAACAAAAATTTAATTGAAAAAGGTATAGCCACAATTAGTGTTGAATACTTATATTTAAAAGAAATAAATAAATACTTTAAGGATGTTAAATTTGACGTTATATTGTATTCAACGCCTCCAATAACGTTTAATCGGGTTGTTAAACATTTTAAAATCAAACATGGAGCGATTACTTATCTCATGTTAAAAGATATCTTTCCGCAAAATGCTGTGGATATTAGATTAATGAAAAAAGGAAGCTTAATTTGGAAGTATTTCAGACGAAAGGAAATTCAATTATATAATAATTCAGATATAATTGGTTGTATGTCAAAAGCTAATAAAGAATATATACTCAAAAAGAATAGTGAGATTGATCCGAATAAAGTTGAGATATTTCCGAATTCTATTTCACCCATTAATTTGGATGATTTAAACAAGCTAGGGCAATTAACTATAGAAAATCTAAAAATTCCTAAAGATAAAATTGTTTTTCTGTATGGTGGAAATCTTGGAAAACCCCAAGGAATTGATTTTGTTATTGATGTAATTGAGAGGTTTGATGAAGTAACAAATGGATATTTAGTCATAGTTGGTGGAGGAACAGAATATAAATTAATTGAAAACGTACTTTCTCAAAATAGGAAATTGAATGTAAGATTAATTCCTAAGTTGCCTAAGCATGAATACGACGAACTTGTTAAATTCGCTGATATTGGATTGATCTTTCTAGATAAACGATTTACAATTCCAAACATTCCGTCACGGTTAACATCATATATGGAAAATCAGCTAGCTGTTTTAGCAGCCACAGACCCTAATACGGATCTTAAAGATATTTTGAGAGAAGCGGGTTGCGGTTTATGGGTGGAAAGCGGAGATATAAATGGCTTTATAAATTGTGCAAAGGAATTGAGCATTAATAGGGAGCGGGTATTAAACATGGGAAAAGCAGGCCGAAGATACTTAGAAATTAATTTTAATATTGTTGATAATGTGGATATTTTGTTAAAACATTTCTGTGATAATTGATGTGTACTCTTTATGATTTTGTTTCTGTTTAATTTTGTTTATAAGCGGAAAGAGTTTTATTATTTTGATTTTTAATGTCAAAGATTTCAATAATTTTTTCTTGGAATAGATAGAATCCTGTGTAAATTATGTTTTAGAATAGATGGTTGTATTGAATTATGTGATTACAGACAAATCTCTCTCTCTCTCTCTCCCTCTAGCGAATTTTCAAACGTAAATATTTTTCTCCTTTTGGTTTGTTTATTTAGTTGTTCGTTGCAATGTTCACTTGTAAATGATGTGAGACCGCATTCTTAAGAATAAATGGTCTAGTTGAAATGAATTGGATAGTTATCTTAGTAGAATCGAGCTGTAAGTTCGATTCTTTTTTCAATTGGTGTTAGATAATTGAGTGTGGTCATAGCGATTCTGTTCGATCTGTATAAGTA
>JBNRMW010000009.1:0-33061 GCA_050309795.1 Erysipelotrichaceae bacterium | reverse complement strand
TTTTACTGATTACATTAATTATAGTCGATTTTGAATTTAATTTCCTTATATTATCGCTTTAAAAGGTCGTTCCTTTATCAATTCTTCAATTTTTACTTTCTATCGCATTTACTTTGAAAGGTGACCCATTTTTTACAGGTGTTCGAAGATTTTTTTACAAGATATCCCGTTCAACGGAAATGACTGTATCGACTTTTAACAGATTTGAAATATACGTTCTCAAATGTTGAGCATCTTTGACTAAGACGCGAATGTTGATGGTGGAGTGGATTTTATCTTCGTCCACAAACGCGTTAACTTCAACGATGGTCATCTTATTTTGGGAAGTGACGGTTACCACATCGGTTAGTAAGAATTGGCGATCAAAGGCTTTGATTTTCAACGGTACTTCATAGTTGGTAATCGTTGATTGATCATCCCACTGCACAGAAATAAGCCGTGCTTTTTCATTTATAATATTTGGGCAGTCGGTGCGGTGCACTTTTACCCCTTTCCCTTTGGAAATATACCCGATAATTTCATCGCCAGGGACGGGTGAACAACAGCCTGCTAAGGAGACCATCATCGTATCGATGCCTTGAACGATGACCCCGGATTTAGAAACGGTTCGTGGTGTCCGTTGTTTTTGCTTAAATAAGGAGGAAATGTCGAAGACACTGCTATGTCCCCGTTGGGCATTTATTTTTTCAAAAACGGCCGACAGGGTTAAGCTTTTAACGGCTATCGCGTAAAAGAATTCATCCATTGATTTCAGATTAAAACTCTGGTAAATGGGTTCAAGTTTACTTTTGACCATCCATTCTTTTTCGTCAAGTTCCCGTGCCTTTAATTCTTGTTTATACATGTGCTCGCCTTTGGAGATGACATCCTTACGGTTTTCGGCTTCTTTCTTTTGTAAAAACGCACGGATTTTATTACGGGCATGATTGGTTTTCACAAAATTGAGCCAATCGGAACTTGGTTCTGGATTGTTTTTATTTGTTTTTATTTGGACAACGTCCCCGGTTTTGAGTTCGGTATTCAAAGGAACTAAAGTGCCATTGACTAAAGAACCAACGGTGCTATGGCCTACCTCGGTATGAATACGATACGCAAAATCAATTGGCGTTGCTCCCGCTGGTAAGTCGATTACTCGGCCCTTTGGGGTCATGACATAGACATTGGCTTCAAAGATATCGCGCTGTAAGACTTCCATATACTCTTGAGCCGAGGTATTACCACCTTCGGTTAAGACTTCAAGGTCTCTAAAGAGGGCGAGTTTTTCTTCAATTTCTTGTTGGTCTTTCTTGGCTGAACTGGAGGCGCCTTCTTTATAGCGCCAGTGTGCCGCAATCCCTTTTTCGGCAATCATGTCCATTTCTTCGGTGCGGATTTGAACTTCAAAAATATTTCCACCTTCCCCAACGATGGTCGTGTGCAGCGATTGATATAAGTTCATTTTCGGCATGGCAATATAATCTTTAAGCCGACCAGGAATTGGTCGATACTTGGCATGAATATAGCCTAAGATCTCATAGCAACGTACCTCATCATCGGTGATGATGCGGATGGCTAAGAGATCGAGGATTTCATCAAAGCGTTTGGCTTTGGTAATCATTTTTTTATAAATGGAATATAGATGTTTGGAGCGGCCAAAAACCCGATGCGGGATTTGGTGTTGGTCTAATAAAACTTCTATATCCCCAATCATCATTTCGACTTGGCTGTCGCGTTCGGCTTTACGTTGGTCGACCATTTTGACGACTTCATAATAGCTTTCTGGATGCAAGTAAAAGAAGGATATATCTTCTAGTTCATTCTTGATTTCATTCAGTCCTAAACGATGCGCAATTGGCGCATAGACCGATAGGGTCTCGTTAGCTATTTTTTGTTGTTTTTCAATGGTATGAAATTCTAAGGTCCGCATATTATGTAAGCGGTCGACGAGTTTAATAAAGATAACCCGAACATCTTTGGCCATCGCAATAAAGATTTTTCGATGGTTTTCGGCTAAGTATTCTTTTTCGTCTTTGAATTGAATATTCCCAATCTTGGTGACCGAGTCGACTAGTCCCGCAATTTCTGGGGAGAATTTCTCGCTCAGTTCGGCCAAAGTCGCATCGGTATCTTCCACCGTATCGTGCAGTAAGCCCGCTTGTAAAGTGACTGGCGAGACATGCATGGTGGCTAAGATATAGGCAACATTAACCAAATGAACCATATAGGGTTCACCGGATTTTCGTTTTTGAGGGGCGTGTTTTTCATGCGCAAAAGCCAAGGCTTTTTGGATATCATCCAAATCGTCTTGGTTGGTGATGTATGAACGAACTTGTTTTAAAAAGTCCGCGTCTGTATACGACTTATAACGCGCCATACAACCTCTTTTCTATTCGTAGGAAAGAATGGATAAAATAGGTAAATCGCCGAGTTTTTCGCGCCCTTTCAAATCTAAAAGTTCAATTAAGAACGCACAGCCAACGACTTCCCCACCAATCGACTCGACCAGTTTCACCGTCGCTTCAACCGTACCTCCGGTTGCGAGTAAATCATCGATGATGATGACTTTTTGACCTGGTTTGATCGCATCCGCATGGATATGTAATTCGTTGGATCCATATTCTAAATCATAGCTATAGGCAACCGTTTCGCGTGGGAGTTTTCCTGGTTTACGAACCGGTACAAAACCGATGCCCATATCGTACGCGACGGGACATCCGAAAATGAATCCTCGGGATTCTGGTCCAACGACCACTTCAGCTTCCATTTCTTTGGCGAAATCAATCATTAAATTCACGGCTTTCCGAAACGCTTCGCCATCGTTCATTAATGGGGTTATATCCCGAAATAAGACCCCTTCGATGGGATAATCTGGGATGCTTGCTATTTTGTCATACAAATTCATTTCTATTCCTCCGATAACAGGTGTATTATAGCATACTTAAATCAGAATCTTCGTGGCTAACAAACTGAGCTTTTGTTGGTTATACGTTTTCTGTAAGTCCCCAACGATTTGGACACTCGTATGACTAATGTCGAGATTTTTGTCCACACCAAAGGTCACCACTTCGGTTAAATCCTGGCTATCTTGAATTGTCCATTTACGTCCAATATCTTTAATGGGAAATCCCTTGAGTAAATGCCCATCGATAACTACTGGAAAGCGGGGAAAGCCTTGTCCAAAGGGTTCGTATTGTAAGAGTTGGTCATAGTATTCTATTTTCAAATCTTTTGTTTCTAATTGAATCACTTCCTGTACCGGTTCACTGATTTCAAGGGTTTGAAACTCAGCTAATAACTCCGCTTTAAACGCTTCAAAGTTTTCAGGTTTTATGGAAAAAGCACACGCCTTCTCATGGCCCCCAAAAGCTTCAAAATAGCGAACAGAATACGTTTCTAAAACCGCATAAATATCCATGAACGGACTGCGTACAGAAAACTTATACAGTCCTTGATTTTCAGTTCCGACCATAACTGGAACTTGGAGCCGATTGGCTAGATGACCCGCCACAATCCCAATGATGCCTTCATGGAAACCATCCGCCATAAGTATTTGGATATTTTGCTCATCCGCTAAGAGTTGCTCCGCTTGTTTTAAATGTTTTTGGGTTAGTTGTTTACGTTTTTCATTTATGGATTTAATGATGCTTGCATTTTCTTTTAAACCTTTTTGATTTGGTTCAACTAAATAAGCGACCATTTGATATATTTTAACGGTCGGATCGTTTAAACGCCCCACCGCATTTAAGACGGGCACAATATTAAAACTCACGACGCTAGCATCATAGGCTTTGACCGAACGTTTTAATAAGAAATCAATGGCTGGATAACGATGTTGATTCAATTGTTTGATGCCAGCTTGAACGAGATAACGGTTATGTTGACTCAGGTGCATCATATCACCAATCGTTCCAATAGCAGCTAACGCGAGATCATAGTCGTCTAGTACGTCCATCGCATCCATCAGAGTGGCCAAAAGCCCACTGGCGCATTGGTTTTGAAACCAGGTGCTCAGTAAATCGGTGTGATAGAGAACTTCACAAAGTACTTCTTGTTGAAGTTGATGGTGATCGATAACCATAACCCGTAAACCTAAGCGTTGGGCTAATTCCAAAGCCGGCTGGGCTTTCACACCATTATCGACAGTGATTAGAACTTGGTAATCCTTATCAGCTATGTCTTGAACTAAGCTAGGCTGTAAACCATACCCTTCTTCGATGCGGTTGGGAATATAGTAGCCATACGCCATCTGCAGCTTGTCGCATAAGCGGACCAGCATCGTCGTGGAGCAAATACCATCACAATCATAGTCCCCAACAATCATGGTCTTTAAACCTTTCATGGAGATGTCCTGCATGAAAGCGACCGCTTGACGTAAAACCATGTCCTCACAACGTTTATGAGGCGTGTTTTTCAGCTCTTCTAACGATTGATTTGGATTAACAATGGGATTGATCAGCTTTTGGACTAAGGGATTGGCCTTTTCCAGTTCTGGGTGTAACGTGTCGTTTGTTATATATTTTAGTTTCATGTAGTTTATTTTAGCATAAAGCATGGATGCTATAAAACAACAGAAACAAACCATTTTTCAATGGCTATACGGATGTTTTTTAATTTAAGAATTTTTTATTATGTTTTTTCCTTAATTGGGTAAATTTATTTAAAAAAGTTAACGATCAATTAAACTCATATTTATTCAAAAGAAGCAACGCGTAAATTTTCGCTATAACCTGATTATATTTCTATACTATGACAATTGACACTAGCTTTCATGCGTCTTTTAAATATATTAATGATTAAATAATAATAATTTCTCGTTATAAGTACAAGCCAATTTAAAAAGGCTGTTCTTATTTTCATTACTTTTTCTAAGTCATGAATTTCACATTCTAAATTTATACTCTAAACTTAAATAAACGGTGTAAGTTTTTCCACCAATGCGACAAAATGATCCCCACGTTCTTCAAAGCTCTTATACTGGTCAAAACTAGCACAGGCTGGAGATAGTAAAACAATATCCCCTTCTTGAGAGATTTGTATTGCTAAGGACATCGCTTCTTCTACATTTTCCACCACATGTCCCTTTGGAAAGAGCGCTTTGAGTTTTTCTTTTGTTTCACCAAAGAGAATCACTTCTTTCATTTTAGGTTCGTATGGTAAGAGCTGCTCAAAACCAAGTTGTTTGTCATAACCACCCATTAATAAAATAACGGGTTGCTCAAAGCTGTCTAAGGCTACCATCGTCGCTTCGGGATTGGTCGCTTTAGAATCGTTGATAAACTGGCGCCCTAAGACCGTTTTAACGGGCTGGAGGCGATGTTTCACAGCTTCAAAGGTTTTGAGTCGGGCTTGGACTTGGTCTAATGGTACGCCTAGAATGAGGGCCATCATGCTGGCGACCAAGGCGTTTTGTACATTATGTGGACCTTTAACGGGTAAATCATCTATAGAGAAGAGAAATTGATCTTTGTAAAAAGCCATATTGGCTTGAATATAGACATCCGCTTTTTCCTTTAGCGAAAAATCAATCACTTGACAGTTTAAATAGCGAGCTCGTTGCATAATTTCGGGGTCATCTATGTTTCTTAAAAAGATGTCTTCACGGTCCATATTTTTAAGAAGCTTAAATTTCGAATCATAATAATTTTCGGCATAATAATATCGATCTAAATGATCCGGTGCTAAGTTTAAGATGGTAGCTACTTTAGGTTTAAAAAACAATAAGCCATCGATTTGAAAACTAGATAGTTCTAAAGCGATGTTCGCTGGTTGTTGTCCCCAACGATAAGCCATTTCACTGAGCGGTAACCCAATGTTTCCGCAGGCTTGATGAGGCAGTTCGCCCCCTTCTAAGAGGTGGTCTAATAACGCCGTCGTGGTTGTTTTTCCATTAGTACCGGTAATGGCACCATATTTAAAGTTTTTGGAATACAAAAAAGCCAGATCGCTTTCAGTATAAATAAAATACCGCTCCGCTAAATAGGTGACGACGGGGTGACTTTCGGGAATCGCTGGATTTTTTACCACGATATCCACCTTCAACTCCCCTAATTCCATATTTATACCATGTTGATAAAATGTAATATTGGAAACATCAAGATCTTGGTCGACTTTAATCTCGCCATCATCTGCCCAAATGATTTGGTATCCTTGAGCTAACAAAAGCTTGACAACCGCATTGCCCGACTTCGAGCCACCTAAAACAAGGGCTCGTTTCATAAAAAGCCCAACCAAAGGCCAAGTAAGGCACAGATAAATCCGACAAGATAAAACATCAGTACGACCGCTTGTTCACGCCAGCCCGAGATAATGAAGGAATAATGAATTGGTGTGTATTTGAAAATCCGTTTTTTAATCGTCTTAACCGCTAATATTTGTAAAATGACAGTCATCGTTTCCCAAACAAAGACACCACCAACAATAATGAGAATGATTTCTTTGCTCAAAACTAAAGCCAATGCCGCAAACATCCCGCCTAAACCTAAGGAACCACAGTCGCCCATAAAGATTTTGGCCGGTTTATGGTTAAACAGGAGAAAGCCCGCCAACGATCCTAAAATCGAGCCTAAGAGAATTAATAACAAATACGATTGTTGGGAATGCGCAAAAATCATGAACGGCACCAAAGCAATCATCGAGGTACCACCAGCTAAGCCATCCATGCCATCGGTGATGTTCACGGCATTACTACTACCGACAAACATGACTAAAATCAATAAAATGTATAAAAAACCCAAAGGTAGGGCTTGATTAATAATTGGAAAATTCAAAACTAAGGGATTTCCCGCCTCTTGATAAATATAAAAGAAAATGATCGCTAAAACCAGCTGCAGCCCAGCTTTGAGCCAAGGGCTTAAACCATCGTTTTTGCCTTCTTTAATAATTTTATAATCGTCCCATAAACCAATCAACGAATAACCCTCATACGCTGCGAAAACTAACCAAAAATGATCAACCCGCCACGTATATCGCCAAAAATGATGAACGAGGACATACCCAACCAGGGAGACCAGAAGGGAAACAGCCACAAAGACCGTTCCACCCAAAGTCGGGGTAACGGGTTTGTCCTTAAAGGCATCTAAAGCGTATTCGGACACGGATTGATTCACTTTTAAAGACCGAAAATAGGGAATAACTTTTGGATATGTGAAAACAGCCAGACTAAAGCTAATCATCATGGCTAAAACAGTAAGAACGATTGGCGACATTGACGTAACTCCTTATTCTAAAATAACTTTGAGTCGATCGCCGGCTTGAATAGGTTGTCCAACCTCAATTGATTGCGCAGTGACGGTGCCCTGCCCTTCAATTTCTAGTTCTAAACCCGTGAGTTGGGCGAAATTTGAAACATCTTTTCGACTCATCGCTTGTAAGTTTATCATAGTTAGGTCGTCTTGTGCCATTTTAATAAAAACAACTTGATTATTGAGCATCGTCGTATTGCCTAATGGTAATTGGGCCAACACTTGATCGCCATGACCTATTTTAACAATATTTAAATCCAAATCTTCGACTTTTTGATTGACATAATTCATTGTGTGATTAGTTAATTGAGGAAGTAATATTTCCCGAATGTCGTTATTATGATCTTTTTGGTCGTCTTGGTTTTGATTTCTTAAATAACGAATCGTAATCGCATCCACGAGATTCCGATGGGCTTCCCGGGTATCGTAGGCACGGGCATTACCCGATGGGGCCTTATAACCATAGAAAAACATGTATTGAGGATTATCCGCTGGTAAACCAATCATGACATTATGGAAGGTTTCGTCTTTACTATATTCACCCGAAGCGGTAGCGACTTGAGCTGTTCCCGTTTTGGCCATGATTTCTACATTTTCGGTCGCATAGTTTCCATAGTGATAAGGTCCATGAACGAGGTCATACATTAATTCTTGCATTTTCTTTGCTGTGGTTGGTTTGATTGGATTACCAACAATGGTGGTTTGTCCTTCATAGACCAACTCTTGGGTTTCAGGATCAATAATGTGATCAATAATATACGGTTTCACCATCGTGCCATCCGATAAAATCGCAGAATACGCCTGTAACATCTGCAGCGTCGACACGGTAATGGCTTGACCAAAGGAAGTATTAATTTGTTCTAATGGATATTTATATGCAATACGACCCGCCGGATTTTCTAAGCGGTCGGTATCAACCGAAGAAAGAAAACCAAAATCTTTTAGGTATTGTAAATAAGATTCGGCCCCCATTTCATCGACCATCATCGACGTAACTACGTTTAAAGACATTGGAAACGACCAATCCAGGGTACGTTTTCCATAGTCGCGCGATCCGGCATTGGTGACGGTTCCATGACGGGTTGGCACATCGGACTGATAGAGCACGCCATTGTCACTGCCCACATAAAAGACACGGGTATCGACGAGTCGTTCTTCATCGTAGAGGCCTTGATCGATATATGCGGCATAAGAAAAAGCTTTCATTGTTGATCCAGGTTCAAAACTGCCTTGAACCGCATAATTAAAGTAATTATCGGTTGGATTTTTTAAATCAAGCGCCGGCGACTGACCAATAGCTAGGATTTTTCCCGTTTTAATTTCCATAATGGCACCGAAAGCGAGGGTTGCTCCAACTTCTTCTTCTGTGATTTTAAAGCTGGCTTCTAAACTTTCTTGCATGGATTGATCGATGGTTAAATACACATCGTTGCCATCATCCGCAGCATCGATGGTGACGGTGTCTTGATCGATGATGAATCCATATTTATCTTTTTGAGCGATTTGGGTGCCATTGGTCCCGGCTAATAGGTCGTTATATAGTGCTTCTACCCCAGAACGACCAATCGTAATTTTCGATTCGTCGTTATAGGTTGCTAAGCCTAAGAGATTAGACGCTAAATTCCCTTTCGGATACACGCGTGTAAAGGAGTTAACAAAGCCTAGGCCAGGTAATTTTAAGTTTTCAATGGCTCGTTTTTGGTTCAAGGTTAGGTTTCGGCCCTTGGTGCCAAATTCGGTTTGATAAAGGTCCTTATTTAAGTAAGCTAAAATTTCTTGAGCATCCATTTGTAAGATTGGTGCTAACTTTGCGGCGGTATCGGCTTTGTCCACCACATGGGCAGGACGGTTGCCGTTCATCCGGCTGGTGCTTAAATAAGCGATTAAATTATAGGATTGGGTATCGGTTGCTAACACAGAGCCCTCATTATCGTAAATATTACCTCGACGCGAATAAATAATGTCTTCGACATAGTTTAAGTTTTCGGTATAAGCCTTGAGGTTTTCTTGAGTGTAAATATGTACCCCAGGAACGGATACTAAAAAGACGTTAGTCGCAATAATGGCTAACGTTAGAAAGAAAAGGACGATAATGATCAAGCCTTTTCTGCGTTTGTTCATGATTAGTTGCCGTCGATGGCCACGTGGTTGGCGAGGTTACGATCTAAGCCGGCTTCGTTGGCGATTTGGCTGACCCGTTGATAGGTTGTGAGTTCTTCAATTTCAACAGCTAAGGCTTCGTTTTCAATGTTCATGGCTTTAATACGAGCTTGGGTCCGTTGTATTTCAACTTGAACGGCCACCGCATCCCCACGAACAAAGATACTATCCGCAACGGAGATGATTAAAGCAAGAATAAAGATGGTGAGGGCCAATTTCAAAAATGGGTTGGTGCGGCGTTTTCTGATGTACTTAATGGTTGCCATGGCGTATCTCCTTTTTATGTAATATCCGACACTTAGCACTGGCTGCGCGCGGATTTTCAGCTATTTCTTCTGGGCTTGGTACGAGTACTTTTTTAGTTAAATGGGTAAAGTGAACTAAAACTTCTTCAATCATTGGTAATCGTTTATTGACCTTAGGTGGCGTCGATAAAGCGTTAAAGTATTGTTTAACTAAACGGTCTTCCAAGGAATGGAAGGTAATCACGACTAAGCGTCCACCGGGTTTGAGCATGGCGCTCGCTTGTTCTAGAGCTTGTTGGAGGCTGGTTAATTCCTGGTTGACCTCCATGCGTAGGGCTTGGAAACTTTGTTTCGCGGGATGGCCCTTTTTTCTTAAGACTTTTTGGGGTAGAACGCTTTTGATGACATCAACCAATTCAAAGGTTGTTGTGATTGGTCGGTTGTTGACAATGGCTTGAGCAATCTTTTTGGAAAAAGGTTCTTCCCCGTATTGCCAAAGAATTCGGGCAAGTTCTTGTTGGGTATAGGTATTGACGATGGTATACGCATCGATTTCTTGTTGTTGATCCATACGCATATCTAACCGTGCATCGAAGCGGTAGCTAAATCCTCGTTTGGGATCATCGAATTGTGGCGAGGAAACGCCTAGGTCAAAGAGCACGCCATCGACTTGACGCACCCCATGGGCAACTAATTTTTCGCGTAATTGGGCGTAATTGCCTTGGATGGGGGTAAAGTTCTCATAGGTACTCAACGGTCCTTCTAGCACTGTTTCAATAGCCTGATGGTCTAAATCAAAGCTGTAGAGATGTCCCTTGGTTAAGCGTTTGATTATTTCGAGACTGTGGCCCCCTCTTCCTAAGGTCGCATCGACATAGATGCCTTCGGGCTTGATCGCTAAGCCGTCGATGGTTTCTTGGAGCAGTATTGGAATATGTTCCATTAGATGAGATATTCCGTGAGGTGTTCGGCCACCTCTTCGAAGGATTCACTCGCATCGGAGTAGTACTGATCCCAACGTTCTTGATCCCATAGTTCGACATGGTCGGATGCGCCAATAATCACGCAGTTTTTTTCCAGTCCAGCCTCACTCATGAGGTTGCTTGGAACAAGTACCCTACCTTGCTTGTCGACTTCGACATGGGTCGCTTTAGCGGTTAAGCCCCGAACAAATTTTCGGGCTTCGCTGGTGGTTTGAGGGATTTGACGGATTTGTTGGAGTCGGTGTTCCCAGGCCGGCAAGGTCCAGAAATCGAGACAGCCATCAAAGCCTTTAGCAATAACGAAAGAAGCGCCTAATTCGTCACGGAGTTTCGCTGGAACGATGATGCGTCCTTTAGCGTCTAAATTGTGTTGAAATTCGCCTATAAACATTATTACTCACCCACTTTCTACCACTAACAACCACTTTCTACCACTATTATAGCAAAAGAAGTTAAAAAGTATAGCGAATAACACAAAAAAATAAAAAAAACATTTGGATATCAAAAAAAGAACCACCAATTGAAGAAAAAACTTCTATCCGTGGTTCTTAATTGAACATTTGTTGTGCTAAAAAGCCGAAGGGAAATTATTGATCAATTACTAATTTCGCCCCTCAAAAAAGGTATATTCCTGTGACTAGATGCCTACTTAATCATCGACTTCATTTCTTTTAGGTTCAAAGCCATTTGATTCAATTTGGCGATATCTTGAAAGGCTTCTTTACTTAGATTGAGATTTTGATAGGATATTTTAAGTCGATTTTCAGTATATCCGTTAACGAGGTCCGGTAAACGACACCCTAAAATAGCACAGAGTTCTTTTGCTTTACTTACGCTTAAGGATTGTTCATTATGTTCAATTTTAGCGATTGTCAATTGATCGTAACCGAGAAGCTGACCGAGTTGGGCTTGAGTTAGATTTGCTAGTTTTCGAAACTTTTTTATATTTTCACCAATCATTTTCTGTACCTCCAATTACATTATACAAAATATTTATTTTATTTTTCAGATGCTTGACATAATAATTGTTAGAGGGCTCTACGCCCAAAATAAAAAGGAGATTTCTCTCCTTCTTGAATTGTAATGTGTTTTTATAGAGCTAAAGATTATATCTCCCCTAGTCGAGATTTTGAAATGCCAAATAGGCAGCCCCATATAACGCCGCCTTCGAACCAAGTTGCGCGGGATAGACAACGAGTTTAAACAAGTCGTTGAGTTTGGATTTTGAAATAATATTCATAAAATCAGACCACCATAAGTCTCTGGTATCAATTAAGCCCCCACTCAATACAATGAGTTCTGGATCATAAATATTAAACAGCGACAAACAAGCGGTTGCTAGGTTGTTTACAAACTCTTCCAAGACATGTTTCGCAAACAAGTCTCCTTGTTTCACAAGCTCAAAGAAAGCATAGCCATCTGCTACTTGTTTCTGACTTATTTGTTGATACGCTTTGACTAAGGAAGGACCGGAACAATATTGTTCTAAACATCCTTTTAAGCCGCAGTTACAGGGACGGCCATTGGGATGGATGATCATATGTCCAAGTTCCGCCCCACTGTGGTGCGCCCCATGTAAGAGTTTACCATTCACGAAAACGGCAGCACCCACGCCGGTCCCTAAAGAGAGACTAACATACGATTGAGCCTTCCGAGCAGAACCAAGCCATTGTTCTCCGAGGCCTGCGACATTACAGTCGTTATCCACGAAGGTGGGAATGTTGAATTGAGCTTCGATCGGTTGTTTAATATCTTGTCCCATCCAACCTGGTAAATTATCACTGGCAAAGAAGACTTTTCCGGTTTCAATATCGATGCGACCTGCCGCACCAATCCCAATCGCAGAAATTTTCTTTTCCACCTTTAAAAGCTGACTAATAATCGATGAGATCGAGTTCATGAGGTTTTCGGGACCAAGGGATGCGTTGGTTTCAATACGGATTTCTTTTACAATTTCCCCTTGCTGATCGATGATGGCACCAATGGTTTTGGTGGCACCGATGTCAATGCCAATGACTTTTTTCATAGAAGATCACTTTCATTAATCGCATCAACGATTTTCTTCGTAATGATTTGAGGACGGGTGATGCCCGCCCCAATGGCGACGGCGTGCGCCCCTTTTTGAAGGGCCTTAATGGCATTGCCGCTGTCCCAGAAACGCCCTTCCGCAAGCACGGGGATGTCGACAACCTTGACGAGTTGTTCAATGATTTCAAAATTTGGTTCCCGGAACTCTTGAATGACTTCAGCGGTTTTATCAATGGTATCCGGTGTATAGCCCACCAGCGTGGTTGCGACATAGTCGACCCCTAATTGTTGGGCATAGAGTCCTTCTTCCACCGTCGAGACATCGGCTAAGATTTCTACTGCTGGATGTTTTTCACGAATATTGGCGACGAATTGTTCTAAAGAACGGCCATCTGGTCGGGGATACTTGGTAGCATCGATACAGACGATTTCAGCCCCAGACTTGACGACGAGGTCAACTTCTTTCATGGTTGGCGTAATGTAGGGATAATATCCGTCATAGGTGCTTTTAATAAGGCCTAGAATAGGGATATCGACGGCTTGGCGCACCGCAACCAAGTCGGGATAGGTGTTCACCCGAACGGCTACAGCACCGCCTTGTTGGGCAGCAATAGCCATCCTAGCCATTATATCGGATCCAAACATTGGTTCTTCAGGGGTGGCTTGACAGGAGACCACCAGTCCTCGTTTCAATTTTTTATTCATTTTTTCTAATTCCCTCTCTTAATGATTTTGTCGTAGGAGATAGCCAACAACATGACTAAACCTTTGACGACCCACTGGAAGTATTCGCTAATGCCCATCATTAACATACCATTACCTAAAACGGCCATGACTAAGATCCCCGCAAAGACACCGGTGATTTTTCCTTCCCCACCGGACATACTGACACCACCTAAGACAACACCAGTAATAACATCCATTTCATAACCGGTTCCAGCTTGAGGTTGGGCATTGTTGACCCGGGAGAGTAAGACAATCCCAGCAATGGCGGCTAAGACACTACATAGGATGTAGACGCGGTACTTGACATTGCGAATGTCGATACCGGTTAAGCGGACCGCTTCTTCGTTACCACCAATACCGTATACACTTTGGCCAAATTTGGTATATTTCAAAATGAAATAGCCAACAAAGAAAAAGAAAAACATAATAATAACGGGAATCGGTACAAAGCCCAAATAGCCTTGACCAATGATTTTAAATTTCTCGGTAAAGCCATAGACCGGGATTCCCTTGGTAGTAATATAGGAAATGCCTTTTAAAATTTGTAAAGTGGCTAAGGTGACGATCATTGGATTCAATTTAAACTCATGGGAGAAAAAGGCATTAACAATCCCAACCACACAAGCAAAACCCAAGGTCGCTAAAATCGCGAACAATGGATTCCAACCCGCAAGCATGAGCTTGGAACAAATTACCCCAGAACAGGCAATGACGCCCCCGATGGATAAATCAATTCCACCCGTTAAAATAACAAACGACATCCCCACCGCAACAATTCCGATGACGGATACTTGACGTAAGACATTGATGATGTTGGTTGACGTAAAAAAGACGTCAGTTGTAAATGAAAAGTAAACAATTAATAACAGTAAGACAAAATATATCGCATATTTGCCTAGACTTTCTTTTAAATTAAAATGTTGCATAAATACCCCTTTAGGATGCTAATTTGAGAATGGCTTCCTGGGTGATGTGTTCCCCAGACAGTTCGCCGGTAATGCGCCCTTGGTGCATTACCAGGATGCGGTGGCTTAGTCCAATGAGTTCGCCCATTTCGGATGAAATCAAAATAATCGATTTTCCTTTGGATGCTAAATCTTTGATGAGTTCATAGATTTCTTCCTTGGCCCCAACATCAATCCCGCGCGTTGGTTCGTCGAGTATTAAGATGTCGCAATCTTTGAGTAGCCATTTTTCTAAAACGACTTTTTGTTGATTGCCTCCGGAGAGGTACTGAACTTTTTGGTCGAGGTCGACCGCTTTAATATTGAGTAAATCGTAGAGATTTGAAATGTCTTGTTGGGACTTCTTAAAGTCGATGATGGGCCATGGTTTCCGTAGATAGTCTTGAAGCGACGGTAAAAGCGCGTTGAAATAGATGCTCTTATTTAAGATGAGTCCATGGAGTTTTCGATCTTCAGGAATTAACCCAATACCTTGGCTAATGCCGTCCATGGGCGTTTGAATGTCGACGAGTTGTTGGTTGATATAAATATGGCCGGATTGTTTCTTATCTGCCCCAAAGATTAGACGCGCTAATTCGGTTCGTCCGGCACCAACCAATCCGCCAAAACCTAAGACCTCGCCTCGATGTAAACTAAAACTGGCGTCTTTGATTTGATGGCTCGTCAAGGATTCGACTCTTAGTATTTCCTGGCCATCACCAAGGACTTTGTCTGGATAAATATCTTCGATTTCCCGACCAACCATATAACGGATTAATTCGTTTTCAAACGTATCCGCGGTGCTGAGGGTGGTGATGTATTGACCATCCCTTAAGACGGTAATACGGTCGGTTAAGTAGAGAATTTCACTGAGTTTATGGGAAATATAGAGCACGGTGACCCCTTGTTGGTTGAGGGTCTTGACGACCTTGAAGAGATCTTCGACTTCACTTTCAGTTAAGGGAGCACTAGGTTCGTCCATGATTAAGAGTTCAATGTCGTGGTTGATGCATTTTGCGATTTCAACGATTTGTTGATAGGCAGTAGAAATACGTTTAACCGGTAATAGAACATCAAAGTCAAAGCCGAGTTGATTGATAATTTTTTTTGATTGAATAATCATTTGTTTGTGGTCAAGAATACCGGAACTAAACTTCAATTCGCGACCAAAGAAAATGTTTTCGTAAACGGTTAGGTTTGGAAACAAATTAAATTCTTGATAGACCACCCCAACGCCTTTTTCAATGGCGTCATGGGGGTTGGTTATTTTTATTTTTTCGTTTTTATAAACGATGTCGCCGGCGGTGGCTTCGATGGCGCCGCTGATGATTTTAATTAGGGTGGATTTTCCGGCCCCGTTTTCACCAATCAAGCCATGGATTTCGCCGAGTTTGAGATCAAAGGAGACATCGTTTAGGACGACATTGCCATGATAGGCTTTGGTTAAGCCTTGTAATTGTATTAAGGTTTCTGTTTTTGAATTCACGGGATACCCTCTTTTGGAAAATATTGGAGACCGTGGTCTCCAATATTTGTTATTTATTTTTATTCAAGGAAGTCATCAACATTGTCGATGGTTACTGGGACTAATGGAATAGCGATTTCTTCGCTTAATGGTCCACTATTGAGCACCTGCAAAGCGGTGTCAATGAGGATTTTTCCAGTACCTTTCGGGTTGATGTCAATGGTCGCTCTGAAGATGGTGTCTTGTTTAATGAGTTCTAAGGCTTGTTGGGTGGCGTCCATTCCACCGACATAGAACTTTTCACTATCTTTTCCTGCGGACATAATAACTTCGTAAGCCCCAAGGACTCCTGCGTCGTTAACGCCAGCGAGTGCTTGAACATTCGGGTGTGTTTGAAGCACGGTTTCCATTGCTGCTGCCCCTTTTTCTGGAGTGTTTGCAGAAATGCTTTGAACGATGACCGCATTTGGTGCATATTCTTTGATGCCATCACGGATGCCATCGCCACGAGCGATAATAGCTTCTACTTCTGGATAATCAAAGACCACCACTTCCACGGCTTCGTCGCCGAAATGTTCGGCTAAGTATTGGCCGGTAACATCGCCTAAGGATTTACCTAAAGCGTATTCAGGGATCGTGACAAAGCCGTCTGAACCAGGAACGTCTTGGTTCGCTGCGATGACGACAATTCCTGCCTCTTTGGCTTGTTTGACGACATCTTCTAGGGCTTTATCATTTACCGGTGTAATAATAATGACATCGAACTTTTGGGCAATAAAGTTTTCGATTTGAGATATTTGTGCGGCAGAATCTTGTTTTCCATCGGTAACGGTCAAGTCGATGTTTTTTTCGTCCGCGTAGGCTTCTAACCCTTCAATCACCGTAACAAAGTAGGGATTCGCAAGGGTTTGGGTCGTGTAAGCCATTTTAATCGTATCCGTTGGGGTTTCACCACCGGCATCTGGGGTTTGAGGATCTGGTTGTGATGTTGTACAACCAAATAGTAGTGCTGCTACCATCAGCAACACGAGTGTTCTAAAAAGATTTTTCATTCTTACTCCTTTTTAAGTGACATGTAAGTACAGTTCTGTATTAATACAGGGTTAATTTATACTTATATACAGTAGAATTGACGATCCGATAGTTAAATTCAACTTTTCGATCATCGACTTTGGATATGCGCTTAACAAGCAGCGCGGGTTCTCCAGACTTCATGCGCATCTTCATGGCGTCTTTTGGATTAACCGCAATCGCCTCGATGGTTTCTTCAGAATTGTTTGGTCGAAAGCCGTAATGCGCTTCTAACGCATTATAAAGCGATCCCCCAATTAACATTTCCTTTTTAAAGTCTGGCAACAAGTTCTCAGACATGTAGGATCGATCATACGCAATAATCATTTCATCGGCTAAGCGTAACCGCTCCAACAAAAAGACTTTTTCGTCTTGTTGTAATTCAAGTGCTTCTACAACTTCCTCATTGGGAGTGACCAACTCCAGTTTCAAGAAAATTGCCGAAGGAATATAGCCCATTTTCTTTGTTTCCTCCGTAAAGCTGTAAAAGGACGAAATGTTTTGTTTAATGTCTTTAAACTTAACAAACGTCCCTTTGCCTTGAATTCGCTCGATATACCCTTCCATTTCCAATTCCGATAAGGCTCGACGGACCGTTATGCGACTGACATCGTAAAGTTGACAAAATTCTTTGTCTGTAGGGATTTTTTCGCCAACTTTATATGTGTCGTTTTTAATTTTGTCGAGAATATCGTTTTTGACTTGGAAATACACAGGTATCGGTGACTTGCGCATGGTTTCCTCCTGTTGATATGTTGTTATAACAATATAATAAATGAAAGCGCTTTTGTTGTCAACACAAGATTGTAAAAAAGAAAAGAAAATTTCTCCCTAAAAAGGCTGCTAACCATGGTTAACAGCCTCCATATCATAATTTAAGTTTTCTCTTCGCTTCTATTTATTGAATCGTTTAGAGTATTTACTTACAAATATGAACAAAATACCAACTAAGATCACTCCTAGACTCCATACGATGTAGTTGTCGTGACCGGTTTCTGGTAATACACCATGGTCGACCTCTTCAAAATGGGCGGTGTAGGTTGCAGAAACATTTAGACCATCTGCATCTTTGGCCGGTACAAAATGTGCATCTTTACTGACGACATTCCCTTTTTCATCTGTCCATTGGACAAATTCATAATCGGTGTTCGCTTTGGCGGTAGAACCCTTAGTAATGCCGGTCACTGGAGCAACGATCTCAAGCTCTGGATCAACCATTCCCCCTTCGGTGGTTTTATAAGTGATGGTAACACTTTCGTTTTCCGTGAAGGAACCTGTAACCACGATATCCTTGGACGGCATGGTTTCTAAAACATCTAACCAACCAACAAAGGTATATCCTGGTTTACTTAAAGCGTCAAGGACCCTTATTTTTTGGCCATATTCATATCTTTGGGTCGCATACTTTTCATTAGCATCAATCAATCCGGTGATTTGGTAAAGAACTTCGTACGTATTGCGCGTGTAGTAAATATCCACGACGGTTGAACCATCACCAGCAATTGTTTTTTGAGTAAATTCTTTAACTGTAAAACCAGCGAATTCTTTTTGTTTCGCTGCGGTTAATTCATTCGTCGTACCACCCAAGGTTTCTGTTTCATAAAGAGCATATGTTTCTTTTCCTAACTCTTGTAGATGGTGATTGACTTTGTACTTGGTATCCTGGTTTGGAATAAAGTTTGCGGTATAGGTTGCGGATACATTTAATCGATGTTCATTCTTCGCGGGAACGAAATGTAATTCGTTACCAACTTCAACTCCTTGTTCATTGGTCCAATTCACAAATTGGTATCCCGCACTTGGTGTTGCGGTCGAACCCGTAACCACACCGGACGCAGGAGCAACGATCTCAACCTCTGGATCAACCGTTCCCCCTTCTGTGGCTTTATACGTGATCTTCACATCTTCTTCTTCGGCATAAACAAATGTGATTTCAATCGGCTCAACCGTATATTTACCAAAGGCTTCACCGATGGTATCAACAAGTGTATACCCGTGAATCTTTTTAGGTGATAGGCTATAAATACTTCCTACTAGATCTGTAAAGGTATCGGATGCCGCAATGGTCTTATCTGATGTATCTTTATAATGAATCTCAAGGGTACCTTTTGCTAAGTCTGTAGTTAAAGAGAAATAAACACTATCAGACAAGGTATATCGATTCCGCGAAAAGACATCTGGTGAACTGAGCCACTCAGGAATAGGGATTTCATAATAAAACGGGAAAACAACCGTATAATTACCAGGTGCTAAATCCTTTAAACCACCGTTTTTAAAATCCTTATATGCTCCATTCTCCATAATGAAAGTCTCATTAACTTCATCATAGATCCATACGGTCGTTAGTCGTTCTCGAACATTGGATTGATCTAGGGACGCAAAACTTGCAGGATTAAGTTCCAAATAAGAATCCACTTTCACAAAATTATTATAGAGTTGTTCAAGTATTTCTGCCTCACTAAATAGGTTTAAATAAATATCAAGTTGTTCTTCTTCAAAGGTGACCTTTGAAAGATTGGATGATACCGTCTTCAAATACAATTTAAGTGTTTCATCAGGCTGATAGACCGTCTGCGTCATACCATTTAGTCCGACGCTATAATTCTCATCCACAAAGTCGCCATACTCAACTTTTAAAACACTACTAGTGCCCGTAAATAACGGATGGCTATTACTCATACCATTTGCTACGACACGATGGTACTTATTACGATACATTACATTGCCATAGTACATAAAATTATTAGCCGACCACGAGCCAGGACTCAGTGGTTTTGGTGTTCCCATGTAAGTAATCAAATATTCACCATTTACTAGTTCCGCAACCTCCGAGCGCTCAAACATCGACGGATTGGTTGGATGTGGGGTTAAATCTTCTAAGACCTCGTGAGTAGTTGGATCAATAGGAATCCATAAAGCAGGAACCTCCACTTCCTTATACTCTTTGTCAACAGCCTTAATCGAAGCGGTTGGCATCATTATTAGAAATGCCAAAATAATTGTAATATAAATCACAAATTTAGAACGTTTTCTTCTCATATTTTTTTCCTCCTATGATTATTTATTAAACGTTTCTCTTTAGTTTATAATATCATAGTTTTCTACAGAAAAATGACAAAATTCGACAACTTCACAATATTACACCAAATTATACTTAAAAACACCTGAATTATTCTAATAGATTGATAACTATTAATAGATATTCTTTATTCCTAACAACAAATTAAAAGGCTGAAAGAATTATCAATTCTCTCAGCCTAATCAATATACGTAAACCCAGCAATTCAATATCAATCTAATGTATTCAAATAATCAACCAGCATTTTGAATAAAATTGTCGTACTTTGTTGACGAATACGCGAGCGTTCGTCATCATAGCCACGCAACAAATTCAACTCTTCAACCAGCACTTGATCTACGGTAGCCAAAGCAATATAGACTAAACCGACGGGTTTGTGCTCACTCGCTTGTTGTCCTGCCACTCCAGAGATGGCTAACCCGATATCCGCACCAGCAAGTGTTCTAACATTTTTTGCCATTTCTTCAACAGTTGGTGCACTCACTGCCCCATAAGTTTCTATTGTCGACGCCTTTACCCCCAATAAGTCGATTTTAGTTTGATTGCTATAGGTCACCAAGCCTAGGTCGAAGACCTTAGATGCTCCAGCAATCGACGTTAACCGCTTAGCAAGTAGACCACCAGTACACGATTCAGCAATCGCCACTTTCAAACCATTCTGTTGTAACATTCGAACTACAACTTCCTCGATTAAAGGAATATCAATGCTAAAGACATACGATTCAAACAAGCCAACAATTCGTTCAACGACTGGTTGTATCAAGGCCAACGCTTCCTTTTCAGAAGATGCATTAGCCATGACGCGAATCACTACCCCATCACCAAACGAATATGGAGCAATCGTTGGATTTACCCCTTCCTTCATTTCTTGGCTCAAGATGGATTCAATCTTGGATTCACCAATACCGGTTAGATAGATATTCTTTGAGACCAGTTCCCCAGAACGAAAGACTCTTAAACGAGGTACAACTTCTTGTTCAAACATCCTTTTCATTTCTGATGGTGGTCCCGGTAACAAGACAACGATCTTATCTTCTTTCTTAACATAGACCCCAGGCGCAGTTCCTTGCGTGTTCTTAAGAACTTCGCCCGATTCGATGGTATACGCTTGTTTTAAATTATTCTCCGTCAATTCTTGTTTAGATTTCGAGAAAATAGATTGTATCCAGTCTCCACTTTTTCTATCATAGACTAGCTCAAGTCCTAAGACCTCTGCCACCGTTTCTTTGGTCATATCGTCATAGGTTGGACCTAAGCCACCTGTTATTAACACTAAATCGCTACGGTTCAAACTGAGCTCTAATTGTTGTCGAAGTCTCTCACTATTATCTCCAACCACACTATGGTGATAGCAAAATATACCTAGTTCCACCATCTTCTGGGATAGATAACTAGCATTAGTATTTACGACATCCCCTAGCAATAATTCCGTTCCAACACTGATGATCTCCGCTTTCATAGACACCTACTTTCCAGTTAATTGTAGCAAATTTTATATTCATTAAACAATATTATTCACAAATGCTGAAATTAGAAAAAACGAATCCAATTTTTTGGGAAAGTATTATTAGTTGAAAATAAGTCTTTTTTTCTGAACTTCTAAATGTATTTCTAATATGCTTACATTAAAAATTAGAACTTTGCTTCGAATTACCAAAATCTAGATTCTATTAAGCTTCTTTTTCATCAAGGTATGTCAAATATAGCAATTGATATATCTATCATTTATAAACTTTATTTTTAAAATTCCTAAGATCACTATATAATCGCGTGAGACTTTCTGCAGGCATATCAACCAACGGTTCATACATAAATGAATTCACATGAATAAACTCTGATGTTGATAAAAGAACTTTACTAATTAGTTCTGTAATTTCATCAGTTAACATGTGTTTATATTTATCATATAAAGCTCTAGTCTGATTCCTCTTTAAATCTTCAATTTTAGTAAAATCCTCATCAATCATGTATTTATCAGCAAGAATTCTACAACCCATGGATAAAATCATTTTTCTTCTCAAATCATAATTATGAATGTTTTTAGCAATAATAGAATCACAAACGTCAAAAAGATAATCATAATAATTCCTAGTTTCTTTTTCCAAATATTCACATGATTTGTCGATTTCAAATTCTGAAATATCATTTTGAATGTTATCAATTAATTCTTTTATAGTTAAATTTTTACCTTCCTTTTTATAATGAAATAATTGAGTGTAACTCGAGTCATTATCTAAATATCTAGTAATTTCTCGTACAAAGGGTAAAGATGATAAAAAGTATTCATCACCATTTATTTTATGTCCTATTTTACCTTTTGACAAATCCTTAATTTTAAAAATTTTGTTCAAATTAAGATATATGTTGCTAGCATCGTTTACTGTTACAACACCATTTTCATTGTATGCAATATAAGAATTTTCCCACTTGATTCTCTTTTGGAGAGTTCTGAAAAATTCAAAGTTATGAGTTAGAACAATGACATTAGTACCTTTATCTTTCAATTCTTGAATATACTCAATAAATGCAACCCTATTTCCATAATCAAATGTTTCTACGAGATCATCCAGTATTACAATCGCTTCACTTTTTTTCTCAAGTAACTCGTACTCAACGATTAAATTTATAATATCAAATGCAGTCTTTTCCCCTGAGGATAGAATATTTCTAGTCTCATTATAGTCTTTTGTCGTTGGAATTTTTGAGTTCGGGTAAAATCGGAACTCCGGTAAATTTTCATTTATTACATTATCCATTTTATTGTCAATTCTAACTTCAAAAGGTACTTGAAATCTTTCCTTGTGAATTTTTAAAGCATCATCAAAAAAAGAGCGTTCTGATTCAATAGAACTTTTTAATATTTCTATCTTATCTCTAATCTCATCCAAAATAACAAGATGATCTTGTAAGGTTTCATCTGTATGTCCTGATTTAATAAACGAGTTTATTATTTTACTACGCCCATTGCTATAAAATTGAATCCATGAATATTCACTTAATTGATTTATTACTTTATGTGCCTCTTTTGCTGTACCAGCTTCTTTAACAATTTTAGATTTCAAAACATGTATTTCTGGATTCTCTTTAACAATATCATCAATTATCGAGCTTACGTATGACTTAAAGTCATCTATAGAGATAAAGGTTAAGCTATCATTTATAACAATTTTTCGTCTTTCAGAAAGGAATCTGTTTTGTTCCAATACTGAAATGACTTCATTAACTTCGTCTATCCCAAACCCCTTTTCAAAAAAACCAGATGACATCTCTTTTTCTATAATCTTTAAAATTGCTTCTGTTCCTTCGTGAAAATAATCTTCGTCAATTATAGTGTACGCTTTTTGGTTAATCTTTTTAATATCAAAACCTTGCGGAATATCTAGGGCAGCGGTTTCAATAATAGCCTTAATATTTAATTCGATTTCTGTAATAGACATATTTTCTGTAAATGCAATGGAACCCGGAATTAGTGTCGCTACTTTACTCACAATTTTGTATTTTTCGTTTTCCAAAAAATGATTTCTAATTTTACTTAACCCATTAAGTATCTTTTCAAGTTGTGTCTGGTATTTTGGCGAAATTAGCAGGTTATTAATATGTTTTGAAGTCGACCAATTTGAATTACTCGGATCTAATAGTTCCTTTGAGTATACTAACAAATTTGGAATTTTATTATTTTGTTTGTAAATCTTATTATCTATTTCAATTTCACATTGGAACATTCCTTCTCCTGTCTTTGCCAGTCGATCATGCACTTCAGTTCCTAATCCTTCGGACAATTTAAGCATAGCCTCTGAGAAAGATGTCTTAAAAGTACCATTCGGTGAATATATTAAGGCGTTTCTCAGTCTTGTATCACTCTTTTCAAATTGTAAATCTTTAATTCCATACGCAGATTTAAATTTTTTTATAAGCATTATTTCTACCTCACATTTTCATCATTCACCAAACATATACATTGATTGTATTATATATGCAAAAGCTTTAAATGTGAAGGAGCATTTATATTCTCAACAGAATGAAATGATAAATTTATAATTATTGACAATTTGTTGATTCATTTACTAATTTAGTACTACTTCTACATAATCCCTTTTGGATTTTTTGATTGCCAATTCCAGGAATCACGGCACATGTCTTCAAGATTAAATTGTGTCTCCCAATGGAGGACTTCCTTCGCTTTAATAACATTAGCAAAGTTCTTTGCTACGTCCCCTTCTCGACGATCAACAATCTCATAAGGAATCTTCACTTTGTTCACCTTTTCAAACGTATGAACTAAGTCAAGAACTGAATAGCCAATCCCAGTTCCAAGGTTAACTATTTCAACTCCTGCTTGGTTATAAAGATGTTCCAACATCTTTAAATGACCGAGCGCTAAATCCACAACATGGATATAGTCTCGAACACCGGTACCATCCGGTGTATCATAGTCGTTACCAAAGACATTCAATTTTTCTCGTTTACCAATAGCAACCTGGGTGATATACGGCATTAAATTATTAGGGATGCCCTGTGGGTCTTCCCCAATTAAACCCGATTCATGCGCTCCAATTGGATTGAAGTATCTTAAAATCCCCACTCGCCACGTTGGATCGGCTTTACCTAAATCGATTAAGATTTGTTCGTTCATGAGTTTGGTTTGTCCATACGGGTTCGTGGCCGAAGTGGTCATGTCTTCTTCTAATGGCGATGGATGATTCATTCCATAGACCGTAGCTGAAGAGGAAAAGACAATGGATTTACAGCCGAATTCATTCATGACTTCCAAAACTGTGATAAGGCCACCAATATTGTTATGGTAGTAAGCTAATGGCTTTTCAACCGATTCTCCAACGGCTTTAAAGGCAGCAAAATGAATGACGGCTTCAATAAAATTTTCTCTAAAAATCAAGCGAAGCAAGTCTCTATTTAAAACAGACCCTTCATAAAACCTTGGCTTGATACCCGTAATGGTTTCAATACGTTCTAAGACGGGTAATTTACTATTGGATAAGTCGTCAACGATCACCACTTCAAAACCCGCTTGAATTAATTCAACCGTTGTATGGGATCCGATATATCCCGTTCCACCTGTTACTAAGATTGCCATAGGTTACCCCCTAAATTACTTTCCACTCCAATTCGATATCGACATCAAATTTTTCTTTGACGCGTTTTTTGCATTCTTCTATCAATAGTCTAACATCTGCGACTTGGGCATTGCCTCGATTAATAATAAAGCCTGGGTGTTTTTCCGATACTTGGGCATCGCCAATACGGAAACCTCTTAAGTCACACGCATCAAATAGCTTCCAAATAAACAGCCATTCACCGTTTTTATCTTTTGGTCGTTTAAAGGTACTACCCCCATTTGGGAAGTTGCGTGGTTGTTTCACATAACGTTCGCGTCGATATTCGAGCATCTGATCTAGAATGGTCATGTACTCTCCTTCCTGGATGCTCAAAGCAGCGCTTAAAACTACGACATTTTCATTGTTTAAAGCGCTGTGGCGGTACGCAAAGAAGGCTTCATCTGGATAGATAATACGTGTTTGTTGAGTATCGTAGTCGAAGACTTCGATCCATTTTACATACTGTCCTATCGTGTATTGCCATTGACCTGCATTCATCATTAAGGCACCACCTAAGGTTCCTGGAATGTCTTCACAAAAAGCATAGCCGTCAATGCTGTTTTCACAGCAGAACCACGCTAATTTATTCAATGTTGTTCCCGCTTGAACCATTAATTGATTGTCTTGTATTTCAATCTTATCAATCATGGTCGTCACGATAAAAACGATATTTTCGTCATAGTTGGTTTTTCCAAAGACCATATTGGATCCATTGCCGATAATAATAATTTCTTTATCGTGATAATCCCGGAGAGCTTGTACCAGTCCTTTTTTGGTTATTGGTAAAATAATCGTGTCCGCATGTACGTTCATACGGAAGGTATGAAACCGTTGCAGAGAAGAATTTCTTATTACAAAATAGTCCATATTAAACTCCTAAAATAATTTCTAACATTTTTGGTAAATCTTTTAAGGTCAGAACACCCATTGGACCATTCTTTCGAGAATTACTATCTAGAACTACCACACAACTTAAGCGAACACCTTGTTGAATTTGATCATTGAACAAATTTACAACATCTAGCAGTGGCATGTCTTCGTATACTAATTTATAGTGTTGAGTTTTTTTGTCAATCACATCTCTTACTTTAACTCCTGAGAAATCAACCACACCATTAACGATACTATGCTGAATAAACTTCAAGACATGGGTCGTACTTAAGACATTAATAACCATTGGTCCATTTAATACGGGCACTTGGGTATATCCATATTTTTCCATTTCACTTAAAACATCCAGAAACCATGAATCGAGTGTGCAAGTTAGCAGTTTTTTCAATTTAAGACTTTCAATGGTCTTCGGCTTGGATAGAACGGAATAAATATATTCAATCCGTTCCACGATCGCTGGGTGGGGATCGGCAATAACTTCGTCCCCTTCGAACCGTTCATGAACAATTGCATTTCGAAGCTGCGCAAACTGCAACAAATCGTCACGATACATTTTAACAACTTCATTATGTTTTGAATAATAATGAACATACGTTGAAAAGTTCCGCACTTTTGAATCTTCACTCATGCGTTTGAATAATGTTTCCAGTTGTGTAAAGGCATTTAAAAATCTTGTTGCGAGTTGACTTGGCATTTTAACCTCTTCTATTTCTTAAGGATTTGAGAAGGTTCTCAACGGCTTCAACACGAAGATATAATATGACGACTAGGTAGACACCCATAGCCAATAAGATGGTCAATAATGTCGATATATTGTTACTTAGGAATAAACGGAAACCCTTAAATCCAAAGAATGCTACAACTCCCATTACGGCCGAAGCCATGACAATCTTCAAGACTTGACGAGCATATTTACGTAACGGAAATGGAGTGAATTTCTTGCGGAGGTGGTAACCTAAATAGAACATACCAACCGTTGACGCGATTGCTACCGCGAAGGTTGCTCCTGGAACTCCATAGAATTGATATAATGTCCAAGAAAAAGCAACTTGTATCGCTATGGTCAGGATGGAGGAAATCATAGGAAGTCTTGTATTTTGATACCCATAGAAAATACGTTGCATTAAAAGCATCGTTACTGTTGGTATTAAACTAAATGAAAAAGCAACTAAAACTAAGGCAGTTGGACCTACATCGCTAACCAAAAACTCCCCACGCATATATACCAATTGAATGATAGGGTGAGCGAGTACTACTAGACCAACAAAACTAGGAACAACAAATAAAAGCATTGAAATCAATGAATCACCAAAGTTCTTCTTTGTTTCCTGAAGCTTTCCCTCAACAATACTTTTAGAAATAGCAGGATATGTTACATTTATTATAGAGGTTGCAAATATCGCGCTTACCATGCTACCGACTCTCATCGCATAGTTCCATGTAGCTAGCCCACCAATAGATCCTGATATTATAGCTTGTTTAATTAAATTTCCAAAAGTCGTTGTAGAAGTTCCAATAATCAAAGGTAACGCAATTTTTAACATGGTTTTTACATGTTGATCTTTGAAATCAATATGGATTTCATATTTAAACCCTTTTTTATAAGCGTAGAGTACGATTAATAGACCTTGCAAAGCATAGCCCAGATTAATACCCCAAGGAATCCATGTGTATCCTTTGATCTTAGAAAGATATAGAAATATAATAACGACAATACTCATTGGAATCCCTAATAAATTAGCAACTATAAAAGAATTCCTAATATGTAAATAACCATTCAATAAAGAGAAGAAACAAGTGCCTAATATACTGAAAACAACGATTCTTACGAAATGAACATAATAATACATTGTATCTGGATGAGCGCTAGGTAAAAGAAAATTCAAAAGTGGCTCTGTCCAAAAAAAGAATACAAATGAGATTATGATACCGGCAAGTAACATCATATTTAAAATGTTATTAGTAAAAGCATTGGCGCGTTCTTCCCCTTCTTCTTTTTCAACACGCAAATACATTGGAATATATCCAGTAACAAATGCCGCTGAAATCAAAGCAAAGAGAGTATTGGGTAAGTTAAAAGCATAAGTATAGGCTTGTGCTATTGGACCTGTGCGCCCCAATATAGCCGCAGCAACACTTTCTCGTAAAAATCCAATAATTTTTGATAGTACGGTTGTTATCATTAACAACAGGGATGCTTTTTTCATATAAACCTCAGTTTTTCTTGTTAAATAAATATTCTTGTTAATTATAGCAAGTTAATACAAATAATCAATTGTACTATCGCTTCAACCAAGTGGTTCGATTCACAATATCGGTATAGGATTGAATAATTTTAATGACCTTGGTCGAGGCATTGAAATCTTGATAGTCGAATGGTAAGGTACCGAAATGACCGTTTTCATGCATGCTCACCGAGAGCTCTACCGCCTGTAGAATGGATTCGGTTGTAATTGAACCAATAACCACCGTACCCCCATCTAGGGCTTCCGGACGCTCGGTACTGGTACGAATCAACACTCCAGGGAAATCAAGAATTGCCGATTCTTCGGAAAGGGTCCCAGAATCGCTTAAGACACAATAGGCACTTTTCTGTAACTTATTATAGTCAAAGAAACCAAAAGGTTTTAAAGATCTCACTAGTGGATGAAATTCAAAGTTGCGTTGTTCAATAAATTTCTTGGAACGTGGGTGCACAGAATAGATGACTGGTAGTTGATACGTTTCAGCGACTTCGTTGATGGCATTCATTAAGCTAAAGAAGTTTTCTTCAATATCAATGTTTTCTTCACGATGTGCAGATACCAAAATGTACTTACCTTCGGTTAAATCAAGTGTCTCTAAAACTTGAGATTGATTGATTGCATGACTATGGGTTGCTAATACCTCGGTCATCGGCGAACCGGTAACAAAGATGGTTTTACCATCAACCCCTTCACTTAATAAGTATTTTCTTGAGTTTTCCGTATACGGTAAATTAATATCCGCAATCGCATCTACAATACGTCGATTGATCATTTCGGATACATTCCAGTCCCAACAACGATTCCCTGCTTCCATATGGAAGATTGGTACTTTCAAGCGTTTAGCGCTGATGGCGCTTAACGCACTGTTGGTATCTCCTAGGATAAGCACTGCGTCGGGTTTCTCTTTGGAGATAACTTCATAACTCTTTTCAATAATTGCGCCCATAGTAGCCCCTAAATGGCCTCCAGCGACGCCTAAGTAGTAATTGGGCTCTCTTAACCCTAGTTCTTCAAAAAACACGTCATTTAGTTGCACATCATAGTTTTGTCCAGTATGAACCAATACATGTTCAAAGTAGAGATCTGCTTTCTTAATAACAGCCGATAAGCGAATAATTTCAGGCCTTGTTCCTAATATGGTCATTAATTTTAATTTGCTCATTTAAACCTCCAAGTAATACGTATCCGGGTTTTCCGGATTAAATAATTCATTGGCCCACATAATGGTTACTAAATCTGTTTCGCCAATATTTTCGATGTTGTGTGTATATCCAGGCGGAATATCAATAACTTCTAATTTTTCACCACTGACATAATATTCAATAATCTCCTCATTGAATATATCCCGAAAACGAATAACTCCTTGGCCATAAACCACCAAGAATTTTTCATTTTTACTGTGATGCCAATGTTGACCCTTTGTAATATTTGGTTTACTAATATTGACGGAGATTTGACCATTAACATTTGATTTGAGGATTTCGGTAAAACTTCCTCGTTGATCCACATTCATTTTTAACGGATAACTAAATTGGTTGGTGGGTAGATAACTAAGATAGGTTGAATATAAGTCCTTCTTCAGTTTCGTAGTCATATCTGGATATTTAAAGTTTTCACGAGAGGCTTGAAAAGATTTGATGGTTTCAGCTAATTCGCCAAGGGTAATGGAATCGACCTCAGGTATTTCATAAAATTGGATTCCAGTCATCTCAACCCAATTGGAAGTAAGATGCTTAATAAAGGTTTCAATAACATCGTCTATATAAGCGAACTCAACAAGGGTTTCTGGATTGGAGATAGTAATTGGTCGACCACGAGCAATTTCAAAACACCAAGTGGCTACCACCGAATTGTAATGAGGTTTCGACCATTTTCCAAACAAATTAGGTAATCGGTAGATATAAACGGGTACCTTAAACTTATTTGAATATTCCAATAAAATATCCTCAGCTTGTTTCTTACTCAAACCAAAGTCTGTATCTTTTGTTGCGTGAATGGAACTCGCAAATAGTATTGGAACATAATTTTGATGTTCATGAAGCAAATTTACCATAGTTTCGGTCAAGTCTTTATTGACTGTATAGAAATCTTCTGAACTTTCACTTCGATTGACTCCAGCTAAATGAATAATAAAGTCGCACTGTTTTGTTTGATCTGATAAACTCTCGATAGAGTCTTCCCTATCAAAAGTTAAGAAATCATGACCTTCATTTTCTAAGGTCATTACTAAATTTCTACCAATAAAGCCTTTTGAGCCTGTAATCAATATTTTCAATTCGATTCTCCTTTAATAACGTTGATTTATTTGAAAATGCATAACTTAACATATTATGCATGATTATTTTCCTGATAGTCGGATACTTCCACAATAATTTCTTCTAGTCGGTCAAATAATTTCTCTTTGTCAAAATTATTTCTAGCATAATTATAACCATTTTGGCCCATAACTTCCATTTCTTGTGACGATAATCCCATAAACTTCACGATATTATCATATAACCCCTTACTATCCCCTGCTTCGCTTACGAAGCCACTACCGGATTCTTCAATTATGAGCTTTGGTTCTCCACTACAAGACCCTAAGATTGGAATACTATTACTCATATAGGTTTGTAACTTCGCTGGTGGGGTGAGTTTGAAAATTGGACTGTCATCGAAACTTAATAAAGCAACATCACTTTGTTTTAAAATGTCGAAGATTTCTCTAGATGGTACTCGTCCATAACTTAAAATTACATCGTCGACTTTTTCAATCCGCGCTTTAAAAATTAAGTGTTTGAGATAGCTACCATCACCAATTAGATTAAAACGAACATCTAAATTATTCTCTTTTAATAATTTTGAAACTTCTATTAAGATATCTAAACCTTGGGCTTCGCCAATATTTCCTGTAAAGGTGATATTGAAAGCATTTGGGAGAGTTATCCTTGATTCAATCGAATGGTCGTTATTATCTTGAAATTGAGGCCAATATTCTATATCTTTGTCTGATACTTGTTTTTCAATTTTAGAAATAAATGCTCGGGAAGAAACCAATAATTTAGAACTACTTCGATAGATTCCATTAGTTATTCGACGAATAAAATCAATCAATAACGGACTAGAAACCCCTGTGACACCAATAAAATTATCCGGCCATAAATCCAGACAATAAAAAATATGAGGAATGTCTTTTCGTCTACTAAACCACTTACCGTACAAACCTACAAAAACAGGAGAGGTTTCATATGTAAATACCACATCCGCTTCAATGGAAGAAAACCGACTATGAAAGAACATTGAAACAATATAGCTTAAGTAATTTAAAGCCAACATCACTTTGTTTTTTCCTCTAGGAATGACTGGTACTCGAACGACATCTATTCCGTGATACGTTTCTTTATTATTCTTAGTCCATGAATACCCTTCAAAAAAACGCCCTTCCGGGTAGTTGGGAGTTTGGGTAATCACCGTTATTTGATAGCCTCTATGAACTAATTCAGCACAAAACTCTGTTGATTTAAATTGTTCTGGATAAAAATGATTCGCAACCACTAAGATTCGTTTCATCTTGAACCTTCTCCCGTAAACACCACTCGAATAGTCTCAAAGAAAATCATGATGTCCATTTTGATTGAAAAGTTTCTTAAATATTTCAAGTCATATTCAAACTTCTCTTCTAAACTTAGATCATTACCTCCACGTACCTGAGCTAAGCCACTAATACCTGGACGAACGATAGTCCTAACCTCGAAATTTTCAATATCATTATCATACTCATAATCAACATACGGACGCGGGCCAATAAAACTCATATCTCCCTTCAATACGTTTAGAACTTGAGGAATCTCATCCAATCGAAATTTACGTAAGATTTTTCCAATCTTCGTAATTCTACCATCATCTTCCTCAGTTGATTTATGAGAATTATCCGTTGGATTATAAACCATAGTTCTCAACTTCAAAGGAACAAACACTTTCATATCTTTACCAATTCGTTCTCCACGATAGAAAATAGGCCCTTTAGAATCAAGTTTGATTAAAACAGCAAAAACGAGCATTAGAAAAAGAACAGGCAAAAGAAGTAAAATAGCCAAAAAAATATCCATTAATCTCTTTATGAAGCCATATTTAAACTCAAAATCAACCAATTCAAATTCCTCCTTACAAAGATAGTTTGGTTTTGTATATTAACTATACTTCACCAATCACTATATATTCTAACAAATTTTAATCATTAAGTCGGAAAAATATTAGAATTAATTCAATCTCATAATTTTGTATATGATACTATATGATTTTGATACATAATTCATTAGCGAAAATTCTAAATATCAACCTGACTTTGTTGACACACTTCATCGAGTTCTATTATAAATAACAAAATAATCAGGTTTGCGGATTCAACATTCGGAAATATCCACACGATTTCCCATATTCTCATTTTTTGACCGAGCATTTCCAAAGCGTTAAAGCATTAAAGTGGTATTGATCTTTTATTTAGATAACTAATAAATTGGGATAGGTTTAAACACCAAGCACTTCCAATACCCTAACACTGCATTAATAGTTGTTTTTCTTGTCGTTCGGTTCGGTATTTTCTTCTAGTAATTATAGTATAGTTTTCTTGCATTTTAATTCGCTATTTATTTGATCATCTTCTTAGTTGCCTTTGGAATAAACGGGACTTTTAATAGGTATCATTAATATTCACATCGTTTTTTTAAAATCACAAATAATAATTGATTAATATTGCTTTCTATAACTCTAATCAGTTTAAGCATGGATAGGCTACAATTTAATGGACAAATAAATTAGTTATATCGCGATAAAAAAATTGTTTGATAAGATGTAATTAAAGAAAGTAGGAATCCATTATGTCAAGAAGACCTCGTAGAACATTCACTGAA
>JBNRMW010000008.1:0-3360 GCA_050309795.1 Erysipelotrichaceae bacterium | reverse complement strand
CAACAAGGTATTGCCAAAAGCGGGGCTGAACGACTTCGATTGGACATTTGTGCAAGGTTCAACATTCGTCCTTCGTTTGAACTTTTGCGCTAAAAATCCCCGCCTTCGGCAATACCCAAACCGTTGTAGGCAAGGCTACCCAAAAACCCACCCAAGACAGAATGGACGACAAAATTGAAAATAACCCCTCATTCCAAGAGTTTGGTAAAAATATAAAAGGAGCAAAAGCTATAAAACAAATAGCTTCCTTTTTTGCACCGTTTAGTAAGACGGCAAAAAATATTTCAAACACATTAGACGGGTTTGACGATTTAGAAAAACAATTTAATGTACTTTCAAAAAGCCCTGATTTGTTTAATCACCATTTTAGTGAACTTGGCTGGATAGCTCACGAATCAATGAATCAAGATTTAATGTTAGAGTGTATTGAGCTTGCAAGGAAAAACGAAATAAACAAAGCAGAAGAAAAACTTGCAGACTATTATACGTCTGACAACTTAAAATGGTTATCAAGACAATTAAAAGGAACTCCTGCGTTTCAAAAAAGATATGAACTCATCAGACTTGCGTATGAAGACACAATAGCAAAAAGATTTCATTCATCAGTTCCTATCGTTCTTATGATAATTGATGGAGGAGTTAATGATATAGACAAGAACAAAGGATTCTTTACTGAAACAACCGATCTGACTGCGTGGGATTCAATTGCTGCTCATAGCACAGGATTATCAAAACTAAGAGACATCCTTAATAAAGGCAGAAATCGAACTAACACAGATGAGATATTTTTACCTTACCGAAACGGTATTTTGCACGGAAGAGACTTATCTTATGCCAATAAATTTGTTTCGGCTAAATGTTGGTTAACCTTAATAGCGATTAATGATTGGGCAAAGGCTTTAAAAAAGAACAAGGAGAATCCACCAAAAGAGACGAAAAATTTATCCTTTAAAGAATCGCTATCTGAACTAAAACAAACTCTTTCAGATTATAGCCAACACCAAGAAAAGATGAAAGAAACAAGCAAACATCTTGACGGTTGGCAAAAAAGAGAAATAATAATTAATCAAGACATTCCGTCACATGGAAGTCTAAGTGACTACAAAGATTTAACTCCTGAAAAAGATGCTGTACATTTCTTAAATAATTGGGAAAACAAAAACTATGGAGGTATTGCTAAGCAAATATGCTATTTCAAAAAGGATATAAATATCAGTCAAGAAGCAGGAAGGGTTAGAAAGGTTTTTGATAAAAAGAACTTGAAAAGATTTGAAATTACTTCTGTTGAAGATTGTGCACCAGCAATTACAGAGGTAATGATAACTGTCAAATATGAATTTGAACACAAAGACTTTGAGACAGAAATAAAACTTCGAATGATTTATCAAAATGAAAAGGGCGAAAATTTGGTATTTGGTCAAGAAGGAGGACAATGGAAATTTATAGACTCTTTTTTCTTTCACAAAATTGAGTATCCAATCTAGCCCTGCCTACAACAAGGTATTGCCAAAAGCGGGGCTGAATTGCTTCGATTGAACTTTTTTACTAAATTTAAACTGTGGTATTTCTATTGAACGGTAGTGCTAAAATTCCCCGCCTTCGGCAATACCCAAACCGTTATCGCTCAGTGTAGAAACCCAACGCACATTCAAGCACATTTGGTTTTTGCCGACACACAGAGCCTTAACAAAAAACCAAAAGAGCTTGAATTTTGCCAACGCTCGACAAAGACGAAAAGAAACAGAATAGACAATAAAACGAAAAGGAATTAAAAACAATAAATGAAGAACGACAAGATTAAGTTATCCCAATTAGAAAGCTTCCTGATGAAGGCAGCTGACATTTTGCGGGGCAAGATGGATGCCTCCGAATACAAAGAGTTCATTTTTGGGATGCTGTTTCTGAAAAGGATGTCAGACGTATTCGACCAAAAAAGGGAATACTTCAGAAAGAACGACTACAAACACTTAGACCCGGAAACTTTAGCCGAGATACTCGAAGACAAACTGACGTATGGCGACACCTTTTTTGTTCCCAAAAGAGCAAGATGGAATGAGAAATTCATTGACGAAAATGGTGTTCAGCAACCTGAAATAAAGCACTTGCAAAACAATATCGGACAAATGCTGAACAAGGCTTTGGACGCTATTGAAGAAGCCAACCCCGACACACTTTCCGGTATTTTCAAAGGGCGTATCAACTTCAACAAGGAAGTGGACGGCAAACAGATTGTGAAAAATGCCGACCTCAAAAAAATGATTGACCACTTCAACGAGTTTCCGAAGTTGGTGAATGAAAACTTTGAGTTTCCCGACCTTTTGGGTGCAGCTTATGAATACCTGCTTAAACACTTTGCGGACGAAAGCGGCAAAAAAGGCGGACAGTTTTACACGCCAAATCAAGTGGTACGTTTGCTCGTGCAGTTAATGAAGCCCGAAGCGGGTATGTCTATCTATGACCCTACGGCTGGTTCGGGGGGTATGCTTATCCAATCGCATCAATACATTGAAGAACAGGGGCAAAATGCCAACGACTTAGAACTGTTCGGGCAGGAGAACGACCCCACGGTGGTGGCCATCTGTAAGATGAACATCATTTTGCACAACATCAACAAATACACCATTGAGTATGGCGATACACTGGAAGAACCGCTAAACGAAAAAGACGGACAACTCATTCAGTTTGACCGGGTGATTGCCAATCCGCCTTTTTCGCAGAACTACAATAGGGCGACAATGCAATACACTGCCCGCTTTAGCTATGGCTTTGCCCCCGAAACAGGCAAGAAAGGCGATTTGATGTTTGTGCAGCATATGCTAGCAAGTTGCAAGCGCACGGGAAAAGTAGTGGTGGTAATGCCGCACGGTGTATTGTTCCGCGGTGGAAAAGAAAAAGAAATCCGTGAGAATATGCTCAAGGCAGATGTGCTGGAAGGCATTATCAGTTTGCCACCTCAGTTGTTTTACGGCACGGGCATTCCGGCCTGTGTGATGGTGTTCAACAAGAGCAAACCCGATAGCCTGAAAAACAAGGTGTTTATTGTCAATGCCGACAAGGACTATGCGGAAGGCAAAAAGCAAAACACGCTTCGCCCCGAAGATGTGGAAAAGATTGATTTTGTGTTCACCAACAAAATTGAAGAGGCTAACTATTCTAAATTAGTTGATTTAGAAACCATTGAAAAAAATGATTTTACCTTAAACATCCGTAGGTATGTAGATAATACACCACTTCCTGAACCCGAAGATGTAAAAGCTCATTTAATAGGTGGTGTTCCTATAAGTGAAATCGAGAAAGTACAACAATCTTTAGCTCCAAAATTTGAGTTTGATGGTTATCAATTATTCAAAGATAAAAATG
>JBNRMW010000007.1:0-14934 GCA_050309795.1 Erysipelotrichaceae bacterium | reverse complement strand
CTAACCATCATGTTTATAGTGTAGAAGAAAAAAGCGAGAATGTTAAGGTAATCATTTAAAAGCATAAAAAGACGGGTTTCCAGGGTAAGTGCAACACTGTGTCGCATTAACTTTGAAATCTAACAGAAAGAGAAATAAATTTGACAAAAATCTAAAAGCATAGTATATTTATCCCGTTATCAATAGGACCCAAGACAGTAACGGCAAATTTGCTTAATCATGTTACCGAGGTTAGAAAGAATATCTCTTTTTGACTCGTGGGCTACTACGAGTTTTATTTTGTGGAAGTATTGAGAAACGCCATAAAACAGGAGGTGAAAGAATGAACGAAAAAGTTCTCGCGAACAAACAAGAAACGGTTAAAGAAATAGTTAAAAATTTCCAAGAATCAAATTCAGCCGTTATCGTGGAGTACCGTGGAATTAGCGTCGCAGACATGACAAATCTCAGAAGTCAATTACGCGAAGAAGGTGTCGACTTTAAAGTGTATAAAAACACTCTCGTGCGTCGAGCAACGGCACAAGTAGGCTTCGAAGCTTTAGATGAAGTCCTCGTCGGGCCGAATGCTATTGCATTCTCAGAAGATGCGGTCGCACCAAGTAGAGTATTAGCTAAGTTCGCTAAGAAAAATCGTAAACTTGTAATTAAACAAGGCGTTGTTGAAGGTCGCATTGTTGACTTAGACGCGATTAAAGAACTCGCCAGCTTACCGAATAAGGATGGCATGATCGCTATGTTACTAGGCGCTCTACAATCGCCAATTCGTCAGTTTGCTTATGCGGTGAGTCAAATCAAACCAGAAAATGGTGACGAAACAACCGAAGAAGTTGTCGACGAAGTAACAACCGCCGCGGAAGGAACATCAGAAACAACAGCACCAGCCCAAGAGGCCGTGGCAGAAGTTGTTGAAGAAACCCCAGAGGTTGCTGTAGCGGCCGAGGCCGAAGTTGAAGCGCCAGCTGAAACAGTTGAAGCAGTGGTTAAAGACACTCAAGAAGAGGTTGTAGAACCAGCTGAAACAAAAACAGAAGAACCTGAAGCTGCACCAGAAGTAGCAGAAACAAAAGAAGAAGCACCAGAGAGTGCAGAGTAAAGAAAAGGAGAAAATAAACATGGCAAAATTAACCGCTCAAGAGATTGTTGAAGCCTTAAAAGAAATGACTATTCTTGAAGTCAATGATCTTGTAAAATTAGTTGAAGAAGAATTCGGTGTCACTGCCGCAGCACCAATGGCTGTTGCTGCCGCTGCATCCGCAGATGAAGAGGAATCCGCAGAACCGACAGAAGTAACCGTAACCTTAAAAGAAATCGGCGGCTCTAAAGTTGGTGTTATCAAGGTCGTTCGTGAAGTAACAGGTCTTGGTATGATGGAATCGAAGAAACTGGTAGATTCAGCTCCAGTCGCAATTAAAGAAAATATTAAACCTGAAGAAGCTGAAGAAATCAAAGCTAAGCTTATCGAAGCTGGCGCTGTTGTCGAAGTTAAATAATTCCTATAAGCCAAAAAAGGAGTTTTAGTTGAATCATTACTATACAGATGACCAACCATTAAGTTCCAACCGGAGAGAAATACCTTTCCGGTTTTTTGGCATGGATTTTCAATTGGTAAGCTCCGATGCTCTATTTTCGAAGCACCGAATTGATCAAGGAACCCTAGTTCTTTTAGAAGCAATCATTAAACTAAAGCCAAGGGGTTCTTTACTAGATTTAGGCACCGGAATTGGTGTCGTTGGGGTGGTGTTAAAAAAACAATTTCCTTTATTGGAAATCGTAATGAGTGATGTCACCCAACAAGCTGTTGAAATTGCTGCGGAGAATATCAAAGCCCAAGGGTTAGCTATTCCCGTCATTAAAAGTGATGGTTTCGCGACCATTAACCAAACCTTTGATTGGATTGTTTTGAACCCACCGATTCGGGCAGGGAAAAAAGTAATCTACCGTTTGTTTGAAGAAAGTCTTGAACACTTGAATCCAAAGGGTAGTCTTATCATCGTCATGAGGAAGAAACACGGCTTAGATTCCGCGAAAACATTTTTAGAAGAAAAGGCTGTTTCAATTGAAAAATTAGTGAACAAATCAAACTATCATGTCTTGCGGATTCGGAAATAAGAAGCATTGACAAAAGTTAGTAAAACTGTTAGTATAGTGAATTGCATAATATTAAGATATAACAATGGGGAAGTATGCCCTTTTTAGGCATTTTACCCATCAGAAAGGATGGCGGCATGACAGAAAAACAAGTGTATCGGATAGAAACCGTAGGTAAAAAGGTACAGCGACGTAATTATTCAAAAACAAGCGGTAGCCTTGAATTACCAGATCTGGTGGAAATCCAAACCGACGCTTTTGAATGGTTAATAAAAGAAGGTTTAAAAGAAGTATTTGATGAAATTTATCCCATTCAAAACCATTCAGGAAGTGTCAAACTAAAGTTTCTCTCCTATCATTTCGATGAACCGAAATATAGCGCAGCTGAATGCAAATATCGAGAAACAACGTATTCCGCTCCACTGAGAGCGAAAATGGAATTAGATATCATTGATCGTCAAACTGGAGAATTAATACAAAAAAATGAAGAAGTTTTCTTAGGAGATTTTCCTTTAATGTCCGAAACCGGGACCTTTATTATTAATGGTGCCGAGCGGGTAATCGTCTCCCAAATTGTGCGGTCGCCGGGAGCTTATTATGATATAGAACTGGATGATCGTTCAGCTCAAGCAAATTACGTGGCTGAATTAATCCCTAGCCGAGGAACTTGGCTGGAATTAATGGCGGATCATCGTAAAGCGGCGTTAGGATCGATTATCAACATCAAAGTCGATCGAAAGAGAACCTTGCTATCAACGGTTCTGTATAAGGCACTAGGTCTTTCCTTGAATCTAGAACCAGGACGCGACAGCATCGAAACTGAAGGTTTTGAAAAGTTCTTACAAGCGGTTGGTATTCCAGTTCATAAAGATGTTTTAGCAACGGAAGAACTTCGCGACTTCTTAAATCACTACCTCTTATTATATACCGGTCTATTCGGGAATTATGAAGAGTTGGTCAATACCCTTCATGCGGACAAGGTAACGACAACGGAAGAAGCGTTACGCGTCATTTATGAAAACCAAAGAAGCGATGAAATTCCAACGATGGATGGCGCCATCAACTTGATGAACGCCAAGTTCTTAGATTATCGTCGCTATGATTTAAATAAAGCTGGTCGCTATAAACTGCATAAAAAACTTGGTTCAGCCGCTCGTCTCTTTAAAAATTACTTGGGACAAGATATCGTTGGGCCAAATAACAAAGTGGCCTATAAAAAAGGAACGTATGTGGACCGCGATACCCGCAATGGGTTGAACGGGATTTTTGCTTCCGGTGCTAATATTGAAGCTTTCCCACTTTTACATATTTTCTCTCACCCCGATGTTGTTTCGGTCCCTTTGACATGGGCGAATAATCTTGTTGGCCGTGTCTTGGCAGAAGAATTAGAAAATTATGAACTGGGGACGGTTTTAACCACCGCCGATTTAAAGGCCCTAGCAAAAGATCACGAAAGCATAAAAGTTTATGCTGGAATCGTGGCCAAACCTGTGGTCTTGTCGGCAGAAAATGCGCGGGCGTTATTTACCTTTGGTCCTAAACTATATTCTTTAGGTCGTTGTACAACATTGAATGAAGATCTCACCAATGCGAATGGCGACTTATATATAAACCGTTATGTACCGGATGAGCCGTTGGGCCGTCTGTCGGTCCGTAATGAAGACGCCATTATTTCGATGGCTAAAAAACAAGAAGTCGTACTTTGGTTGGTTGGTTCCGCGGTTCAAGTGGTTAATGTCGCAACCGATTCTAAACTTAGCCATGTGGTGCGGACGATTGGACCAGATCCGTTTATTAAAAAGAAAACGGTAACGTTGTCCGATTTATATGCTTTTTATTCCTATTATTTAAACTTGGGCGATGGCATTGGTCAAACCGATACCATTGATATGTTGGGGAATCGACGCGTACGGACGGTTGGTGAATTGATTCAAAACCAATTTAGAATTGGGCTATCGCGGATGGAACGGGTTGTTAATGACCGGATGTCGATTTCGGATGTTTCCTCGTTGACGCCAAAATCATTAACCAATATTCGCCCGTTAACAGCGGCTATTAAAGAATTCTATTCGAGTTCTCAATTGTCTCAATTCATGGACCAAATTAATCCATTAGCTGAATTAACGAACAAGCGTCGTATTTCAGCCCTAGGTCCTGGGGGATTAACCCGAGATCGGGCGGGCTATGAGGTTCGTGACGTTCACAACTCTCACTATGGACGTATTTGTCCAATTGAAACACCGGAAGGACCAAATATTGGATTGATTTCCAATCTGACGTCTTATGGTCGAATTAATGAATATGGATTTATCCAAACACCATATCGTGTTGTTAAGAAAGGGAAAGTAACCGACGAAATCGTTTACCTTTCTGCTGATGACGAACTCGACTATGTTATTGCTCCAGCTAATGAAGTTATAGATGGAGAAATTGCTCACGATCAAATTGTGGTGCGTTTTGAAGACGATAACATCATTATGGATAAGGACCAAGTAGAATTGGCGGATGTTTCGCCAATGCAAATTGTTTCGGTAGCGACGGCTTGTATTCCATTTTTAGAAAATGATGATGCTTCGCGTGCGCTCATGGGCGCGAATATGCAACGTCAATCGGTGCCTTTAATGGCTCCAGTCGCCCCATGGGTTGGAACTGGCGTTGAACATGTGATTGCTCGCGACTCCGGAACGGCGTTAATCTCACAATCAGAAGGGGTCGTCTCTTATGTGGATTCGAAAAAAATCATCATTGATGAAGACGATCGACAAACAACGTATACCTTAGATAAATTCAGACGTTCAAATGGTGGAACCTGCATTAACCAAGTCGCCATCGTAAAAGTTGGCGAGAAAGTTGAAAAGGGAGATATTATTGCTGATGGCCCGAGTATGGAAAATGGGGAATTAGCCCTTGGTCAAAACGTCACCATCGCTTTTATGAGCTGGCATGGCTTCAACTATGAAGATGCCATTATCATGAGTGAACGATTAGTGATGGATGATGTCTATACCTCGATTCATATTGAAGAATACGATATTGAAGTTCGGGAAACCAAACTTGGACCTGAAGAAATTACTCGCGATATTCCAAACGTGTCGGAGGCGGCTTGCCGTCATTTAGATGCGAAGGGAATCGTGATGGTCGGTGCCGAAGTTAAAGAAGGTGACATTTTAGTTGGTAAAGTCACACCGAAAGGACATTCGGAATTACCACCAGAAGAAAAACTATTATTTGCTATTTTTGGCGAAAAAACCCAAGAAGTTCGCGACAACTCCTTAAAAGTACCTCATGGCGGTAGTGGAATTGTCCAATCCGTTCGCGTCTTTAAGCGAAGCGAAGGCTATGAACTAGCACCGGGTGTCCAAGAAGTCGTCAAAGTTTACATCGTTCAGAAACGTAAGATATCTGAAGGGGACAAGATGGCTGGACGTCACGGAAATAAAGGGGTAATTTCGCGGATTTTACCAGAAGAAGATATGCCATACATGGCCGATGGAACACCGGTAGACATCATGTTAAACCCAATGGGCGTTCCATCACGGATGAATATCGGACAAGTATTAGAAATGCACTTAGGATTTGCGGCTAAAAAACTCGGGGTTCGTTTTACCACCCCGGTCTTTGATGGAATCACCCCAGAAGAATTAACCGATATCCTTGAGGAGGCACAACTTCCAACAGATGGGAAGATGATGCTCTACGATGGGCTGACGGGGGAGCCATTCGATGAACGTATTTCGGTGGGTTCCATGTATATGCTCAAATTAGCGCACATGGTTGATGATAAACTACACGCTCGTGCCACGGGTCCATACTCCTTAGTTACCCAACAACCACTTGGTGGTAAAGCTCAAAATGGGGGACAACGATTCGGAGAAATGGAAGTTTGGGCACTCTATGCTTATGGTGCTGCCTACACTTTACAAGAAATTATGACTATTAAGTCGGATGATGTCACGGGTCGGACGAAGACGTATGCGGCTATTCAAAACGGACAGGATCTTCCGGAACCAGGTGTTCCTGAATCCTTCAAAGTATTACGTCATGAGCTTCAAGCCCTAGGTCTAGACATTAAGTTTTTAGACGATGGCGGTGAAGAAGTCACGATTGCTGGATTTGATAGCGAAGAATCGCCGTATGACAATGTGACTCCTATGGATTTACGACTTGATGAAGAAGATACCAAACCTGCTGAAACCATCGACGAAGAAGACGATGTTCTCGAAGCAGCTGTCGTTGGATTTGACGACTATGATACAGAATAAAGGAGGCAAAATGAGTACCAATAACTTTAGTGCCATTCAAATTGGTTTAGCTTCAGCAGAAAGAATCAAATCTTGGTCTTTCGGAGAAGTTAAGAAACCAGAAACCATCAACTATCGTTCTCAAAAACCAGAACGTGATGGCCTCTTCTGTGAACGGATTTTTGGTCCAACCAAGGACTGGGAATGTTCTTGTGGTAAATACAAGAAAGTTCGATACAAAGGAATTATTTGTGACCGTTGTGGGGTTGAAGTCACTCGTGCCCAAGTTCGCCGTGAGCGGATGGGGCATATTGAGCTTGCAGCGCCGGTTGCTCATATTTGGTATTTAAGAGGAATTCCTTCGAGAATGAGTATTCTCTTGAATATTCCGCCAAAACAATTGGAATCAATTGTCTATTTCGTGACTTGGATTGTAACCGATCCAGGGGATACGAATTTAGAATATAAACAAATTTTAACCGAAAGAGAATATCGAGAACAACAAGAAATTAACGGGTTTGGATCATTTATTGCTCAATCGGGAGCAGAAGCTGTTCGGACGTTGTTGTCTCAAGTTGATTTAGAGGCAGAATTCGCACAGCTTGAAGAAGAATTAGAAGATGCCAGTGGCGATAAGCGTAAACGTTTGCTTCGTCGTTACCAAACCGTTCATGCGTTCATTTATTCTGGGAATAAACCAGAATGGATGGTCTTGGATGTTATTCCGGTTATTCCACCAGATATCCGTCCGATGTTACAGTTGGATGGTGGCCGTTTTGCGGCAAGTGACCTCAATGATTTATATCGTCGAGTCATTACTCGTAACAATCGTTTACGTAAACTTTTAGAACTGGGTACACCAGCGATTATTGTTCAAAACGAAAAACGGATGCTCCAAGAAGCCGTCGATGCTTTAATTGATAATGGACGTCGTTCGAAAGCTGTGACAGGCGCTGGAGGACGAGCATTAAAATCTCTTTCCCATTCACTTAAAGGGAAACAAGGGCGTTTCCGTGGAAACCTTCTTGGTAAACGGGTTGACTTCTCGGGCCGAAGTGTTATTGCGGTTGGGCCAGATTTGAAGATGAATGAATGCGGATTGCCAAAAGAAATGGCGCTTCAATTGTATAAACCATTTGTTGTTAATCGGATGAAGTTAGAAGGCATTGCTAATAATGCCAAGGCAGCTGAGAAATTGATTGAACGTCAAGACCCACGTGTTTGGGATATTGTTGAAGAAGTTATTCGGGAACACCCGGTACTCTTAAACCGTGCTCCGACCCTTCATAGATTGGGTATTCAAGCGTTTATTCCGAAACTGGTGGATGGTCGAGCGATTCGTTTACACCCACTTGTGTGTACAGCCTTTAACGCGGACTTTGACGGAGACCAAATGGCGGTTCACTTACCGTTGTCTGAAGAAGCTCAAGCGGAGGCGGAAATCCTCATGCTTGGTTCGAATAATATTTTAGGACCAAAGGATGGAAAACCTATTGTTACACCAGGTCAAGATATGGTTCTTGGGAACTACTACTTGAATATGGAAGAAACAAAAGCTGAATTTTTGGAAAAAGCAGCTTATTATGAAGATAAAGGTCAACCACTCATTGCTCAGCGTTGGAAAAACTATGCCAATAATGAGGGGACAGCCTACCGAAATAAGAATGAAGTCTTTAAGGCGTTGAATGAACATCAAATTCATATTCATACACGGATCATCTTACCGGTGGCGTCTTTAACGGAATTCACTTTCCCTAGCGGTAGTGAAAACCAATACTTGGTGACCACGCCAGGAAAACTGATTTTTAATGAAATATTACCAGAAGGATTTCCTTATCTCAATGAAATCTCTAACGATAACTTTAAACAAGTACCACAACGGTTCTTGGTTGACCGGAATATTAATTACAAAGAGTATATTGAAAATTTACCACTCACAAAAGAAGTGAAGAAAAAAGATCTCGGAATCTTAATTAAACGGATTTTCGATTTCTTCCCATCCGATAAGAGTGTAAATACCTCGCCAATTCTGGATAAAATTAAGGACTTGGGTTTCCAATATTCAACTTTAGCGGGAACAACCGTTGCGTTGTCGGACATTCGTGTCGCTCCGAAAAAAGAAGAATATGTGGAAATTGGGAAAGAAAAAGCGGAAGAGTTGAAACGGCTCTTAAATCGTGGATTGCTGACAGAACCTGAATGGGAACAAAAGCTGATGATTCTCTGGGACGAAATCAAAGACAAGATTGGTTCCGAGTTGATGAATAATTTACCACGTACAAACCCAATGAATATGATGGCAGACTCCGGCGCACGGGGGAACGTCTCAAACTTTACCCAACTCGCTGGTATGCGGGGATTAATGGCAAAACCGACCCAATCAAAATCACAAAAAGAATGGGTCCCATCCATTATGGAGGTTCCGATTTATTCGAACTTCCGTGAAGGATTGAACGTTTCTGAATTCTTCCTATCCACCCACGGGGTACGTAAAGGATTGACCGATACCGCGTTGAAGACTGCGGAATCTGGATATTTGACCCGTCGTTTAGTCGACGTCGCTCAAGATGTCGTCGTCGAAGAAGAAGATTGCGGAACCGAAAAAGGCTATCTTGTAAAAGACATGATAGACAACAAAACCAATGTGATCATTGAACCATTCATTGATCGAATTGTGGGTCGTTATGCCCACGAAGAACTCGTAGATACAAAAACGAAAACCGTGATTGTTTCACCAAATCAATACATAACGGAAGAAATTGCGGAAGCTATTGTGGATGCAGGGTATCGCGAAATGAAAATTCGTTCCGGCTTTACTTGTGAGTCCAAATATGGGGTTTGCCGTAAATGTTACGGTCGCAACTTAGCGACTGGTCGCGAAGTTGAAGTAGGGGAAGCCGTGGGAATTATGGCGGCCCAATCGATTGGGGAACCAGGAACACAATTAACGATGAGAACCTTCCATACTGGTGGGGTTGCGGGATCGGGTAGTGACGACATCACTCAAGGTCTACCAAGAGTTGAAGAATTGTTTGAAGCTCGAAAACCAAAACACCCAGCCTTAATCGCTAAGATTGATGGAAAGATTACGGATATCTCGGTTGGAAAGGATGGTATGGAAATAACTATTGCGAATCGTAAAGAGGAACTTGTCCATTATCTGACCCCAACCCAAGTCGTTCGTAACCGAATTAAAGTCGGGGATAGTGTTTTAGCCGGGGATAAGCTGACAGAAGGTGCGGTTGATCCGAAGGAATTACTCGAAGTTTCGGATTTAGAACGTGTTCAAACCTATATCCTTAAAGAAGTTAAGAAAGTGTATGAATCCCAAGGGATTGAAATTTCGGATAAACATATTGAAGTTATGATTCGTCAAATGTTACGCCGGGTGGTTGTCCTTGATCCAGGTGATACGAAATTATCTGCGGGTATTCACATTTCCTTGCCTCGAATTTCTGATATTAACCTTGATTTCTTAATGGCTGGTAAGCAACCGGCACGTTTTGGACCTGTGCTTTTAGGAATTTCGAAGGCCTCAGTTGAGACCGATTCTTGGTTGTCTGCGGCTTCGTTCCAAGAGACAACGAAAGTTTTAACGGAAGCATCAATTGAGGGGAAGGTCGACCCACTGCTTGGATTGAAGGAAAATGTTATTGTTGGAAAGATGATTCCAGCAGGAACGGGTTCTGATTATGATCGGGAATCTACTCGGGCCATTAAAGTTCGGGCAGATGAGCTCCGTCGTGAACGAGAGCTTCGCAATGAAGTTGAGGAAGACATCAACGCCTTACCGGTGGAGATGACCCGAATTATTGAATCAAAATAATGTCGTTTGAAGGATGGAGTTTTAAACAGCTTCATCCTTTCTCTTTTTTTCAAGAACCATGATGTCAAATTGGGACCTATTCCTTTTTGATTTTGAAAATATTTTCGCATTTGAGTCAAAAACAAGCGAAATTTCAACCTTTTTAGTTGACAAAGTAGGATTGTATTTGATACTATTATCTAGCTTATGACAGCAACAAAGTTCCAATTTGGGAACTTAAATTTGTACAAGTTACGGCACACCTGGATGTGTGTGTTAGAAAGGAGAACCTATGCCTACAATTAATCAATTGGTCAATAAAGGAAGAACTCGTCGTGTTTATAAATCTAAATCGCCAGCTCTTCAACGTACTCTGAATACGCTTAAAAAAGAAACTACCAAAGTTAACTCGCCTCAAAAACGGGGAGTTTGTACCCGTGTTGGGACGATGACCCCAAAGAAGCCGAACTCAGCTTTGCGTAAATATGCCCGTGTGCGTTTAAGTAATGGAATGGAAGTTACGGCTTATATTCCTGGAATTGGCCACAACCTACAAGAACACTCGGTGGTCTTGATCCGTGGTGGTCGTGTTAAAGACTTACCAGGGGTTCGTTACCACATTGTTCGTGGAACGATGGATACTGCGGGAGTTGTTGATCGTAAACAAGGCCGCTCGCTGTATGGTACCAAGCGCCCTAAATAAACCCATTAATTTGAAAGGAGATCGAAGAAATGCCTAGAAAAGGATATGTTGCGAAACGCGATGTCTTGAGTGATCCAATATACAACTCAAAGCTCGTGACCCGCTTGATCAATAAAATCATGATTGATGGGAAGCGTGGAACCGCACAAAGTATTTTATATAAAGCTTTCGAACAAATCGAAGAAAAGACTGGTCGCCAAGCGATGGAAGTCTTTGAACAAGCTTTAGATAATGTTATGCCACTACTAGAACTTAAGGCTCGTCGAGTCGGGGGTTCTAACTACCAAGTACCTGTTGAAGTTTCTACGGAGCGTCGTTTGACCTTAGGACTTCGCTGGATTGTTAATTATGCAAGACTACGTTCTGAAAAAACCATGGAACAGCGACTAGCTAACGAAATTATGGATGCCGCTAATGGCACCGGAGCTTCGGTTAAAAGACGTGATGACATCCACCGTATGGCTGAAGCAAATAAAGCATTTGCTCACTATCGTTGGTAATCATAGCGAAAGGAGAAACGATTTATGTCTCGTGAATATGCATTAAAAGATACACGAAATATTGGAATCATGGCTCATATTGATGCGGGTAAAACCACAACTACGGAGCGAATTTTATACTTCTCTGGACGCATCCATAAAGTTGGTGAAACCCATGATGGTGGAGCCACTATGGACTGGATGGAACAAGAGCAAGAGCGTGGAATCACGATTACTTCCGCCGCAACCACCTGTTATTGGAAAAATAACCGTGTAAATATTATTGATACCCCAGGGCATGTGGACTTTACTGTTGAAGTTGAGCGTTCGCTACGGGTTCTTGATGGCGCGGTTACCGTTCTAGACGCGAAAGCAGGTGTTGAACCTCAAACTGAAACCGTTTGGCGACAAGCAACCAATTATGGTGTCCCACGTATCGTCTTTGTGAATAAGATGGATGCTACTGGAGCAGACTATTTTATGTCCGTGGATACGATTAAAAATCGCCTCGGTGCTAAAACTGCAGCGATTCAAATTCCAATTGGAGCAGAAGCGAATTTTGATGGTTTAATTGACCTAGTCGAAATGAATGCAGTGATGTTCCAAGACGCAAGTAAAAAGGAAGATTTAATTGTCGAAATTCCAGCCAACATGATGGATTTAGCTGAAGAAAAAAGAGCTGAACTTGTCGAAGCAGTTGCTGAATTTGATGACGACTTTATGATGAAAGTGCTCGAAGGTGAAGACTTTACGGTCGACGAACTGAAAGCTGTTATTCGTAAAGCAACCATTACGGGCGATTTCTTCCCAGTGCTTTGTGGAGCGGCATATAAGAATAAAGGTGTCATCGAAATGCTTGATGCTGTTGTTGATTACTTGCCAAGTCCGGTAGATGTTCCATCGATTAAAGGTGTTCTACCAAATGGTGACGAAGCAACAAGGCCAGCAGATGATAATCAACCTTTTTCAGCGCTTGCTTTTAAAGTTATGACCGACCCTTTTGTTGGTCGATTAACGTTCTTCCGCGTCTACTCAGGATCCGCTAAATCTGGTTCCTATGTGTATAACGCCACCAAAGGTCATCGCGAGCGTTTTGGACGTATCATGTTGATGCATTCCAATCACCGTTCGGAAATCCCTGAGGTTTTCTCTGGAGATATTGCGGCTGCGGTGGGCTTAAAAGATACCACAACTGGGGACACCCTATGTGATGAAAAAAATGAAATTGTTTTAGAATCCATGGTATTCCCAGAGCCAGTTATTACCTTGTCTTTAGAACCTAAATCAAAAGGGGACCAAGACAAAATGAGTCTCGCTTTAGCTAAATTAGCTGAAGAAGACCCAACCTTCAAAACCTATACAGACGATGAAACGGGTGAAACCATTATTGCTGGGATGGGGGAATTACACCTCGATATTCTAGTAGATCGCCTCAAACGAGAATTTAAAGTTGAAGCGGTCATTGGTGCACCACAAGTCGCTTATCGCGAAACAATCACCCAAGCGGCAGAAGCCGAAGGTAAATTTGTTCGACAATCTGGTGGACGCGGTCAATATGGTCACGTTTGGATTAAATTCGAACCAAATCCTGGCAATGGCTTTGAGTTCGTTGATAAGATTGTCGGTGGAACCGTTCCTCGCGAATATATTAAACCTACAGAGGAAGGCCTCAAGGGTGCCCTCGATAATGGTTTAGTCGCAGGTTATCCAATTATTGATCTGAAAGCAACTTTATTCGATGGATCGTACCACGATGTGGACTCTTCAGAAATGGCGTATAAGATTGCGGCAAGTTTAGCTCTGCGAGAAGCAGCGAAAAAATGTGCCCCAGTACTCTTAGAGCCGGTTATGAATGTTGAAATCTTCGTACCAGACGAGTACCTAGGTACCGTTATGGGAGATGTTTCGTCCCGTCGAGGCCAAATCCGCGACCAAGAAGAACGTAATAATACAATTGTTGTTCGTAGTTTCATTCCACTATCGGAAATGTTTGGCTACGCAACAGACTTGCGTTCCAACACTCAAGGACGTGGAAACTATACGATGCAATTTGACCATTATGAACCAGTTCCAAAGAGCATCGCTGAAAAAGTAGCGAAGAAGAATCGTTTCGCTGAAGAATAATATTTTATTAATTGATTTTGCTTCCATTCTCATTTAAAATGAAGTATGGACATTAAAATACATTAGGAGGAAAATGAAAGATGGCAAAACAAAAATTTGACCGTTCCAAAACCCACGTTAATATCGGTACAATTGGTCACGTTGACCATGGTAAGACCACGTTAACGGCTGCTATTACAAACTACTTAGCAAAACAAGGTTATGCGGAAAAACAAGCTTACGATCAAATCGATAAAGCACCAGAAGAAAAAGAACGTGGAATTACGATTTCTACGACACATGTTGAGTATGAAACGGCTGACCGTCACTATGCTCACGTTGACTGCCCAGGTCACGCGGACTACATTAAGAATATGATTACTGGAGCCGCTCAAATGGATGGTGCAATCCTTGTTGTTGCAGCAACCGATGGACCGATGCCTCAAACACGTGAACACATCTTATTAGGACGCCAAGTTGGTATTCCTTATATAGTTGTTTTCTTAAACAAATGTGACATGGTTGATGACGAAGAACTCATCGATTTAGTTGATATGGAAGTCCGTGAACTTCTCAGTGAATATGGATTTGATGGCGACGAAACGCCAGTTATCCGTGGCTCCGCATTAAAAGCTCTTGAAGGCGACCCAGTTTGGGAAGAAAGAATTCAAGAACTTATGGATGCTGTAGACGCTTGGATTCCAGACCCAGCACGTGAAGTCGACAAACCATTCTTGATGTCCGTTGAAGACGTCTTCACTATTTCTGGTCGTGGTACCGTTGCTACTGGCCGTGTAGAGCGTGGAGTTCTAAAAGTTGGTGAAGAAGTTGAAATCGTTGGTATTCGTCCAACTCGTAAATCAGTTGTTACTGGAATTGAAATGTTCCACAAAATGCTTGACGAAGCCATGTCCGGAGACAACGTTGGTGCACTACTTCGTGGTGTAAGCCGTGACGAAGTTGAACGTGGACAAGTTATTGCTAAAGTTGGTTCTGTTAAACCGCACACAAAATTCAAGGCTCAAGTATATATCTTGAGTAAAGAAGAAGGTGGACGTCATACGCCATTTGTTGCGAACTATCGCCCACAATTCTATTTCCGTACAACCGACGTAACTGGTGTTATCAACCTTCCTGAAGGTGTAGACATGGTTATGCCTGGGGATAACGTCGAAATGGAAGTTGAGCTAATCGCTCCAATCGCTGTTGAAAACGGAACGAAATTCTCGATTCGTGAAGGTGGCCGTACCGTCGGTGCTGGAAACGTTTCTGAAATTATCGCTTAATTTTAAGAGTGATTTGTAAAAACTAAAAGTAAAACCAGAGAGGAAGCCTTCTCTGGTTTTTTTTACGTGCTCCTCTATGGTAGATTAACCAAGTTAATGAGCTGTACACTTGTAAATGATGTGAGACCGTATTCTTAAGAATAAATGGTCTAGTTGAAATGAATTGGATAGTTATCTTAGGAGAATCGAGCCGTAAGTTCGATTCTTTTTTCAATAGGTGTTAGATAAT
>JBNRMW010000006.1:0-73533 GCA_050309795.1 Erysipelotrichaceae bacterium | reverse complement strand
CTAACCATCATGTTTATAGTGTAGAAGAAAAAAGCGAGAATGTTAAGGTAATCATTTAAAAGCATAAAAAGACGGGTTTCCAGGGTAAGTGCAACACTGTGTCGCATTAACTTTGAAATCTAACAGACCTTTACAAGTCATTGAATGACATCACTTAATTTGTTAGGATAATGCCATGAATAAAGTAGAAAAAAGAGTTCAGGACACAGCTGAAACCATTGGAAAAGATATTATAAAAGTCGACCACTTTTTAAACCACTATATGGATGTTTCCTTTTTAGAAGACATTGCCGCCTTATTTTACGATGCTTTTAAACATCTAGAAATTAACAAAATCTTAACTTGTGAGGCTAGTGGAATCGGCATTGCGGTTGTGGTCGCTCAAAAATTCAACGTAGATCTAGTTTTCGCAAAAAAGAGAACGCTAGATTATGAAAATCCCTCCGACTACAAGGCTGAGGTATTTTCTTACACGAAGCAGTATAGTACCCTCTTTACCGTCAACCAACGCTATTTATTACCAACTGACCGCCTTTTAATCATTGACGACTTCTTAGCAAATGGTGAGGCGATACGCGGCTTAATTGATATTGTGAAACAAGCGAAGGCCACGGTCTCTGGTATTGGTGTTGTGATTGAAAAGGGCTTTCAATCCGGCGGTCAATGGTTGCGCGATCAAGGTTTTTTATTGAGTTCGTTGTGTATCGTTGATGACGTGGTTGATGGACAAATTACCATCCGTGAACAATAATTCGCGTAAAGATTTGCTCCTTTGGTTAACCCGTGAAGCTCAACAATTTTTATCTACCCATTTTCAATTAGATTTAAAAATCCCTATTAAAATCAATGGACGTTTAAAGCGTGTATTGGGTGCCTACAAATTGAATGCCAAAAAACAACCACAACAAATCGACCTTGCGGCGTCGCTAATTGAAAACGGGGACAAAGAGATTATTTTGGATGTTTTAAAACACGAACTCGTTCATTATGGTTTACACAGTCAACAAAAACCTTTTACAGACCAATCGAAGGAATTTAAAGAAACCTGTCGGCGTTTAAATATAAGCTTAACAAGATCCTACACCGGAGCCAACATCCATTTGTATCAATGTTCTTGCCAAAAATATGAGCTACAACGAAAACTTCGCTTGAACAAAGGCTATTTTTGTGCCAGCTGTAAAACACGATTAATCTATCTTGGTCCTTTACCACCGAACATAACAAAGTTGCGAAATTGATAAACGCGACTCTGGTTTTGAGTCTCCTTGTTTTATGGTAATATGTACCTACAGAAAGCAGGTAATATGAGTAACCGAGTAAAGAAAAGACAATTTGCGATTGATAAATTATTGGTCCTTATCTTAGTATTATATGCCGCCACTTCTCTATTAGCCCTTTATGCGAGCGCCCCACATCTTTCTGGTGGATTATCGGAGGCCAAGGGCTATATTATTCGCCAAGGGGCATTTTTTGGTATGGGCTTTGTGTCCATTTTGATTTTGGTTTTTATGGGAAAAGAGATGGTTTATGGGATTTTCCGCATGGTTTATTTTGTTTTAATTTTTGCACTAATTGTTTTATTATTACAAAAATATGGTATTTTACGTTTAGGTTTTATCCGTCCGGTGGGAGGCACCTATGCCTGGTTTCAGTTTTCAGGATTTTCCTTTCAACCTTCGGAGTTTATGAAAATAGTCTTAATCGTCATCACTTCTAAAGTTATTCAAGACCATAATCGTACACGGGAAGAAATGACCTTTAAGTCGGATTTATTGTTGTTTTTAAAGGTCGGGAGATGGGTTGTCCCCCCTTTACTTTTAATTTTCTTACAACCCGATACGGGCGTCCCTTTCATTATAGTCATCTCTTTAGTTATCATGTTATTAATGAGTGGTATTCGCCGCGAATGGTTCATAATGATTGCTGTCATTTTAGTTTGTGCCTTAATTTTTGTCGTTTATTCTTATTATTTTAAAATCGAATGGTTAGAGGCCGTATTTGGTACAAATTACCGTTTACGTCGTTTTTATGGCTGGTTGGATTATGAAAAATATTATCAAACCTATGGTTGGCAACTTTATTCTTCCTTGATAGCTTTAGGAAATGCGGGTTCTAGCGGATTAGGTGCAGGTAATTCCGTTATACCAATCGCTGCATCACATACGGACTTTATCTTTTCCGTTTTTGGTTCGGCTTTTGGTTTCATTGGAAGTCTCTGGCTCATCTTTCTTTCCATCATTCTTGATTTACGTTTGATCCACTTAACAATTCGTTCTAAAAACTTTCGTTTGAAATATATTTTGTCTGGGGTCTTGGGAATTTTCGTTTATCAGCAATTACAAAATATTATGATGGTGGTTGGCATCTTACCTATTACTGGTATTACATTACCTTTAATTTCCTATGGTGGTTCTTCTCTCATCTCCTATATGTTTGCGCTTAGTTTTGCTTTTATTGCTTATAATGAGATTAAGAATGAGCCTAGTTATGGAGAAGCGATGGATAATCCCTATGTATAAAAAAAGATATTTGAAAAAAAATATCTTTTTTAAAAGGACTTGTTTTAATACGATTAGAACAAATTACGTAGTCTCGCAAAGTAGGAATAGTTCCTAAATCGAGCAAATTTTACAACTCGTTGGCTTAAGTGTATGCTAACTTTTTTAACATTAAACAAATCAATATAGAGATGGTCATAAACCATCATTGCCTTTTCAAATGTATCGCTTCGCAACACAACTTCTTTATGTGCATTTAAAATTAATGGTGAGTTAAGCGAGCGATAATGTTTGTGATGAATACCAGAAATTTCAGTTAGTTGAATCGCTTCTAAACTATCATCAATGATTGCCCCTTGAATCGAGCGATTATAGGCGGTTGATCCGATTTGTCCACTCACACAAAGACCATTCCCACGAAAGCGTTCTAAAAAAGCATCGTCTATATAAACATCAAGAAGTTGCGTTTGTAAAATGTTTTCGACACGAATTTCATTCAAAGCAAAGATTTTTCGCATTGGTCGGCCATCATTGTATTCAATATCTGCTTCCAAGAGTCGGACTTTATTTACCTTGGGTTTTTGGTTAAAATCATTAAAGAAAGCATCTAATTCCGTTGATTCATAATCGGTAAAGAAGCCAAGTGTTCCTGTATGGATACCCACAAACTTTGGATGTTGGTTTTTTTCCAAATACGTATGGATCGCATGTAACATGGTTCCATCTCCACCAATCGTGATGACTAAATCTGGATGATCCGAAACCAGTTGATGGCCTAAGCTTGTGATACGTCGTGTCACCTCGTTTAATATTTCTTTAGATTTTTCATCTGTTCTATGTTCAATACAAATGTTCATTCATTCACCTCATTAACGTCAATATATAATATATTAAAGAGCTTTAGTTGTTCGTTCAATGATTCTTTTAATCCACCCATTCCATAAAGATAAACTTTTAAACTTGAATCATCCACTAACGGATGTTTTTCACCCACACGAGAGAGCGTACAAGCAATCCCAATGGCTTCGCTAATGGCTGTTTGGTTCTTTCGCAGCAACGGAATATAGCAATGTATTTTTTGACCAACGCTGAGTGTATAGGCTTGACTAGTTAACGGGATTTTTTCCAAATCGCCATTTAATCGTTTCAAGCGATTGTCTAATGTCGCATTTCTTGGACTTTGAAGAAGATTATATTTTTCAACCGCCCAAGCTAGAACATGTCGTTTCAGCTCCATTTCTACATAACCTGAATCTATTGGTTGGCTTTGTGTTTGTGACCACAAATCAAGACCGACATTTTTTATAGAAGAAAACAATTGGGACGTGACATCCTGATCTTGATCAATATATGTAAAAGATTCTAAATTAGGTTCTAAATTAAATCCAAATTCACTCAAATATAATGGAAATTCAAAATATAAGACATTCTTTAAGTAGAGACCACCAACTTTTTTAATTGGTGAATCTGCCTTTTTCATAAAATCTAATGCTTCATTCATTTCTTGTGGATTGGCATATCCCGTCATTTCACGGTACTTTTTCCACATGCTGGATGGAGTTAATTGTTCGTATTTATATAATTTTCCAAAACCAACCACTCCTCTTTGAGAACGGTTTCCTGTTTTAGTTAAGAAAAACAAATAGTCGTTCACATCAAACTTCGAAAACTTTTTGGTACTTAGGCGCAAGAAAACAATCTCCCGGTGTCCACGAAGCCGGTGAAATTCAATCATTTCGTGTTGACAGATATAGGCAATTGATGCCATCTGGTGAAACCTCCTATTCCAATGTTTTGCGATTTAACATGGAGCGCAATAAGGTGAGATCATCCACATATTCGAGTTGTCCACCCATCGGTAATCCCTGTGCTAATCGTGTAATCTCACATTGATTACTAAATTTTTTAGCTAAATAAAGCGCTGTAGTTTCTCCTTCAACCGTTGGATTTAAAGCCAGTATCATTTCCTTGACTCCTTCTTCTAATCGGCGTTGAAGTTGATTTATATTTAAATCAACCGGTAGAACATTTTCTACTGTTGAAATTAAGCCATTTAAAACAAAATAGGTTCCTGGATATTGTTCCAACCGTTCTATCGCCACAATATCTTTGATCGACCCGACAACACATAGGGTCTCTTGATCGCGTTTTTCATCTTGACAAATTTCACATAGACTGTCGCTAGAAAAGTTTCCGCAACGGTCACAGTACTTTAAAGAATTTTTCGCATCGATAATGCTACTTGAAAATATTTCAAGCTCGTCGTTGCTCATTTCTAATAATTTGAATGCGTATCTTTGGGCTGTTTTTTCACCAACCCCTGGTAAATTTTTTAATTGTTCAATTAACTCTAGTAATACTTGTGGGTACATTATTCATCCTTTACGACGACAAGGTCGCCGAGCATTTCTTTAAGTAGGGCTTCTGGGTCAATGATTTCGACTTCTTCAGGCTCTTTTACTTCAAACCGAACTAATTGTTTTCTTGCTTCTTCAACTGTTGGTAAGGTCTTCGCGTTCCATTTCTCCATAAATATAGCTACCGCTTTTGAAAGTTCTTGATTGCTGACCGCAAGCACACTTTTTTCCGTTCCAATAGCTGCCTTCATGGTTTCTCTAATCAGCTGTTGATTGCTTGGTTGGTTCAACACATTGACTTGTTCCTGTCGGGCTAGGCTAACGACAACAAATTCTTCTCCAGAAATTTTGATGTCGCTATTTTTTAAAATAATTGCCACTTTCCGATATTCTGGGTCCAGTGCTAGGTCATTGACCTTATACCAACGGTCTGATTCTTGTTCTCGAAGTTCTTTGTTGCCAAGAACCATCAAATCAATTAGAACTGGAATGATGTCTTCATCGATTTTTTGAGAATTGGTTGGTGTTGTTATTTTTGGTTTCACTTTCGGTTCAACAAGCGTTTTCTTTTGAGGTTTTGGTTGAGTTGGCAATGCAGGGACTTTCTCAGGTATAGCCATCGTTTCCTTCTTAACATTTGGCGTTTCCCTTGCTGGTTCTACAGCTTGGGTTTCTTCTATTTGACACAACTTTAATGTGACTACTTCTAAATAGGAACGATACAAGCCACTGAAGCGAGCATTGTTTTGAACATTAAGAAATTCATCAATAAAATCCAATAGGCGATGACTTTCTCCATGATGAGCTAAGTTTTCGGCAGCTTTTTGAAAGCGACCAGCAACAAACGATAGGTCCTTGGTTAGTTTAAAAATAACCGACGCCTTACATAATTCCATTAGGTCGTGGGCAAAGCGACGATAATCAATGGACATTTGATCAAACAGTTCCAAACGACGATAAGCTTCTTTAACATCCAAGTTTAAAATGTCTTCGATGAAATGTTGAAGGTCTTCGGTTTTCGCCAGACGATAGACTTCAGAAACCACCTCGACGGAAATTACATCATCTGCAAAAGCGATGACTTGTTCTAAAATGGATAAACCATCGCGAAATCCCCCATCAGCAAGCTCTGCTATGAGTTTAATAGCTTCTGGCTCAATTTGTATTTTTTCTTCTGCTGTCACTTTTTCGATTAATTGGCTAATATCTTTTACGCTTGCTCGTGTAAAGTCGAAACGTTGAGTTCGCGAAATAACAGTCGGGATAACTTTTTGAGGATCTGTTGTCGCCAAAATAAAAATCACATGGCGTGGGGGCTCTTCTAACGTTTTTAAAAGCGCGTTAAATGCTCCAGAGGTTAGCATGTGCACCTCGTCAATTATATATATCTTATATTTTCCTTCAACCGGCGCATATTTGACTTTATCAACAATTTCGCGGATTTCGTCCACTCCATTGTTTGATGCCGCGTCCATTTCGATAATATCTGGATGATTTGGCTGATTCATGGAGACACAACTCGCACATTTCCCGCATGGGGCATCCTCAGGTTGTAGGCAATTGACCGCTTTAGCAAACAATTTCGCAACGGTTGTTTTACCAATCCCGCGCGGTCCACAAAAAAGATACGCATGCGCAATTTTATTTCGTTTCAAGGCATTAGATAAGGCAGTTACGATGTGTTTTTGTCCGACAACTTCAGAGAATTGTTGTGGCCGATAGGTACGATAAAGAGACTTGTAAATCATAAATCCTCCTAATGTTTCTATTATACCATTAAAAAACAAAGCCTAGCGCTTTGTCTTAAAATAGTTTTTGAGAATTGTTGAACATTCTTCTTTAAGAAGACCGTGCTTAACTATTGGATAATGGTTAAAACCCACAATATCATACATATTGTACAAACCTCCTAACGCTCCTGATTTTGGATCTAGAGCACCAAAGGTTACTTGACGTAAACGAGCTTGGATTATGGCTCCAGCACACATAGAACAGGGCTCTAACGTAACATAGAGATCACATTCGTCTAGTCGCCAAGTTTGAAGATAATTACTTGCTTCTTCAATCGCTAATATTTCAGCGTGTCGGGTTGCGTTTTGTGCTCGTTCTTTTCCATTAAAAGTACGAGCAATGATTTTATCTTTGTAAACAATAACTGCGCCAATCGGAACTTCGTCAAAGGTAATTGCTTTGTTTGCCTCTTTTAGGGCTTCTTTCATGTAATATTCCATAGGTCTCCTAGTAAAAAGCTACCACACACAGCAGAGCTAGTTTAAGGCTGCTGTATTCCTACCCTGACCTGGTTCACTAGATGCTGTTGCAGTAGCTCTAATATCATACTAAATTTTTCTTGAAATATCAACCATCTGTTTCACGTGAAACAATTTAGCGTATCTCTTCTTTTCCACCCATATATGGACGCAGTACTTCGGGAATGAAAACAGAACCATCAGCTCTTAAATTATTCTCGAGAAAGGCAATTAACATACGTGGTGGGGTAGCGACGGTGTTATTTAGTGTATGCGCAAACACTTTTTCTTTACCATAATCGATACGTATTTGTAATCGACGAGCTTGCGCATCCGTTAAGTTTGAACAGGAACCAACTTCGAAATATTTGTTTTGTCGCGGACTGAACGCTTCAACATCCACCGATTTGGATTTCAAATCAGCTAAATCGCCCGAACAACATTCTAGAACACGAACAGGGATTTCCAAGCTTCTAAAGAACTCAACGGTAGCTTTGTACATGAATTCAAACCATTGAGCCGACTCTTCCGGCTCACAGACGACAACCATCTCTTGTTTTTCAAATTGATGCACTCGATAAACACCACGTTCCTCAATCCCGTGAGCACCGACTTCTTTCCGGAAACACGGTGAGTATGACGTCGAGCGTTCTGGCAAGTCTTTTGGATCAATAATCGTATCGATATATTTACCAATCATTGAATGTTCGCTTGTTCCAATCAAATAGAGATCTTCACCTTCAATTTTGTACATCATGTTTTCCATTTCCTCAAAGCTCATGACTCCCGTGACAACATTAGAGCGAATCATAAATGGTGGTATATAGTAGGTAAACCCTTTATCTATCATAAAATCACGAGCATAACTTAATACCGCGGAGTGTAATCGCGCGATATCACCTTTTAAGTAATAGAAACCAGCGCCCGATGTTTTTCGAGCAGATTCCAAATCAATTCCATCAAGGTTTTCCATGATATCTATATGGTGGGGAATCTCAAATTCCGGAATAATAGGTTCTCCTTCAATATAAAGTTCAACATTATCGTGATCATCCCGGCCAATTGGTACCGTATCGTCGATAAGATTGGGTATCGTCATTTGTAACTGACGTATTTCATCAAGTAATGGTTTTTCTTGGCTTTCAATTTCAGTTAATCGGCCGGCCATTGTTTGAACTTTTTGTTTGACAGCATTTGCTTCATCTAATTTCTTTTGGCCCATTAAAGCACCAATTTGTTTTGATAATCGATTTCTTTGGCCACGAAGCTCATCTGCTTCTGTTTTTAACGCTCTATAGGTTGTATCCAAATCAATGATTTTATCCACTATCTCATATTTCTCTTCTTGAAATTTCTTCTTCAAATTTTCTTTGATTACTTCTGGGTTTTCGCGAAACAATTTAATATCTAACATATTTCCTCCTAGTGTAAATAAAAAGATACCATCCTAAAGGGACGATATCTCGTGTTGCCACCCTTCTTATAATGTTTCACGTGAAACATTATCACTCAAATCGATAACGGTGATGACCGAATCAGCTCCAGAGTTGGCACTGTTGAATTTCAAATGGTTCGCACCATCCACCATTTCTCTGTATTCCATTCAACATTAGGCTCTTTCAATGCTTTTCTAAATTATAACAAATATTTTATTTCCGTCAATTTATAAAGCTAGTTTTTCTTTTAATTCTGTAGACATGATTCCAGATACTTGATTCACATCGACTGTGAACGAAACCGGATTAATTTTATCATTATTTTTCCCAACCTCGTCTATCGCGTCAACGATACTATCTGCTATTGGTGTTTCGACTACCATTAGAATTAATTCTTTCTCTGGGTCAATGTGGAATCCAAGTATTTTTGGAATGTGTTCTTCTGCGGTACCGTGTCCTTTTATGGTGGTTGCGCCGATTGCTCCCGCTTGGCGGGCTGCTTTTACAACCTCTTCAGAATGACCATAATTGACAATCGAAATAATTAAACGATGTTCCATTCCTGTGTTTTCCTCTCTTTCCAGACGTGTTATACGTCTTTTCTTTGTAGATATTTGATGCAGGGGAAACTCTAAGGCAATTCCTCGTCCTGCTCGGTCTAGTCTCAATTCTTGTTTCAAGTCTATTAAAAAATCAGGAACGTTTTCTTCTGTTAATAGTGTCAAAATGACTTGTCGACGTTCGTGATCTATTCCTAGAAAATTGGATAAACGGTTGCTTATGGTGCCCTTCCCTTGAAAAGCATAATCTCCACCGCTATGGTGCCGTTTGGCGATTTCTCGAACTTCTTGTCCACGACCATATTCGACAATAGTCATTACACAAGAAATGTTTTTCTTCATTCCCATATTAATCTTCACTTTCCAACCAATCGTCTTGGTCTGTTTCTTCTTTCGTAACTTTTTCTTGGCTAGATACCATCCAGCCGAGAAGTTGAACAACTATTGGCGGCATCATCGCGACCATGGCGACGAGCCCAAAGGCTTCTACTAATACATTTCCATCGATAGCTAGTGTCGCCCCAATAGCTAAAGATAAAAGGAAGGTTGCGGTCATCGGACCGGTTGCAACACTGCCTGAATCAAACGCAATAGCTGTAAATAATGGTGGGCTTTTTCTCATTAACAAAAAGGCAGATCCATAACCCAGAACTAAAATGATCCAGAAGGGGATACCCAGAAAGATTCTAAGCAAGGAAATAACGATGGCTAATCCCACCGCAATACTTAAGGCAATCATCATTAATTTAGACGAAATATATCCCCCAGAAACGTCTTCAACGTTTCGATTCAAGACCCATACGCCCGGTTCAGCAAAGACCACAATCAGTCCTAGAATAAAACCGACAACAATAAGTAATATTGGTGAGTATAAGGCTAACTTCTGGCCAACAATCGTTGCGATCATACTAAATCCACCATTAACGCCGGTTAAGAAGAGAGCAATTCCAAAGTACACATAAATAAATCCAACTAAAATATTACGTAATTGACGGGTTTTAATTTTTAAAAATAAGCGATTCATAATTAAGAAAATAATTAAAAGCGGCGCAATTGCCATCGTAATATTTTTTAGTTCTTGAAGTAATAGCGGGCCAATCTGTTGGATCACGCCACCATCTGGTAGGGGACTAGCAACATACTGTGCCAAACTGGCATCGAATGGAAATAAGACACCCAAGGCCATAACCGAAATAATCGGACCAATCAAAGCAAGGGTGACATAACCAAAACTATTTTCTTGACTATCTTTGGATTTCGATAGTTCAGAAACACCAACACCCATAGACATAATGAAGGGCAATGTTAATGGGCCCGTTGTCACGCCACCCGCATCCATCGCGACACTAAAGAATCCTGGATTAACCTGCAGTAAAATTCCGCCTAATACAGCCATCAAAATATATGAATAAAATAAGACTTTTCTTAAAGATATATTCATATAAACACGTAATAAGGCAAGAACAATAAATAATCCACAGCCAAGAGTTACCACAGCTTTCAGTAAATTAGGATTAATTACACCACCCGAAGCATCAAAGACTTGTTGACTCAAAACAGATACTTGAGGATCCGCAAAAGTCACCACAAAGACGATGAGAAACCCAGCAATAATCACTAAAGGCAAATTCTTTCTTAATGTAAATTCTCGCCCAATTGAATTCCCCATGCGCTCAACACTAATTTCAACACCTAAGTTAAATAGAGCTAAACCAACAAGGAATAATATCGCTGAAACTGTAAATACGGCCAGTTCCCGAGCTGAGAAAGGAATCACTGTGACATGTAAAATCATTACTACTACGTATAGAGGAATGACCGATAGCGACATTTCTTTTAGTTTTTCAAAAAAATGCTTCATGGGCCATGTCCTCCTTCTTTCTTAATTTTGATCATTTTCTCCCTCTCTTTCTTCTTTTTCATCTTCTTCAATTTCAATAACAGCAATTGAGGATACTTTTTGTTCCCCAACTTTGATTAATCGTACACCTTGCGTATTTCGACCATAAATACCTACTTGGGATAAATTTAAACGAATTAAGGTCCCGACATCGGTAACAATCAGCGCATCTTCATCTCCTTCAACAGCTTTGAAAGCGACTAATTGTCCGTTACGTTCATTTATCTTCATCGTAATGACCCCTTTACCGCCACGATTGGTGATTCGGTAATCTTCAATAGAGGTCTTCTTACCGTATCCGTTTTCCGATACCGATAGGATAAAGGATCCCGCATGATTGGTGGTCATTCCAACCACGAAGCCATCTCCAACATTTAAACCGCGGACACCCATGGCATTTCGACCACTTGGGCGGACATTAGTTTCATGGAAACGTACGGCTCGTCCTTCATTACTTGCGATGAGTATTTCGTCATTTCCTGTCGTTTCCCGTACACCTACCAGTTCGTCGTCTTCGGCTAGTTTAATAGCGATTTTCCCATTGACACGAATCGATTTAAACTCGGATATTTCGGTTCGCTTAATTAAACCTTTTCGAGTCACAAAGGTTGCAAATTGGCCAATGTCGTCCGGTTTTATTTTTAATAATGCTCGCACTTGTTCGTTTTCATCTAATTCAATTAGATTCACGATTGGAATTCCTTTAGAAATCCTTGAAGCGAATGGAACCTGATAACCTTTAATTCGATATACCTTACCTAAATTAGTAAAGGCTAATAGATCGTCATGTGTAGACATCGTGATCATTTGTTCAATGACATCGTCTTCGTGAACATTCATCGAACGGATACCACGTCCACCACGATTTTGGACTTGGTAGGTATCAATTGTTGTAGATTTGATATAACCATTGTTTGTTAATTCAATAACAATGTTTTCCACTGGAATTAAATCTTCATCCATGACATCGATAGATCCTTCGATAATTTCCGAACGTCGTTCATCACCATATTTTTCTTTCATGGCGGTTAAATCCTCTTTGATGACTTGCATCAAACGCGGATGTGACGAAAGGATATCTTTTAGTTCGGTAATGGTCTTCATTAAGTCTTCATATTCAACGCGTAGCCGTTCTCGTTCTAATCCGGTTAACCGGCGTAAAGGCATATCTAAAATAGCTTTTATTTGAACGGCAGACAGATTGAAGCGCTCTGCTAGGTTATTACTTGCTTCTTGATCATTTTGTGAATGACGAATGATTTTTATGACTTCATCAATATTATCAAGAGCGATAAAGAATCCTTCCAGTAAATGCGCTCGATTTTCAGCTCGTTCTAAGTCAAAACGCAGTTTTCGAGTGGTTACTTCAATTTGGAAATCAATATAGTGTTGAATCATTTCTCTTAAGGATAAGAGTTTTGGTTCGCCATGAACTAATGCCACCATATTCACACCAAAGTTAGATTGAAGAGGGGTCATTCTATACAATTGATTAATTAGTACATCTTCTTGAGTATCTCTACGTAATTCGATGACGATTCGTATGCCTTTTCGATTTGATTCGTCTCGTAGATCGGTGATACCTTCTATTTGTTTTTCCCGAACTAACTCGGCAATTCGTTCAATTAATTTGGATTTATTAACTTGGTACGGGATTTCATAAACAATTAAGCGTTTTTTACCGCCTCCCATATTTTCAACTCGTATTTTGGCACGCTGAACAATCGATCCACGACCAGTTTCAAACGCCTTACGGATGCCTGCACGGCCAACAATTTGTGAGCCTGTTGGAAAATCCGGTCCATAAATGTAATCGTTCATGAGTTCAAGCGTTGTTAATTGTGGATTATCAATCATGGCGATGGTTGCGTTAATTGTTTCACTTAAATTGTGAGGTGGAATATTTGTCGCCATCCCTACAGCTATCCCCATGGCACCATTAATTAACAAATTTGGTATCCGTGAAGGTAAAACCGCTGGTTCTTGAATCGATCCATCATAATTATCAATAAAATCAACGGTATCGCGATTAATATCCCGTAGCATTTCCATTGAGATTTTGGACATCCGAGCCTCGGTATACCGCATATGGGCGGCACCGTCGCCATCGATGGATCCAAAGTTCCCTTGTCCTTGAACTAAAGGATATCGATAAGAAAAGTCCTGAGCCATGCGAACCATGGATGAATAAATAGCTGCATCCCCGTGAGGATGGTATTTACCCATAACTTCCCCAACTAACCAAGCTGATTTACGCGTTGGTCGATCCGAATACATATTTAATTGGTTCATCGCATATAAAATCCGCCGATGCACGGGTTTCATTCCATCCCGAACATCCGGTAATGCTCGTGAAACAATAACCGACATTGAATAATCAAGGAAGGATTTCTTCATTTCACGGCTGATATCTATTTCGGGATTTCGAATATCTTCCTCTTCTTCATAAAGTTCAAATTTTTCTTCTGACATAAAATCCTCCTGTCTTAAACATCGAGATTAGAAACGTATTTCGCGTTGGTTTCAATGAATTCTCTTCTCGGCTCAACTTCATCCCCCATTAACATTTCGAAGACCCGGTCGGCCTCTATGGCATCGTCAATGGTGACTTTAATTAGGATTCGTGCTTCAGGATCCATAGTTGTTTCCCAAAGTTGTTCATCGTTCATCTCTCCAAGACCCTTGTAACGCTGGATTTTGAAATTGGCGTCTGGGTGTTGAGCTCGGATTTCATCTAATTGTTCATCCGAGTAGGCGTAACGAACACTATTACCTCGACTTACTTTAAACAGCGGTGGTTGAGCAATATATACATAACCCCCATCGATGACTGGCTTTAAGAATCTAAACATAAAGGTCAACAATAAGGTTCGAATATGGGCGCCATCAACGTCCGCATCCGTCATAATAATGATTTTATGATAGCGAAGTTTCGTTAAATCCAATTCATCTCCAATACCACAACCAAAAGCCGTTAACATCGAACGAATTTCGTTATTATCAAAAATTCGAGTCATCCGTGCTTTCTGGACGTTTAATACTTTTCCACGTAAAGGTAAAATTGCTTGGAAATAAGAATCTCGGCCCATTTTAGCAGATCCCCCAGCGGAATCCCCCTCCACAAGGAAAATCTCAGATTCTTCAGGAATTCGTGACTGACAATCCGCTAGTTTTCCAGGTAAGGAACTAATTTCCAATACATTTTTACGACGAGTTAGTTCTCTTGCTTTTTTAGCAGCAACCCGGGCTTTAGAAGCCAAGGAAATCTTTTCTAAGATAATCTTCGCTGAATTTGGATTTTCCATTAAATAGCGCTCTAAGGCCGGTCCAAAGACATTAGAAACAATACGTCGAACTTCGGAGTTCCCAAGTTTCGTCTTCGTTTGGCCTTCATATTGAGGATCAGGGTGTTTAACGGAGATAATCGCCGTCAATCCTTCTCGTGTATCTTCTCCTTGGAAGGTTTCATCATCTTTTTTTAAGAAATTGCTTTGACGAGCATAGGTATTTACAATCCTTGTTAAGGTTGAACGGAAACCTTCTTCATGGGTTCCACCTTCTTGGGTATTAATGTTATTTGTGAATGAAAAGAGATTCGTTCCAAAGCCTTCGTTATATTGTAGGGCAATTTCAACAATGATTTGTTCTTCCAGACCTTCACAATAAAAGACATCCGGTTGAATGGGAAGTTTCTTTTCGTTGAGATACTCCACATATTGTTTAATGCCACCTTCATAATAATATTCAATAACAATCGGTTCTTCGTTTCGTTCATCCATTAAATTAATCCGAATACCTTTGTTTAGGTAAGCCATCTGACGTAAGCGTTCACGAATTAAGTCAAACTCAAATTCCGTCGTTTCCGTAAAAATAAGGGGATCTGGTTTGAAGGTTACTGTCGTTCCTGTTTGATCAGATGTACCAATAACTTCGAGTTCGCCATCCGCCATTCCACCATTAACAAAACGTTGACGATGAAGCTTTCCACCACTGGCCACGACAACCTCTAACCATTGAGAGAGCGCATTGACGACAGAAGCCCCAACTCCATGAAGTCCACCAGACACTTTATAAGCACCACCGCCAAACTTTCCACCAGCATGTAAAACGGTGTAAATCGTTTCGATGGTTGATTTACCGGTTGTTTTATGTTTTTCGATAGGGATTCCTCGTCCATTATCTTCCACGGTGACGACATCATCTGGTTTTAAGGTTACGGTAATCGTATCCGCATAACCGGCCAGAGCTTCGTCAATCCCATTGTCAACAATTTCCCAGAGAAGGTGGTGTAAGCCCCGCGCAGAAGTCGCCCCGATATACATTCCGGGACGTTTTCTTACCGCTTCTAGTCCTTCTAAAACTTGAATGTCGTCTGCGGTATAGGAATGTTGTACTTTCGTATTTAAACTATCCATGTATTAATCTCCTTTGTTTGACCTTACCTGCCTCGATTTCAAAGACCATATGGTCTCGTTTAATCTTCTTAAAAGGCTTGTAATCGGTGGTCGTGATAAATATTTGGGTATTGGTTGGTGTTATTTCCATGAACCTTCTTTGGTGATAACCATCCAGTTCTGAAAACACATCATCCATAATTAGTATGGGTCGTTGCTTAGAACTGACTTCAATAAATTTTGCTAGAGCAAGTTTTATCGATAAAATCACTAAGCGTTTTTGGCCTTGGGAAGCAATATTAGAAATCAAGACATCGTCATAATACGTTTCTAAATCATCTCGTTGGATGCCAACGGTTGTTGCCTTTAACAATTTATCTCGTCGTGTACTTTGTTTCATTCGCTTTTGTAATTGCGTTTTATAGTCACTATTGGTGAGATCGTCAACATCACTTTTGTACACGAGACGTATCGTTGAATTTTTTCCCGTTATTTTATGGTAGATTTTTTCAACTTCTTGATTTATAAATGAAATTAGTCGATGGCGTAGTTGAATCACCAAGAGTTGGGCGTCAATGACCTGTTCGGTTAAGATTTCAAGTAACTCTACATCCATTTGTTCATTTTTTAAAAGGGCATTCCGTTGTCGTATGAGCTTATTGGTCAACAACAAGTGTTGTAAATACAAAGGGGACAACTTTCCACAAATGACATCGATTTCCCGTCGTCGAATGCGTGGGGAATCATCAAAGAAATTCATATCCGCTGGTGTAAATAAAACAACTTGAAGGTGCGTAATAAAATCTTTACTCGATAAAATCGGTTGGCGATTCACTAATAAGGATTTTCCCTGTTTTTGAAGCAAGACAACTAAATTCTTCAACCCTTTTCGATCGGTTTCTAAATCTATTTCCAAACGGGCATAGGCCTTATCATCAGCAATTAAATAACGATCTTGATTGACTCGAAACGAACGCATGGAACTCATAAAAGACAAAGCTTCCAAGAGATTGGTTTTTCCTTGCCCATTTCGTCCAATAAAAAGATTTAGACCTTCATAAAATTCAAAGGTCTCTTTCTCATAATTTCTGAAATTAAGCAAAGATAAGCTATTAACCTTCATGCTCCAACTCGATGACTTCTCCATTGATGATAATTTCATCTTCTGGATAGAGCTTTCTACCTCGTCGATTTTCGGCTTCACCATTGATTTGGATATCAAACTCATGAATTCTCATTTTTGCTTCGCCACCAGTTTGTACATAGCCCAACACTTTTAGTAACTGTCCTAGCGTAATAAACTCTTTTTCTTCCATGGTTTTTAGCTCCTTTTCGACCCTATCATTTTACCATATTTCGCGAGACTTTTCCACAATCAGGAATTATCAAAAAGAGTGCTCTTTAGTCGATTTTTTAAACCTTTTGGTTCTAAATTTTGAACAGAAAAAAAGGAACAGTTTAATGTTCCTTTAAGTTAAGTTTAGTCGAAAGTACGAACAGGTAAAATTAATTGTAAAACCGTTTCATCGTGAGGATTAAGTACAAGGAAAGGTTTAAGTTCCCCGGAAAATTTAATCAATACATCGCTGCTATTAATAGCTTTTAGAGCATCCATCATAAATTTACCAGAATACGATAAACGTAAAGGTTCACCTTCAAAATGATTGACCATCAACGTTTCCTTAGACGAGCCAATTTCTTGAGACTGAGAGGTCAATAAAACATTATCCTCAGCAATATCCATCCGTACGGTTGATGTTCCGTCCATGCGGATATAGGCTGCACGATCAATCGCATTACGCAAATCGTGGGTATTCATAACGATTTCATTAACAAAACTAATCGGAATGAGTCGATTGGTTTCTGGAAAGACATCATCAAGGAGTTGTGATTGAATTAAAATCGAATCGTTTTCAAATTGAATCTTCTTTTGGTCCATCGCAATACTTAAATGCCCATCACCTTCCAAAAGACGGACCACCTCGTCTAAAGCTTTCTTCGGGATTGTGATATTAAAAGGATCAATTGCGGCTTCATAAGGGACCTGTTTACGGGCTAAGCGGAAAGAATCCGTTGCTACAGCCGTTAAATGATGTTTATCATAACTAAAATTAACACCCATCAACACTGGACGGGTTAAGCGGTCCGAACAAGCAAAGGCCGTTTGGCGAATCATTTCAGATAATAAGGCTCGATCCAATTCCAACTCCGTTGCCGGTTTACTAAAATCAATCCGAGGATACCCATCAACAACCATGGAGTTTAAGGTGAAAATCGCTAAGTTACCAGTAATACGAACCATTAAACCATCGACCGTTTCCATGGATAAAGTATTACTATCCAGTTTGCGCACAATTTCAGATAAGTTCCGAGCATCCATTAAAATTTGACCTGTTTCATAAATCTTTAATTGATTAATTTCATGGTCAACAAATAAATCATGACGGATTGAAAACTCAGAACTCGCTCCCGTTAAAACCAAGCGATCTTCTAAGATATCAATTTTAACACCCGTTAAAGCAGGCAGTGGTGATGTCGAAGAAATGGCTTTAGAAACTAGAGAAAGACTATTGTAGAATGCTGATTTGGAAATCGTAAAGTTCATATTGGGCTCCTTTATTTATTACTTATTTTAATATAATTATTATTAGGACGGTGGAAAGCTGTGGAAAACAGGTGTTTTCAGCACATATCCCCACTAATTCTACCATATTTCACTGTGGAAAATTTTGGGGATTACTACCTAACTTTTCAACAAATTCTTTTCAATCTCGGCAACCGCTTGTTGGTAGATAAGATCTTTTTTCAAAAGTCTTTCGACTTTATCACAAGACGCCATAATCGTGGAATGATCGCGTTTACCAAATTCTTCGCCAATTTTTGCAAAAGGTAAGTCAAGATGGCGACGACACAAATAAATCGCAATATGCCGAGCATTCGCAATATTTTTTGTTCTCGTTTTTGACACGAGTTGTGATTTTGTTAGTCCATAGTAATCGGAAACAACCTTTTTGATTTTTGAAACAGTAATATCGCTGCTATCTTTATCGCTCGATTGACCTTTAAAAGCCATAATCGCCGTATCTAAGGTAATTTTATCCTTCTTTTCGAAATCAATTGCATAAAACAATAAACGATTCAAATTACCTTCTAAGCGACGGATATCCTTGGAGAAATTTGTAGCTAGATAATCTAAAACTTCGTCTTCAATCAAGCTTAAATCAAACGATTGCTTCTCAAGCTTTGATTTAAGGATGGCTTTGGCTGTATCAAAACCGGGCGAATTGATGGAAACTTGCAGGCCAGAAGCGAAACGCGAAATAATACGTTCTTCTAGTCCACTAATTTCGGTTGGATGACGATCAGAAGTGATCACGATTTGCTTCTTCTTATTAACTAATTCATTGAATATTTGGAAAAAGACTTCATGTGTTTTTTCTTTATTACCCGCCATAAATTGGACGTCATCGATTAATAAAACATCCAATTCCATCATATCGATTTTGAACTGGCCGATGGTGTTATTTTTAATGGTTAAATAAACTTGATCAATAAAGGCGGTGGAAGCCATATATAATACTTTCAAATCGGGACGATTCTCCAAGACATAATTCCCTATAGCATTCAACAGGTGGGTTTTTCCTAATCCAGAGTTTCCATAAATAAACAATGGATTATATAAATTACCAGGACTATAGGCACAAGCTAAGGCAGCCGAATGGCTTTCCTTATTACTAGGTCCAACGACAAAATTATCGAAGGTATAGGCTGCAATCACATTATTAGGTAATGCTGAAATTTCTGGCTCAGAATTTTGTGTGTTTCTTTTCTTAACTTCTGCAGGTAACAACACTTGGATATGCTCAACATCAACAGGTAGTATTTGGTTCAAACAATTTTTTATAAATTCCTTCTCTTGGATAAAGACTTCGCGGTTAATGGTCATGGGGACTTGAATAACAACGGACGACTCTTCTAAGGAAATTAATTTTGAATCAGCAAAGAAATTTTGAAAAATATTTTTGTCAAATTTATTGCTACTTTCTATAATGTCAAGAGTTTTATTCCAGGTGTCTAATAATAATACATCCATGGTACTCATTCTTATAACTCCTTACTTGTACTCACTATAATATACAATAAATTAGGAAATTTCCAATTAAAAAATAGAAAAAAATAAGTTTTCCACAATTTAAAAAAGAAAACCTCGCTAGTAGTCTTATTATAACGAGTTTTCCACACTTTTCCACATCTTTATTTTGTGGAGTATTTGTGGAAAAAACACTGTGGGAAATTAATTGTGAAAACTTGTGGAAAATTTACAAGTTTTTAACACATCATTGGGGAATATGAGAAAAATAAAAACCACTAAATAGTGGCTCTTAGAAGATTTCCCCAACAATCAACACTTGTGGAAAACTAGCATTTGGGGATTGTGGAGAATATGTGAATAAAATATTAGTTATCCACAATGAAAAAAACGAAAAAGATAACAAAAATCAATTAACCTTGATTGAGCTTTTGAAGTTGATACATTTGTTGATAAACCCCTTGTTTTTCAATCAATTGTTCATGTGTACCGCGTTCAATAATACGGCCAGCTTCTAAAACTAAAATTTGATCGGCGTCCATGATGGTCGATAGTCGATGAGCAATCGCAATCGTGGTTCTACCTTGAGTCATTTTCTTAAGCCCTTGTTGAATCAAAGTTTCAGTCTCCGTATCAATGTTTGCTGTTGCCTCGTCTAGAATGAGTATCTTTGGCTGGGTGACAATGGTTCGTGCAAAGGCTAAGAGCTGTTTTTGACCGCTAGAAAAACTGGCTCCACGTTCCACGACTTGGTGATCATAGGTGTCCGGTAATTCGTTTATAAAGGTATCGGCTTGAACAAATTGGGCCGCTTCAATGACCTCTTCATCACTGATATCGTCATTTAGTAAGCGGATATTGTCTTTAATCGTTCCATAATAGATAAAAGGATCTTGGAGAACAAGGCTCATTTTTGAACGTAATTCTTCAATTGGAAATTCTCGAATGGATTTCCCATCGATTAAAACATCTCCTTGATAAAATTCATAAAAGCGCATCATCACATTAATAATGGACGATTTGCCCGATCCCGTATGTCCAACTAATGCCACGGTTTGACCAGGTTCAACTTTGAACGAGATATCTTTTAAAACATCGTTTCGTTGATCGTAGGAGAAGGTCACGTTTTTGAATTCAATGGAAGCTTCTTCAATCGTTTGTTGGGCATCTGGATGTTGTTGTGGCGTAATTTCTTGGTGATCTAAAATCGTAAAGACCCGGCTCGAAGAAACAATGGCTTGTTGAAAAATTGCCAAACGATCCATAATCATAAACATTGGATCATAGAGCATATACACATAATCAACAAACATTAAAACCATTCCCGCGGTTACCACAGAGTTTAAAGATAAAATTCCAAAATAGAGTAAAATCGTCGCAATGGTTAAAGACGTCAATAAATGAATAATGGGATACAATAAAATGCCATCCAATCGTAAATTAGCCATACGAGCATCATAATAGTCTTGATTGGTCTCTTCAAATTCACGAATCATCCGCTTCTGTTGGTTGAATACCTGAATGATGGACATCCCAGCAATCGACTCAGCTAATTTAGTGTTTAAACGACTCATGGTCGATCGGGCTTTTTGATACGATTTGGTAGACTTCTTTTGATAAAGAAAGACTACAAACACCGCAATTGGTACAAAAATCAAAGAAATTAAAGCAAGGATTGGATTAAAAATAAACATCGCAATCAACACCGCAACAACCATAATAACGGAACTAAAAACAGAAGAGATAACCGAAACAAGCATTTCTTGAATTGAATCGGTATCGTTGGTAACCCGCGAGACAATCGAACCCGCAGGCGTTTGGTCAAAATACCTCATACCCATAGTTTGAAGCTTTTCAAACAATTCTAAACGAATTAATTGAGTAATCTGATTACCAATCGCATAAAAATGGTAGACATACAAATACCTAAAAAAGGCACTGATAACAGAAACACCCAAATACAAGAAGGCCAGCTGTAATATAATCGACATTTCAACGGTTTGTGAAGAAACTACGAAATCAATTAAATCTTTAATAACAATGGGTCGATATAAGTCGGTCGAAGTAGCTACGAGCAGAAAAACCACCGCAATACTGAGTTTGCGCCACAGCGGTCGAATATAGCTTAGGAGTCTTTTTAACGTCGCAATTTGGGTTTTACGATCTAATACATATTCTTTTTCATAATGATCAGACATGAGCGACCTCCTGGGGAATATTTTCCTGTAATTTATAAATTTGTGCATACCATCCTTGTAAATCCACCAGTGCGTCATGAGGACCTTCCTCAATAACCTTTCCGTGATCTAAAACCAAAATATGATGTGCATGTTTTAAGGCGGAAAACCGATGAGCAACAATGATGGTGGTTTTGTCTTGGCGTATGTCGCGTAAATTGTGAAGAATAATTTCTTCCGTCTTCGCATCAACCGCAGATAGAGCATCATCTAAAATCAAACATTCAGGATTTAACAATATAGCGCGAGCCATAGCGACCCGTTGTTTTTGGCCACCAGACAGCGAAACGCCCCGTTCACCAATAATCGTTTCATATTGTAATTCAAAGCCCATAATATCGTCATGAACATCAGCTAGTTTAGCGGCTTGGTGAACTTCTTCAATACTGGCGTCGGGCTTACCAAATCGGATATTGTCTTCAATACTCATTGAAAACAAAAATGGATCTTGGGGTACATAACCAAAAGCGTCTCGATAAGCATAGAGGTTATATTCTTTGGCGTGCTTCTTACCAAAAGAAATCAATCCATCAAAATCATCAAACTCACGTAATAATAATCGAATAATGGTAGACTTTCCCGAACCGGTCTTCCCAACGATTCCTAAGGTTTCACCAGCTTTAAGATAGAACGAAACATTTTCAAGATTAACGGACTTCTCTTCTTGCTGACCTGGATATTGGAAATATTGAATGTCAAAGGAAATATCACCTTTTGGTATTTCATATTGGTGTTTTTCTAAGTTGACGATTTCTGGTTCTTCTTTTAGAAGTTCATTAATACGTTCATAAGACACTAATCCGCGGTTCATCGTGTTGTACATAAAACCAATCGCCATCATTGGCCAGTTGAGTTGATAGATATAATTAATAATTGTTGCTAAATCGCCGGTACTGATTTCATTGTTCATAACAAAATAACTACCAGCAATTAATGTCAAGAAGATACATAAGGTTGAAATAACAATAATGACAGGATCAAAAAGGGCATCGTAGCGAGTAACGGCTAAGTTTTTTTGATACACGTCTGTCGCAATTCCTTTAAAACGATTAATTTCAGGAACCTCTTGGCCAAAGGTTTTAGTAACTTTAATGCCATTGATGTTCTCTAGGACGCGATTATTCATATCTGAAAAGGCTTCTTGAGCAACATGAAACGTTTTATGAAGTTTTTTTGATAAATACTGAGATGCAATGATTAACAAAGGCATCGGTAAAACAGCGATTAATGTTAATTTCCAAGAAATCGTCAAAAACATCGCTAATAAAACGGAAACACCAGAAAACACGGAGTCAAACATTTGTAGAACCCCTCGTCCAGCGACTGCCTGTACCGAATTTAAGTCATGAGTGGCTAAGGCCATCAGCTCTCCTGCCCGCCGTTCTTGAAAGAAACTGCTTGATAATCGCGTTAAATGTTTAAAAATGGTATCTCGTAGAGAGTTCTCCAATTTAAAGGACGTACCAAAAATAAAAATACGCCATATATAACGTAAACCATACATCATTAAAGCTATTAAGATAAACCCACCAATACCCAACATTAATAATTGGGGCGTCATTGTTTGAGCTTCCATGACATCGATCATATATCCTAACAACTTTGGAGGAATTAGACTGATTAAAGAAATTAATAATAAAGACAAGAGTCCCCAAAAATAGGACTTCTTTTCTTGTTTAAAAAACCACATTAGTTCTTTTAAAACACGCATTTAAAATCCTCCTTCTTAACTTTGTAATTATCTATTATTCAAAGTTGACTGTCAATGAAAGCCAATTGACTGAAGATTAAAAACAAGAAGGAAGACTGATATGAATCCCAAAGCTTGGACAACCAAGAAAGGGGTTCATATCATTAGATTGGTTGTTTTATAATTATGAATTTAAAAGGTAATCAACGTTTTTTAGTTCTTTAAGATTACGGGCACCAACTAAAGCCATGAGATACTTAATATCTCTTTGCCATTGAAGAATCATCTGAATCGTTTCGTCTACACCACGATTTATGATTGAAGACAAGAAGATTTTTGAAACTCCAACGGCTTGAGCACCCAAAACCAGCGACTTAACCACATCTAAGGGATGACGTATACCACCAGAAGCAATAATCGTGGCTTGATCTAGAAAAGGTTGAGCATGAAGTAAAGATTCAAGAGTACTTTGGCCCCATTGGCTTAAGTAATCATATTGATGGTGGTGGCGGGCGCTTTCAATCTCAATGAAATTAGTCCCCCCTTTGCCAGAAACATCAATAATTTTCGTATCTAAATCAATTAACTGTTGAATCGTTTTCGCGCTCATACCAAACCCAACTTCTTTAATTATGACTGTGGTGTTCAATGTATTCATTTGCTGGATGCGTTGAGGCCAGTGTTCAAAATGACGATCCCCTTCTGGCATCGTGATTTCTTGAGGACTATTGAGATGGAATTGTATCCCATCTGCCTCCATGATGGACATCGCCTCTATGGCTTGTTCAAGAGAATAATTGAGATTTAAATTCGCTAAAACAAGACCTTGCGGATTCATTTCACGAACAATTTTAAAGGAGTCCATCGACGTCGGATCTCGAAAAGCAGCACTCATCGAACCAACGGCCATCAACAATCCAGTTTCCTTGGCGACAAGAGCTAAATCACGATTTATCTTTTTTGTAAAATCGCTACCACCAGTCATCGCATTAATATAAAAAGGATGTTGTAAATGAAGGGAACCAAGGGTTGTTTGATAATCAATCGAATCAATATCAACTGCCCCTAAACTATGATGGACCAGCCTCATTTTATCAAAGTCGTTTGTCGAAACCGCTTGTTTTAAAGCGAGTTGAATATGTTCATCCTTGCGGGACATGATTTTCCTCCTGGTAAATGGTTAATGGTAAAACTTGGATATTTGATGAATTCCAAGCGTTGATTACGGGTTGTAATGGTAGGTCTTTTCTAAAAAAAGCAAGCCCACAATCTCCGCCACCGGCTCCCGAAGACTTCGCCACGCCCCCATAATCTAAAGCAAGATTAATCAAGTTGCTTAAGTCTTTCGTTTCAATGGTTAAACCCGAATGTTGAGCTAGAGATTGTAATATTTGTCGATTCTTAACGATTGCTGCTTGGAATAAAGGGCCGTCTTTCGTTTGAATACTCAAAACCAATTGATTGACCACCTGTTTGATGTCTTCTTGAAAAGCTTCTTCAAAATCACTGGATAAAGTTGAGGATTGAAGTTTCTTAACCATTTCTTGTGTTGAGGCAGACGTTTGCGTCCAACCGATCAAGTAATTCATAAAGTCTAGCTCTGGTAAGGGCTCAATCGATAACAACGGCCACTCTTTCTCTAATAGCTCTAGTAAAGGAGTTACTTTCGCGATTGACTGTAACCAGTAACGGTCAACGGCGGTATACTTAATTAAACCGGTAAAACTACAAGAGGCGATATCCCCAAAGGAACCCTCTAAGCCCAACTCGACATGCGCTAAAACCGCCAACTTGTAAACCAGCAATGGGGTGTAAGGGAGGTTGTACAAACGAAGGAGTCCTTTAATGATGCCAACTGAAATGGCAGCACTGGACCCTAGACCTAATTTTGTTTCGTTCTCTTTTAATTGTGTTTGAACTAAAATATCCACATATCTTAATGGTTGGTTCAGGGCCAAGAGATAGCGATCAACGATGCCAATACAAGCAAAGAGAACCTCAAAATAATCGTCATGACCAAAGGTATTCACCAACGAATCGCGACGCCAGACAATCGGAGGCAATTGATTATCTTGAATAGTTCCAAACTCTTCGCGAAAGGAAAAAGAAAGATGCATAAAACGATCGACCGAAAAAATAAGGGCCGGAACACCAGGATACAACACACCGTATTCACCCGCTAAATACAATTTACCAGGGATTTTAAGCCGAATCATAAAATCTCCTGAGCAGGTGGACCAACTTTACAAACAATCAGTTCATCGTCTTTAAAACGTGTTTGAAGAGCGGTAAGCACAGAAAAAACATGTTTCTGCTGAACCAACACTTTGATATTTGGTCCCGCATCCATCGTTTCGTACAATTCAATGCCTTGGTTCTTTAAGACTTGAAGAATTTCCAACGCTTCAAAGGAACGGGTTTGTAAATAGGTATACGGTTGTCGATTACCTAAAATGGTGCCATGCATCTGCCACGCATTTTGTTGAGCGAGCGTCCCAACCAACGAAAAATCATGGTCCATAATGGCTTGTTTCATTAGGTCAACGAGCGCGTTGGTTTGTTGGACCCAAGCGTCGTAAAAGATGGATTCGTTTTTAGTTGTCTCCATGAGTCTGCGGCTACTTATTTTCTTTTTGTTTTGGTTACAGAGAATGACAATCATTTGAATATCCCAATCCCCAACATCGATTTGATGCGCTTTAGAACTTTCGTGATCTATCCCTTTTTCCCAGAGCACAAATCCCCCATGTAAGGAACGCGCAGCAGAACCCGAACCCCGACGAGCATAGGTTGATAATTCATCAAAATCCATGTTTAAATCAAAAAACAAATTCAATGCTCCAGCTAAGGCCGCATAACCGGAAGCGCTTGAGGCGAGTCCAGCAGCTGTCGGGAAATTATTATGTGAGTCAATTAGGACATAATCTTTTCGCTGTGCTTTTGTGCGAAATAAATCGACAAAAGCAGAAACCTTTTTGGTTTCTTGAGCATTTTGAAGATGACCATTCAAATAAAAAACGTCCTGATCGGTACCAAGCTCAACAGAAGTGGTCGTCGATAACGCATCCAAGGTCATGGAAATGGTACTTGTCGTTGGTATATTTAATAAAGGATCAGCTTTACCCCAATATTTTAAGAGCGCAATATTCGCTGGCGCTTTAAATTTAATCATTATTAAGGGCGGTAATCCAGGTTGTTTCCGCTAAAGTGGATAAAGCCTTCTCAATTTCTAGAGCTTGTGGATAATCTTTCGCTAAAGCGATGATGCAACCACCCATGCCTCCACCCGTCATTTTGGCACCCAAGGCCCCCGCGTGTCGGGCTTTATCAACCAGGTCGTCTAGTTTTGGATGACTTACTTGACATAGTTTTAAGAGTCGGTGGGCTTCATTCATTAATAAACCTAATTGTTCAAAATCTTGTTGATTCAAAGCATCAAAACTTTCTTGAGCCGCTTGACCAAGTTGTGCTAAAGCTGGTTGATATAAAGCCTTATTCTCTTGAATTAATTGACTTAAATGTTGGACGGCTTGCTTCGTTTGACCTTGAAGTCCACTATCCGCTATTACTAAATAAGCTTTGCCCGTGATATCAAAAGGAACAAAGGGCTGTCCTTTAATATAATATAAAGGCTTTTTAGAAGTCGTAATCCGGGCATCCAGTCCACTTGGATTCCCATGAGCAATTTTCTCAGCAACCTCTACCCAGTCGAGCAGTTGTTGATCGCTTAGAGGTTTTTCAAAATACTTAAAAATCGCCCGTACAACAGAAACAGCGACCGCTGCACTTGAACCTAGCCCTCGTTGAGGGGGAATATTACTGGTAATCGTGAACAACAAATCACGATGAGAATAATTCATGGACTTTAACAATGCCTCAATCAAGAAGTTCAGGTTATCTAAAATAGAAGGAGCCTTATTTAAAGGGCCATGATAGAGAACACTATCCATCCATAATTGGTCTTGTTGACTAGTTATTTTGGTTTCAATATTACCCATAACAAAAGGAACCGCAATCGCTGGATACCCATATACGACGCTATGTTCTCCCATTAAAATAATTTTTGCGTATGCCGTACCAATACTCATCTTACATCAACCATCCTAATAAGAAAGGAGCCGCATATAAGGTCATAAATTGTACCCCAACATTCACACCAAGTTTATTTAAACTGCCACTAATATAACTAATGATGAAAACACCAAAGACGTTCACAACCCCAGCCTCCATATAAGACAATAATACGACAAATCCAACAAAAAGACCTAATACCGCTTCATGAGGGACCTTTTTAAGAATAAAAGAAGTAATTTTTGAAGCATAACGACTAATAATAAAGTAAGTAATTGCTAAAGCAATCAAAGCTCCCACAACCACAGCACTTACGAATTGGCCACTTGTTAATTGAAAATGCAAATTATTCTCTAAGGTATAAATTGGTGGAGCATTAAACAAGGCACTCCCAGGACCAATTGCCGTGGGCGATAAGGGAATTCCTAAAGCAAAAAGAGGAATAATAATACCCGATAAATACGTCGACTGCGCCAGAGCAGACATAATCGATACCGTCAGATACGGTTGACTTTGCTTAGTGGTTTTTTTACCCAAACTTTCGCCTAATAAAATAATCAATCCTACCGGACTGAGCACAAACAAAAAATTCGAAATCACCGTGGCTAAAGAAGCATTCTTAAGTTCTTCTTTACTTAAAATTTTAAAAGGGTTCAGGCTAGTTTTTTGGTCATCTTTCGGTACCTTAAAGTATTTACGACCAGTTCGAGTTAACGCTTGGCGTTGAAGTGGATCAAACAAATGAATTAAGGAATGAACCAAGGGACCAACCGTAATGGCTAAGAAAAAGGAAGTGGTAATATTCGCGTCCAAAGACACGATATCAAAGTGCCAATAAAGGGCTCGAAATGCCTGAAACAACAACCCCAAGGGAATAATCGAAACCAAAGACAACCCCTTGTTTTTACTATTCAAGGCTAAAAAGATAGCCCCAAATAAAAACAAATAAGAAGCATACGGTTTAATTGTATTAGCAAAAGGTAAAATTAACTGACTAATTAAAAAGGAAAGGGGAATCGTAATCACAACCCCAAGAAAGGCGGCCGCCGCAATCTTGCGTATTAATTTTGGCGACTGGTGTTCTTGTTTAACCTTCAAGGTATGCTCAATGGTTGGGCTGGATAAAACCCCCCCAGGTAAACTAACTAATGCGGCCGGCATCATATTGGTTAAATTCAACGTCACAATAGCCGCAATAAAAAAAGTTAAAATTAAGATAGGTGCAATATTCGTTAACACTAAAGCCAAGGTGATCGGCATTAAGACGGAGGTTTCATCCGTACCCGGGATATAACCAATAAAGGTAAAAATAACGACCGCTAATAAAGCAATTAAAATCATTTGTATTAAAATCATGATTACTCTACCTCAACCTCTCGTTTAGGTTGTATGAAAATAACGCTCAGTACAAAACCAATAACCGCACCAAAGATGCCTAGAAAAAGCTGCCAGGTAGATCCCCAATTAAAAGCAATAAAATAACCACCAAGGGCTATGGTTGCACAAATAAACATGGAAAGCAGCATGCTCTTTAAATCCACATGATCTCCCCAAATTTCGATGAAGTCTTTTTTGTTCATGTTCTCTCCTGTCACTGTTTGCTTATTTATTCTACTGTATTATTGAATAGCTTGTCGACCATTTACCTTTTATCCATAAGAAAACTCCCTTCGAGGAGCTAAAACTACGTTCAGGGAGTTTACAAAATAAGTTAAAAAACGTCTACTGGTATTTCTTATTATATAAATACAGAGCCAGAAGAATTAAACCAAGACCTACAAATTCCAAACCAAGACCTGTATAGGAAAAGTTTAATTGCCCAAAGACGACAAAACCAAAGCCAAGGATAAGGGATAAAAAAGCTATGCGTTTCATTGTCTTGTCCATTGATTTTACTCCAACCATTTAAGTTCACCAGCAACGAGTTCAATCTGGTGCGCGTTTTGTTGGCCATCATAGTAAGTAGTGACCACATCTTGGGAGCTATTATTAATTAAAGCAACTTTCTTTGCTTGTGGGTAAACAACGACTTCCGTCGCACTATGCGTGGCATAATAGGTCTTACTCAAGTCTTCGCGAGAAGCCGCATACATCAACATCCGATAAAATAGATGACCATTTTCAAAGGTATATGGTAGACCCGCAAGATACATGCCGCGTCCTTTTCCATAGGAATTAGCTGCTAGGTGGATTTCACGGTTACTATATTCAATAATTTCTGTGTTTTCACTGAGTGCATAGACGTTTTTCATGGATTCACCAAAATCATAAGTACTTAACCCTTCTGAAACGAAATGGGAATCGAGGGCGGTATGGAAATATTTATTTGTAGACAAAGAGAAACCAAGTTCTTGGTCAACACCCATAACATCTGCCAATTGGAAACTACGTCCTTGATATGGATAAAAGGAAGGTTGACCCACACCAATAAAACCACCGCCATTATAGACAAACGAACGAATCGTGGAAACCAAAGTTGAATTTGTCCAAATTTCACCCCCAGAAAAGGCTGTAAATTGATCTCCAGCATTAATAAGAACATCCAAATCTTCTGGAAGACCATTTTCAATCACTTCATCAAAGCTTAAGAAAACGGTTTCTACGGAATATCCCGCGAGTGCTTCTAAAATCCCTAGGTAGGAATCAATTTGTTTATACGGTAACGCGTGAGCGACCATATGAGTTTGCCAGGAACGTAGACTTCCCCAAGCGTTTAAATAACCAACCTTCAAGGGACGATGGGATTTTTCCACCGAAGCGACTTCATGGATACTGCGGAACTCTTCAGCTATATATTCTACATAATCAACAAAATCAGGGAATTTTGCCGCTAAGGATAGATAACCACCATATCCAATGCGGTCCACGGGTTTTTGTAAAATAGCCCGTCGCGCACAGAGCCAATTTTCTTGGGCTTCTGCCACTGGATTTCCACCTTCATGGAAAGTGTCCGGAAAGAAATATGGTAAGAAGCGACCTTCGGTATATTTTACATGTGGGATTTCTGAAATCATCCGTAGTGTGGCGGCTGAACCGACCGAACCGACAACAGCATCTAATCCAATTTTCTCAAAGTATGGTCCATAAGGTTCAATACCAATCCAATTATCACCTAAAAACATAATAGCTTCTTTACCTGCATCGTGAACAATTTGAACAAGTTCAGCAGCTTTATCAGCAACAAACTGCATTTGGAAGTCCATAAAGTCTCGATAGGCCTTAGTCGGCATTCTAAAGGAGGAGTTGTAATAGCCTTCGTCCACGATGTCTTCGGCCCGTAAGCGATAACCGCGAGCTTGTTCGAAATCATCTAACATTTTTTGAGAAACGGAAGCCGAATAGCCAAACCAATCCACAAATTTTTCTTTACCTAAATGATTAAAGAAAAGGGTAAAGTGATAGTAAAACGTCGTAAAACGAACCACATCGGTATGGGGGTTATCTTTAACAAATTGTTTTAAGGTTTTGACCATGTATTCATAAGAGTTTGGGTAACGCACATCAAAGGGAATGTCGTGTTCCACCGCATCTCCCCAATTGTTGGTCGTGTGGTTATACATTTGCGTAGGATCCCAAAGGGCGTCCGCGAGAAAGGAACAAGTGTATTCATGAAAAGGAGTAATGTCGTGAACAATTACGAGTTCTTTTTCTTCATCATATGTCCATTGACTTACGGGGACTATTTGCCCAGATGTGCGATCGATCACTTCCCAATATTTTTTGGGATTGGCTTGTTTTTTGACAGCAATTTGTTGATCAAAGAAACCCTCCATTAATGGGATTTCAACCGTGGATGAACTAGCGAGTACCCGCTTGCTCAAAAGGTAATGTGATTGTAATTCTTCTAAATGTTCTCTGGCGAAATCGTTGTGATTTCTTGCAACAAAATAGGTGGTATAAACCTTCAGTCCGAGTTGTTTGAGTTGGTCGTCAAGCTTGGTTCCATCGGAATCACGAATCGCATCTGCGCCCCATTTTTTGGCTAAGGCCTTGGTTTCTTCTAAAAAGTTGCGTTCACTCGGGATGGTGAAGCGTCCAGTTCTTTTTTTCATTTAATCTTTTAATCCTCCTAAGGTCATTCCTTCTGTAATTCGTTTTTGTAATAAAGCATAAAGAATTAGTGTCGGCAACATGACGATGACTAATCCGGCATAAAGCTGGCCATAATTCGTGGCGGCTTTTTGAACCTGCATGAGATTGGTTAATCCCACAGGTAGGGTTTTCGATGCGGTGGGTAATAAAGTTAACGCAATAATGTATTCATTCCAAAAAGCAAAGAAGTTAAACAAAATAACCGTAACGATCGCAGGCTTAGCCATGGGAATCATGACTTTGACCATCGTCGTAAAGTTTGACGCCCCATCGATATAGGCAGCTTCTTCATACGCTTTTGGTATCGTCCTAAAATAAGAACTCAATAAGAACGTCGTAAAGGGAATAGCAGTGGCCGCATAAATCAGCGAAACCACAAAATGGTTATCAATAAAAAATTGTGGTAAACCTTTGGCAATAAGTCCTCGATCCCACTCCAATAACATTAAGAAAATCGGAACGACAATATAAGAGACATTCACAAAGAGCCCAGCCATCATTAAACCGTTAAAGAGTTTACGACTCTTAAACTCAAAACGCGAAAGCACATATGCTGCAGGAAGTGCTGTCGCTAATAAAAGGACTAAAGCCACTGCGGTGACACGCACAGAAGTAAAGAAATATTCTCCCATTTTTGCTTCCGTCCACGCATCGATGAAATTTTGAAAATACAAGCCTTTTGGTAAAGCCCAGGGGTTTCCATAAAATTCACTCGAATGCTTTACTGAAGCCATAAAAACCCAAGCTAAAGGAACGATAATAATAATGGCTAAGGTAATCAAAGCCACATACATAAATAATTTATAAAGCGTTTTTGTTTTCATGACAACCCCCTAGTATTGAACCGGTTCCCGTTTGGTTAGCCGGTTGATCAGCGCCGAGAGCGCAAAAGAGAAGACAAAGACAACAGCTCCGATAGCCATTCCATAACCGTATGAAGAATTGTAATAGGCTTGGTTATAGAGATAACCAAGGAAGGTTTGGGAAGCACCATCTGGTCCGCCTTGGGTCATGATGTTGGTAATTAAAAAACTTAAATTAATCGTCGAAACAATAAAGAAGGTTAGCGTCGTTCGAATATTGTCCCAAATTAAGGGAATCGTGATATTAAAGAATTGATACAACTTCGATGCCCCTTCCAATTCTGCTTGTTCATACAAATGAACTGGTATGCTCGACATGGCGGCCATATACATGACCATATAGTAACCAATAGCTTGCCAAATCATGGCAATCGCAATCGAGTAGATAACAATTTTAGGATCTCCAAGAAATTGAACACTTTCACCAGCATTAAACAACCTAGAAATCGACGTTATAATTCCTTGAGACGGATTATATAGGGCTGAAAATATCGCCGATATAACGGTGACGGATAAAATGTTTGGAATATAAAAGACAATTCGATAAAAATTTTGACCCTTAATCTTTTCCCGTACTAACAAAGAAGCGTAAATTAAAGCGAAGGCCAGCGTCACAATTGTGACGACAACAATGAGTAAGATGGTATTTTGAAAGGATTTTAAAAAGCGCATGTCACTCATTAACGTCACAAAGTTTTGAAAACCAATGAAGGTCTTTTCGCGGGAGAAACCACCCCAACGGAACAGAGAAATATAGAAGACATTCAACGTTGGGTAAGCCATGAAAATTAAGATAAGAATGACAGCTGGAAACAAGGCTAGGAAAACAAAGCGTTGATCCTGTTTTTTTCGATTCATTTGATCTCCCTTCTTTTAAAGAAAATAGGTGAAGGGCTTGCCTTCACCTATGGATTACTTACTGATTACTAATTGCCTCAGAAAGTCGTGTGACTGCATCAACTACTTCGTTGTACCATTGTTCAGCGGTTTTTGAACCGTTAACGACGGAATTATAAGCTTCGTAAAGGACGTCTGTAAAGGTTAATCCTTCAACTGCAGGTGCAGCAACCCAGCCACCAGTTGCGGCTTTGGCTGTTTCATAAACAGAATAGTAGACTTTGTTGATGTCGTCATCTTCAAAGATGTCTTCAACACCAGCAATTGGTTGTACAGCGCCAGCTTCATTATAAATGATTTCTGCTGCTTCATCACTGTAGAGATAGGCCAAGAATTTCTTAGCTAATTCCGCATTTTCTGCTTCTGCAGGTATGTAGGCTTGTTCGGAATACGTGTACGAATATTGGTCGCCACCAACGGTCGTCGCTGGAAGAGCGCTGAGGCCCCATTGGAAGCCATCTACTCTTGGTGCTTCGGCCATTTCCCCTGGTAACCATGTACCATTCGGAATGAAGAGGGCTTTGTCGTCTAAGACGAGTTGTTGGTTGTTTTTGAATCCATCGCTGTTTGCGTTAGCAACCGTATTTGGCTCAACGTATTCAGCGACGTTTCCTAAGAATTCAAAGATTGCTTTGACTTCGTCTTTTTGCCAAGTAGCAGGATCAAAAGCAAGGGCTTTTTCGTAGTCTTCGTTGCTAAGAGCGGCATTTAACAATCCGTAGAACGTACCGTCTAAGTAGCCAGCCGTTGGATAAGTAAATAAGGAGATACCATCTGCTTTGGCTGTTTCGCCAAGGGCTAAAAACTCCTCAAAGTTTGTTGGTAAATCGTAGGTTTTTCCTTCGCCTACCAAGTTTGCGTTGTAGAAAAATCCGGTAGGAGCATAGAACAATGGAGCTAAATAAAGTTTTCCATCGCCGTAAGGTTTAACGGTGGCGTTATCAATCATCGAAGGGATGATTTTGTCTTTGACTTTAACGCCAGCTTCCCCAGGAACTTCAAGATCTAAGAAATCGGTGATTTCCAGTAGTTGTTGTTCTTTAATCAACGTGTCGGTTAGTCCTCCGACCGATCCGACCGCAAGATAAATAATATCTGGATAATTTCCTGCTTGGAGTTGTGGACGTAATACTTCATGAATGTTCGGCTCTAAGGTAAGTTCTACCGTAACGCCTTCATTCGCTGCTTCAAACTTTTCAGCAATGGCTTTCCAATGCGCATCTTTGTATCCGCCAAGTAGTCCGGCAATTTTTAGAGTAACCGGTTCTGCAGGTGTTGGTTCAGTTCCAGTTTCATCCGGCGTTTCAATAGGTGTTTCAGCTGGAGTTTCTGGAGTTGCTGGTGATGTACAGGCGGTTAGTAAGAGCACAAACGCCAACATCAATAGACTTAAAATACGTTTCATTAAGAGTTCCTCCTTCTCTTGATACCTTCATTATAAAAGTATGTAATCGCTTACTCTATCATATTATTGTTGATAACATTAGAAATATTGCTATAATAAGTGTAAATCAAAAAATTTCTAACAGAAGGAGTTCAATTATGCCCAATATTCGCTATGATATTACGTCTTCCGCCTTGCCAAGAATCCAAGCCAAACTTTTATATATTACAGCTGCTTCTTATGGTGATGATTGGCATTCTACGATGCATAATCATCCTTTTGCTGAATTGTTTTATGTAACCCGCGGTAATGGTAAATTTTTGGTAAATAGTGAGGTCTATAATGTAAAGGAAGACGATATGGTCGTTGTGAACGCAAATGTTACGCATACCGAAGCTCGAATCAATGATGAACCCTTTGAATATATCGCCATGGGTATTGATGGGGTTGCTTTTAATAGTTTGGGTTCTCATTTCGATTCGAATGTGAGCATTCATAACTACCATGACTACAAACATGAAATCCTTTTTTATATCAAAGTCATCTTAAGCGAAGCCTCCAATCAAGAAGAAAATTATCAGGAAATTTGTAATAAATTACTGGATATTTTAATTATTAATATGTTGCGGCGGACCAATATAGCCCTCGAAGTTAAGCCGGAAGAATTCATAAACAAACACTATCATTTTGTCAAACAATATATTGATAATAACTTCCATAAAGAAATCACACTCGATCATTTAGCAGAACTAACCCATACATCAAAATATTATTTAGCCCATGTCTTTAAGCGCGATAGTGGATTTTCACCCATTCAGTATTTAAATCATGTGCGGCTTTCAGAAGCTCAAAAAATGTTGACTAATACCGATTATTCGATCACCCAAATTTCCCAATTATTAGGCTATTCCACCCCTTCTTACTTTTCTCAGGCCTTTTCAAATAAATTTAAACGATCGCCTTTTGACTACCGCAAGCATTATAAAGAAGGTTAAATGGATGGAAACAGTCACTTATCAGAAACATGAGAGTAAATAAAAACTGAACGAATTTCAACAAAGCAACCGAAATTACCACATTGTCTGGGTTGTGCAATTAAAACAAATACGGTATAATCATAAAGCAATTGCTCTCAAATACGAAACGGGGGTGTTCTCTATGAAAAGAACTTATCAACCGAGCAAAAGAAAACATCAAAGAACTCATGGTTTCAGAGCCAGAATGAAAACGGTTGGAGGACGTCGGGTACTAGCTCGTCGTCGCGCCAAAGGAAGAGTTAGATTATCGGCATAAAAGCTACCATCTGGGTAGCTTTTTTCGAATAATTATGAAAAAACAATTTCGGGTTTTGAAGAACCAAGAATTTCAATCCATCATCCAATTAAGAAACACGGTTTCAAAAAAGCCCTTTACCTTATATATAAGGCAACGACAAAAAGAGCATAGTCGTGTTGGAATTGGTGTTGGAAAAAAACTTGGTAATGCCGTCACCCGCAACAAAATTAAACGGCAAATCAGAATGATGGTCCAAGAAATTTGGAAATTTAATGAAGATTTTGATTGTATCATCATGGTGGGACGAAAATATCACGTGAATGATTTTCAAAAAAACCTTGAATCATTGAAAATGGCGTATAAAACCGTTAAAATGAGAGATGTTGTAAAAAAGGAGATATGAATGTTTAAATCGAAACGAGGGAAACAAGTCGCACTGGTTCTTGTACTATTACTGTTATTAACGTCTTGTACCCAAATTATTGACCCAAGCACGGGTAAAATCTTTCCAGATAAAATTATTGATTTAACGAGCCCTTGGTCTTTTTCTGATCTTGGCTGGTTTAACGCGTTGATTGTTTGGCCTTTAGCGCAGGCCTTGAACTTTCTTTCACAGTATATGAATGTCACGCTTGCGGTTGTTTTGGTGACTTTATTTACACGGTTATTAACCTTACCGTTGACTGAAAAATCAACTTCAATGACTCAAAAGATGCAGCAGATTCAACCGGATATTAACCGCATCGAAGAAAAATATCGCGGCCTCACGGATCAAAACTCACAAATGCGAAAAGCTCAAGAAATGCAAGCCCTTTATCAAAAGAACGACATCAATCCGTTGGGAAGCATGGGTGGATTGTTCATCCAATTTCCAATCATGATTGGGATGTGGCAAGCGGTTCAACGAGCTCAATCTGTTTTAAGTGGTAGTTTGTTTGGGACCCCACTCGAAACAACCCCAGCTCAAGCATTGTCAAACGTAAACATTGCGTTTGTAGCGATTTTTGTCGTCATGCTGATTACGCAATTCGCAGCGGTTAAATTACCGCAGTATTTAGCAAAGAAAACACGAAAAGTGTATCCAAACGAAAAAGAAGTCAAACCACAAGGTCAAGGGATGCAGTATTTCATGGTTGCCTTTATCGCGTATTTAGCGTTTAATTGGCCGACCGCCATGTCTATTTATTGGTTGAGTGGAAATATTATACAATTAGCCCAAACCTATTATATTCATAACAAATATAATAAAAACTAAGGAGTACCATATGTCTGTTTATACTGGTAAAAATTTAGAAGATGTTCTCAAACAAGCTGCCCAGAACAAAGGGGTAGAAATCGATCAAATCGAATACATCGTTCTCGAAGAAAATAAAGGGTTTTTAGGTATTGGTGCCTCAATTACTATTGAAGTACGAACCGAAGAAGATATTGAATCCTTTATCGCTCAATATTTTGAAAATTTCTTTGATAATATTCAAATGGAAGTAGATGTCGATGTCGAATTAGTAGACAACCGCTATCGGGTTGAACTCAATGCGGAAAACAATGCCATCATTATTGGACGAGGTGGACAAAGTTTACAAGGATTAAATACTTTAATCCGTTCCGTGGCGAGTGCGCAGTTTAAAAAGCGCGTACCGGTATCCGTCGATATTAATAACTACAAACAAGACCGATATTCGAAACTGTCAAATATGGCACGGCGAGTTGCCCGAAATGTCTCCCGTTCACAGGTGGACGCAAGCCTGGATCCGATGCCAAGCGATGAGCGACGTATTGTCCATCAAGCGTTAGCGAATTATCGGGGTGTTGTGACAGAATCGGTTGGCGAAGGTCAAGATCGCCATATTGTTATCCGATACGAAGATTAAGATTAAACCCTAAGGCCTACGCCTAGGGTTTTTTTCTCTTTGTCGTTGTTGAAACGTTGCTGGACTTGGAAAGGTACACCAATTTGTCTGTTCAATGTTATAATGGTTTTTAGAATGGAGAAGTCAATGAAGTTTGTCCATACGGCCGATTGGCACTTAGGAAAAATTGTAAACGATCATTCAATGTTGGAAGACCAACGGGTTGTTTTACATCGTTTAATTGATGATTTAAAAACAGAAAACTTAGATGCCTTTTTAATTAGTGGTGATCTCTATGATCGCAGTGTTCCCCCAAGGGAAGCGGTGTTGTTAGCTAATGAGCTATTTTCCCGTATTCGCCAAGAACTTGAAGTCCCATTACTAGTGATTGCTGGTAACCATGATTCACCGGAGCGGTTACATTTTGGTTCTGGTTTTTATGAACCTACAATTCATATTCAAGGAATGGCGCAACGCATTCCATATATAACTGAAATCAAAGGCGTACAATTTGTACTCTTACCTTTTGTCGACTATCCGCTACTAGCAAAAATATATCCGGAAGAAACGATTAAATCCCTAGAGGATGGTTTTGTTGTTCAGTATCAGCATCTTCAACCTTTGTTAAATAAAGAAAAGCCGACGGTTTTACTTTTCCATGGCTATCTTTCCAGCGGCAGTGTTTTACAATCTAGTGATTCGGAACGACCTCTGTCGATTGGAAGTACAGAAATCATTGACCAACAACTTTTTCAATCCTTTGATTATGTCGCACTGGGTCATCTACATCAAGCTCAAATGGTACAAGCCAAAAATATTCGCTATAGTGGTTCGATTCTTAAATATTCAAAATCCGAGGCGAAGCACCAAAAACAAGTATTGTTGGTGGAATTAACAGAAACAAGTATAGGAATAACAACAAAACCCTTACGCCCTTTACGCGATTTGAAGGTGAAACGGGGCTATTTTGAGGCTTTGATGCAAGAAAACAGCGACGATTATGTGTATTTAGAACTGCTTGATGAACACTATATTTTAGATGGAATGAATAAATTACAAGCAAAATATCCCTACGCAATGTCACTGGAATATATAAATCTACAAAGCCAACATAAAGGCTCAAGGATTAGTAAACAAGAATTAGAACGGGTCGATATATTGGAACTCTTTGAGCAATTTTATGAGGCTCATCGACAACAACCACTTTCAAGCACAGATCGTACAATCATTGAACAATTAATTCATAAACAAAGGAGCCAAGACACGTGAGACCGATTTCCTTAACGTTACAAGCCTTTGGTCCTTTCAAAGACCGGGTCACGATCGATTTTACAAAATTCAATCAAAGTCTGTTTTTAGTATCTGGGGACACTGGTTCTGGTAAAACAAGTATTTTTGATGGGATGGTTTATGCTCTATATGGAACAAGCTCGGGTGATCAACGGGGCATTGAAGATATCAAGAGTGATTTTTCAACCGATGAAGATTTTTGTAAGGTCGAGTTCGAATTCGAAATGAATGGCCAGCGCTACTTTATTTATCGAGCACCAAGTCAGAGAACCTTGGGAAAACGACAACGCTTAGTTCAGTTTAATGGCGACGTAAGATTAGAATATCGCGATCAAATTGTTGACAAAGTCACGGAAGTAAAAAATGAAATCGAAGCTTTACTAGGTATGGATGAAAAACAATTTCGACAAATTGTGATTCTACCTCAAGGGGAGTTTCAAAAACTCCTGTTTTCTGATGGCGCTCAAAAAGAACAATTGTTTCGAGAATTATTTAAAACCCATGATATCCAAGCCCTTCAAGAAGATTTAGCTCAACGCACCCGTCAACTGAAAGAACAGCTCACCTTGGTCCTTGAGAATTTGAAAAATAGTTTTCATCGTGTGGAATTGACCGATGATCAGAAACAATTGTTGGAACATCAAGATTATCAACAAGTACTTTCTCAACTTGAACAACGGTTTCAACTACTAGAAAAGCAGTATCAGAAACAACAAGAACAAACAAAACAAGATAACCAAAAGTTGGCCTTAATTCAACAGGTGAACGAACTCTTAGAAAGCGGACAACAATTAGAACAACAACAAGCTATACATCAAGAACAAGCCGCGTCCATAAAGGCGAAGAGAACTCAACTCGAAGGTCATCAAAAATCGAAAGTAGCTCAAAACTTGGTTCGTCAATTAATAAAACTTCAAAAACAAGCCAAAGAACACCACGAAAATCTTCAAAGCCAACAACAACAGCTCCAAGAACATCAAAAACAAGAACCTGTTCTATTAGAACAATTAAAACAGGCTCAAATCCAGTATGAACAGGTTCCCAAGCTTCGCGTTCAAGAAAAACAAGTCCGGGAAAAGATTGTTCATGCTGAAAATATGGATACCCAACAACGACAACTCCAAGACCAACAAAAAGCCCTTTTAACATATCAAAAGGAACAAAAAGAGATTGTTCAAAATCTCGAATCCTTGTCAAAACAGATGGTACAACTCGAACAAGAGATGGCCAATCACCAAAAGACGCTTCTTTTAGAGCAACCGTATCAACAACGACTTCGCGAATATGAATCCTTAAAACAAAACCAGCAACATCGTCTTCAAATCTATCAGGACTTAACAAAACTGAAGCAAAAGATTAAAGATCTTTTACTGCGAAAAGAAACCTTGCTTGTTGCGCAGAAAAAAGCGTTAGATCGTTATCAACAACATCACCAGTCGTTTCTTCATGAACAATATGCCGCAATCTCGAGTGAATTAAAAACGGGACAGCCCTGTCCAGTTTGTGGATCGCTTCATCATCCTCAACCGGCAGTGTTTAAAGATTCAAGCATAAGTTCAGAAATGGTTGATGCTTCAAAACAGGCGTACGACAAGTCAAAAAGCGAATACGATCAAGTCCTTTCCTTTTTACAAGCCAACCAAGAACGTTTTGAACAAGATTTAAGCCAACAAAAACAGGATAGTTTAGAACAGTTTGAACAATGGTTACAAAAAAGCGAAGACCAATTAACGACGACGAAACAAGAATTAGAAAAAGAAAAGACAGCCATCTTAACAGCTAAAGCTGAAATAGAGCGCTTAGAAGCAGAAAATAAAGTAAATCTAAAAAACCAACAACGATTGGTGAATGAACAAATCAAGACAACAAGCCAAATAGAGCATATCGAAAAACGAATTGCGGAACAGAAACAGGCGATTGAAGAATTGAAAGAAAAACTCGACCACCAAGATATTGTGTCTTTAAAACAACAAGAACAACAAATAAAAACAACCATAGAAACGATTGAACAAAACTATGAACAAGCAGTAAACAACCATCAAAAACATATCCACCAGCTCCAAAACTTTGAAAACGAGGTTAAAACGAGTCAAAGGTTGCTCTCTGAAAATGAAAAAACCAGTGCCCAGGTAGAAAAGGATTTACAACAGGAGAAAACCACTCACCAACTACCAGAAAACATTTTAAGTTTATGGTTAAGCGATCAGGACGAGCAAAAGTTGAGTTTAGAACTAAAAGCCTATGAACATCGTTCGATTGAGCTTAAAACCAAAATAAACGAAAATCAACGTCAACTCCAAAACATCGAAAACTATGAAACGTATCAACGTTCGGCGGAAGAAATTGTTGAACTAAAAAACAAGGGTGAACAACAAAATCAACAACTTCAACAAGCCTCGGTTGAATTGACCCTTCTAGCCCAAACCATTAAGGAGAATAAAGGACTATTAGAAAAGGTTCAACAACAAACAAAGGAGTTTCAACAAATGAATATGCTCAGTGAAATTGCCGGAGGATCAAAAATAACCGATTATGTGTCTTTTGAACGTTTTGTATTAGGGGTCTATTTTGATGAAATACTCGAATTTGCGAATCAGCGTTTTTACGAGATGACCAATAGTCGATACCAATTACAACGTCGTATAGACGCAACTAAAGGACGATCAAAGAAAGGTTTAGATTTGGATGTTTTTGATTTTTATACGGGCAAGACACGCAGTGTGAAGTCGTTATCTGGGGGGGAGAGTTTTAAAGCTGCCCTTTCATTGGCTTTAGGCCTAAGTGATGTGATGGCACAACGTAGCCGTGCGCGTAATATTTCCGCGCTCTTTGTCGATGAAGGTTTTGGTAGTTTAGATAACGAATCGTTGGAATCGGCCCTAGCTACCCTTTTAAGCCTTCACGACGAGGGGAAAATGATTGGTATTATTTCCCATGTTGATGAATTGAAGAATCGGATTTTAAACAAAATCATCGTTAAAAAATCTTCTCAAGGATCGACCGTCGAGATGGTTTGTAGTGAATAAAAGACTAGATGATTTATATTTGTGATGGCATGACTAGTAATGGGTTCATTTATCCCAAGTATATCAACAATTTCCTTGATTAATTTCTAATTTTTGGTAGTATTATTATCACAGCCATCATTGGGGGATTAGCTCAGCTGGGAGAGTGCTTGACTGGCAGTCAAGAGGTCACGGGTTCGAGCCCCGTATCCTCCACCAATAGTCAATCAAGACTGGAGTTACATACTTCAGTTTTTTTAGTCAAAAAAACGATCAACAGTACTAAAAAAGCATCGAATCTGAAACATTGAAGTAATCCATTTAGTCGTTAAACAAGATTGTCTAGGTCCTTGATACAAAGCATTTAAGACAAGATATGTTAAAATATTAGATATGAAGACACGAATGATTATTGGGTTAGGTAACCCAGGAAGAAAATATGAAAAAACTCGACACAATGCGGGATTTTTAGTGATGGATCGATTAGCTGAAAAACTCGGTATTACGATTGATTTGAAGAAATTCAAAGCGGATTATCAGACGACGATACATGAAGGGGTTAAGGTTTTTTTAGTTAAACCTCAAACATTTATGAATAACTCGGGGGAAGCCGTGGTCGCTTTGATGAGATACTTTCAAATTGAACCTAAAGATATCTTAGTCATCAGCGACGATGTGGATTTACCGGTCGGTAAGATTCGGATACGGTCCAAAGGAAGTGATGGGGGTCAAAAAGGAATAGGTTCCATCATTCAGTATATTAAAACGCGAGATTTCGCTCGGTTGAGAATTGGAATTGGTAGCGATCCACAGATCCCGATGGCGGATTATGTCTTAGGAAAAGTACCAAAACACGAACGAAGCGACTTTGAAGATGCATTGAACGCAGCAACTTTAGCGGCGCAGGACTTTATAACGAAGGATATTGAACAGGTTATGAACGAGCATAATCCAGTTAGAAATCGCATGATGGTGCTTGCTGAGAAAGAATAATTTAAGTGCCCTGCTTATTGTGTTAGAATAAGAACGCCATGAAATGGTTTAAAGCCTATTTAAAACAAAATCCAATACATACCCCCCTCTTTAAAAAGACGGGGGCATTTTCAGCATTATCGATTATCCAAGAAGCGGCTTTAATCCTGAGTGCTAACAGTGCGGAGAACCGTCCACTAATTTGGGTTAAACAAAACAGTTATCAAGCGCAACTACTCTATGAGCGATTAATGAACCTGGATCCTACTTTAAAGGTGGCTTTACTGGATCAAGAAGAATCTCTTCGACTCGAAATGATTGCGGGTTCTTTAGACAAACATTTAATGAAAATGGAGACTCTAGGGCGTATTCTTGAACAGGATGTCGATGTTTTAATTGTGTCAGCTCATTCTCTCCTTCGCAAACTGCCACCATTAGACTATTTGAAGTCACTGGTTCTCGACATTAAAGTTGGTGATCAACTGGATATTGGCACATTGAGAACACAATTGACTAAGCTAGGTTATCGACAAGTCACCCTAGTTGAAGCACCCATGACTTTTGCTGGTCGGGGGGAAGTATTGGACATTTATCCCATTCTTTCCGATCATCCGATTCGTATTGATTTCTTTGATGATGAGGTTGAAAGTCTTCGTGGCTTCAATCCCAACACTCAGCGATCATTTAGCAACTTAAAACAAGTTTCAATTACGCCATGTTCGGATTTATTATTGTCTGAAGCATCGATAAAGGACCTAGAAACGAAGGTCCATAAAAAACTACAAGCCTTAAAATTAAAAGACAGCCATCAAGAGTATCCACAAATCGAAGACATTATTCTAGACCAACTTGAACAAATGAAAACGGGTTTATTTGAGTCCGCCCACTATCCACTAATTTCATTAGACGATCAGCGGGTCAATTTGGTGGAGTATTTTCAAAATCCCTTGATTGTTTATAGTCCGGTTGAAGCAATGAACACCCATTTAAAAATGTATGTAGAAGATACCATGGACTATTTGTTACAACGCCACGAAATGGCGGTGGGCTTGGATATATACGATGTCCTTTGGTCCATCGATCGTTTACCTAAAGGATTTTCAATACATGAATTTGAAAGTCTAGATTCGACAAATGTGCCCATCCACGATGCTTTTGATCCCCATCTCGAAGGAATTGAATTAATTCGCTACATCGAGCGATTGGCTCAAACCAAAACGGTCATCTTAGCGATGATTGATAGTGAATTAGAGAAGATCATTAACCAACTTGTCGCATCAAAGGTTCCGTATCAAATGCTTCTTCATCAAGAAGCATTGACGACTGGTTTATGGATTTATCCTTACCGTTTAGATGAAGGCTTTCAGATTGGGTCTTCCATTGTTGTTCTTTCCCGAAAAGAATTACTTCAAAAAAAAGTTCCTTTAGGTCGGTATGGACGTTTGTTTTCATTGAGCGAACCATTAACGGGGATTGCCCAGTTAGAAGTAGGAGACTATGTTGTTCATAAAAACTATGGTGTCGGGATCTATGAAGGTTTAGAGACCAAGGTCGTTGATCGGGTAGAAAAAGACTATATAAAAATCATTTATCAAAACGAGGATCTTTTGATGGTTCCCTTGGAACAGTTTTCGCTCATTCGTAAATATGCAGGTCGTGAAGGGGTGGCGATTAAACTCAACAAATTGGGAACCCAGGCTTGGAATAAAACCAAGGATCGAATCAAAGAAAGTGTAAATGATATTGCTGATCGATTAATCGCCCTCTATCAATCTCGTGAGAAACAAAAAGGCTTTAAGTTCAGTCCAGATAATCAAGAAGTTATTGATTTCGAATCCGAGTTTGCTTATGAACTTACACCAGACCAAAAACAGGCAGTTAAAGAGATTAAAGCAGAAATGGAAACAGATCATCCAATGGATCGACTTTTAATAGGCGATGTCGGATTTGGTAAAACCGAAGTGGCTATCCGCGCAGCTTTCAAAGCACTGGTTGATCATAAACAAGTGGTTTTCCTTTGTCCAACAACGGTTTTAAGTGCCCAACATTATCGAACCTTTGTCGAACGCTTTAAAAACTATCCAGTAAATATCGGTCTACTTAACCGCTTTGTCGAACCGAGCCAACAAAAACAAACCATTAAAGCCATGAAGGAAGGTCAATTAGATATTTTAATTGGAACCCACCGGGTCCTTTCGAAAGATGTTCGGTTTAAAGATTTAGGACTACTTGTCATTGACGAAGAACAACGATTTGGTGTTGAACAAAAAGAACGAATCAAAGAAATCAAACAAAACGTCGATGTCCTTTCACTTTCTGCAACCCCAATTCCGAGGACTTTACAAATGAGTTTAATCGGAATACGTTCTCTGTCTCAATTGAATACGCCGCCACAAAACCGCTTACCAGTAATTACCCATGTCGTGGAGAAGAATTTAAAATTAATTAAAGATATTATTTCCAAGGAAGTTGCCCGCAATGGTCAAGTCTTTTATTTATTTAACAATATTTCAGAAATATATCAAGTCGCCACCTGGATTCAGCAAAGTTTCCCGAAAGTCGTTGTGCGGGTTGCTCATGGTCAAATGGATCGAGATGAAATTGAAGAAACGATGCTCGAATTTACGGATAATAAAATTCAAGTTTTAGTTTGTACCACCATTGTTGAGACAGGGATTGATATTCCCAATGCCAATACGATGATTATTGACCGAGCGGATCGCTTTGGTTTGGCGCAGTTGTATCAAATCAAAGGGCGCGTTGGTCGGGGCGATCGCTTAGCCTATGCGTATTTATTGATTGATCGTCAAAAACAATTAAGCGAAGTTGCCACCAAACGTCTCCAAGCAATTAAAGAATTTACTCAATTAGGCTCAGGTTATAAAATTGCGATGCGCGATTTAACGATTCGCGGGGCTGGTGAAATCTTGGGTGGAAACCAATCCGGCTTTATTGATTCGGTGGGTATCGATTTATATTTAGAGCTGTTACAAGAAGTCTTAGAAGGTAAAATACAACAAGAACCACAACGAGCGGTCAGTCCATTGGGTCAAGTTGGACATATCCCTGACCACTACGTCCAGTCGGATGCGTTAAAAATAGATCTATATCAACGTATTGAAAAAATAAACTCCCTTTCCTCATTGAAACTCTTTGTTGATGATACCCTTGATCGGTATGGTGAAATTCCCAATGCGACCAGGTTATTAATTGAAAAGAAGCGGCTCGAATTGCTTTTAGCCGACCAGCGAATTGAATCCTATAAAGAAACGGTTCGCAAGACCACCTTGGTCTTTACTCAAGAATTTAGTCAAAAGATTGATGGGGTAAAATTGTTTGAAATCATTAACGAGATATCCGTTGAGATTCAATTGAAATACACACAAAATAAAATCCGCTTAGAATTTGAAAACACACCCGAAAGACTACAAGAGATATTGAGAGTCTTAGCTGAAATGAATACCTTTACAAGGAGTGAATATGAGAATTGACAAATATTTAAAAGTATCCAGAATATTAAAAAAGCGAACCGCAGGAAAAGAACTTGGCATGAATCAACGCCTAAAAGTCAATGGTAAAATAGCAAAAGCTAGCACCAATATTGAAGTCGGTGACATCGTTGAAATTAGTTTTGGACATCGAATTCTTACGGTCCAAATCAACGAGATAAAAAATCAAGTCCGTAAAAGCGATCCACCTTTGTACACGATTCTTTCCGAACAACGGCGTTTTGAAAGTACAGAGCCTACAAAAAGTGGTATCATAGAAGAGTAATAGAACAGGAGATTTTATGAAAACAAAACCAGTAGTATTGGTAGTTATGGATGGGGTTGGACTTAGCGATAACCTCGAGGGCAACGCCGTTGCTCAAGCCTATTTACCACATTTAGATGCCTTAAAAGAAACGTCGCTATATACGACACTCAAAGCTCATGGAACCGCGGTTGGTTTACCTTCCGATGACGATATGGGCAACTCTGAAGTTGGACACAATGCTTTAGGAGCTGGCCAAATTTATGCTCAAGGGGCGAAATTGGTGAATCAATCCATCGCTTCGGGAGATTTATTCCGTTCCGAAACGTGGACAAACTTAGTGAAGTATGTTGGCGTCGATCATACCTTACATTTAATTGGATTATTATCTGACGGTAATGTCCACTCTCATATTAATCATGTGAAAGCATTGATTGAAAATGCAAAGAAAGCCGGTATTAAAAAAGTAGCCCTACATGCGTTAAGCGATGGCCGTGATGTGGATTCGCGCTCTGCTTTGTTATATATTGACGATATTGAAAACACCATGGCTTCCTTAAATGACGATAACTTTAACAGCTTTATTGCGAGTGGTGGCGGCCGGATGCTAGTTACTATGGACCGCTATGAAGCCGAATGGAGTATGGTGGAACGCGGCTGGCAAACTCATGTTTTAGGAACAGGAAGAATGTTTGGTTCCGCAACGGAAGCAATTACTACCTATCGTGAGGAAATTGAAGATTTATCCGATCAATATATCCCTGCTTGGGTGATTGGACAAGACGGGAAAGCCGTTGCACCGATTGTTGATGGGGATGGGGTTATTTTCTTCAACTTCCGTGGCGATCGAGCGTTGGAAATGAGCCGAGCTTTTGAAGAAGGGGATGAATTTGATAAATTTGATCGAATTCGTGTGCCTCGAGTCTATTATGCAGGGATGCTTCAATACGATGGAGATTTAAAGATTCCAGCAAAATATTTGGTATCCCCGCCACAGATCAGTCACACGTTAACTGAACGGTTGATTGAAGAAGGATTTAATCAATATGCGATTAGTGAAACCCAAAAATTTGGCCACATGACCTATTTCTGGAACGGAAACCGTACGGAACCTTTTGATAAAAACTTAGAAACTTGGGAAGAAATTACTTCAGATCTCGTTCCTTTTGATCAACGCCCATGGATGAAAGCCGCTGAGATTACCGACAACATGATTGCCGCGATTGAATCGGGTCAATATCAATTTCTCCGTTTAAATTATCCAAACGGGGATATGGTCGGGCATACCGGTGATTTCCAAGCAGCAAAAATTTCGGTTGAAGCCGTGGACTTAATGATTGGTCGTTTGTTACCAGTTATTAAAAAGCAGGATTATACCCTCATCGTTTTGGCTGATCACGGGAATGCCGACGAGATGTATCAAAAGCGTAAGAGTGCGGATGCCCCATTTGTTCCAAAGACCTCACACACGCTAAACCCGGTTCCTTTATATATTTACAATGGTCCAGAAGGATTCAAAATTAAAGAAGGAAACTTTGGCCTCGCCAATATTGCGGCGACGGTCACCGATTTATTAGGTGTTGAAAAAGACGAGAAATGGGAAGAATCAATTCTTATTAAAGAATAATATCCTCTAAGATTTCAAAAAAAACCTCCACTTGAGCCTTATTTGCTCAAGTTAAAAAGTCGTCAATTTTACGTGGACCGTTGACGGCTTTTTTCTTTGTTCACACATTTAGAAATAATTTCAAATAATTATTGTAAAACGATAATAAAGGAGGAAATATGACCAATAGACACATTCGCCGTTTGTGGTTAATCGAAGTCATCGTCTTCATTGTCATTAATTTGTTTTTTGTTTCAAAACCTTGGCAGTTGGAGTTTCTTCTAACATTGCCTTTTGTCTGGATTAGTCAAGGTTTGCGAGCACTTTCCCTTTCAGGTGGCATTGGTAATCTGGTGGCGTGGTTGCTTTTACTTGTCTTAACTTTATTGCCTATGGTTTTGGCTTTTAAAAACAAGTCATCCAACTTCTTGAGTAGGTTTTGGTTGGTTATGCTTGGTGTCCTATTATTTGTGACCCTGTATGTTTTGATTAATCCGACTATTATCGATCGACTGGTTCATCCCGCATTGGTGGGATCCGGCGTACGAGAGCCGTATATTTTTGTGTTAGCAATGATGGTATATGCCGCGATCTTCGCATATTGGATTACATTAGTTGCTCTTAAAGCCCAAGAAGCAGATTTTAGTCAATTATTAAGGATGCTTCATGGTTTGTTGGTTCTTGTGAGTATGGGTTTGGTGTTGATGTTTTTTGGCTTTTTCTTTTCTCAGTTTTTGATTCAACTCAAAGAAAGTACCTCAACCAACTATTTACTCGAGGATTTTTCCGCTAGTTTTTCGTTGGATACCGTTTTTGTTTTTCTAAACTTAGGGATTCAAGCTGTAGTTTATTTTGTTGGCTTATACATAATTGACCAAGCTTGTGATTTAATCGCTAAAATGCAAGCAGATCGTTATAGCCAAACGGTTGTTGACCACGTTCGCCTGTTAGCGGGCCATAGTAGTAAAGCCTTAATTTTGATGGTGAGTGCACCGCTCATTTTGAACTTCTTGTTGGTGATTTTTGCTCGCCTTTTAACCAACGTTCAAACACGGTTGAGCCTTTCTCTGTACCCAGTTTTATTGGTTTAAGGAATCATGTTGGTTAGCCATTTATTGCTTGAGAATAAAGAACTAAAAGAAGAGGTTGAGGACTTTGTTTGAGGTAATTTATGGCTATTAAAATATATTTAGAAGAAAAGTTAAAAGAAAGAAACATGACGTCAAAACAACTGAGTCTACTTGTGGATATTACCGAGGCTAATTTATCAAAGCTACGTAGTGGAAAAGCAAAAGGGGTACGATTTAATACCATAAATAAAATTGGTTACTACTTGGAATGCGATGTTGGAGATATTATTAAATTTGATGGAAACCTGGAGGATGACGATGAAGAAAATATTGAAATGGATTAGTTTAATATTGATGGTGGGTAGTTTAAGCAGTTGTCAACTAGCAATACCCAATCAATCGACGATGGAAGAAACAAGGGATAGATTTGTTAGGTTCTTTATGACTACGACAGCGATTAATGAAAAAATAGATAATCACGGAAGAATCTATGGGCAGTTGGTTATGGATGGTCCGATTATTGATACGTATACCTTTAAGGATATTGAAGGTTTGACTTTCTTTTATTCGACTATTGGTACTGGTGAAGAGCGGACACGCTTTTTGGTGGCGAGCCCACAGTTTTATGATGTACATAACCATTATGGGGTTGGTGATGATTCAGAATCGATACACACTGAAGGCCATCTTGATTACTTTGGTGTGGAAGATGCTTTTCAAATGAATCCCGTCTTCCAAGATGGTAACGACCAGATTTACATGACGGTTGGCGAATCCTATTTAGTCGGTGGCCATGCTGGAATCGAACTCTCCGTTCAACGGGATCAATCCGTAGATGAAGAAACGGATCTTGGAAAAAAAGACAATATCGGTGGATATTAAAGTGAATATCAAGAATCAACGAAAACCGCTTCAAATAAACATTGTGGAAATGGATGAAAACCATCAACTCATCGATCAATATGAAGTACAGGTAGAAACCATGGAGGAGACGTTACGACTCCATCAAAATACAGAATACCTCATTGTTGAAATTTACGAAGAAGACAATCAAGAACCAATAATTTTGCGCCAACTGTATAGTGCTCACGAAGATCGTATCGAATTGCCTTATGCAAAAAAGGATGGATTTATTTATCGAAAGTCGATTCTTTTAAAACAAGATTAGAAGATTTCAAACAAACAAAAAGCGCCAGACGGCGCTTTTACAAACAATTTTCAAAACGTTAGCGACCCAACAGTCTTAAAATAAACAGTAAGACAACGGAACCAACAAAGGCGACCATAATGGATTCTAAGTTAAAGCCAGCGACCGCTTGACCGCTCCCAAACTCTTTAAAAATCCAACCACCAATCACGGCGCCAATAATACCAACGACAATATTTGAAAGTAAACCTTTGTTGCCTTTTCCAACGAGGATGCTAGCTAGCCAGCCAGCTATACCGCCAACGAGGATGAAATATACAAAATCTAACATAATTTTTGTTCTCACTTTCTACTTTTACTATAACAAAATAAATAAAAGAAGAAAAAGAGTATGCTTGAAACAGATTTCTTGTCAATTAATTTTAAAAGTAGGTATAATATAGGTATGAACCAAAAAAATACGGATTTTGCTCGAAATATTGTGACCTATGGCATTAGTTTGTTTCTGATTTTTGTGGCGGTTATTTTGTTATTTAATGCGACACGCAATTTTTTAACGACCCAACAATTGAAAGCAGAGCTTTCAGGTGTGGTTGAAAAATTAGAACAACTGGAAAAAGAGAATGCCTTGTTGGTTGAACAGCGTCATAAATTACAAGATCCTGAATATGTAATTAAATATGCTCGTGGCGCGTACATGCTTTCCAAAGAAGGTGAGAAAATATTTTATCTTCCATTAGAGCCAAATGAATAAAATCATCCGCGAGGGTGATTTTTTCGTGCGTCACGATATAAGTAATAGGCTAAAGCAATGGTCTTGGCGTCTTTGATTACATTGGTATCGATTAAATACAAAATATCGTCGAGAGATAATTCTAAAATTTCTAAAAACTCGTGTTCGTCAAGATTCTGTGAACCTTGTGTCGTCGCTGTAGCCGTAAACAATCGTAGAGGCTCGTCTAAATAAGCCGGTGAAGGATAAATGGTCATCACTTCTTTAATATCGGTACATAGATATCCTGTTTCTTCTTGGAGCTCGTTTTGAATCTGAGTAATCGCATCAATGCCTGGTTCCATTTTTCCCGCCACAAATTCAATGGACTCGTTTTTTACGCCATACCGGTATTGTTTGACTAAGAGATATTTTTTGTTGGGTAGTTGTGCAGCAACACAAACACCACCAGGATGTTTAACCACTTCTCTGGTGCTCGTACTACCGTCGATTAGGGTGACTTGGTCGTGATCAACTTCGACTAAGATGCCTTGAAACTTCGTTTCGCTTTTTTCTTGTTTTTCAAAAAATTTCATTTTATAAAACTCCTCAACTTTAGTTTATGAAAGGTGTTGTGTATATCTTCTGGTTGAACCATTAGAAAAATCAAAACACCTATGACCATTATAACTGAAGCGAAAAGGTTTTCTGCTATAGGGTCTAATTCGAGGTTTTGTTATCCTCTTTCTTTTGAATTTTAAGAAGAAGCGAGTAGTTAATGCCCCAACCCAACAGAGCTACAGAAAGTCGGAGGGTAGCTAAAGATGGAGTACTCATTTCTGGAAAAATCCACTGACCTTCAAAGATCAAAGGAAACAGATAAAATAGGCTGATAATAAAATTTAAAATACGCAATTGCTTGAGAGTAATCATTCTTTTCTCCTATCTTAACTTATACAATAACCACAACACAAAAAAAACATAGTCAAAGTAGGCAGACCAATAATTATATGTTATGTTTGAAAAATATATTGAGAATAAAGAATACAACCACAATCATTTGTATTATGAGAAGTGGTGAAACAACTCAACGAAGCGTTAAAATCGGTAATCAGAAAACCTTACATCTATGTTCATATTTTGAAAGCGTGATTGGACTTAACCTTGAGAAGATTGGAAAGTTGAATAAATATATACTGAGATAAATCATTAATTTTTCTAAATTCATTCATAGTAGTCTTCTTTTACCGGTTATTGTAAAAGAAGACTAATACCCTTATAATTAAACTGAAGTCGAGGTTGTCATGAAAAAAGGACTATTTATCACTTTTGAAGGACCGGATGGAAGTGGGAAGACGACCATTTCATCACGGGTTCAACAAGTACTTAATAAAGAAGGTTATAAAACGATTTATACACGCGAGCCAGGGGGCAGTCGCATTGCTGAAGAAATTCGCGACCTCATTCTCAATCCCGTGAATATTGAAATGGATGTTAAAACGGAAGCTCTGCTTTATGCGGCAAGTCGCCGTCAACATTTGGTTGAGCGTATTTTACCGAATTTGGAGATGGGTCATCACGTTATTTCTGATCGTTTTGTGGACTCGTCTTTGGTGTACCAAGGCGTTGGTCGTAATATTGGAATAGATGCGGTATGGCAGATTAATAAATTTGCTTTGGACGGTCACTTTCCGGATTTAACGGTTTACCTAGATATTAGTGCAGCAGAAGGTTTGGCACGAATATCGAATCGGACCTTTAAGGATCGGCTAGATCAAGAGGATATTGCTTTCCATGAAAAAGTTCATGGAGGGTATGAATTAATTAAAGAACAATTCAAAGATCGAATTGTGGTTTTTGATGCTCGGTTGAGCATTGAACAGCTCACCAACGACATTTCCGAATATTTAATGAAATGGATTGATTCAGTTGAAGACCGATAAAATACAACAACAATATCCGATTTTGTATCGTATTGTTAAAAACTCGGTACAACGTCATAAAATTCCTCATGCTTATTTATTGGTAGGTCAACACCACTTACTTGAACTCGCCTACTGGATGAGCAGTGTGCGGATAATAGAAAGTGTAAAAACAACAGAAGTTGATCACGTACTAAATCAGATAAAGGCACATGGGAACGAAGATGTTTTAGTTTTAAATGGAGAGCATCAATCGATAAAAAAAGACGATGTGACCGAAGCTTTGAGACAATTAAATCTCACCTCAAAACAAGCCAATGGGGTGAAATGTTTAATTGTGCACCATGTGGATCATGGAACGCCAGCTGCCTTGAATGCTTTTTTAAAAGGATTGGAAGAACCCAGTTCACACGATGTTCACTTCATTTTAACCACGGATAATGTTAACCAAGTTCTACCAACGATTGTATCGCGTTGTTTAGTAGTTAATTTGGCAAGTACCGTTGTTGAAGAGATTGAAGTCGACGAAGAAGTCGCCCACGATGTTGATGCTTTTATTAATAAGATGTGGGATCAATTGGATGTGGCTATCGTCGAATTGCAGTTACTTAATATTAGTGATCGAAACCTTTTAGAACAATTTTTTTATCACATGTATCGTCGAGCCCAGAAGCTAGCCCTAGAAGATGCTCGTTACTTACACCTAGCGACGGTTGCTAACGATATGTTGTCTAAAATCAATCGTTCCGTGAATACCGCGTTATTGATGGATGAATTTGGTTATCGAATGAAGGAGGAAAACACATGAGTCAAAACTCATATATTGCTTATGTTCCGGTTCGTTTCCGGACGAATTATAAAGAATACTATTTTGGCTGTTATTTTGATGATTTATCAGCTAATGATCAAGTGGTGGTCGAAACGGCACGAGGTATTGAACTGGGATATGTTGCTTCAAAACCAAAACCAATAAGCGACTATCAAACGACCGATGTTGAACTAAAACCGGTTTTACGTATCGCCACCCAAGAAGATATTGAACAGGCTTATCAAAACACAATCGATGCCCAGGCGGCGGTAGGTTCCATCGAAGAAGCGATAGCATTAGAAAATTTAATGATGCGGGTGGTGAGTGTGGACTACACCTTAGACAAAGCAAAACTAATGATTAGTTATATTGCGGATGGCCGGGTTGATTTTCGAGACTTGCTCCGACGTTTAACTTCGATGTTTTATTGTCGGATTGAACTGCGCCAAATTGGTCAACGGGATAAAGCCAAAATTGTTGGTGGTATCGGCGTTTGTGGTCGAGAGCTTTGCTGTAAAGGATTTATTCAGGAATTTGAAGGTGTTTCCATTAATATGGCCAAAAACCAACTAATGTCTTTGAATATTCAAAAGTTAACGGGTCAATGTGGTAAATTAAAATGTTGTTTACGCTATGAAAACGATCTATATAGCTTAGCTTTAGAGAACTTGCCAAAAATTGGTTCGGAAGTGAATTATAAAAAGAAAAAATATAAAGTAAATGAGATTAATATATTGTCTCGTAAAATTACCCTTTATCATCCTGATGAACGGATTACTATTACATTAGACGAATTTTTAGCTCCAGAGCAACCAATCGTTCAACCAACACCGAAAGCACAAGGTCCGATGGTTATTAATGTTGAAGCGAAGCCAAAATCAAAACAGAAACAAAGACGACCCCGTCACCGTCGCTCTCAAGCTCCAAAACAGAGTTAGCAGAAGGAGGATTTTATGCATCGCCAAAAATCTTTTGAAAACGAATTACCTTCCCTATATATTGTGCCAACACCAATCGGTAATTTAGAGGAGTTTTCGCCTCGTCAAATAAATGTATTGAGAATGGTTGATTTTATTGCTGCCGAAGATACTCGGACAACAAAACCATTGTTACAACATTTTTCTATTCAAACGCCTTTGATTGCCCATCACGCACATAATGAACGACAATCGTCACTGGGCATTTTGAAGCTTTTAAAAGAAGGTAAAACAGTGGCGTTGGTGAGTGATGCGGGTTACCCATTAATTAATGACCCAGGTAATGAAGTGGTCCAATCGGTCTTGGCTGCTGGTTTTAATGTTATTCCAGTTTCAGGGTCCACAGCTTTTTTGAACGCCTTGGTTGCTTCGGGTTTATTGGTTCACCCTTTCCTGTTCCACGGCTTTTTACCGAGTACTAAAAAAGCCTTGCGCAGGACTTTGTTGGAGTGGAAGTATTTTTCATATACCCTTGTTTTTTATATTAGTATTCATTCACTTAAAGAAACCTTGGAAGAAATATTATCCATTATGGGTGACCGCAAAGCTTGCCTCGCTCGTGAGTTAACGAAACGACATGAGGAGTTTATTCGTGGACAAATAAGTGAATTAATCGATGTTGCAGACGGTCTCAAAGGGGAAGTGGTCTTCATTCTAGAAGGGAATCCTCATGAGAAGGAACCAGATATCGCAGAAATTAATTATATGGAACTCATTAACGAACAAATTAATAAAGGGATGTCCGCCTCCGAGGCTATTAAGCATGTCTCGCAAGAATATAATATTTCCAAAAATCTACTCTATGATTTATATCATGGTGGAGTGAATTCGTGACGGAGAAGAAACAGTTTCCAGTTTCAAAACCTGGGCTTGAAGAAGAATATTTAAATCAGCAAGCCGCTAAGGGGTATGTTTTTGAAAAATACGAACAGGAGCATTATGTTTTTAAAGAAAGGTCTCCAATGAATTTACAGTATTTAGTTGAGTATCGACGAGAACCCCTTGAAGCTAATCCATATCAAGACCAAGGATTCGACGTGGTCTTTGTTTATCCCAGTTCCCATGGAGGGACCTTCACTTACTATGTTCGACCAGCGAGTGAGGAAAAGATTATTCGTAGAAATAGGGTTTTATATTTAGTGGATGTAGGGTACAATTAAGACAAATTGAGGTGATACATTGATTATGGTAAAGAAAGTTTTTACTTTCAAAAAACAACCTGTGTATGAAATTGAATTGAAAAACGAGGATATACAAGTAAAGATCCTTACTTTAGGTGCGACGCTCACCCATTTTTCGAAGTTAAATGAACCCAATACCTTAATTAGTTATAAGGATATAAAGTCATATGCTGATAATAATGTTTACCTGGGATCGACCATTGGTCCTTTAGCTGGTCGGACTAAAAATGGCAAGATAACGATTGATAATCATGAATATCAATTGGATATCAATAATCCCCCAAATCATTTACATGGTGGAAACAAAGGTATTGATCAACATATTTTCAATTATATCTATGAAGATGATGAGCGCTTTCCTTCGGTTGTATTTTCCGATACGATAGATCACACGGATAGTGGTTATCCAGGAAAGATCACATACTATATACAGTATCGTTTAGTACGTAATACCTTGATTGTTAATTTGAAGGCGGTACCCGATACAAAGACAACGATTAACTTGACAACACATGCTTATTTTAATTTGTCTCAAGAGGAGACCATCTTAAATCACCTGCTCAAGGTGGATAGCAATCAAGTTGTTGAACTTGATGAAACGTATGCTCCAAGCAAATCGTTGATTAATGTCCACAATACAGCGTTTGACTTTCGCTCAGCGTATGTAATTGGCGAACGAATTAAACGAAAACATCCACAATTCGAGATGACACGTAGCATCGACCATTGTTATTTATTAAGAGATATGCATTCAGTTGTTTTGTTTGATCCAAAAACAAAAACATCCCTAGCTATGAACACGACAGCACCAGCTTGTGTTGTTTATTTAGCTAATTTCTTTGATGAACAGTTCGCAACCGAGTTTCACCCCCGCGCTAAAAATCATGCAGGAATTGCGATTGAACCGAGCGATGTTGTAAACGGGTATAATTTAGACTTAGCACCACTATATAGTCCAGATGAACCCTTTGACCAAACCACATGGTATACCTTGAACTAACAGGAGGAAGATAATGATCAAGAAAGATTTATTTCGTAGATACATGGAAGTCTATGACCAACAACCGGAGCATTTATTTTTTGCGCCGGGTCGTATTAACTTAATTGGAGAACATATTGACTATAATGGCGGGTACGTTTTTCCCTGTGCCATTACCTATGGCACCTATGCCTTTGTAAAACGCCGTGAAGATCGCTTGGTACGGTTTTACTCTGATAATTTTAAAGAAGTTGGGATTATTGAAGTTCATTTAGACGATTTAAAGAAAGATCCTCAACAAGAATGGGCGAATTATACCGTCGGTGTGTTAAAAATCTTTGCAGACGCAAACCATTTTTGTACGACGGGATTTGATGTTTTCTATTATGGAAATATCCCCTACGGTGCAGGACTTTCAAGTTCAGCCTCAATTGAGATGGCAACAGCCTGGATGATTAATACCTTATTTGAATTCAACCTTTCTAAAGTTTCCTGTGCCCTCTTATGTAAAAAGGTTGAGAATGAGTTTATTGGCGTGAATTCCGGAATAATGGATCAATTCATTATTGGTATGGGTAAAAAAGATCAAGCCGTCTTATTAGATACATCCACATTAGACTATACCGAAGTTCCTGTTCATTTAGAAAACATGTCCATTGTTATTATGAATACGAATAAGAAGCGTGGATTAGCGGATTCGAAATACAATGAGCGCTATGGTGAATGCCAAGAAGCTCTGCGTCGAATTAAGGAAGTTAATCCAGATTTAATGAACCTTTGTGAACTTACACCATACGATTTGACATATATTCGACCAATCATTGATAACGATCGATTATACCGACGAGCAAAACATGCCATTTTAGAAAATGATCGAACCGTACGGGCAGCTAGTTTATTAAAGGAAGGTAATGTTCATGGTTTCGGGCGTTTAATGAATGAATCACATCGTTCCCTTCAGTTTGATTATGAAGCAACTGGCGTAGAATTAGATACCTTGGTTGAAACCGCTTGGCAATTGCCACAAACTATTGGGGCACGTGTTACTGGAGCTGGCTTTGGTGGATGTGCCATTGCTATTGTGAAAGATGATGGAATCGAAGAATTCATTGAAATGGTCGGTAAAATCTATGTAAACAAGATAGGCTATGAAGCAGATTTCTATGTAGCTCATATTGGAGATGGAACAAAAGAAATTGATTTAAAAGAAGTCGATTAAATATTTAACCTAAACAACGTTGAGAAGAAATCCTCAACGTTTTTATTAGAAGTTAAACACTATACTATAACTATTTACATAGAAAAAGAAGGTATTGCTTTTTTATTGGTGGTGTCTATCGTATATTTAATTGTGGGTTTTGTTTTATTCTTTGGTTTTAGAGGGTTACAACCTTCCCAGGCTGTTGTCTTGACGTTATTTGGTAAATATATTGGAACGATTAAAGAAGAGGGTTTTTATTATGTTCATCCTTTTTCAAAGGCTATAAATCCTGCAGGTTCGACGCGCTTAGGTCAGAGTGGTGATGTTGGGCTTGATGGAAAAAAGATTTCGTTGAAAATCATGACTATAAATAATCAAAAGTAAAAAGTAAATGATGCTTTAGGATACCCAGTAGAAGTTGGGGTTGCGGTGATGTGGCGGGTAATCGATACAGCAAAAGCAGTCTTTGAAGTTGATAATTATAAGGAATATTTATCGCTTCAAGTAGACAGCGCCGTTCGCCATATTGTCCAAATTTATCCCTACGACGTTGATGAAGATATTGACACCTCAGGAGATGGCATTCCGGATGAAGGTTCCCTAAGAGGATCCACAGCGGAAGTAGCCCAACGTATTAAGGAAGATATTCAAAAACGGGTCAACGATGCAGGGCTAGAGATTATTGATGCCCGAATAACGTATCTTGCTAACGCAAAAGAAATTGCTGCAGTTATGCTTCAACGTCAACAAGTCCGCGCGGTGGTTGATGCTCGACGCATGATTGTTGATGGCGCCGTTGGTATTGTTGCGATGGCCTTAGAAAAGCTTGAAGAAAACAAAGAAATCAACCTAAGCGATGACCAACGAGCAAAAATGGTTTCTAATTTACTGGTTGTTCTCGTGGGTAATCGCGATGTTCAACCAGTCGTATCTAGTACGAGTTAAAAGATATTCGTTTGTATCGTAAAGAAGAAAGATTTGCTATAATAACAGTACAAGTGGACAAAGAGAGCCCATTAAACATTGCAAAGAGAAGAAGTGGTTGGTGAAAACTTTTGAATGAATAATGGGAAATGGTTTTGTCGGTACTGCTTTTATAGCCGTTTCTACGCGTTAAGTAGTTGAGTGCACGTCTGTGAAGTAAGGTGGTATCGCGCAATTGCGTCCTTATAGCTGACGTTTTTTTATGGAAGGAAGTCGATTTATGAAAACACCGTATTATATTACAACCGCCATTGCTTATACTTCTGGCAAACCCCATATTGGAAATGTTTATGAAATTGTTTTAAGTGATAGTATAGCTCGCTTTAAACGCGAACAAGGCTTTGATGTGTTCTTTCAAACCGGAACCGATGAACATGGTTTAAAGAATGCTCAAAAAGCTGAAGAAAAAGGACTCACACCAAAGCAACATGTTGACGAAGTCGCCAAAGAAATTCAAGACCTATTCGACCTAATGAACATTTCATACGATAAATTTATGCGGACAACGGACCCATATCACCAAGAACAAGTAGCTAAAGCGTTTAAGAAAATGTTTGATAATGGTTCCGTCTATAAATCAGTTTATGAAGGGTGGTACTGTATTTCGTGTGAGTCTTTCTATACCGAGTCTCAGCTCGATGATGACGGTCGTTGTCCAGAATGTCACAGCGAAGTTCATAAAGAAAAGGAAGAATCCTATTTCTTTAAGTTATCTGAATACACAGAAAAATTGAAAACTTACTATCAAAACCATCCGGAATTCATTGTGCCCAAGTTACGTGAGAATGAAATGGTGAACAATTTTCTCAATCCTGGATTGAATGATTTAGCCATTACCCGGGCGAGTTTTGACTGGGGTATTAAAACCTTTGACGAACAACATGTGATTTATGTTTGGCTCGATGCCCTTATGAATTATATTACCTCCTTAGGGTATGATGTAGAGGGTCATCATGGTGAATTATTTAAAAAGTATTGGCCAGCCAATGTTCATGTGGTTGGAAAAGATATTATGCGTTTTCATACCATTTATTGGCCAGCTTTTTTGATGGCATTGGATATTGAGTTACCGAAGACGGTTTTTGGTCACCCATGGCTTTTAATTGGAGATGCAAAAATGAGCAAATCCAAAGGGAATGTTGTTTATGCGGACGATTTGGCGGAAATATTTGGTGTTGATGCGGTACGCTATATTATGCTCCATGAAATGCCCTATGATCGAGATGGCCGTTTGACCTCTCAACAAATAATTGAACGAATTAACACCGATTTAGCTAATGTACTTGGAAACTTAGTTAAAAGAACCTTGTCCATGTCCAACAAATACTTTCATGGCGTCGTCACCAAAACAGCAGCCAAAACCCCATTTGATGATGATTTAATCCAAAAAGTACAACAATTAGCGACAAAAGTAGCAGAAAAAATGGAAACCTACCATGTTGCGGATGCATTGAGCGAAATTATGGAACTCTTGCGTCGCTGTAATAAATATATTGATGAAACTGAACCATGGGTATTAGCCCGAGAACCTAAACAAGAGGACACACTAAACACCGTACTTTATAACTTGATTGAAAGTATTCGGATCGCAGCCATTCAATTAAGAAGCTTTTTACCGGAAACTTCCGAAAAGATTCTTGAAGAACTAAATACCCAAGCAACTTCCTATGAATCGAGCTTTCAATTTGGTGGTCTGGTCAACAATACAAAAATTACCGAAACACCTTCCGTGCTCTTTAGCCGTTTCGATGTGGAAAAAACGTTGAAACTAATGAATCCACCAGTTAAAGTTCTAAATCATAAAGCTGAAATTTCAATAGACGACTTCAATAAATTAGAACTTCGTAAAGGAACCATCATAGAAGCCAAACAACACCCAAACGCCGACAAATTACTGGTGTTGCAAGTCGACATTGGCGATCAAGTCGTTCAAATTTGTAGTGGGATTGCCGAAAACTATAAACCAAAAGACTTATTGCATAAAGGTGTCGCGGTTGTTGTCAATTTAAAACCAATAAAACTACGAGGTGAAGAAAGCCGAGGCATGATTTTAGCAGTTGAGAAAGCCGATGGTTACCAAGTGTTAACGATTGATGGGATCGAAGATGGTGCAGAAATTTCATAAATAAAAATAAAAAAGGTAGCCTGTCAAGGCTACCTCTACATGAAGAGAAGCAAATCATTTACTTGATTTGTTTTTTTCTTCCTTTGCTAAGCAATCGGGACAGATCCCTTGGAAGAAAATCATATGGCTGGTTACTTTTCCACCAAAACTTTGTTCGACGCGTTCTTCAATGTTCTCGGTAACGATGTCTTCAACATCAAAGAAGAGATTGCACCTTTCACAGTGTAAGTGGTAGTGATCGTGCAAATTCGCATCATAGATATATCCAAGTTCTGGGTGTTGAATTCGGCTAATCAAATTGTGTTCATACAAATAATTTAAATTCCGATAAACGGTCGCAGCGCCAATAGTTTTATCTTCCGACAGTAATTGTTGGTATACTTGTGCGGCCGTAACATGGCTGTGAGCATGTCTAACAACCTCTAATATTCGTTCTCTTTGTTTTGTCGATTTGACGCTCATTTCTTCACCACCTTAATATTGATAATCTGTATCATTAGTATATCATATCACAGATGCTGAGAGCGAAAATGTACTTATATGCCAGGAGTTAGTTCGATAATGAGTTCATCAAGCCATTCGATTGGCATCCGGTAATCATACTTTCTTTCTTGATTGTGTTCATCAACAAAAAGGAAACTAATGTCAATTAAATCATCGAAATACCGTTCGAAATCTTCTTCATAATTTTTGAAATACTGAGAAAGAGGTTCGGAAAGCAGGAAAGGATGTTGTTGACGATAATATTGGTATGCCGAATCATCGCCAAGCAGATTATGGAAATAACTCGGATCATTGTTAGGTCCAAAACGATTTCCAAAATAATCAAAATACAGATCAAATGAGCGCTGTTGAACCTTTTTAACTAAATCAATCAATTCCGCATCCGTAGATTTGTAAGCATTGTAGTAGTAGTGTTGGCCATATTGGTTATCGGAGACAACATAAGGTTCTAAAAAGAGCAGTTGCGTATTGGATCGAATCTCGACCGATTTAAGATTTGTTCTTGTTTCTACTCGACTTAACCAGTGACCAACTTTTAAATCCATGGCAAAGAAAGTCCCAATTGCTAAAGCAAACAAGCTTAGATAAATAAAGGTCATACGAACGACTTTAGTAAGACCGCGGTTGCGGATCATATCTAAAATGAAATAGAAAATAAAACCAGCAACCAATGGATATAAATAATCTTTAAATTCATAAGCATAGGAGAACAGAACAAAGCCTTCCAACATAACAATCAATAAGAGATAAGTTCCTAAATTCGTAATGACTGGATAGAACCAATTATTAACCTTGTTGGTTCCAATACTTTCGACTGGACGTTCTGTAAAGAGTTTCATGTTAATAAACATCAAGACCAATCCCAAACCAATCCAAATAATATAACTAAGATCAAAATTGAAGGATACCAGATTTCCGCTTTGAAGATTCTCAAAGAAGACGGTATCAAAACGAAGTTTACCAACGAACGATTCTTCCATAGCTGTGGAATTGAATCCCCAAATATAGCGCTCACTAAGCAGAGTCATCGAGGAATAAATGAAATACGGTAATACATGTAGACTCATTCCATAGAGGACGCCATCGGCTAAGGAAGGCGTATTCACTAAAGCAAACATCGCAACCCCTAAGAAAACCGGCAAAAACAAGCCAATCATGCCGAGTTGTCCCAACATTTCAAAGAAGGTGTAATTCTCACCAGCATGTTCGAGCATCCAATTATAATGTGGTTGATAGAGTAGTTTTCCGACACCCCATCCACTAATCCACATAATCGCAAACGGTATAAAAATTAGCAAGAAAGAAAAGAAAAATTGATTCAAAAATAAATTCTCTTTAGAAATTGGGAAACTAAGGTAGTTATCCATATTCGCTTTGTTGTTGGTGTAGGAAAACACCACGTAAATAACAACAAAAGCAGCAATAAACAACAACACAATAGAAATAAATGGAATTTGGAAAATCGGGAAGTAAGCCTCGGCGCCAGCACTCAAATAATTAAAATTCTCATACATCCAGTTTGGTTGGCTAATAAATAAAATTAGTGGATAAGCAAACCCAAAAACAACTAGTAATAAATAAAGCATTCGCCGATGTTGATAAAACAACAACCGTTGGTATTTTGTATTTAATTTAAGATTTCGCATTGACTTGATTCTCCATTTCTACAACAAAAATCTCTTCCATCGAAATTGGCATTGGGTTGGTTAATACAGGTTCCGTCGATGCGATGATTTCCATCGTTCGTTGTTGATTCCCCGTAAAAACTATGGTCGCAATCCGGCCGGTAATTGTGAGGTTTAAATAATCGATGCCCTTGAACATGACTTCATCAATATCGTGGTTGTACCCAAGTTGTACTTTATGATAATTTGTTTGTAAATCCGATAGCGATTGGGTAAACGCAATATTATGGTTTTCTAAGAGTGCCATATGATCACAAATATCTTCCAACTCACGAATATTATGAGAAGAAATGACCACCGACATCCCCGTGTCCATGACTGTTTTAACTAAATATCGCTTCAAGGTTAAACGCATGAGGGGGTCTAAACCATCAAAAGATTCATCCATCAATAACAATTTTGGCTGAATAGATAAGGCGAGAATAAGACCGCTTTGGCGTTTGAGACCTTTAGAAAAGCTTTGAATTTGTTTGTTTTCATCAAAACGGAAGAGCTGTAGCAATTCCTGGTACTTTTCTTCGCTAAAATTCGGGAAGAAAGATTTATATAAGTTCTTCATTTCCTTGAGATTAAAACGATTCAAGTAGAAAGGTTCATCACTAACAAAGACAATTTGGCTTCTTAAATCCGGATTGGTGGCTAACGACTGTCCTTCAAAGAGAACTTCACCTTGATCGACATCATAGACGGCAGCAATACAGCGCAGTAGCGTTGATTTCCCTGCACCATTACTTCCGATTAAACCGGTGATACTGGAAGGTTGAATCTGCCAATTAAGTTGATTCAGAACATTAAAGGTTCCAAATGATTTAGATAGGTTGTTGATAATCAGCATCTTGTATTTCCTCCAATTGTTGTAAGAATAGCTGTTCAATCTGTTCGATAGAAAGATTGTGGGCAAGTAACTGCAAAATAGTATTGGTAATCAAACTTAGGTTTTCCTGGTGGAGTTGTTGCTGAATATCGTCAGTCGCTGCCACAAAGGTACCTCGACCAGCAATGGTCAAAATCAGATTTTTTCGTTCAAGTTCTTGATAGGCTCGAGATACGGTATTGGGATTAATTCCCAAATTTCCAGCGAGCTCACGAACGGATGGAAGTTGTTGATCTTCCACTAATAATCCTTGCGAGATAAATAATTGTACTTGATCGACAATTTGCTCGTATAGGGGTTTCGGACTTTTATAGTTGATTGTAAAAATGATCGTCACCGATTCCTTTCTAGTCCTTTCATTGGTTGGACAACCGAAAATCGCTTCACAAGATTTGCGCTCAAGAAAGCAATAAGAATGTATAAGGCAGTATAAATTAGTGCAGAGTCGTTATAAAAAACAAAAGCAACGGGCACAAACAAAAATCCAACAACGAGAGTTGTTAACCGTTGATAGCCACCAACATAACACAAAAAACCACTCCCCATTAAAGCGACGAACGGGTTAATAATCATAAAATCAAGCAAAAATGTATATTCACTCACCCCTTCTAGGTATTGATTGGCGAGGGGAACTAGGCTATAACCTAGTAGAATTAATAAGATGCCTAAGAATGTGCGCTGTTTCATTGTTCCTCTTTACTGTACTGTTTATATTAGTACAGTACCACACACTGGGGAGACCTGTCAATATATTTACATCGAAAAAAAACATTCAATTAATAATAGTGTGCTATACTAAATAACTAGTAAAGGAGGCATTTAAAATGAAACTACAAGTAAAAAATGTGAACAAATCCTTTGGAACCAAACAAGTTTTAACGGATGTAAGTTTCGATGTCACCAGTGGAAAAGCCATGGGCTTCTTAGGTCGTAATGGTGCTGGAAAGACAACAACCTTTAGAGCATTAATGGATGTTTTTAAACCAGACAGTGGGGAATTTTTAATCGATGGTAAACCGTTTAGTCGTCATGATTATCGAGTTGGTTATTTACCCGAAGAACGCGGGATGTATGCCAAGGTATCCGTCGTCGACCAATTAGCTTATTTTGGCCAACTCAAGCAAATGAGTCATAGTGAAGCAAAACAAGCGGCCCAATATTGGGTCCGCCGACTAGAGTTGGGAGAATATGAAAAGAAAACCTTGGATCATTTATCCAAGGGAAATCAACAAAAAATCCAAATCGCACAAGCCGTCATCAATGATCCGGAAATTTTGATTCTAGACGAGCCTTTTTCTGGACTAGATCCCGTGAATGCTCAAGTCTTAAAAGAATTAATTCGTGAGTACATTGAGGCAGGGAAAATCGTTGTTTTTTCTTCCCATGAAATGAGCTATGTCGAAGAGTTTTGTGACGAAATAACCTTGATTGATAAAGGAAGCATTGTTTTAAGCGAAGACTTAAATGCCTTAAAGCGCAAACTAGGTAAAAACCGTGTCCGCATCAATTTGTTAGACACTAGTATCGAGCAAGCCCTCGACCAATTAGCTGCCCTTCAAGGGGTTAGTTTAATGAGAGATCGACGATCGGTTATCGCCCATATTCATGATGATCAACCAGCCGAGTTTGTATTGAAACAATTAGTTGCTCACGATTTTCGTATTTCTGAATTTTCGTATTATAAACCGAGCCTTGAACAAATCTTTATCCAGACAGTAGGTGAAACTCATGCGTGATTTTATGGTTGTCTTGTTGTTTGAATTGAAAAATCGCTTAAAACAAAAAGCAACGATTATTTCAACCGTCATAATTTTGGCGATTGTCTTAGTTGTGACCTTTATCCCACGATATTTAGATTTAAATCCGACATCCTCTGAAGCAACAGAAATGGTCGAAACCACCCAACCAAGTGAAGAGGATGTTTATCAAATTCCGAGCTTTGGTGTTTTAACCGTTAACCAGACCGACCTTAGTTCCTTAAGTCAACATCCTTATTTTAGTGATGTCACCAAGTACGAAAGCGTAGAAGCTTTAAACGAAGCGGTTGAAACAGAACAAGTGGATTATGGATTAATATTTACATCCTTTAATGAGGTAAAACTTGTTGCGAATGATATTGGTATGTTTGATATGACGCCAAGTACGATTTCCGATTTCTTATCGACCGTTGCCCGTAATGAATATCTTAGTGAACACGGGATTGATCCCCTTATTGTTGACGAAGCGACCTATAATTCGTTGGTTTCTGTCGAAATTGAAACGCTTGGTAAATCTCAAGGAAACTCCTTTTGGTTTGTTTATGTGGGCGTCTTTATTATTTACTTTTTAATCATCCTCTATGGTCAATCGGTGTCCACAGCAGTGGCTCGAGAAAAAAATGACCGAACCATGGAATTATTGATAACCAATACTTCTTCAACCAATTTAATATGGGGGAAAGTCGTCGCAAGTACAATTGTTTCGGGAACCCAAATGATTTTAACAATCTTAGCGGCCGTCATTGGTTACATGTTGAATCAATCGTATTATCCAGAGCCACTGGTCATGATGATAAGTGAAGGTATTGGCTTGGATTTATTAGTAATTTTTGTTGTGTTTGCGATTTTAGGAATGCTTTTATATTACTTCCTCTACGCCGCCGTGGGTGCCCTTGTTTCGAAAGTTGAAGAAGTAAACTCAGCAATGGCGCCGATTCAGATTCTCTTTGTTGCTGGATATATGATTGTCATGTTTGGCTTATATATTCCGGATTCACTTTTAATGCGGGTGGCTAGTATTGTTCCTTTCACTTCGTCAATTACAATGTTTGCTCGGTATGCCCTAGTAACCGTACCAATTTGGGAGATTGGCCTGTCCCTTGGATTGTTGGGCTTCACGACTTGGTTGATGTCCTATATCTCGATACGGATTTATCGCATGGGAACCTTGAATTATGGAAATCGAATAGGTTTCATGAAAGCTTTACGCATGGTCTTTACAAAGGAGGGCCAAGTATGATTTTGGAAAAAAACATGATAGTTACCACACAGATGCTCGCAAGTACGATTGGGTCGGGTCTCGTTGACGTCTATTCCACACCGAGCATGATTACTTTTATGGAAGAGACTTCTAAAGAATTAGCCTTACCACTCTTAAAAGAAGGGGAAGTGACCGTAGGAATTGAAATCAACATTAAGCATCTACGGGCCGTCACGCTAAACGAAGAAGTCGTCTGTCGTGCAGAGTTAAAAGAACAAAAAGGAAAAATATTGACCTTTCGAACCAAAGTAACCCACCAAGGAAAAGTCGTAGGTGATGGCATTATTAAACGGGCCATCGTCCATCGTGAGAAGTTTATGGAGCAAGCCAATTCATGAAAAGAAGAATTTTAATTCTCTTTGTCCTATTAGTTGTGCTGGTTGGTTGTCAAGACCTACAAATATGGTTTAAGGGTTTTGAGCAAACCTTCAAAGGCCTTGAAATGGTCATGCAAACCTATGATGAAAACAGTGAAATTATCGACCGTATCGAAGGTCGAAGCATTTCAATCAAACGGGACAAACGATTTGACAGCGAAAAAAGTTCTTCCCAAGTCTTACAAATCACCGTCGGCGGAAATGAAGTAACTCATGTCGGGTCGTCCCTAGTATTATATGAAACGGGCTTAGACAATGTGTTTGAATCCTACCTACAAACGGTTGATATTGAGAACTTAGACCGCTCGATTCCCTTCATTAATCGCATGGTTTTTGATTTCAAAAACAGCTTTACGGGAAAAGAAAAAGTCATCTTAATCCGTTCTCAAAATGGAACGCCTCTAGCGACCTTTGCTGGGGATAGAGTTTCGCTCTATGCCACGGAAGTTCCCCAATCTACCGGACTACTGGTCGATGGGAAATATTTATTTATCTATCGTTGCGACTATACGATTTACGACCTAGCTCTATTGAGTTAGGTTTTTTTTAAATCTTGATGTATAATTAAAGAAACTTGAGGAATTAGCAATGAAACTGACACAGAAACAATGGCTGGGCATTTTAATTTTAGGGTTAGTCGGTCAACTCGCATGGTTGATTGAGAATATGTATCTTAACTTGTTTGTTTATCACACGATATCGGGCGATCCAAATGTTATTGCGGCGATGGTTGCGGCAAGCGCTATTACTGCAACCCTAACAACAATATTTATCGGTGCTCTTATTGATAAATGGGGGAAACGGAAACCATTCATAGTCTATGGATACATCATTTGGGGCTTAACCATCATTGGATTTATGTTTATAAAAATCGATTGGATTACGCCAATAGTAGGCCCTGGAATGGCGGTGCTGGTTACGTCCAGTTTGGTGGTACTGTGGGATTGTGTCATGACTTTTTTTGGGTCCAGTGCTAATGATGCGGCCTTCAATGCATGGATTACAGACATCACAACCCCAGACAATCGTGGAAAAGTGGAAGCAGTTTTATCAATTCTTCCCCTACTGGCGTTAATGATAATCTTTGGTGGATTTGATTTTTTAACTCAAAAGGGGCAATGGTCCATATTCTTTGGCATTTTTGGTGTATTCGTCATCTCGGTTGGATTTTTGGCTAATATATTAATTGAGGAGGTATCTTTACAACGTCCTTCTGCTACGTTTAAAGAGACACTCCAAGTCATCCATCCTCGTTTTTTGAAGAAGAATTGTCAGTTGTTGTGGACCTTGGTCTTTTTATTAATTCTTTCAACTGCCACCCAAGTTTGGATGCCTTATTTACTTATTTATATTCAAAACTATTTAAAGATTGCCGACTATACGATTTTATTTGTGGTGGTGCTCCTTAGTGCTTCTGTTCTTTCGTTAATTGGTGGTCATTTGATGGATCGTTTTAACAAACTCACGCTGGTTCCGTTTGCCCTAATCTTGTCCATGATTGGTTTAGTGGGCATGTATCTTGTTCGTGAAGCAGGACTAGTCATGATTTTTGGGTCAATAATGATGGGCGGGAATATGATTTTAACCTCCATTGGTCACGGGTTGTTTCGCGACCACACCCCCCTTGATCAGGCGGGTCGTTACCAAGGCGTCCGCATGGTTTTTGGCGTGATGCTACCGATGGTTATTGGTCCGTTCATTGGGTCGATGGTTATTAAAAATACCAATCTAACCTATGTTGATTTGGGCGTGGTGAAACAAGTCCCGACGCCGTTAATCTTTTTGGTAGCTGGTCTTCTTTTGTTTTCGATGGTTTTTCCCTATATTCAATTAAATAGATTGGAGAATAAAGATGTTTAAATATCCCTTTCCTCATCGCCTACGGCCGTCCGAAAATCACCAAAGTCTGAATGGATTTTGGCGCTATAAAGTGATCAAAGGCGCGAACATTTCTTCCAATCGTTTTTATCAATTCAAACAGGAAACAAAGTCTATGGATGGTTTATTGGAAGTGCCCTATTCCCTAGAATCTAAAAAGAATCAAATTGGGCATATTTTACAGCCCGATGAGACCTTATTAATGAGCTTAAAGTTTGATTTAGAACTGGTGCCTTTGGACCGATTGTTCCTCTACTTTGGAGCAGTCGATCAACGTTGTCGAATTTGGCTCAACGAGGTGGAGGTTGGTTACCATGAAGATGGCTATTTACCTTTTGAAGTCGAGGTGACTTCAACCATCCAAAAGAAAAACAATGAACTACTGATTGCTATCATTGATGAAAGCGATCAGGGAGATTTACCTTGGGGAAAACAAAAGCTTAACCCTGGTCAAATTTGGTACACCCCCCAATCCGGGATTTGGCAAAGCTGTGGCTTAATTAGCTATCCCCAAGACTATATACGCGACTTTTATGCTCAATACCATTCTAAAACACAACAAGTCGAATTCTTTGTTGATGTCAAGGATTCAAAGGCGGTTCAATTTGTACTGTACGAACCAACATTAGCTGGTCGCGAAGATGAGGACTTTTTAGATAAACGGTATAAACCCTTAATCGAAACCACAGATCAGCAGCGGACTATCGACCAACCTAAACTTTGGTCCCCTGATCAGCCGTGGCTCTACCCCATCGATATTTTCTATAAAGACGATCATGTGCGCAGTTATGTGGGACTGAGACATGTCGGTTCAAAAATGGTTGATGGTATTGTAAAAATGAGTCTCAACGAGGAGGTGGTTTTCCATACCGGTGTCCTCGATCAAGGATATTGGCAAGAAGGCCTTTATACGGCGACGAATCAAGAGTTTATTGAAGACTTGGAGATGGTAAAAGCGATGGGTTTTAACATGGTTCGTAAACACATCAAAATTGAGCCCTTCCGCTGGTATTTTCATTGTGACCGGCTGGGGTTATTTGTTTGGCAAGATGTCGTTAATGGCGGAAACCACTATAATCCACTGGTTATCCAGGTGGCTGGGTTCTTGAATATTTTTCTTAAGGACAATCATTATCGTTTATTTGGCAGAAAGAAGCGGTCGGGTCGTTTGTTGTCCATCGTTCATCAGGACGAGGTCATTAAAGCCTTAAGATTTTTTCCGTCCGTTGTGATGTGGTGTATTTTTAACGAGGGCTGGGGACAATTTGATTCGCTAGCAATGGCGAAACGAGCTCGTCAGTTGGATCCAACACGTTATATCGATCACGCGTCGGGGTGGATCGATCATCAGGGGTTTGATTTTAAGTCGGTACATATTTATTTCAAACCCGTTAAGCTGAAACCATCGAAGCGAATGCTGATTCTTTCTGAATTTGGTGGTTATTCCCATCCGGTCGATTTGCATCATCAAGAGAAGATATTTGGTTATCGTCGTTATGCGGATTTAAAAGCGTACCAACAAGGCGTCCTCGATCTCTACGAGCAACAGATCATCCCACAGAAACATTTATTGTCTGGGGTTTGTTATACCCAACTTTCGGATGTGGAAGAAGAAGTTAATGGACTCGTCACTTTTGATCGAGAAGTATTGAAATGGGATGTTGAAGATCTCAAAAAAATCAATGAAAAACTATTGGCACCATGATATAGTGGACTAAGAAAGTAGGGAACAAATTTGGCAAAATACGAAACACAACTCACTGGAGATTTTGATGACTTCTTAAATTATTGTATTCAGGAGGTTTTGGGTGGTTCTTTTTCAGCGACCTTAGAGGAACAAAGTGATTTTATGCTCGGTGACGTACGGATTGCGGTTCGTGTTTTTGAGCGCTATTCAATGGCAGGTTCTAACCGTTTGAGTTTGAATCTAACCTTAGCTGGCCAACAAAATAATTTAGTTTTATCGGCGATGACCGCCGGCGGATCACAAGCAACATTTTTTAAAATGAATACCCTCGGTGAACAGTCGTTTCTGAATCAATTTATCCAGTCGGTTGAGCGCTATTAAAAAAGAACCCTAATTTGGGTTCTTTTGGGCATAGACAGATTCTAATATTCCAAAGCGATTTCTTTTAATATGGAGAATGTTTGTTTTTGTTTTTAAATAGTCTATTGGTGTTCGGGTCCAATGTTCTTGATACCGATCCACCGTAAGACGATCAAGTTGATGCTGGATAAATTGGAAGGGTTGATGAGTTGAAAGAACGTGATTGGCCATTAAAAAAGTCCCGTTAGGCCGGAGTATGCGGAGGGCTTCATCAATAGTTTGTTCAACGGATTCAACCCCACAAAGTAAAAATGTCATTATAACGGTATCAAAACTTTCATCTTCAAAAGGTAATTGTTGGGCATTCATTTCTAATAGATTTATTTTCATGTTTAGTTTATCGGCTTTTTCTTGAGCGTGTTTAAGTTGTTGTTGGTTGTGATCGATTCCGGTAAGTTGAACGTTGTTAGGATAGTAGCTGAGATTTAGTCCGGTTCCAATACCTATTTCGAGTGTTTTCCCAGTTGCCCAAGCCGTTAACCATTTTCGGTGTTCTTGTAAGAGCCAATGGTCGATCGGTTTTAGAAAAAGATCGTAGGGGTTTTTAATCATCTCAATTCACAGGTCTTTTTTTGTTGATTGATAGCAAATAGGAGGCCAGCAACTAAAATAGCAACAGAAACTAATTTATAGGGTAAGTTGGCCCAAGGTAGACTAATAACCGCAAAGTTAATTCCAAATAAAGCTAAAAAACTAATCACACAGGGGGTGCATCCATAAGTAAAAATACCGAAAATCGTCGCAAACAAACTCGCATTTGATCCTCTTATCTCTTTACCAACTAACGATATAAAGTCTTCGTTAAGGGCATATAGTTGAAACGAGAGAAACGCCATCAATCCATTCAAGGCGATATGGGCGAAGACAACCAACAATCCTTCCTGAACCATCATTTTAGGATATGGTAGATTTAAATAATCCAAGACACTGAAAATAACCATAAAAAACAGGAGAATTAGAAAATGTGATGTGCGTTGAGGGTGTCGTATAAAATTCATAAATAAACTATAGCCGATTATAGAAAAAAGAACAAACTATGTGCTTTGAAGCAGAAATACCAAAAAACGATTAACAAAAAGATAATATAGAAAAGGATTTACTTAACAATATTGTAATGTTAAAGGAATAATACTATAATGAACACAGACATAAAAATCATTTCTGTGGAGGACTTTTGATGGATTTAGAAAAATTGAAATTGGCTTCGGCACTATTGCAGACGTTGTTTGACTCGACCGAAGCACCTGGCTATTTGAACAAGGAAGACAATCTGCGGGTTATCCAACATATTCAAGAAATTATTGAGGAAGTAATTTTGTCGAATGAATCCAATGAAAAGAAAGAATCGTAGCGATTCTTTTTTCTTTCGGTCAAAGCATAATTTTGATTGTACACTTGTAAATGATGTGAGACCGTATTCTTAAGAATAAATGGTCTAGTTGAAATGAATTGGATAGTTATCTTAGGAGAATCGAGCCGTAAGTTCGATTCTTTTTTCAATAGGTGTTAGATAAT
>JBNRMW010000005.1:0-44545 GCA_050309795.1 Erysipelotrichaceae bacterium | reverse complement strand
ATACCTCTGTTTTTTTGTTATAGTATTCATGCGATGATTCCTTTCGAATTTGTTGGACAAACTCATTCTACTAGGTCTCATCGCTTCTTACTAGTTGGAAAGTCTCACATCAATTGTAACCCTACACACGATATGGCGAGGTTTGTTTGTTCATTTTTCCTTTTTGGAGTATATATGGTATGGTATAGGCGGTCAAAAACGACTTAATAGAAAAGGGGAAAGAAATTGAAAGTAATATTTGTAAAAGATTACGAAGAAATGTCAGATAAAGCGTACGAATTTGTTGTACAAGCGATTGAAGGAAATGAGAATCCTGTTGTTGGTTTAACCACTGGAGGAACACCTCGTGGTTTAATGAAACGCATCGTTGAAGGGGTGAATTCTAAACAATTAGATATTTCCAATACAACGATGTTGAATTTAGATGAATACATTGGTCCAAATGAAGCCGTCTACTCAGCAAAGACGTATATGTACGATAACCTATATAACCTACTTGAAACGGCACCTAAGAACATCTTTATGCCAAATGGTGCAGCAGAAGATTTGGATGCGGAGGTTCAACGCTATAATGAAATTTTAGCGAAGTATCCACGCGATATTCAAATTTGTGGATTGGGTACTAATGGTCATATTGGTGCTAACGAGCCAGGCACACCTTTTGATTCAACAACCTTTGTTGCTCAGCATACCGACGCAACTATTGCTAGTACGATGAATGAATATGGAATTACGCGTGAAGAGAGCCCAACAGAAATGCTTACTCAAGGATTCAAGGAAATCTTAGAATCAAAGCATGTTGTAGTCTTTGTTTCCGGTAGCCACAAAGCGGAAGCCGTTAAGAACGTTATTGAAGGACCAGTTACTACAGACTGGCCAGCAACCAACTTCCGTGATAAAGATCATGTGACCTTTATTATCGACGAAGCCGCAGCATCCTTATTAAATAAATAGTGTTAAAAAACGACTAATTACCCATGTGATTGGTCGTTTTTATATCCGCATTTTTCATTGATAAACAGCGTAGTTATGGGAGCTTGAATTCCTTTTTTTTTATTTCCACAGGTATATGGTATGGTATAGGCGGTCTAAAGGATCTAGAAGAAAATGGGGTATGAAAATGAACGTAATATTTGTTAAAGATTATGACGAAATGTCAGAGAAAACCTATGAGTTAATTGCTCAAGTTGTTAAAGAAAATAAAGAACCAGTCGTTGGGTTAACAACTGGGGGAACTCCGCGTGGTTTAATGAAGTTACTAGTTGAAAGGGTTAATTCTAATGAATTGGATCTTTCCAATACGACGATTGTAAACTTAGATGAATATATAGGACCAAGGGATGCGGTCTATTCCAGTCGTACCTATATGTATGAAAACTTATACAATCAAATCGAGACTCAACCAAAGAATATCTTTATTCCTGATGGTTCTGTTGAAGACCTCGATGCTGAGATTAAACGCTTTAATGATATCTTGGCTCAATATCCAACGCACATTCAAATTTGTGGTTTGGGTATTAATGGACATATCGGTGCTAATGAACCGGGTACTCCTTTTGATTCGACAACTTTTATTGCTAAATTTGAAGAAATCACCATTGAGACAACCATGAAAGAATATGGAGTATCACGTGAAGATTGCCCAACTGAAATGTTAACAGCAGGCTTTAAAGAAATCTTAGAGTCTAAACATGTAGTGGTTATGGTATCGGGAAGTCACAAGGCTGAAGCAGTTAAGGCAGCACTTGAAGGACCGGTTACTACAGATTGGCCAGTGACTAACTTCCAAGATAAGGATAACGTAACCTTTATCATCGACGAAGCAGCAGCATCCTTATTAAGTAAATAGATTAGAAAAGACGACTAGTTACAAAAGTAATGGGTCGTTTTTTAGTACCACTATTTGTCTATTAGTGTTCATGATATTACGTAGAGGTATATCTGTTCTAGTTAATAAGTCACATGCCACATCGACATATCTCACATAATTTGAGATAATTAGTAACAATGAGGTGCAAGTGATGATTAGAGAAAGAATTATACAGTTTAATTTAGATAGAGATTGGGATCAGTTTCATTCACCTGAGAATCTTAGTAAGTCTATAGTAATTGAAGCCGTAGAGTTATTAGAGAATTTTCAGTGGGATAGTAATTTTGATAATGAAAAAGTTAAGATGGAATTGGCAGATGTTCTAATCTATTGTTATCAGTTAGCAATAGCTCTTAATATTGATGTAGAAACAATAATGCAAGAAAAGATGGATATTAATGAGAAGAAATATCCGATTGAGAAAGCTAAAAGTAATAGTAAAAAATATACGGAGTTTGAAAAATGATTATTTATGAATCAACAAAACTAGGCTTTTTAGAAGACATAATATCTGGAAACATAGAAACCAAAATCGAAGATCTTATTTACGAAAAAATGAACAGACGATCTGCACCTGGTGAAATAAGGTCTTGGGTAAATTCTCTAAAAGACATGTATATAGTTATGTCAAATCAAGAAATTCCTTTTGAATGTGAAGTAGCAATAGAATATCGTATACCAAATTCTAACAAAAGAGTGGACTTCATTGTTACTGGAGAAGATTTTCAAAATCAAAAACATGCGGTTGTTATTGAACTAAAGCAATGGTCTAGTGTAACAGCAAATAAATCAAAAGATGCTATCGTTTCTACATGGCTCGGTGGAGGTTTGAGAGAAGTGGTGCACCCTTCTTACCAAGCGTGGTCGTATGCTTCTATGATTTATGATTATAATCAGAATGTTAGGAACAAAGACATTCAAATTAATCCATGTGCTTATCTACATAATTATGAAATAACTGAAGATGATCCGCTAATAGACGATCACTACTCCTATTATATTGAAAAAGCTCCTATTTTTTCAAAAACTGACACAAGGCATTTGTCTCAGTTCATAGCGAAATTTGTTAAAAAACCGAATAATTCAATTTTGTATGAAATTGATAACGGGAAAATTATTCCCAGCAAATCTCTACAAGACACAATGGTTAGCTTATTGGAGGGCAACAAAGAATTTGTACTACTTGATGATCAGAAAGTTGTGTACGAAACTATAAATACAACAGTCGAAAATCTTAAAAACGACGAAAAAAGAGTCATTATAATCAAAGGTGGTCCTGGAACGGGGAAATCGGTCTTAGCTATAAATCTACTAGCTTCAATATTAAAGATGCAAAAGAATGTTATCTATGTAACTAAGAATAGTGCCCCTCGTAATGTATACTTAGAGAAATTAGTTCAAGGAAATTATAAAAAAGTTCACATTAATAATTTATTTAGAGGGCCTGATAACTTTTATACTATTGGAACGGACCTGTTTGATTGTGTCCTAGTAGATGAAGCACATCGACTAAGAGAAAAATCAGGTATGTTTGCTAATAAAGGGGAAAACCAAATTAAAGAGATAATTAATGCAAGCAGAGTATCAGTGTTCTTTATAGATGATTATCAACAAGTTACAACTAGGGATATTGGTTCAATTCAAGAAATAAAAGATTGGGCAAATTATCTTAATGTGCCAATTATTGAGGATGAACTTACTTCTCAATTCAGATGTAATGGTAGTGATGGGTATTTAGCATGGGTGGATAATGCTTTAGACATTCGTTATACAGAATGGGATTTAATTGATCTTGATTATGATATTCAAATTCTAGACACACCAGAACAGGTACGCGAAATTATTGTTGAGAAAAACAAAATAAATAATAAAGCTAGAATGTTAGCTGGTTACTGTTGGGATTGGCAAAAAAGCGAGAGGAATAATCCATTTCACAAAGATATCCAAATAGGTGACTTTGGAATGGCTTGGAATTTTGAGAATACAGCAACTTGGGCAATCGATGAGGAATCTGTTAATCAGATTGGCTGTATACATACTTCCCAGGGTTTGGAGTTTGATTATGTTGGGGTTATCATTGGTGATGATTTAAAGTATGAAAATAATTCGCTGGTAACAAATCTTTTTGAAAGGGCTAAGACGGACCAATCATTAAGAGGTTTAAAAGGGTTACATAAAAAGAATCCTATGGAAGCAAACGAAGTCGCAGATCGATTAATCAAAAATACTTACAGAACGTTACTGACGCGTGGCCAAAAAGGTTGTTATGTTTATTGCACTGATAACAACTTAAAGGAATATCTTCTGAGCAATCTTGCTAAATATAGAAATATTCCTAAAAGATAATTATTTCTGAAATCGCTCCAAACAAATCGATAAGAATCCAAAAATATATGGGAGTTGATCAACATATTGAGATAAATTAGGAAAGCATATATATTTTTAATAGAAAGTTTAATGAGTTGTTAAAGTCAAAGCATTTGAAGAATATTTAAGTTATAAAACAGGAATTGGAGGGTAATTATGAGAGGTGAATACAAAGCGTTACATCGATTTATGGAAGGAACGGATATTACGTATATCATTCCCGTTTATCAACGAAATTATGATTGGAAAATTGAACATTGTGCCCGATTATTTGATGATTTAGTGATGCTTTCAAGAGAGAATATCGAACATCACTTTTTCGGTAGCATTGTCAATGTTAAAGCTGAAGATGGTGGCAAAGGGGACTATTCAATTATCGATGGTCAACAAAGATTGACGACAGTATCTTTACTATTAAAGGCATTAAGTGATCTAATTGCAAGTGGTGAAATAGAAGTAGAAACAACTAACTTATATGAACGAATTGTTGATGTTTATTTGATTAATAGATTTGCTCCGGAAAACTCGAGAATACGTTTAAAACCAATAAAAAGTGATTCGGATGCCTATCAAAGAATTATTCAAAATAAAGAATCCATTCCGAATTCAAATATCACGGTTAACTATAATTACTTTGTAAATAGAATCAAAAAACAAGAATTAACAGCTGATGAATTATTTGCTTCATTTCAGAAGTTAACTGTTATTGACATCTTTTTGGATGACAAAGACAATCCGCAATTGATTTTTGAAAGTTTGAACTCAACGGGTTTAGATTTGTCAGAAGGAGACAAGATTCGTAATTTCATTTTAATGAATATCCCTTCGGTGAAAGAACAGGAACATCTGTATGAACAGTATTGGCATAAGATTGAACTGAATACGAATTACGATACAAGTATGTTTATCCGTGATTATCTAAGCGTCAAAACAAAGAGCACGCCGCCAATCGCAAGGGTCTATGAAAACTTCAAAGAACACTATAATAAAATGTTAAAAGGAAATGCAGAACTTACGAAAGAAGATTACCTTAAAGATCTTTTGGAGTATTCTAATATATATTTCCTAATCATTGCTAGTAAAACAGGATATTTCAAAGTCGATCAAATTCTTGTCCGGTTGAATCGATTAGACTTTACCGTAATAAGACCATTTTTGTTAGAAGCGATTGCTTTATCACCTATTAGTGATTATAGCGAAACCAAGTTAAGCGTTAATGATTTGGAGAACATTCTCATAATTGTCGAAAGCTATTTATTCAGAAGAATGATGAATTCTATTCCGACCAATGCATTGAATAAAATTTTTGTTCGGTTGAATAATGACATTTATTCACTTGATGGTAATTATGATAATTATGTTGAAAAAATGAAATACATTCTTCTAAGTAAAACAGCGTCTGGAATATTTCCAGACGATGCCCAGTTTTCTGAAGCGATTGAACATCGTGATGTTTATTTAATGAGTTCTAAAAATAGAAGGTATATTTTTGATCGTTTAGAAAATCAGAACTACAAAGAAGTTCATGATGTTTGGAGCAAATTAGAAAACAATGTTTACACGATTGAACATATCATGCCTCAAAAGTTAAACAAACAATGGCGTAAAGATTTAGGGGAAGACGCTAATCGAATACATGATAAGTGGTTGCATCGTCTAGCAAATCTCACAATAACCGCCTATAACTCAGAATACAGTAATTCACCATTTTCTGAAAAGAGGGAAAATTATAGTGGTTATAAGCATAGTGGAATTAGGTTAACAGCCTCTATAGGTAAATTTGATAAATGGACCGAAGAAGAGTTATTACAGAGAAACCACCAAATAGTCCGAATTGCACTCGAATTGTGGCCTATGATTGAATCTAGCTACACACCAAAAAAAATCAAAGTGGATCGTATATCTTTAGGCGATGAGGTTAGCTTTACTAATCGAAAGGTTATACAAATGGAATTTTTAGGTAAGGACTTTGAATTGGATTCCTGGCGTAAAGCATTACAGATATTTGTTGAGCAATTGATTGAATTAGACTCTTCAAAGTTTTTGAGTATTGCGAACGAAGAGTCTAAGATTTTATTCCCGTTTTACTTTGATGAGCTTAGAGGTGCAGACTCCAATTTTTATTATGTTTTGTCTAATGGCATTTTAATGAATGTGAAGTCTGACACGAATACAAAAATCAACACAATGCGAGCATTATTAAATAAATATGAAATTGAAGAAAATGAAGTAATTTTTACATTAGACCCAGATACCAAACCAACCAATATCAGTGGGATGTCACGAAGCGAGATCTTGAAAGATTTTTGGACATACGTCATTAATGATGTTCGTAGAGATACAAGATTCTTTCATAAATTTGAAAATAATACTGTTGATAACACAGTGTTCACCAGTATTAAGGGTCACCAGATTACGATTTATTTAAGAACTACACGAAGTGAGAGTAAAGTTTTCCTTAACATTGGGTCTAGAGATCGAAATGAAGTTGATGAAATATTTAATCGATTACTCCTAGAGAAAGAGCAATTTGAAGAATCAACCAATTCCGTTTATGAGTGGGTAAATGATCCGAAAAAGAGAACAGCACAGATTATCAAAGAAAAGAAAGATTTGAGTTTTAATAACTTAGAAGATTGGGAAAGTATTGCGGACTTCTTTGTTGAGTATTGCAATCATTTCGATCGTTTAGTTTCTAAAGTATTTGATTGATTCCCCTTAATAGAAACAGTTAAAACTCTATAACTAAAACGGCTTAATGAATTGTTTCATAAAGCCGTTTTTGTTCGGTCAAAGTTGTTTTTTAAAGCGCTTTTCTATAAATCTCTAACACATCTTCTTCGGTAAGTGGTACATACGCTAAGTGTAGATTGCCAAGATCAACAGCTTGTTTAGCCATGATTTCAAACTTCTCATCATTGATCCCATAGTCGGATAACTTCATTGGAATGTGTAACGTGTTCTTAAAGAAATCTTCGGTTAAGTCAATGGCTTGATTTGCTATTTCTTGTTTGAGTTGATTGGCATCAATGTCCCAAACCTTAATCCCATAGCGAACAAAAGTATCTAGGGTATCGTCATTAAGAACATGACGCATCCAATGGGGAATAAGTAATGCCAAGCCAGCCCCATGGGTAATATCGTAATGAGCAGATAGTTCATGCTCCATCGCATGACAACTCCATTTTTCTTTGGACTGACCCGCCGCAATTAAACCATTAATAGCCAAGGAACCTGCCCACATCAAATTAGCCCGAGCTTTATAATGATCGGGATGTTCTAAAGCAATCGGGGCATAATGAATCACCGTTCTTAATAACGATTCCGCAAACTCGGTAGGAATCATATATTGTTCTTGACGGAAATACACCTCAAAAATGTGCGACATGATATCCGCAGAACCAGCAGCAGTTTGGAAAGTTGGAACGGTATACGTAAGTCTTGGAACCATGAAAGAGACTTTTGGAATAAAGTGTGGGGAATAAAACCCAGCTTTAATTCTAAGTTCATCATTTTGAACGACGGCTGACGCATTAGTTTCCGAACCGGTAGCAGCAAGAGTTAAAATCGTGACTAATGGAATGGCTTTCGTAATGGCTTGGTTATTGTAACGAGCATCCATCACCATCTCCCAAGCCTTCCCTTCATAAAAAGGCAGGGCAGCAATGCCTTTGGAACAATCGATGGTGGAACCCCCACCAACGGCCAAGATCACATCCGGTTGAACTTCTTTGGCGAGATCTCCGCCCTTTTGTAAGGTTTCGACCCGCGGATTTGGCTCAATGCCCCCAAATTCAATAATTTCAAAATCTTTTAGTAATTCCAAGAGTTCTTGATGGAGACCTGTTTTCTTAATAGAACCTCCCCCATAAGTTAATAAAACCTTTGGGCCAAATTGGGCTAAAACATTTGGTAAACGAGTTAATTGGTCGTTTCCAAAGTAAACTTTTGTTGGTAAACTAAATTGAAAAGATTGCATGATTCATCTCCTTTATATTGGTTATATTGTATCATTAATAAGAATAAGTGAGGACAAGATATGACAGAAAAAGACAAAATGCTGGCGGGCTTATGGTATGACGCCAATGACCAAGAACTCGTTGCTCAACGTGATCAGACGAAAGATTTGCTACTAAAGATTAATAATACCCCCAAGACAAGCGTAAAATATCATCAAGGACTACAATCGCTAATTGGAAAACATCCAGGTGATTTTGTGATTGAACCACCGTTTTTCTGTGATTATGGTACTTATATTGAGTTAGGGAAAGGTGTTTACATTAATTCTTATGCGGTCTTCTTAGACAGTGGAAGGATTGAGATTGGTGATCATACCTTGCTCGGCCCTAACGTTTCCATTTATACGAGCACCCATCCCATTGAAGATGTGGATCGACGAAGAGCCGGTTTTGAATTAGCTCAAACCATAACTATTGGTCGTGACTGTTGGATTGGCGGCAACGTTGTTATTTTGCCGGGGGTTGAGCTTGGCGACCGAGTGGTGGTGGGAGCCGGTTCGGTTGTAACGAAGTCCTTTCCTGCCGATGTTGTCATTGCTGGTAATCCGGCGCGTGTGATTCGTACATTATGAAAAGAACTCCTTTACGGAGTTTCAGATCGTACAAAGCAATCCATCAAATGATCGTTAATCAAGCCCATCGCCTGTAAATACGAATAAACAATCGTTGGGCCTAGAAACTTAAAGCCTCGTTTCTTTAAGTCTTTGGTAATCGTTTTGGCTAAATCGTTGGTCGTTAGAACCTCTGAACTTGTTTTGGGTTGATAATCGATGACTTGGTAATCGGTAAAAGCCCAAAGGTAATTGGAAAAACTACCAAATTCTTTTTGAACTTCTAGGAATTTTTGAGCGTTATTAATGGTGGCTTCAATTTTTAGTTTGTTACGAATGATGGATGGTTCCTGCATTAATTGATTTAATTTCTCTTGGTCGTATTGGGCAATTTTATGATAATCAAAGTGATCTAGATGGATTTGAAAAGCTTGTTGTTTTGTCAAAATTGTTTTCCATGACAATCCTGCCTGCATCAATTCAAGAATTAAAAACTCAAAAAGGGTGGCATCATCCTTCGTTGGTCTTCCCCATTGATGATCGTGATAGTCTTGTTCAAGGGAGCTCTGGTTGGCCCAAGGACAGCGTTTCTTCATGGTCTAAAGGTCACCTTAAAGGTTGTGTAGTCGGTTGGATTAGAAGTCACGGTAATCGTTCCCCGGTGTGTCGTCGCAATCTCTTTAGCAATCGATAAACCTAAACCAACACCTCCTTGTTCCCGGCTACGTGATTTATCCACGCGATAGAAGCGATCAAAGAGATTCTTAAGTTCTTCCTTCGCAATAATAGGTCCATTATTATTTACAGCTAATGTAATGATGTCTTTCTTTTCTTCGAGTTGAATATTAATAACGCCATAATGGAGGTCACAATACTTCATGGCATTATCAATAAGAATCGACACCATCATTTCTAATTGTTCTTCGTCGCCTTTGAAATAAATATCGGGCTGAATATAGTATTTGTAGTCAATGTCTTGTTCATAAGCAATCGACTCAAAACTCAAAACCCGGTTTAAAACCAGGTCGCTAAAATCGATATTAGAGAAAAGTTCAACGGTTGTTTCATCGCTATTTTTGGATAAAAACAATAAATTCGAAATCAAATTCGACATCCGCTGGACTTCCAATTTCGTGGAATCCAACCATTTTTGTTGTTGATACACATTCGAACCTGGTTGAGAAAGAATGATGTCGGTATTGGCTTGAATAATCGTGAGTGGTGATTTCAGTTCATGGCTGGCATTCGCAATAAAATCTTGTTGTTTCTTAAAACTCTCTTCAATGGGTTGAGAAGCCTTATCGGATAAATAGGCAGCCACAAACAAAAAGATTAATTCAGCCGTTAAAAACATTACCAACAACGCTTGTCGTAAATCCGTGAGTTGTTGTTGCTGGGAAGCAATATCAATAAAAGCAATCTTCAAAACATTATTAGTAATCGATCGTTTAAAGGTTACGGGATGTTCCGTAAGTTGTGCGAACTCTTCGCTATGATTAAGGGCTTCATTAACCATTTCCTGTAAAATTGTTTTGTCAAGTACCCAGTTCACATTTGACGTAATAATGGTCCGTGAAATAGGATCGATCTCAACGGTTAAAGCCTTTAAGTCGGTGCGCACCTGACCATAGGTTCGTTGGTCGTAGGTGACTCCCGAAAGGGCCAGATTAAGGTCTTGTTGAATTTGTTGATTATTGCTGTAACTAGCAAACCCATAGATCGTAATTAAAATAATGACTAATAAAATACTCATGGAAGACATGAGTATCCCAAAGAGTTTCCCTCTTAGTTTTTTAATCATGATCGAGTTCCAAATGATAACCGACTTTACGGACCGTATTAATGCGAACTTTGGTTTTTAGGAAAAAGAGTTTTTTTCTCAAAAAAGAAATATAAGCTTCGACATTATTTTCGTCAACATCGGATTCCATTCCCCAAACTTTGGATAAGATTTGTTCCTTACTAAAAATTTGGTTCGGATTACTAATGAGTAGTTCCATCAAATCATACTCTTTTAATCCCAGTCTAACGGATTTCGTTGGCGATGAGAGTAAGTGGGTATGAATGTTTAAGGTCAAGTCGCCATAGGTGAGTTCTTCTAAAATAACTTCGCCTTTTCTGCGGGTGAGGGCGCGAATTCTGGCGACCAACTCTTCCACATTAAAAGGTTTGGTTAAATAATCGTCGGCTCCTCGATTGAGGCCTTCGATTTTGTCTTCGACTGTAGATTTAGCCGTTAACATAATAATGGGGGTTTCAACCTTTTCATTACGTAGGCGATCTAAAACTTCAAAGCCATCCATACGCGGTAACATCACATCAAGGATGATAATATCGTATTCATCAGATAACCCATAGTAATAGCCCTGAAGACCATCGTATTGGATGTCTACATTCATTTTATGATCTTTTAGTATTTGAGCGATGGATTGGGCTAGGCGCTCTTCATCTTCAATTAATAAGACTCTCATTCACACACTCCTGCCATTATTATAAAGGTTATCAGCTGAATCTGAAAGAAGGCTGAAAGGTTTTTTTCAGATTACTTTTAGGTTTGAAGGCTATACTATAGCCATGAAGGGGGAATACTTCATGAAAAAGCTTATGGCAGCAGTGATTGCCTTTCTCTTTATTTGGAATATCGGGCTAAGTCTCGAAATGGGTCAACTCAAAGACGACCTCCAAACCACTAAAGAAAGCATCCCTGAAGCTATAGAAACACAACCAGGCACAGCATTCCCATCAGAAACTGTGCAAGTCAGTAGCCAAATCTCCTCTGATACCACCGAAGTTATTAAGCAGGTTCGCCCTGCTGTGGTCACCGTCCTAACTAGTACCAACGAGCAACAAGTCGGAACGGGATCAGGGGTCGTCTATAACGTACAGGATAATATTTCTTATATTATCACCAACCATCACGTTATTTCCAGCGGAAGCACGTTCGAAATTGCTTATTTAAGTGGAGATGTGGTCGAGGCAGAACTCATCGGCAGTGATCAATATGCAGACCTAGCCTTATTGAAAGTCACCGATGGCCCAACGGTCACCCCACTACAGTTAGGAGATTCTTCTATCCTAACGGTCGGGGAAGTCGCCTTAGCGATTGGTTCCCCAGCAGGTGAGAACTTCGCTGGCTCTGTTACCCAAGGCATCATCTCTGGAGTTGATCGAACCTTGGCTGTTGACACCGATAACGATGGTTTAGAAGACTGGGATATGATTTTAATACAAACCGATGCCGCTATTAACCCTGGGAACTCCGGTGGAGCTCTCGTTAATATGAAAGGCCAGCTCATTGGAATTAATACCACCAAAATTGCTGGCACGGCGTATGAGGGAATGGGATTTGCGATACCCGTCAATGAAGTCATATCCATCATCAATCAGATCCAAACAACTGGAGAAGTTTATAGACCGCATCTAGGGATTCGTTTTCTCTCTCTCTCCGACCTTAGTTATGCGGAGCGAAACTACTTCAATTGGACGATGCAGGGTGAGCTTCCAGCCGATACCGAAGGATTATTAATAACCGAGGTTATCGCTGACTCTGCAAGCGACAAAGCAGGTCTGAAATCTGGAGATATCATTCTCTCAATCGATAATCAAGAGATTGATAGCTTCCGTCAGTTCCGTCGTATCCTCTATTCCTTTGACCGAGGTAGTTCCATTAATTTATTAATTAAACGTGACGGACAGCACCAAGCAATAAAGATTCAACTCCAATAGAAAAAGGCTCCCATCGGGGAGCTTTTTTCTTGAATTGACCCATTTTTAGTCATCTGATATAATATACAGCATAATAAATAAAGCAGACAACGCTGAATCACGCCATGATTGAGCGGGGGAACCAAGTATTTGGGGTTAATCTTCTTATGAAGTAGGGCTACTCTTCAGCCCGAACCCGACAGCTAACCTCGTAAGCGTAAGAAGGGGACAAATAGTAAATACATAAACACTTTTGATAAAGCTATGAATCTCCATAGCTTTATTTTGTTATCAAAGCCCAAAAAGGGTAAAGGGGGAATTTACATGATAAGTTTTCGCAACGTAACCAAAAAGTATGGAGAGGTCGTCGCCGTCGACGATTTAACCGTCGATTTTCAAACAGGTGAAATCATTGTCCTCATTGGACCAAGTGGCTGTGGAAAAACCACCACCCTACGCATGATTAACCGCTTAATCGACGCCAGTGAGGGCCAAATCCTCATTGAAAACAAAGACATTAATGACAGCAATCCCGTCCAACTTAGGCGAAACATTGGCTACGTCATTCAACAAATTGGACTCTTTCCACACATGAGCATTGCTCAAAACGTTGGCCTTGTCCCATATTTAAAAGATTGGCCAAAAGAACAAAGAGAAAAACGTGTCCAACAACTCCTCGCCTTTGTTGGTATGCCACCGGAAGCCTTCGCGCATCGTTATCCCAACGAATTAAGTGGCGGACAACAACAACGCATCGGGGTTGCTCGGGCCTTAGCCGCGGATCCCGAAATTATTTTAATGGACGAACCCTTCGGTGCCCTAGACCCAATCACCCGTTCAACCTTACAAGACGAAATGCTCCAGATGCAGGACCAACTCCATAAAACCATCATCTTTGTCACTCATGACATGGACGAGGCCTTAAAATTAGCCGATAAAATTGCCATCATGAAAGATGGCCAAATCGTCCAGTTTGGAAGCCCCGAAGATATTCTCAGAAATCCAGTCAATGATTTCGTGGAAAACTTTATTGGAAAAGATCGACTCTTACGCCAACCAGAATTTATTCTCGTCAAAGATATTATGATCACCAATCCCGTAACCATCCATCCCGAACGGACAACCATCCAAGCCTTAGAAAAAATGCGCCGCAACAAAGTCGATAGCTTAATGGTTATTGATTTAGAAGGCAACTTCAAAGGCCTAATTACCGCCAACGATGTCCTTGATCATTACAATCAAGCCCATCAAGTCGCTGAAATTTATCGAAAAAACGTCGTTTCCGTTTCGGAAAACGTCAACGTCAGTCAAGTCTTATCGATGATGGCCAATCAACAAGTCGGCTATATCCCCGTGGTGGATGAAGCCAACAAACTCACCGGACTCATTACCCGTTCCAGTTTGGTTAATGTCCTAGGAAGGTCTTAAGGTGGTTCATATGTCTTTAATCAATTATTTTACGCGTAATAGCGACCATATTTTTAGATTAATTTTAGAACATCTTCAAATCACGGGAACCGCCGTGTTTGTGGCCATTTTGATTGGCGTACCTTTAGGAATTTTTATTACTCGTCATAAGCTCTTAGCCAGCCCCATCTTAGCAATTGCGAATGTGTTTCAGACCATTCCAAGTATTGCCTTCTTTGGGCTTCTCATTCCGATTTTGGGGATTGGTCAAAAAACCGCCATCTTGGTGTTGTTTCTCTATGCGCTATTACCCATCATTAAAAACACATATACGGGAATTCGTGAAGTCTCCCCCTCGATGGTGGATGCAGGAAAAGGCATGGGTATGACCGGCTGGCAAATCTTAAGAATGGTTGAACTCCCTCAATCTCTCCCCGTCATTATGGCTGGGATTCGGGTCGCGACGGTCATTAATATCGGATCGACCACGATTGCGGCCTATATTGGAGCAGGGGGTCTTGGAGAATTAATATTTACCGGCATCCAGCTCTACCGTAATGAAATGATTTTGGCAGGAGCGATTCCTGCAGCTCTACTCGCTATTTTAGCGGATTATCTCTTAGGGTTAGTGGAACAAAAACTCACCCCAAAAGGACTAAAATAAGAAAGAAGGAAAGAAAATGAAAAACAAATGGATACAAAAACTCATGATTTTACTCGTCAGTATGCTCGTCTTAAGCGCCTGTACAACGAGTACCGACCAAGATACAACCATTATTGTTGGCGGTAAAAACTTTACCGAACAATTTATTATGTCGGAAATGCTAAGTATTCTCATTGAAGAAAATACCGATTTAAAAACCGAACTCAAAAGCAACCTGGCGGCGAATGTCTTATTCGAAGCCATCAAATCGGATGAAGTCGACCTCTATCTGGAATATACTGGAACCGGCCTCATCTACTTAGGTGAAGAACCTCAAACCGACCCCGAAGCCGTCTACGAGATGGTAACCGAAGAATTCGAAAAACAATTCGACATTCGCTGGTCAAAACCGTACGGATTTAACAACACCTATGCGATGGTCGTTACCAAAGAAACTGCCGAACAATACAATCTAAAAACAGTTTCCGATATGGCCGCAGTAGCCGATCAACTAACTGTGGCGGGAAGCTATGTCTTTACCGAACGGGCCGATGGATATCCAGGTTTGAGTGCCCACTACGGCTTTGAATTTAAAGATGTACGGGGCGTGGAACCAGCACTCTTACACGCCGTTTTGGAACAAGGCGATGTCGATGTCATCAGTGCCTTTGCGACCGATGGACAAATTGCCGCTTTCCAACGCGTCATTTTGGAAGACGATAAACAATTCTTCCCACCCTATGATGCGGCGGTTGTGGCTCGAGGAGAAATCTTAGATGCCCATCCAGAACTCGTCGACTTACTCGACAGCTTAGCTGGCCGTATTGACGATTTAAAGATGTCTGAACTCAATGCAAAGGTCGATCTCGAACATCTGGAACCCCGCGATGTTGCTCGCGCCTTCCTTGTTGAAGAAGGCCTCATCGACTAAAAATTACCAAACCCGAAACCTGCCTCCAAGCAGGTTTCTTTTCGAAAAAGGTTAACAATAGGGGGTACAAATGATAGAATAGGCCTATGCTTAAAATACCCAAAGTGATCGAAACCTTAATCAACCAAGTTAGCGAACTCGATTACGACATTTACATCGTTGGTGGCGCCGTTAGAGACTCCCTAATGAACAAAGAAGTTCTCGACTGGGACTTAGCAACCAACTGTCCACTGGCCTATATAACCCACCTCTACCCCCTTCATCAAAAAGATTTTTCGGGGAAGGATTTTGGTAATGTAAAAATTTTAATTGACGAACATTGGGTCAGCATTACCCAATTTAGAAAAGACACGTATCTAGGTAGCCACCGCTATCCAAGTCAGGTCGAGTTTGTGGACTCGTTTCAAGAAGATATTTTACGTCGAGATTTTACCATCAATGGTTTAGGTTACCACCCTCAACGAGGGATTATTGACTATTGTGGCGGTTTAGACGATTTAAACCATGGGGTGTTACGAACCATCATTGATCCTGAAACTTCTTTTAATCAAGACGTTTTAAGAGTGTTGCGCTGTATACGTTTCGCATCCATTTTAGATTTTGAAATCGATGAAGCAACCTTAAAAGCCATCGAAAACTACAAAGAATTAGTCAAAGACTTAAGCCCCCGCTTAATCGACTACGAAATTGACCGCATGGATTTAGAACGACTTGAGAAAAGCTATCCTCAATTATATTATTGGATTAAAGGTGAACTTATTTCATGAAACGTCTCATTGTCTCCGTTCTAATCTGGTTTTTCTATGCGCTCTCGGGCTACGTGCTCGTCCATTTAGGGTACGACAACCTGCTACACGGATTTTTGAGCTGGAATTCGGTCTTGTCCTTGATTGCTTTGATCTTTGCTCAACTGATTAAAGGGAAGACTTGGTTGAACGGCCTGTTTTTAGTGGGTTGGTTTTTTATGTTGCCCAATGCTTTTTATATGATTACCGACTTAATTCACATTAATTCGTCCTGGTTTTATACCACCGTTCCGACGGTTTCCTACAAAATGATTGGCATGCCTTGGCTCCGTTTGGTGCATCTTTTTATAGGGGTGTACTTATCCGTATATTGGGGTTTATTGTCCATGAGGCACGTGTATCGTTGGTTGCGTGAGCGCTTGTCTGTTTATTGGGTCGAAGCGATTTTTGTTTTGATTTCTTTAGCTAATGGGGTGGGTATTTTCTTAGGTCGTTTTATCCGGTTGAATTCTTGGGATATGTTGAACCCATCCCTAGTGTTTGAAGCACTTTTTAAGAGTGCTGACTTGTTTTCTTTTAAATTTATTTTATTGTTTTCCGGAATGATTTATTTTTTATTTCAATTATTCCAGTGGCATAATCGCACCGAAATAAAGGAGGCCAATGATGAATCTTAGTCCAGAACAAACCAAAAGTATTAAAAACAAAGTAGATACTTTAGAACTCAACTTCCAAGAAGTTGATAAAGGATATACCTATAAAATGATGTTAGAAGAAGCCGACCGCTGTCTCAGTTGTAAACACGAGCCCTGTGTCAAAGCTTGTCCCTTACATTTACCTATACCTCAATTTATCTCAGCCTTAAAAACCGGTGATGTGGAAACCGCCAACGAATTGATTCGCACCAAATCCGATTTCTCGGCGTTTTGTTCCAGAGTCTGTGATGTGGCCAAACAATGCGAAGAAGTCTGTGTTCGGGCTATTAAACACGAAGCCGTTGGTATCAACTATTTAGAACGCTATGTCAGCGACAACCATCAGCTCAAGCTCCATAAGAAACCTCCACTAAATGGAAAACGAGTGGCTATTATTGGCTCAGGACCAGCAGGTATGGCTTGTGCTCAAGACTTAGCCAAACAAGGTTTTTATGTCACGCTCTATTCCAAAGAATCGTATGCGGGGGGTATTTTAGCTTATGGCGTACCTAGCTATCGGTTACCGGTCACCTTACTCTATGAAAAACTCGAAGAACTGAATGAATTAGGCGTTCGTTTTAAATACAACAAAACCCTAGGAATTGACATCTCCTTAGCGGAATTAACTGATAAATATGATGCCGTCTTTTTAGGTCTTGGGGAAGAAGGGGCTCAGCCTTTAAATATTCCAGGGGATGATTTAGAACACATTTACTCATCCTACGATTATTTAAAACGCGTTAATGAACATCGTTTAGCAGAACTCAAACACTTTAAAAAGGTCCTCGTCATTGGTGGGGGTAATACCGCCATGGACTGTGCCCGAGTCGCTCGTCGTTTAGGAGCAGAAGTTGTTATCAATTATCGCCGAACACTTAATGAAATGCCCGCGTCAAAACAAGAAATTGAAGAAGCCCAAGAAGAAGGCATCACCTTCGACTTGTTATCAAGTCCAGTCGAAATCAAAGGCAACAAAGTCGTGGAAAAAGTCATCTGTATCCGTCGTGAAACGACTGAACCCGACGAAAATGGCCGCATGCAGACTCAAGAAATTGGTGGGTCAGAATACGAAGTTGACGTCGATTGTGTCATCAAAGCAATCGGTTCGACGCCAAACAAAAAATTCAGAAGCAATGTCTTAGGATTAAAAATCAACGAACGGGGACATCTCTGGGTGGACGAAAATCATCAAACCTCAATGGAAAAAGTTTATGCGGGGGGCGATGTCGTCTTAGGAGCAAATACCGTGGTCCGTGCAGTGGCGACAGGTAAAAAGGCAGCTGCCGCCATCTCAAGAGTCTTGCTTGCAGAAGTTTAATTCATAAAAAAAACATGTCCACTGGTTAACCGGTCGACATGTTTTATTTTAATTTTCGCTCGAATCGCTCGAATCCTTATAGAGGGGATTTTGTAAATAATCAGGGACTCCATCTCCATCTGCATCGACCTGTAAATAATCAGGGATGCCATCGCCATCGCGATCGACGGGTTGGTTCGCAAAGCTGGCCGCAGCGCCAAACATTTCTTTCCCCGTAATTTGTTTTTCTTCCCGAACCGTTTCGACTAAACGACTGAGATAGCGTTTTAAATCGGTTGATTTTTTTATGTTCTCTAATTCCATCATCGGCGTGGTTCGATCGGAAGCATGAATCACAATCGTTCCTACGCCAACGAGTTTTTGACCAAAACTTTGGCGCATTTCTATATCCATAATCCGATAGAGTAAGAGCTCGTCGGTTTCGGTGTTTAAAAGACCAACCCGGCGTACTAACCGTTCCTCTGTTAAAGTGTATTTGGTAAAAGAAATCGGTAAACCAAGGATGCGCTTACGGTCAGTCCATAAGGTTTCCTCGACATTGTCTTCTTTTCGATACTCGTGAAAGGTTTTGTAACTCATAATAGGCCTCCTTTTTTAGTATCTTCATTGTATCAAATTTAAGTCGTCTATCCTATCTATTGCTCTCAATTTCTGGATTCATCAACCATTGACCTTGGCTATCCTTAAGATAGTCCAACACAGCAACAACTGCCTTTTGATTCACCAATCCATAAATATGCGGATAAGCACGCGCTGTTGGTGTTGGTGCTTCGTATTTCACCGGGGCTTCTAATTGATTTTCGTCAATTACTAAAATGACAAGCGATTCTTCGCTTGTCGCAAAAGAAGGAAAGACATAGGGAAGGTGTGCTTTTTGAGTGCAGTGAATAAAACCATCGAGAGCGATCTCGTCCACTCCCCAATAGTCTTGTGTTTTATAAATAGTCCAAGTCGATGCTTTGATGCAGTGGTAAATCATTGACGTTCTCCCTATAAAAAAATGGCGCGCCTGGCAGGGATCGAACCTGCAACCTTTTGAATCGGAATCAAACACTCTATCCATTGAGCTACAGGCGCAAACCGTATGGATATCATACTAGAAAGTCATAAAATATTCAATAAAAAAGGGCACAATGTTTGAAATGATAATCAATATCATATAAGATATTAGCAGGAGGAAAAAGAAATGAGTAAAGAAAAATATTTGAATGGACTAGTATCTAGTTTAGGCGTTTTTTATGTAAAATTACACCAATGGCATTGGTATGTTAAAGGGCCAGCGTTCTATGTCTTACATGAGAAATTTGAAGAATACTATGACGAAATCACCGAACACTTCGATGAAGTTGCTGAAAGAATGTTAATGCTAGGTATGAAGCCAGCATCAACCTTAGGAGAATATGTGGAACACAGCTTTATTAAAGAAGCCCCATATACGAAAGAGATGACCGCAACCGAAATGGTCGAAGCAGCGCTTGCTGACTATAAGCTTCTTGTTGAAAAAGTACAAGAAGGTTACGATATTGTGGAAGGCGACGAAGTCACGACCGATATCTTAGTTGGCTTAGAAACCGCATATGGCAAACATGCCTGGATGTTAGAATTCTATTTAAATCAGTAGTATTAATAAAAACCAGCAATTCATAGGATGCTGGTTTTTTTTTCTGTGTATTTTTTTCGAATTAAGACATCCTATCCAAGGAAAACTGGCCGATGCTTTCGACAACGTCATCGACCGTAGGCAATTCATCTGAAACAACAATGTCAGTCTCTGTTAACGAGGCAAGGGAAGACACTACCAGAGCCATGTGGTCTGATCGGACCATGAAGGTTTTGGCTTTTCCATGAGCCAAGATGATATCCATTAGGGTATCAAATAGTAAAGTATGTCTCGTCGAGAAATCTTGAATCAAAGTGGAGGAAATAATACCATAATCTTCATTAGCAATTATCGCGAGACAGGCGTTGATGGCTGGTTCATGAGGGTTTTCACCGATACTCATGCCTAAGAACGCGAGGTCAATTTCTAAAGTATCAAACAATAAAGGGGCTTTTTCTAACTTACGAATCATTTTCTTGTCTGTAATCTCTATATACGGAAAACTAGTGGCATGTGGTGGTCGAGGTTGACTACTAGCCAGCCATTTTTGTCGTTGATGATCATAAGCGTATTCATAAAGATGACCGGACTCAAAATCGATTGAAACTAATCCGTTTTGGTAGTCTTTAATCGCCTGGATTAAAACGACGAGTAACTCGGTTGTTTTAATAACTTGTTGTTGGTTTAAATGAAAAGGATAGAAACCCGGTTCAATGGAAATAAAATAGAGCCAACTATCCGTACCTTCGTATTGGTAACCTAGGGATTCAATAAGCTCGGTATTGAAGTCGCTTAATTCTTCCTCATTGCCCCAATAGGCGGTAACGACATAATGACTATAAATACTCTGAAGAGCCGCGATAGGATAATCTGCATTATGGACGAGTTCCATCAGACCATCGTAACCCTCCTGTCCTTCATAAATAGAAAAGCCAAAGGTTTCGTGGTTGCGACCAAGAATTGAAATATAGTAAACATCTTCAGGGGAATATTTAATTGCGATGAGATCAAGATCCCAAAAAAGTTCCCATGGTTTTAAGTCACCAAAAATAGTGGCTTGTTGATACAAATCTTTCCATTGTTGTAAACTTGCTTCCGTTCTTTTCATAATATTTCTCTTTTCTAAATGTTTATATCTCTTATTTTAACCTAATTTAAGGTTTATTGATAAAGAAATAAAAAAAGCACTAAACTCAGTGCTTTTTTTTGGCTACCAATTTTTCGGATAAAGACTATTTAAACGTTCTAGAACCGGCTTGCTGGAGGTCGCTATGTCCTCAAGAATTTCTTTAATAGGCCGGATTTCTTTAATCATACCCGTGATCTGACCCATCATGGCAGAACCAGTTTCCATATCGCCTTCATACACGGCACGGCCTAGAGCACCGACAGTTAATTTTTCTAATTCATCACGGTCGGCTCCAGCGTGTTCTAATTGAATATATTTTTCGCTCATTTCATTGCGTAAGATCCGGACTGGTACTCGAATTGACCGTCCAGTGACGACGGTATCGCTGTCGCTGGCGTTAATCATCGCTTCTTTAAAGTTGGGATGAATCAAGCATTCTTCAGACGCTAGTAAGACGGTTCCAATCTGCACCCCAATAGCACCTAAGGCTAAGGCCGCCATTAATCCGCGACCATCCCCAATCCCTCCAGCAGCAATAACAGGAATTTCAACCGCATCGACCATTTGAGGAATGAGAGCCATCGTTGCTAATTCACCGACATGTCCTCCAGCTTCCGTGCCTTCTGCAATGATTGCGTCTGCACCAGCGGCTTCCATGCGTCGGGCTAATTTGACATTAGGAACAACTGGAAACACTTTAATCCCCGCTTGTTTAAGCGCCTCCATATATGGGAGTGGATTACCAGCTCCCGTCGTGACCACCACCGGTTTTAGTTCGGTTATGACTTGGGCAATCTCTGGGGAATGGGGATTTTTAAGCATCATGTTTACGCCAAACGGTTTATCCGTGAGTTGTAATAACTTACTGATTTCCTGACGCGCTTGATCGCCGTCCATCATGCCTGTAGCTAAAATGCCTAAGCCACCAGCATTCGATACTGCTGCCGCAAACTCTGCGTCCGCAATATTGGCCATCGCCCCCTGAATAATGGGGTATTTTATATTAAGCATATCGTGTAATAACATATGTCCTCCTTGATGATACAGATATATAATAAATTCACAAGTGTTCTTGTGAACGTGTTGCGCATCCGATTGAAATAACCAAGTTATTTCAGTCACGGTATTATTTTAACGGTTTAGGGGCGATTGTAAAAGGTATTTGCTTAATTATTGTCAAAGCCAAACGATATCCATAAAACCCTATGAAAAAAAGACATCCATCGATGTCTTTTTACGAATGCTGAAGATTTTGTTGAATCTCATCCACCAGCATGGCCATCACTTCTTGATATTTATGTGTTTTGAAAATGTCTGGTGTGATGGGGGATCCATAAATAATTTTCAACGTTTTTTTATGTCGATTTTTAACATTAAATTCATAGGAATTTATCAAGGTCACCGGTACAATCGGTATCTGCGCAAGTTTGGCCGGTTGTAAAGAGCCTGCTTGAAAAACATTTAATTTCGCAGACTTTGAACGGGTGCCTTCAGGGAAAATCAACACGGAATACTGTTGTTTCAATAACGTCGTGACCTGACGCAACATACTAATATTACCTTCGCGGGAAGCGCGATCAAAGAACACAATATTAAGCAGCTTACTCCAACGACTGACGACGGGTAGTTTTTTATTTTCGTTTTTTGAAACAAAACTTAACGGTTGGTTATAGCTTGCAAGGACCATTATAGGGTCAAAGGTGCTTTGATGATTACACACCAAATAACATGGTTCATTCAGCGGGAGAGCTCTTTCAACTTCTAATTCGTAGTTTAAAGTTTGAATCAACTTCTGACACCATTTTTGAATGGCCAGATGTTTCTTGTAGGGTGATTTATTTTTTTTAAAGAATGCATCCACATAAACCCTCATCACTAAAAATAAAGCGCTAATCATCAGGTTCACCCATCGCTACCGCCATGACCACATCTTGAAAATGGGAAATCGAAACACGGCAATGAAATCCTTCGACCTGTGTTAAGAGTTGCTGGTCTTCCAAATAGATATGAATCTCTTTCATCCCCACTTGAATCGGCAAGGCTTTAATCAACGCTTCTTTGGCGCAGAAACGACCAGCAAGAAACTCCGCTTGGCGCGGTTGGGGGTACGATGAATATTGCTTGAATTCAAGCTCGGAAAGGATGCGTTGAGCTAATTGGTGGTTGGGATTACGCTTGTTAATTTCAGAAATAAACGAGACATCACAACCAAGATAGGGCAACATTAACTGCCAACCCCAAACATGATTTCACCACTGAGAACCAGCTCAGCTTCCACATGTATTTTAATGGCAGCAACACCAATGGTTAACCGTTGACTCACCAGTTCGACCTCCAATCTCATCGTTTCACCAGGAATCACTTGACGTTTAAAACGGGTTTTATTGATACCCGCTAAGTAAACGAGCTTCCCTTTGTTGGCTTCTTGTGAGAGTAATAAAACCGCTCCCGTCTGAGCACAAGCCTCAATCATGAAGACCCCTGGGAAGACATGTTTCTGGGGAAAATGACCGGTAAACAAGGCTTCGATGGCACTCACCGCTTTTAAGCCTATAATTTTGGTTTCGCTCATTTCAATGATTTGGTCGACCAACAACATTGGATAGCGATGGGGAATGATGGCTTGTATTTGACTGGAATTATAAATCATGGTTTCCCTCCCATTTCTTGAAAATAATGGATGCATTTCGTTCCACCAAAGCCCAAAGAATTACTCATGACGTAGTTTTATGGTTGATGGAGATGGTCGTTTTTAACGACATTAAAGTTGCAGGCTTCATCATCCACACGATGGTTAATCGTGGCTGGAATAAGATTGTTTTGTAAAGACTGAACACAAATTAAGGCTTCCAGTGCTCCGCTAGCACCTAATAAATGACCTGTATACGACTTCGTGCTGGAGATCTTAACGTTCGACGTTTCTGAAAAAACCTGTTTCAGGGCTAAGGTTTCCGTTTGATCATTGAGGGGCGTACTCGTTCCATGAGCATTCACATAATCGATGTCCTGCGGGGAAAGCTTGGCGTCTTGTAAAGCTAATTCATTGGCCAAATGAACATGCATGCTGTCTTTGTCGGCTACGGAGTAGACACTGACGGTTTCGATGCCCATTTCTTTGGCTGTACGAATAATGCGTTGGTCGATTTCGCCTCGATCCGCAATTAAGTTTTTTTTCATAGGGGTTTAATCAACATGAGAGGTTGATCGAATTCAACGGCTTGTCCATTTTCTACATAAATTTCTGTAACGATGCCGGTCTTTGTCGCCGTAATTTCGTTATTCATTTTCATCGATTCCACGATACAAAGGATGTCCCCAGGTTGAACGGTTTGACCTAGGGTAACAAAAGGCGAAGCCCCCTCGTTTGGTCCACTATAAAAAGTGCCAACGAGAGGGCTTTTGAGTTGGTCAACTAACGGTTTATTTTCAATAGTAGTTGAAACGGGGGAATCGTTAGTGGTGTTTTGTTTGGCTAACGGTCGTTCTAAGCGGAGCTCAAAGTCCGCTTGTTTCACATCTAAGCGACTTAGACTGCTGTTTTCAAATAGTTGTATCCATTCTTTTAGTTCATTTTTAGTCATACATTTTACCTTTTAAAAAAAAAGCTATGAAGATAGCTTTTAGGACTCTTTACGACTGACGAGATCAGTGATGTCTTGAACGGTGACTAAGTTCGCGAGTTCTTCATCATCTATTCGGATATCAAATTCAGATTCCAATTCGAGGGCTAGTTCAATCGCGGATAGGGAGTCAATGGATAGATCGTCCTTTAGTTTGAATTCTAACTATGGTCTAAAGTATACATTGAAATTCAGAAAGTCAAACACCGTGTTGGATATCTATTGTATTTTTTATATTGATGCACAAAAAAACACCCAAATAAGAGTGCTTTTTGGTTTTTTTGTTATTAGTTTTTTTGTAGCCGTCGGCTAATGACAATGGCTAAATATAAAGACAGCAGGTCGTTGGGAATAAACAGAAAGAAGAAACTCACGAACAAATGATGGAGATCCAGTGGTGTTAAAAGGATGTACTTAAATAATATCCAGTTGTAAGTTAAGGCTACAGCATATAAGGCCAACCAGCCAACGACGCCAGCAAATAAATAATGGTTCACCCAAGGATTTTGTTTTCGTTTCATTAACAAAGCAATGATTTGACTGGTCACGATAAAGCCAAGCAAATAACCAAAGGTCGGTCGGGTTAAATAGCCAATGCCGCCTCCACCAACAAATAAAGGGAGTCCACTTAAGCCCAAGAGGACATACAATAGACAAGAGAGTAAGCCATAAGGGGGTTTTAGCACATAGCCCGATAAGAAAACAAAGAGTAATTGAAACGAGATTGGCACCGGCGAAAAAGGCAGGGGGATGCGGATGTAGGCGCCAATAGTCAAGAAGGCCACAAAAAGAGCGATGAAGATTAAATCTAAGGTTTGGAATTTATTGGATTTCATAAATACTCACTTCCGATCCATTTTTAGTGATGTTGTTGGTCCGAAGGTTTTGAACGATTAAATAGCCCTCATGATCAATATCCAATACCCGATAGACATCGGGTTGGTTGCGGATTTTTATTTTCTTGTGGATTAAAAAATTATGTGCCTTATAGTCTTCCATAAAGCTTAAATTCTTTTGTTGTAACTGATTTAAAAAATGATCAAAATAATTGAGTAGTACACCAATGAAGGTTCCTCGTTCAATGGTAATGCCGGTTTCGGTTTCTAAACTAGTCGCAATATCTTCGAGGTTGCTAGGAAAGGGGGTATGCAGCAAGTTAATGCCTATGCCGATAATGACATAATCATAGGTTTGTGTTTCTAAATGGAGTCCCCCTTCACAAAGGATGCCACAAATTTTCTTGTTGTTTAAGAACACATCGTTTTGCCATTTAATGCTCGGTAAGACGTGATACAGTTGTTCAATGGTTTTCACAACGGCCAATCCGGCGATAATGGTTAGATAGTTTCCGTAGACAAGGGGAAAGGGTTTTTTAATAAAAAGACTTAAATAAATACCCCCTTTATAAGAGAAAAACGACCGTTCAAAGCGTCCTTTTCCACCACTTTGGGTATCCGCAACCACGAGGGTTGGTGTTTTTAAATCCAGATGGTGCTGTTTAATGTAGGTGTTTGTCGAAGCTAAATGATCGAATAACAAAATATCTAATGTTTGCTTGACAAGTTGTTGAATCTGATAAGGGGTTAGCGCATGATGGTAGTGTTTAAACGCATACCCACGATTGGTGGAAGAAGCAATCTCAAAGCCTTTTTCTCGTATGATTTGTATCTGTTTCCAGATATTGGATCGTGTTTGAGAAAACACTTGGGCTAATTCTTCACCACTTATGTATTGGTTGGGTCGTTGTTCTAGATATTGTAGTAATTGGTAATTCATAGGTTCTCCATTGTCAACTTCTATTTTTATTTTACGTTACAATCCATTTTCTGCAATGATTTTAAATCGTTTAAACACTTGAAATACAAGTGATGTTCTTGTTGTATTTAGTGATGGAGTTCTTCATGAATGATTTTTTGTATGATTTTTTATGATGTTTCCAAATTTAAAGACCGGTATTAAGTCTAACGATGTGTTGGAGACAAACTCAATGGTTAAAAAGTGTAAATATATAATAATATATATATATATATATATATATATATCAGAAATGGAGGTTACGTTTATGAGCAAAAACATTTGGAAACGATTAATCGTAGCAATGATAGTTGTGTTTAGTGGAATCCTTACGATCAACAAAATCAACACAGCCAAAACAAAGGACAATCACAATTTAAAAGCACTTGAACAAATACAAGAAATCGCTAATATTGAGGAAAAACCCATACCAAGTCGTTTAAGTGAGTTAAAAATTTGGAAAAATGAAACCAAAGACTTAATGGAAGCAAAATACGAACTACCGGTTGTAGATATAATTGATACCCAGACCTCGGTGAGATTTGTTTTTGAAAAAGTGCCTCCCAAAAATGCTGAGAATGGCGTCAGTTATCCGACAACCATTGAGTATAATAAAATTTTGAGTGAAACAAATTCAGAAGATTCGTCAACATTGCTGGAACATCAAACAAAATATGTAACAGTCACAACGTATTCAGAGCCAGTGTTGAAAAAAACAAACACGATTTCGGGAAATAAAACGGAATCCGATGCGTCCAACATTAACTATAAAGAGGTCGATGTATACACCCAGACGAAAACAACCAACAGATCTGGGCAAGTTGGTGTTGTCGCATGGGATGGATCGGTCGCATGGAAACCGACATACATTATCGAAAAATATGATTATTTTACATTCACACTGGGCAGAATTCACTATACAGATAAGCCCGCAGTAGGTTATAGCACGGAGACGGAATGGGTTGATTCTTTAGTCAACAACACTTTTGATTCTCCTGCAGCATTTTATCAAAGTAAGGCGTTATTCTACTTCAGTAAGGGTGAGGTGTATATTAATGGAAAAATTTACAAAATGTAAAGAAAGAAATGATAAAGTTGTCTTTTGAACCTATCGTTTTAAAGTCGAGTAACTATTGAAGCATGAAGATCTAACATGGTTTACATACGAGTAATTTATGTATTTATATCAGAAATATAATATTTCTTTTTGTACAGTAAAACGTTGTAAAAACTGTATGAAAGGAGTAATCTGTCCTGACCAAAGACATTGAATCATTTCATGTCTCTACCGTTATCGCGTTAATTAAAAATTCACTAATTAGTGGATTTTATTGCCGTGGCTAGGAATTAGAGAGAGCTAAAAGTTCTCTTTTTTTCTGATTGTTATCACGCAAATAAAAAACCCACTGTATTGTGGGCTAAAATATCAATGGTGCCGATGACTGGATTCGAACCAGCAGCCTACTCATTACGAATGAGTTGCTCTACCGTTGGAGCTACATCGGCAAGGGATCCATTTCTTTTTGTTGGAAAAGAAAGGATGTGAGAATATCGTATTCCATTATTTTATTATTGTCAATAAATGTTACAATAGATTAGAAGAAGAAAGAAGGAAGACATGAAAGAGAAATTCAATCAATGGATGAGAAGTTTAAGAATCTGGCTCTCAAGACGACATGGACAAGACTCTTTAAATAATTTTTTATTTGTGCTTTATATTATTTTTGCTCTAGCAACCTTTGGGTTGGTGAATATATTTGGTCGAAGTGGTTATACAGATATTTTAAGAACCTTGTCGTTTGTGATTATCTTGTTAGCGATTTTACGTTTCTACTCCCCAAAATCGTATCGGCGCCGTCAAGAGAATTTTACTTATTTAAATTTGAAGAATAAAATTTTTTCGCGTTTCCGTAAACAACCTTCTAATGATCCCTACCGCTACTTTACCTGTAAACGGTGTAAACAAAAGTTAAGGGTGCCAAAAGGAAAGGGGAAAGTCGAAATTACTTGTCCGAAATGCGGGCTCAAATTCGATAAAAGAACGTAATGCGCATTGCTATTTGCTCGGCTAAGCAAATTAACGGGGATATTTATACAAACTTAAGAACCATGGAAGACATGGTTTACAAAGCCCATGAATCCCAAGCAGATCTAATCGTTTTCGGAGAAGCTTTCTTACAAGGTTTTGATGGTATAACCTTTGAAAACTATGAAGCAGATTTAGCCCTGTCCTTAACCGATGTTGATGATCCGATTTTCCGGTTAAAAATGATGGCGGTTGGATATGACATGGCAATCGGTTTTGGGTACTATGAACGTTCCTTGGGCAATATTTACTCGTCCTATATGGTAATTAACAAAGACGGGGAAATACTCACCAACTATCGGCGTATGTCGGAAGGATGGAAGAAAAAGACGGCGTCCGATAAGTATCAAGAAGGAAAAACTTTAAATGTTTTTGAATTTATGGATACCAAAATCGTCGTTGGCATTTGTGGGGACTTTTGGTCGGATGATATATTGAAACACTTAACGACTTTTGAATATGATTTGGTTTTATGGCCAAACTTTAATAACTACACCCCTCAACAATGGATGAACCAAGAATTGGGGCCATACCGCGATCAGTGTCAGAAAATTGGTCGAGAAGTTATATGGATTAATTCTTTAAATCCAGATCCACAGATGCCTGCGTATGGCGGCAACTTTTATGTCATTGATGGAAAATTTGTCGTCAATCACCCCATGGAACTCGCTGGAATCAGCATTATAGATCGTTAGGAGGAATGTTGTGTCAACACGATATCGAAAAGAACGCGATTCATTAGGAGAATATCTTGTCCCGAAGGATGCTTATTATGGTGTCCAGACGATGCGTTCGTTAATGAATTTTAAGATTACGAATCAAACAATCCATCCGATACTCATTAAGAGCTTAGGGATGGTCAAAAAAGCCTGTGTCATGGCGAATAACCGTTTAGGTCATATAGACGATGAACGAACAAAATATATTAAAGCCGCCTGCGATGAAGTCATTAAAGGAGAACTAGACAAAGAGTTTCCTACCGATCCGATTCAAGGGGGTGCGGGCACTTCTATTAATATGAATGCCAATGAAGTTATTGCGAATCGGGCTAATGAACTGGCGGGTTATCCATTAGGTACCTATGAATATGTTCACCCCAATGATCATATCAACTTCTCACAATCAACTAATGATGTGTTCCCGACGGCAGGAAAGATCACTTCTCTATATCTCGTTGATTTCTTGATTAGTGAAATGGAAGATTTGAAGCAAACTCTGCTTCGAAAATCAGAAGAGTTTAAAGGAATTATTAAGGTTGGCCGTACGCATTTACAGGATGCGATTCCCATCCAACTTTCTCAAGAGTTTCATGCGTATTATTCCGCGCTCAATCGCGATATCCAACGAATCAAAGACTCCTTTTTAGCTTTACATTCCGTTAATATGGGGGCGACTGCCATTGGTACAGGACTTAATGCGGACGAGGGGTTTAGAGAGCTGGTCATTCCCATTCTTTCCAATATTGTTGGTATTGATGTTATTTCTTCAGAAGATCTCGTCGATGGAACCCGTCATGTGGATCCCTTTGTTTGGGCTCATTCGTCGCTAAATACGTTCTGTGTTAACTTATCAAAGATGTGTAATGACTTTCGATTAATGGCCTCTGGACCAGTGGCTGGTTTGAATGAGATTCGGTTACCAGAACGCCAACCCGGATCATCCATTATGCCTGGTAAAGTTAATCCGGTTATTTTAGAAGTATGTAATCAGGTTTGTTTTCAAGTTTTTGGCAATCAAGTGACGATTACCAAAGCGGCGGAAGCGGGTCAATTAGAATTGAACGTCATGGAACCGGTCCTGTTATTTAATTTATTTCAATCGTTAGAAATATTAACCAATGCCTGCCATACGTTAAATTACAACTGCATCGCTGGTATTGAAGCCAATGCGAGTTATATGCGTCATCAAGTGGATATTTCACTATCTGCGGTGACGGCTTTAGCACCGTCTTTAGGCTATAAAGTCAGTAGTGACTTAGCCAAAGAAGCGCTAACACAAAACAAAATGTTGAAACAACTCATCCTTGAAAAGGAGTTGTTAACTGATGTCGAATTAGCGGAACTACTTGAAGTTGAAAACATTACAACACCAGGAATTCCCGGACTGAAGAAAAAACGAAAAAAAGAACAATAAAAAAGGGAAAAATCGACATAAAGTGGTTTGATTTCTGTAACAGGATTTGTTATAGTAATCCCACTGGACGCTTAGCTCAGTGGGAGAGCACCTGCTTGACGTGCAGGGGGTCAGGGGTTCAAATCCCTTAGCGTCCACCATTTAAACAAACAAGTCACCAAATTGAGTGACTTTTCTTTTATTAGTAACATTTTGAAAAAAACACCTTTAAACTAAAGTATTGTTCAAGGTGTTGGTTAATCGGAAGATACTTCTATTATTAAACCATTTTCTTTGGATCTACGTATTCATCGAATTGATCTTCGGTTAAATAGTTCAGCCTTAGAGCAGCTTGTTTTAAGGTGAGATGTTCTTGATGGGCGAGCTTGGCGATTTCAGCAGCTTTTTCATAGCCGATGACAGGATTGAGCGCCGTGACGACCATTAAGGACTGTTTGAGTAATTGAGCAATGCGTTCTTCATTGGCTGTAATGCCCTGGGCACAATGTTCATTAAAGGAAGTCATGCTATCTGTTAACAACCGAGTGGATTGCAAGAAATTATAAATAATCACCGGCATAAAGGCGTTCAGTTGGAAATTCCCTTGTGATGAGCCAAAGTTAATGGTGACATCATTCCCCAAAACTTGAGCAACCACCATCGAAACCGCTTCAGCTTGGGTCGGATTGACCTTGCCGGGCATGATTGATGATCCCGGTTCATTCTCAGGGATGCTTAATTCTCCTAAGCCACTACGGGGACCACTGGCTAACCAACGGATATCGTTAACGATCTTCAAGAGATTGGTCGCTAAAGATACTAGAGCGCCGTGAACAAAGACTAAGTCATCTTTTGACGTTAAACTATGAAATTTGTTTTCTGAAGAAACAATCGGTTCTCCGGTTAATGTGGCTAGGACTTCGGCGACTTGTTTGTCAAAACCTTGGGGGGCATTAATGCCCGTTCCGACGGCTGTTCCTCCTAAAGCCACCGCATATAAATGCGTCATACTCGTTTCGATCATTTGTTTATTATTTTTGAGCATATGCGACCAAGCACTGATCTCTTGGCCAAGGGTCAGGGGGGTCGCATCTTGTAAGTGGGTTCGTCCCACTTTGACGATATGATCGTATTTTTTTGCAAGTTGATCAAAGGTTTCTTGGAGTTGTTGTAAAGCTGGCAGTAATTGATGCTTAAGGGCTTTGATTGCGGCCAAATGCATGGCGGTAGGGAAGGTATCGTTAGACGATTGAGAACGGTTCACATCGTCATTGGGATGCAATAAGGAAGGTTTTATATGGGTGTTGGCATATTGGGCAATAACTTCATTCACATTCATGTTCGATTGGGTTCCAGAACCTGTTTGCCACAGTGCTAAGGGGAAATGATCGTCTAGTTGGTGATCCATAATCACATCTGCCACCTTGGTGATGGCCTCCATTTTCGCGGTTTCTAACCGGCCCATTTGATGGTTAGTAATCGCACAGGCTTTTTTAACAAGGGCTAAGGCGTGAACAACCTCTAAGGGCATTTTTTCAGTGGAGATTTTAAAATTATTTAAACTCCGTTGGGTTTGAGCTTTCCAATACTTATCTTCAGGGACTTCAATGGTTCCCATGGAATCTTTTTCAATACGCATATTTTTGGTCCTTTCTCTATCTTCTATAAGTGTATCATAAACCTTTCTCAAGATTGGCTAACCATTCTTTTAAAAATGGGGTAAAATAGACTAAAAGGAAAAGGGGAAAAGACATGAATTATGATTTTGAAACAATAACGGACAAACGCTTTACCGGCTTACATAAATGGCAACCACTTGAAGATTTAGGTGATGATTATCGCTTAGAATACGTCCCCTTAACGGTTGCGGATATGGAGTTTCCAACAGCACCGGAAATCGTTGAAGGACTAAAAACTTTTATAGAAACCCGCTCGTTGGGTTATAGTAAGCCTTGGAAAAGTTACTATGAAGCCGTGGTGGCATGGTTAGACACGCGTCATCAAATGACGATCCAACCCGAATGGATTGTTCTCAGTCCAGGAGTGGTCTCCGCGATTGAAGTAATGGTTCAAGCTTTTAGCGATCAAGGTCAGGGAGTCATCATTAACAATCCTTTGTATCCACCATTTGCTCGTTCTGTTAATGCCCTCCAACGGAAGGTTGTGAACTGTCCCTTAATTAAAGAAGGCCAGACGTATAAGATGGATTTTGAAGCGATTGAAAAAGCATGTGCCGATCCGAATAATAAAATTTTTATGCTCTGCTCGCCCCATAATCCAACCGGGCGCATCTGGGATAAAGAAGAACTTCAACAACTATCAGCAATTCTTAAAAAACATCGAGTCTATTTATTCAGTGATGAAATTTGGATGGACTTTGAATTAACCAAAAAACACACGACCATGCTGAAGGCGGATCCGGAGATAAAGGATTTATTAGTCCTGGCAACAGCGCCATCCAAGAGCTTTAACCTCGCCTCGATGTGGACTTCTAATATAATTATCCCCAATCCCGAGGTGCGCGACAAATTTTGTGAAGTCGTCACTAGAGTAAAAGGTAACCATGTCAATGCCTTAGGGGTAAAAGCCTGTGAGCTGGCCTATCGCCAAGGTGAAAACTGGTTGGACGAATTGTTAGAAGTAGTGACTTTAAACCAAAAAATGGTTCATGAGTTTTTCTTGCACAAATATCCACAAATACATGCTCCACTCAGTGAAGGCACTTATATCATGTGGGTTGATTTCAATGCGTTAAACATGAACGATATAGAGCTTGAAAAATTACTCCGTGAAAAAGCCTTTATCTACGCCAATACGGGAACAATGTTTGGCCCCGAAGGCAAAGGATTTATCCGTTTAAATGTGGCGGTTCCAACTTGGGTTTTAGAGAAGACGCTAAACCGTTTGGAAAAAGTCCTAAAAGAAGTAATATAAAAAGCAGGATTTCCTGCTTTTAAGTGTAAAATTCAGCTTTCGTTGAACGTAAGAACAAACTACGAAGGACTTCTTGGGGGTCCTTTTTTTCGATCGTAATTTGATATACCGCTTTCGTAATCGGTAAATCAACATGATAAGTTTCGCCAAGTTTAACCATCGCTTGGGTGGTGTAATAGCCTTCTGCCAGTTTTTCAAAAGGTTCCTGGCGAATAAAAGCTTCACCAAAAGCTCGGTTGTTCGAATATTTAGAGAACACCGTCGCTTCATAATCGCCTAAATGACAAAGGCCATATGCAGAAAGGGGATTACCTCCCATGGCCCGAATTAAACGGGAAACTTCAGCACAGCCCCGAGACATTAAGGCGCCTTTGAGGGAACTTAAATGGATGCCATCTAATAAACCGGCAGCAATTCCCATGACATTTTTTGCCGCTGCACCAATTTCATTGCCAATTAAATCTTCGCCGACATAAAAACGAATTAAAGGGGATGAAAATTCGTCAATCAAGTCTAAAACGAGTTGACGATCGTTGGAGTCTATGACCATCGCATTAGGGTTGCCTTTAACAAATTCCTGGGGATGTCCAGGTCCAATCCAACATGCGACCTTGTGGTTGAAACTGATTTCTTCATCTACGATTTCGGATAAGCGTTTTTGAGAGCTTATTTCAATGCCTTTCATACATAAAACAAAGGTTTTATGATCGATGTTTTTGGCATTAATTTCTTTTAAAAGGTCCCGAAGATTTTGAGAATTAATAGAAATTACAATAATTGGTGCGTCTAAAGCTTTATCCAGATCGATTTCAAGTTTCAAATCTTCTGGCAAGTGTAAATAGTCGTTTTGGCGATGTTCTAAAAGTTGTTTCATTTGAGGCGAATCTTTACGTCCATAGAGAGTGACCTCATGACCAATGGTTTGTAAATAATAGGCGATAAAAGATCCCCAACGCCCAGGTCCGATAACCGTTATGCGTTTCATACCGACTCCTTGTTTAGTTTAATTTGATTGATTAAAGGTTCGTTTTTCATATAGGCTGTTAAGTTATCCAAAATCAATTGTTTTAGTTTTAAATCAGATGTTGGATCGACAGAAGAATGATGCGGCGTCACAATAACTTTCGGATGATGCCACAAAGGTGATTCTTGAGGTAGAGGTTCCACCTCAAAGACATCCAAGATGACGGCTGAAAAATGGGAATCCAACAGTTCAATGAGTGCCGGTTCATCAATTAGTTGACCGCGACCAATATTAATCAGAATCGCTTCGTTTTGAATGCTCAGTAAGCGTTCTTTATTCATAAATTTATTGGTCTGCTCGTTTAGAGGTAGAGCTAAAATGACGATATCGAAGCGTTTTGCTAAATCGCTAAATTGGTTGAGCGGATACGTATGATCGAAATAATCAATAGCGCGCCCATCGCTATTAAAACCCCACGTTTCCACCTCAAAGACTTGAAGTCGCTTCGCAATTTCTTGGCCGATACTTCCCGTACCTAGTATGGCTGCTCGTTTTTGGTAGAGAGCTTTCATCGGTTTTGAACGATCCCATACTTTGTCATTTTGGCATTGTTGATAAAAGCGAGAGTCTTTTAAGACCTCTAAGATTTTACCTAAGACATATTCCGCAATGGGAATGCTGTGGGCACCACGCGCATTGTGTAGGCTTATTTTGTTTCTCTTGATATATTCTAAGTCGAGGTGATTGTAGCCTGCGCTGGTTAACTGTAAGACCCGTAGGTTTGTAAAATGATCAAGTGGCTGGCTTTCAATAAATTTAAACCCAACCATGACTGTTGGCCATGTTGGATCATCCACTTCTTCGGTATTCTTTTTAAAAGCAACATTAAAGCCGACTCGTGTTAGATAGTCGATATCTTCTTGTTGCATCAAATGTTCTAATCCTGAAAATAAGACGTTCATTGTACCTCCCGTGGTTATTATTAATAACTTGTTTGTAAAATATGGCTTGTGTTTGAAGCTTTTTTATTATACCACGACGACTCTGATTGTGAAATGCGAACTGGTTTTTGGTGAAAATGTTACATTTTGATGTAAAATAATGTAAAAATACTTGACACGTTCTGAAACCTTGCTATAATATCTATAAGTTTCCAAATGGAACACTTTGCTTGTCAAACTCATTAGTTTCCTCCTGAACGAACTTAGATTTTTACTACAAGCAGTGAAATATAGCGCAACCCTTGGTAATTCCTTGGGTTTTTCACTTTTTATGGGGTATAATTTAGGGGATTATTTGTCCCCGTACCTCAGTAGGATAGAGGGTTCGCCTCCTAAGGGGTTGTTATAGCGTTTCCCCTTTGCTAACACTTTTATATAAATGCCCACATAACTCAGGTGGATAGAGTAGCTTCCTCCTAAGAAGCAAGCCAGAGGTTCGAGTCCTCTTGTGGGCGCCATCTATGTGTTAGAAACCCCTTGCTTAAGCGACTTCTGTCGCTTTTTCTATTTTTGATAAGTTTTTTATAAATCATCAACTTTTTGCCATATGCATTTCCTGTAATCTTGATGCTAGACAAAATTGTTTGCTAACACTTTGTTTTGGTATCTCAGGAATTTCACTAAATTATGTCGTTTTTATCAAATTTGCTAACACTTTTGAAAGTTCCTTTCTTACATTCGGGAGGGAATCCCTTGTGTTAGCTGGATTGTAGTATCTCATTCAGTAAAGTTTCTTTTGTTTCAGAGCTCAGTGATTCTACGTCTAAAGACCTGAGAAGAGCTACCAATAATTTTTCACTATCATTGTTTATTTTAACATTAGGTTTTTCTTCTACTACATTTAGTGAACTATAGAAGTCATCATTCATCTTCTCTGCATTCTTTCTTCGATCTTCATCAACAATTTCTGCATAGACATCTGTAACCATTTCAGCTTCAGCATGGCCTGTATCGCCTTGAACGGATTTGATGTCACCGTTCGTCAGCTTTAGTTTATATTTTGTGCTTAGATGTCGAAGGCTATGAAACTTGACGATTTCTAAATCATGCATTTGACATAACTCTTGAAATCTTTCTCTGACAACTCTACTTTCAACAGGATTTCCATTATCAAGTGCAATTACTAAGTTGTAATCCTTGTATGCATCACCAAGAAATTCTTTTAGTTCATCTTGGTTCTTTTTGTACTCAACGATCATTCTGGCTAATATTTTTGGAATCCATACGGTTCTAAAACTTGAATCTGTCTTTGGAACTTTTAGAACTAATCGAGTTGTACTATGTGGTTTCAATGTAGGAAAAATCCTAATAATATCTCTATTGTTTAATTTCTGAATGACTTCATAATTTGCTCTATTTAATTCTTGTTCGATTTCAAGTCTCGCATACCCTTTCTCAATAGATTCTTCATCGATCACTAATTTATCCCAAGTTAGTCCACAAATTTCACCAATACGCATTGAGCATGAGAATGCTAAGTGCATACATAGAATCAGTATTTCATCATCAGCATTTTGAATTGCTTTCTTGAATGTATCCACACTCCATACTTTTCTTTTTACAGGCACATACTTTGGTAATGTTGCAAGAGTGGCAGGATTGCGCATTTTTGTATCTAAATACTCCCATTTAATCGCTTGATTTAATGCACAGCGAATTAAGTCATGTATCTTCTTAATATTGGCAGGCTGTAAACATTTCCCGCTTACTTTTCCGTTGTTGCGAGGGACTTCTTTAACACTTAGTAGATCGTTGTAATATTGGGTTAATCGTTTTGTTGTTAATTCTGTTACTTTTAAATCTCCAAGATAAGGGTTGATGTAGTTGTTAATTGTTCCAACCTTACCACTGAATGTTGTTGGTGACCATTTTGCAACACCATACAAATTTACAAATATCACTAGAAACTCTTTGACTGTTATATCAGGATTAGGATCAGTTGCTTGTTCCTTGGCTTCAAACCTTTGCTCTGCATATTGCTCAATTAGGGGGACAAGGGTATATCCATTTTCCTGTTGATAGTACTCAATAAAAGTTTTTCTAGCTTTTGCTTCTTTTACTGTATTGACAGTGTCCCATTTCTGTTTTCTCACACCGTATTCATTAAGATACCAGTATATTACTGAGAACTTTTTTCTTCTTTGTTTTATTGTAGCCATGTTTATTATCTCCTTATATGATTATTGGTTTAACCATTTATCGAAAGATTTTTTGGATACTCTGATCATCCTCCCGGCTCTGACATGATGAAACTGACCAGTCTTTATCAAGGAATAAGCAGATTTCATACTGATATTGAGCAGAGCAGATATTTCTTCTACGGTATAAGTTGTCTTGTTAGATTGCTGTGGTGTGATACCATGGACTTTATCATTACAATTTATCATGTGTTACACTCCTTTCTTTCTTGTAGCAGATAGATAATGTCCTTTCTAACAACACCACAATACTACATACTTTTTACGAAGTGAAGTAAAAGGGACACATTCTATACGTGTAACAAAAACTTTGTTTGGTTCGTATCTTTGTAAATTAACATAATTATGGTTTCCTGTGGTGTAATTCATCTAATATCAGACAGATATTGTCTCTAAAGAAGCACTAAAAATTCTTCTTAGGTTACCCTATCCATCAGAATAGAGAGAACTACTTACCAAAGCCGAGTTTACAAATAAATATTGACATTAATAATTACTAAAAAGAATAGGAAATTAAAAGTATTAATAAAACGATCACAACAGAATTGACGTTTACAATCCTCATCTTCAGTTCAATTTACCACGTATTTATGTAGTTATTGCCTATCAATGAGCATGTTAACCCGAAAATTTATAAATACGGTTGGCTTACTAATTGAGTATGATATAATGAATTTAAGGAGGATATACCCATGAAGATATGAGTATACACCATACAATACGAATATACAAACAAAATCAACAAACCATTTTTATGTTTGTTTTGTTTGATTAACCTTCTACCTATGGTGTTTTTCTGTATTTTATAGCCAAGACTCACTTTCTTTAAATTCATCTAGTTATAAGATGTTTTCTGCTATATTTATACAATTTATAAACGAAAGGGAAGCTTTTTGCACAATTAGCAAATAAGCGAGAGGACGTATGAAAAAAATATCAAAAATAGTAGTTAGTATGCTTCTGTTTACTCTATTAACAATTAACATCTCTGCTGGATGGGTTACCTTATTTGAGTATACACCAAACACTAGAGTCTGGTATTACCATGGAGATGGTCTTTTAGCTGACCAATATGATGGTTACGCAAGAGTGAGAGGTGCAGATTGGAGAAAAGTTGGTAATATCTGGAATTATTATACTTGGACAAGAATTACTTTTGATGTCCAAGGAGATATATCCAGTGCTACAGCTTACTCGGGTGGCCAATCAAATACCACGGCAGTTCAAAGAACTGTTACTGCAAAAGACAAATGGAATTTCGGACCAAAAACAAAAGCTCTATACAATTATGGAATGAGTCAAGTTACTGGGGGTGTATATCCCGATTCCGAAAATCCACTTGACTAGTTAGAATCTTAGATAGTTAGATAATTTAGATTAGAAAGTGAGTCTTCTTTGCATTTAGTAAATTGAAAGGAGTCACATGAGATATATTTTCTTAAAATGGCTAAGTTCACTAATAAGTTTGTTAGTTCTATTAGTGTTTATGGTTTCGTTCAACTATGTTGTGTCTCGAAACGAGGCTTCAAGAACACAGATTTTTTCGTTATCACCTAAAGCGATGGTATTCAAAAATAATGATGAGTTCATTAGTGCTGAACCAAGTGATATCATTAATATTGAGAATGACTTGAATGTTACGGTGATTACAACAGATACAGAATGGGATCATGCTGGAATCTACGACCCAAGATTATTTTATGCAACTGATAACCAAATAGTCATGCCTGGTATTTCACGCTATTTCTCAAATCGAGATTATGTTTCAAGGAAAAATGTATCTGTCTTAGTTAAACACCATTATATGGCGGATGTTTCCGAACGTGTGGGTTGTATGACGCAAAAAAATGCTAGTGGTATACCGTATTTATTCTGTGTTGATACCTACAGTAAATTGTACGATTCATCAATTGACGAGTTCATCAATTTAATCTCACTGCCAGCACTGGGAGACACTGTATATCTTGATGCTGATAGTTCAAGTGATTTATCAGATATTGCTAGAAGCCTTACTGATTCGGGGTATACCCTTGTGAAACAAACTCAGCCTAATGCTTTGAATGCTTTTGTGAATTCATTTAATCAAGTAGGTTATCATGAGTTATTAATAATTGGCTCATCGTCTTTGTTATATGTTATCTTTTTATTTGTTTGTTATCACTATTTTTTAGGTCATATTAAGTTATTGTCCGTGCATAAATTTTCAGGAGGAAATTTTAGGACGATGGTAAAAACTTTTGTTTTACCGCTCATAGTATCTAACACTATTATCCTTCTTTTTTCTTTTCTTTTTTATTATTTTGTTCAATCTAATCCAAATTATATTTATTTTTCATTACAATACTTTTTGACGCTGTTAACTATTCACTGGATTGTAGCAACTTGCTTTTTCTTTATTGGTTTTTCTATGAATTATTGGATTGTTAAGTATCGAGGAGAAAAATATGTTAAATAATATAAAAGAAGTATTTCGATACATCTTAAAACAAAAACTGCTTTCTATATCAATTATCCTCTTTGTTTTCGTGTTTTCTTTATTGCTTTGCCTTTCTACCGAAGGATTGTTGTGGCAGGTAAACTTAGAAGGTCATAGACCTTCTCTATATACTGGCGACTTAACAACTTTTTCTATTTATGTTACTGATGATGATATCACTGAAACCTCTAAAACATTGATGGATATAAATAAAGTCATAGAAAAAAATGCATTTACTTATAGATTGTCTAGGTCTTTAAGTGATCTTTATCAAACCACAACGTATTTATTTTTTGGTGATTTTTCCTTGATTAATAATCATGAAATTCTCTCTGACAATGAGGTCGCTGTATATTCTGATAGTGAATTCGATAGTGAACAAATTGAGGTGTTAGAATCTTCTTATCGAATTAATCGAGTGAATTTAGATACGATAAGAACACTAATTTCTGAGGATGAAACTCATAACCCTGTTTTAATAATTGCTGCTACAGAAGTACCAGAAGAGTGGACAAATAGTTTATCGGCTGATAGTTTGTATGATTTAGCCACTAATTTAGTCATTCTTAAAAATGATGAGGTTAGAATTAACTTGTTTGAAACCATTGCGAATGATAGTTTCTTCGCGGCAATTCCCAGAGACACTGGACAGAGTGATGAAATTTCATTCATATCAACATATATATTCCCTCTAATTTCTATGATAGTTTTGGTTTTTATGTTGTCATTATATATTATTCTTTTTGGAATGATTGAAGGTAGGATAAAGACGCTATCAATTCACTATTTTTACGGAGCTACTACCACAACATTAGTTTTACGATTCACTCTTAGTTTTACTTTATTGTTTGTACCAAGTTATGCACTTCTTCGTCTAATTGATAAAGAAGGCATTTTGCTCTACATGAACATAAACTGGATTTTATTGCTATACTTATTAATAATTATAACGTATTCGATATATGCATATATAATTTTAAAGAGAGGTAATTTGATGAGTAGAATTCGAGGTGATTCATAGTGAAAATTGTATTAGAAGGTGTAACAAAAATTTATAAAGATTCAGGATTAACAACCCAAGCTCTTGAGAATATCACGATAACATTTAACAAAGGAGAAAGAACCGTTATTCTAGGGTCATCTGGTGCTGGAAAATCCACTTTACTTAATATTATTGGCTTAATTGATTCAAAATATCAAGGTATATTATCATTTGATAATAATCATATTAAGTCTTTGTCTGATAAAAGAAAATCACAATTGAGAAATGATACCTTTGGGTACATATTTCAAGAGTACGCATTAATTGAATCGGATTCTGTCTATGAAAATGTAAGAATTCCATTGTTGTATTCAAGGATTAAGAAAGCAAAACACAGATCGTTGATAATGGAAGCTCTTGAATTAGTAGAGTTGAATTCACTTGCATCTAAGCGTGTTAAACATTTGTCGGGTGGTCAAAGACAACGGGTTGCAATTGCACGGGCTCTAGTTCATCAACCATTGTATCTATTAGCAGATGAACCAACAGGTTCTCTAGACCCCGATTTAACAAACCATGTTATGGATATATTAGATGATTATTTAAGTGCTGACCGTAGTTTAATAATGGTAACTCATGATCAAAATCTGGTTTCGAATTTTTTTGATCGTATTATTATTATTGATGATGGCATAATAGTAGAAGATAAGTTTAATACATAGCTATATAAAAGAATTAAACTCTTTTTGAGTCTAAATCTAATGGTTTTTACTATCAGCAATGAAAAATGAAATGAGAAATATTGCATTTCAACAATCTATTGATGTCAAAGTGATGCTGTAAACACTAAACCTTTTAATGAAGTGCATAGGTCTAATACGATATTAATAATACTATGTAGAGACGACCCCAAATTAAGGTGTATTCTTCGTAATGTAACAATCCAATTTCAAGTTTTCTTATATTTGTAAATGGACATGATTATGGTTTTTTTCCTGATGAGGAAATAGTATTATTAAAGAAATACATTCTTGACGTTTTTCCGTGAATTGTTCTGAATTCTTTTTCAACCAAAGACTCATTCAATTCATTAAGAATCCTGTAAGCAGAAGATTTGCTTACCCCAAGAAGGGTCATAATTTCTTTTGCGTTTATTACCATTTTTAGACCTCCTTCTATAAAAATTAATCATTAATTTTCAATTGGTTTTTAAATCGATATCTTTCAGAATATCTGATAATGGTAAATCTAATCCACGAGCGATTCTTGCAACATATAAATTGATGCGTTTTTCTTGCCTGATTCTATATCGTAAATAAGTTGTAAATACATCATTGATTTGGAAGCAAGCCTTTTTCTGGATATTCCTAGATCATGTCGAATTTTCGTAATCAGCATTACCAAATCCTGCGTCAATTGCTTCTATTCGTTAGTGGCTTCTAGTTTATAATTCATGAATTAACCTCTTGTTAATATACCTTTTGTAACACTGACACTACCACAAGAAGTCGAACATATCTAGCAATAATTATTTAAAAACACAATTCAGTGGTAGAACAAAACTGCTCTACCACTCTATCTATTTTTAATAATGTAAATTTAATAAATTTGATTTTAGTCCTGTCTGTAGAATAATCACTTCTACAGCATTATCAAACGTGATTTGAATCATCACTTCACTGGAATCTCACCATCGCCTTTCCAAGGTGACACCTTAAAGAAGGTGGAGTATCATTATCACTACTAAAGTCTTGACAAAATAGATTTTCAATTCTGCTTTCTAATCCAGTTTTATCGCTCTCATTTCATAATGTATGATTTGGTCGTAGCGCACTGAGTAATGTTGCTCGTTTAGTAGATAAAGTTTTCGATAATGGTTATTCTGTTTTCAAAGAACGACGAGAGATAGAAGGACACCCCTCTATATAGATAAGGAATCTCAGAGGGGTGTTACAAGCAAAACTACTAAAAATCTAGAGTTTTTCGAAGTTTTTCAATTATTACTCGGTGTTTTAAGCTAATTGCTTGTGGCGTGAGTCCAACTCTTTTGCCATAATCAGTGTGGGTGTTACCTTCAAAATAGAACGAATACAATAAATCTTGTTCATCTTGAGGAAGTTTCTTAACTTCATTTAGCATGATTTCAATTAATTCATTTTTGATGGCCTCATTTGCCGTAGGATTCAAGTCTTCTAGAAGACTGTATTCCAAACTATTGTTTTCATACTCATCAAAAAGATGATCCAAGTAAATCCATGTTTCTCGTATCTTTTTGGATAAATACCTTTCTTTTTCAATACTTTGCCAATAAGTACGATAAACTTTTTCACTTACTTCTACAGGCTCATTCTTTACATAGATTACAAACGTTTTCCGTTTCATTTGATTTCCTCCTTATCTGTAATCACTTCATTGATTAGAAATAGATAGGAGGGGACCGAATTGTTAAAACTAAAAAAAACCCCGTTTCAGAAGGCTCACTAAAATAAGAAAATCTTACTTATAGTTTTTGAGCTTTACTAACGAAGGCTTCAATACATACTTCGAATATTAGTATGTATATTTATTCCACTAGATATTAAGCTATTCTGTTAATTCATAAGTCATTGTGACGCATACCATACGACACCAAGCAAATCTAATAGACCCATATATTTAAAAAGATTCAAAATTTGTTAGGTTGGTATAATATTTTAGTAACTTATTTAAATTGTACAATAGATTTGTAGAACTGAATGGGTTACACTTTAATGGACAAATAAATTAGTTATATCGCGATAAACAAATTTGTTTGATAAGATGTAATTAAAGAAAGTAGGAATCCATTATGTCAAAAAGAAGCCGAAGAACATTCACTGAAGAATTTAAAACACAAATCGTTAATTTATATTTAAGTGGTAAAAAGAAATCAGAAATTTTACATGAGTATGATTTGCATGCAGTAACTCTGAATCGTTGGATTGCACAACATGAGTCGTCTGGCTCATTTAAAGAAAAAGATAATCGAACACCTGAAGAAAAAGAATTGATTAAACTCCGAAAACGTAATCAGCAGCTTGAAATGGAAAATGATATTTTAAAGCAAGCGGCGCTGATTATGGGACGAAAGTCAAAATAATTAGACAAAATAAAGATAAATATCCAATCAGCGCCATGTGTAAGATTTTGAAAATTAGCCGATCACACTATTACAACTATAAAGAAAAAATTGAAGATAAAGATCCACTGACCAATGTAGTCATTAACATCTTCAGAGATAATAAAAAAACGTATGGTACTCGTAGAATTAAAGCCAAGCTAGAAGAAAAAGGATATACAGTATCCAGAAGGCGTATTGGCCGTATTATGGCTGAAGAAGGCCTCGTATCATCTTATACAAAAGCTCAATACAAGGTGC
>JBNRMW010000004.1:0-47224 GCA_050309795.1 Erysipelotrichaceae bacterium | reverse complement strand
TATACCATACAATACTAGATAATACTATAGTAAAATACACAATATTTGACAAAATTTACATTAAAAAATCCACTTAACAGTGGACCATTGTGAATCTATGTAATTTTGATGTGTCAAACTCCCGGGTCTTATATAATGTGCTTGAGGATTTTCCGAAAGCGCATACATGTGCGAAGGAAGTCCAAAAATTTCTAGAAAAGCGTTTGAAAGCTAAAATCAATCAACAGGAATTGGTGTACTTAACCATTCACCTTAATCGGTTAGAAATGGTTTATCATCAATAAGGATTGTAACCAATCGGGCAAGACCTTCTGTGGATTCACATTTTATGTGTGAATTTATAGAAGGTTTTTATTTTCCAGAGGCTAGAAAACGCGTTAAAGAGAGGAGAAAACATATGAGTAAATTCACTCAAGAAGCTGGCCAAATGATTGATTTGGTTGGTGGAAAAGACAACATTGCGGCCGCAACTCATTGCGTAACACGTTTGCGTTTTGTGCTCAATGATCCAAACATTGCAGATATTCCTGGGATAGAAGCCCTTCCATCGGTTAAAGGGAGCTTTACCCAAGCAGGGCAGTTCCAAGTTATTATTGGCAACGAGGTCGATCAATTTTATAATGAATTGACCAAACAAGCAGGTATTGAAGGGACCACGAAAGAAGGGGTCAAAGTTCAAGCCATGCAACACCAAAACGCCCTCCAACGCTTAATGAGTAATCTAGCCGAGATTTTCGCACCGATTATTCCAGCGATTGTTGCGGGTGGTATGATTCTCGGATTTAGAAACATTCTGGAAGCTGTTCCTATGTTTACCGATGGCGGTGCCTTTGATTTAGTCAATGGAACTTTAACCATTACGAATGTATCGGTTTTCTGGAATGGTGTTAACCACTTCCTATGGTTATTAGGTGAAGCTATTTTCCACTTCTTACCTGTAGGAATTACTTGGGCGGTTACCCGCAAAATGGGTACGACTCAAATACTTGGGATTGTTTTAGGTATTACCCTCGTTTCCCCACAACTATTGAATGCGTATGGTGTGGCAGGAGCAACTGAGATTCCAGTTTGGGACTTTGGTTTTGCTCAAGTGGAAATGATTGGTTATCAAGCTCAAGTTATTCCAGCGATGTTAGCGGGGTTCACTTTGGTTTATTTGGAGCGTTTCTTTAAGAAAGTGATTCCGAATGTTATCCAAATGATTTTTGTTCCATTACTGTCTTTGCTGATTTCTGTATTGGTCGCTCATTTAGTTTTAGGACCAGTCGGTTGGGTCATTGGTAAATGGATTTCTGACGTGGTTTATGCGGGCTTAGTTTCGTCTTTCCGCGTTATTTTTGCTGGAATCTTTGGTTTCTTCTATGCGCCATTGGTTATTACAGGACTACACCATATGACCAATGCGATCGACTTACAACTTTCTGCCGACTATGGCGGCACTTTATTGTGGCCGATGATTGCATTCAGTAATATTGCTCAAGGTTCAGCGGTTCTAGGTGTCTGGTGGTTGCACCGGAAATCGAACCCGGAAGAATCTCAAGTTTCGGTTCCAGCGTTGATCTCTTGTTATTTAGGAGTTACGGAACCAGCCATGTTTGGTATTAACTTGAAGTATAGCTATCCATTTATTTCAGCAATGATTGGATCAGCGATTGCGGCGGTGGTTTCTGTCGGAATTGGTTTAATGGCAAATTCCATCGGTGTTGGTGGTTTGCCTGGCTTTTTAAGCTTTGACTTTAATAAATGGGGCATCTTCTTCTTGATTGCAGCGATTGCGATTGTTGTACCATTTACCCTAACCGTTTTCCTTGGGAAACGTCGGGAAGCCAAAGACGCTTAATTCATAAACAATGAAAGCATATAACAAATTTCAATCAGTCGTTTATCAAATCTATCCCCGGTCGTTTAACGACAGCAATGGGGATGGAATTGGCGATATCGCGGGGATGATTGAAAAGCTCGATTATCTGGAAAAACTTGGTGTGGATTACCTGTGGTCCACTCCATTCTTCAAGTCTCCCCAAAAGGACAACGGCTACGACGTGGCTAATTATTATGAAATAGATCCTTTGTTTGGAAGCATGGCCGATGTTGAACAACTGATCGAAGAAGCTTCTAAACGGGGTATTTCGATTATGTTTGATATGGTTTTTAACCATACCTCCACCGAGCATGAATGGTTTCAAAAAGCGGTTCATGGCGATCGTCACTACCAGAACTATTATTTCTTTAAAAAAGAAGAAGATATTGCTAATTGGCAATCGAAGTTTGGTGGTTCGGCTTTTGAATATGTTCCCGAGTTGGATTTATATTATTTACATCTCTTCGATGTGACGCAAGCGGATTTAAACTGGGAAAATCCCGAGGTTTTTAATGAACTGTGCCATGTTGTTAATTTCTGGCTGGATAAAGGGGTTAAAGGTTTTCGCTTTGATGTCATCAACCTAGTCTCGAAGCCAGAAGTTTTCGAAGACGACATGATTGGGGATGGCCGTCGTTTTTATACAGATGGCTTGAAAATACACGAACATCTTCACCGTCTCAATCAAGCGAGTTTTGGCCGGTATGAGAATATTTTAACGGTTGGCGAAATGAGTAGTACCTCGGTAGAACATGGGGTTAAATATGCGGACCCTAAACGAGAAGAGCTGTCCATGATTTTCAACTTCCATCACTTAAAAGTAGACTATGAAAATAATCAAAAATGGCAAGTTCAACCATTTGATTTCATTCAGTTGAAACAGATATGGAAACAATGGCAAGAAGCCATGCAAGAACATGATGCTTACTCAGCCGTCTTCTATAATAACCACGACCAACCACGAGCTAATTCACGCTTTGGTGACGATTTAAACTATCCATATGAATCAGCGACCATGATTGCGACTTCCATCCATTTAATGCGTGGAATGCCCTATATTTATCAAGGGGAGGAAGTTGGTCTTCCTAACGCTTATTTTGATTCGATTGATGATTACGTGGACATTGAATCGACTAATATGTACAAGATTTTGATGGAAAAACATCAAGATGAAGCCAAGGTCTTAGCCATTTTGAGCGCTCATTCACGCGATAATGCTCGAACGCCCATCCCCTGGGATGAAGACCAACCCCACTATGGATTTAGTACGGTAGAACCGTGGATTGCTTTTTCTAAACATCCAAAGCTGAAATCAGTTAAACAGGATTTACAGGCAGAGCATTCGGTGTTCAAGTTTTATCAAAAACTGATACAATTGAGAAAAGAGCAGAAGATTATTAGTGAAGGAAGCATCCGTTTTTTAGATCTCGATCATCCGCAATTATTTGTGTACGAACGTTTATATGAAAACCAGAAACTCTTAGTTATAACGAATCATTATGGAGAAAAGGTTCGCTATGAACTGCCATACATGGGCGAGATTGTGGTATCTAATTATAGTAGAACTTCCCTGGCGGAGATGGTAGAATTGAATCCATACGAAGCCCTAGTAATAAAGGCTTAGAAAGGGTCGAAAAGATGTTTAATTTTTTAAAAAAGAAAAAAGACGATACCGCTCAAAATGAGGTTTATCGAAGCTTTGGTAAAGGAAAGGTACTTCCTTTAGAAGAAGTACCAGATCAAGTATTCGCTCAAAAAATGATGGGCGATGGCTATGCTTTAGATTTAACCGACGGTAAGATTGTCGCACCAATCAGTGGTGAAGTGATTCTGGTCTTTCCAACCGGTCATGCTTTTGGTATCAAAGACAAAGATGGCGTTGAAATCCTACTACATTTAGGTATCGATACCGTAGAATTGAATGGTGTTGGTTTTAGTTCGAAAGTCGTCCAAGGCCAAAAGGTCAAACAAGGCGATGTTCTTACTCAAATGGATTTAGAAGCCATTAATAACGCTGGAAAATCCACAATAAGCCCGTTCATTGTCACTTCGGGACAAAGTGTTGATTTACACAAAGCACACGAAGACGTTGATTATGAGACGGAAGGAATTGTGACCATTAATCTCTAACAAATAGCCTCCATTTGGAGGCTTTTTTAGTTTCATCAACATCACTTGTATATTTTTATTAATTTTGGTTTTGTAGTTCTTTCAGACCCAAAAGAAGTAAATCGATAATTCTTAAAATGGCTTGATGGTAGATGATGTCGCCAAGGATGACGTCATCATAGACTTGGTTGGGGATAGCGAGAAGATGGTCGCTGTTTTTTGTTAAGGGGGAATCACGATCTTGGGTCAGCGCAATAACGGTTGTATGGGTTAAACGCGCTTGTTTAGCGAGATCCACCAAGACGGGATGTTGACCATCAACATCGATGACGATGATTACATCGCCCTGATGAAGCAGTCGGCATTGAATGAAAGCTTGGGTTGGGTCGGGATGATGATTCGCTAGAATTCCAATGTGGCTAAGTTTAATTCTCAAATGTTCACAAAGACTACTGGTGCTGCCACTTCCCGCTAAATATAGATTGGGGGCTTGACGTATTTTGTGAAGGGCTTGTTGATATTGTTGTTTGTGTAAGACTTGAAACGATTGAATTAAAGCGTTCGTAAAAAGAGTTTGAGCATGATTAAAGAAGGGGTTGGTTTGTAGTGAAGGACTTTTCTCTTCTAGAGGAGTTTGTGAAGGGGCATTGATATCGACGGCTAAGTCCATTTTGAAGGAAGGGAACCCCTCATATCCCAGTCGCTTAGAAAAACGAATGACTGCTGCTGGTGATGTTTTAGTTTCCCAAGCTAGTTCTTTAACCGTCATCTGGACTGTTTTTTCAGGGTTTTCTAAAACATATTGAGCGATAACTAAACCGGTGTCGGTTAAGTAAGGTAGTAGGTTGTTGATTTTTGAGATAGCAGACATTTTATCCTCCTGAAATTAGTATAACATTGAAACCCAACAGTTTTGGGCGTTTGTCTAATAGAATAGCTTTCTTTGAACATTGTTGCTATTTATTAATTATACGTGTGAAAAAGTGATAGAATAGTACATGTATGAATTGGTCCGAGTTAATATACGTTGAACAAGAAAAAGATTACTTTAAAAATCTGTTAGAGTTCTTAGCATCCGAACGCAACCAATATACGGTTTACCCAAAAAACGAAGAAGTTTTCAATGCCTTTCGCACCACTCCTTTCAAAGATGTAAAGGTGGTTCTCATCGGACAAGATCCGTATCATGGACCTCGGCAAGCGATGGGTTTAAGTTTCTCCGTTCATAAAGACGTGGCCTTACCGAAATCTTTAATTAACATCTTTAAAGAATTAAAAGACGATTTGAATATCGACAACCATACTGGAGATTTAAGCCATTGGGCAAAACAAGGGGTTCTTTTGTTAAACACAACTTTAACGGTCCGTGCTGGTCAAGCCTTTAGTCATGCGCATCAAGGTTGGGAAACGTTTACGTCCACGATGATTGAAGCCTTGTGTACGCATCGAAAGAATCTAGTCTTTATCTTATGGGGTAATCATGCGCGGCGTTTTGGTAACTTGGCCCGTGAACATGGCCACTATGTTATTGAATCTGCCCATCCTTCGCCTCTTTCAGCCCATCGCGGTTTTTTTGGTAGCAGGCCATTCTCAAAGACGAATACATATTTATTAGAAAAAGGGAAAATCCCGATTGATTGGAGTATCGATTAATGTTTACAAATCTCAATGATGCTTTAGAAACGATGTATAAGCGTTCTAGAGAACGAGAATTTAAGCTCGTTCATTTTAAGCGTTGTTTGGAGGATTTAGGTAATCCTCAATATCAGCTAAAAGCCATTCATGTTGGTGGCACCAATGGAAAAGGATCGACGACAAACTTTATCAATAGCATCATAAGTGAAGGGGGCTATAAAGTGGGGATGTTTACATCGCCGCATTTAGTGGTTCATAATGATCGCTTCCGTATTGGTCAAACCTTCATTAGTGACGACGATTTACTAGCCTTGATTAACCGTTCTGTTCCTTTATGGGAGACTTATGGTTTGTCCTTTTTTGAATTGGATGTTTTAATCGCCATTTGGTATTTCTTAGATCAAGAAGTGGACTACGCGATTTTCGAAGTGGGCCTAGGGGGCCGGCTAGATGCGACCAATGTCTTGCATCCGATTGCGACAGTGATTACGAATATTTCCATGGATCACACCAATGTCTTAGGCAATAGCCTTAGGGAAATTGCGAGAGAGAAGGCCGGTATTATTAATGAACATGGCTTCATTTTTACGGGCGAAAAGAAAGATGATTTACAAACGATTTTTAAAGAAAAATCCAAACGACAAATATATCCCGTCAAAGCCATTGAGAATTTAGAGTATACCAATCAACATATTGAATTTACCTATCGTGATTATCCGGTAGTGTTATCGAGTCCCGCCCTTTATCAAGCGGCTAATGCGGCGTTGGCGTTTGAAGTTTTGTATCAGCTTTATCATAAAGATGTTATAAATTTAAATGTCGAAACGATTTTAAGCGGCTTAAAGAAAGCGCAGTGGGCAGGGCGTTTTGAAGTGGTTCAAAACGAACCCTTAGTCCTTTTAGATGGAGCTCACAATCTAGCAGGTATGCAAAATCTAGTGACATCATTAAAAGTCTTTGAGCAACCGAAGGTCGTGGTCTTTACCGCATTGAAAGACAAAGACTATAGTGGTATGTTAGAAATCTTAGAAGCACATGTGGACGAAATCTACATCACGACATTTGAACATATGAATCGTAACGCGAGTTTAGAGCAACTTACTTATGAACATCCACACAAGGTTTTTGATCACTTTCCACAAGCTATTTTAGCAGCCATCGACTGGGCCAAGGTTCAAAAAGGTATGGTGGTTGTTTGTGGTTCCTTGTATTTTATTTCAGAAGCACGCGCTTTTATCTTGGAGAATAAACAATGATTTTGTGGGGAAATGTATTATCAGTATTAATCATGATTTTTATTTTTGGCTATAGTCTCAAACGTTATCCATTGAAGTTTTCCAATCAACATGTCGTTTTAGTGGCGATGTTGTTGGCAGTAGGAGTTATTTTGGGTTCTTACGCCAAGATTTCATTGCCTTTATTTGGTCCGGAGTCGTTTGAAATTAAATTTGACACAATACCGGTGATGATCACGGGGATTGTCCTTGGGCCAACTTGGGGGATTGTTATCGGGATTGTGATGGACTGGATTCAATTAATTTTATATCCAACCGGTTTTCCATTTTTAGGATTTACGTTAAACTTAGCATTGACGGGATTTTTTGCTGGTGTTATTTTTTATTCCCAGGAAAACCCAAAACGATTCATTCAATGGTCTTTGGCTTGTATTGCTGGGATTGCGTTAGCTGTGTTATTTACGGTAACCATGACCAATTTATTTAGCCGGAATTTTATGTTACCAAGTAGTTATCGTTGGGGGATTGGTCTAATTATGGCTTTCGTCTTTTGCGCTTCTTTATACGGATATGTTCATATTCATAAGCGGGATTTAGAAGGAGCTGTGGATCGTTTTATGGCGAGATGGTCGTACTTGGTTATTTTGTGTGAAATCACGATTCAGCTGGGATTAACGTCTTTATGGTTGTTTATTTTATTTCGAATTCCCTGGCCATTCTTATTAATACCGAGGTTGATTGAAGTCATTCCGATGGTTTTGATTTTTATGGTTGTGGGTCGTTACTTGTTCCCATTAATTAAAAGGTTTTCCAAGGAAGCATAATGGCTTCCTTTTTTGGCTTCAATAGAGGATTTTCTATTTCTTCCGTAAGCGCTTACGAAAATGACAAACAAGCTTTGAAATAGTGTATTTGTAGTATATAATATAGACAAATAGCTTAGGAGGAATATCATGGTTAATAATAATATGATTGCTATGATTCTTGCGGGAGGTCGGGGTTCACGACTGTACGATCTCACCGAAAAAATTGCAAAACCTGCAGTGACGTTCGGTGGCAAATACCGCATTATCGATTTTCCGTTGTCTAATTGTGCAAACTCGGATGTCGACGTTGTAGCAGTTCTAACCCAATACGAGAGTATTGTTTTAAACTCGTATGTTGCACAAGACCAACACTGGGGATTGGATGCTCGAGAATCGGGTATATATGTCTTACCACCTCGGGAGAAAACGGAAGGATTTGGTATTTATCGGGGAACCGCAGACGCAATTACCCAGAACATTGATTTTTTAGATCAACAAAATCCTGAATATGTACTGATTTTATCGGGTGACCACATTTATAAAATGGATTATTCTAAAATGCTTAAAACCCATAAGGAAACCGAAGCGAAAGCGACGATTGCGGTCTTAGAAGTTCCAATCAAAGAAGCGTCTCGTTTTGGTATTATGAACACAGATGAGACGGATCGAATTGTTGAATTTGAAGAAAAACCACCGAAACCAAAGAGCAATCTAGCGTCGATGGGTATTTATATTTTCGATTGGAAACTGCTTAGAAAAGTCTTGGTTGAAGACGAACAAAATGAAGAATCCAACCATGATTTTGGTAAGGATATTATTCCTTTATATTTAAAAGAAGGATGGAAACTTCAAGCATACCGATTCAAGGGTTATTGGAAAGATGTCGGTACCGTGACCTCGCTATGGGAATCGAATATGGACTTGTTAGACAAAGATAGTGGCATCGATATGGCCGATCCTAGCTGGAAGATTTATACGGAAGATATTACCTATCCGCCGCATTCGGTTGGTCCGAAAGCATCGATTAAGAATTGTCTTATTAACCAAGGTTCCCGCATTGAAGGAACGGTTGAGAATTGCGTTATTTTTGAAAATGTTTTCGTTGAAGAAGGGGCGGTTATTAAAGATACCGTGTTATCTGCGAATACAACCGTTCGCTCTGGAGCAAAAGTTCGCTATGCGATTGTTATGGAAGACTTAGTGCTTGATGGTAATCGTACATATGGTGGAAAAACGAAGGATGATATTGCCTTAGTTACCAATAAAATTGAGGGGGTCAAATAATATGGCACGTGCACTTGGCATTATTGCATTTGAACGTGATCGCGTTCGTGTCCAGGGAATTTCGGATTTCCGTCCGTTTTCGTCCATTAGTTTTTTAGGCCGTTATCGCTTAATTGACTTTCCATTGTCTAATTTGAGTAATTCTGGTTGTACTACCATTCATATTTACGTCAAAGAAAAGCCGCGTTCCGTGTTTGAACATGTGGGAACGGGTCGTCATTACAATATGAATGCAAAACAAGGTAAATTACGGGTGATGTATGGGGAAGAGCCGATCACATCTAATATCTATAACACGGATGTAACGTCTTACTATCAGAATTTACAGTATATTGAAGAAGAAAAATCGGAATATGTCATCATAACTTCGTCGCAATATGTATTTATCCAAAATTACGATGAAGCCTTAACCGCCCATATTGAGTCGGGGGCTGATGTTACGTATTTATACAAAAATACCGAAGAAGGGAAAACACGCTTCTTAAATTCAAATTATTTAACCTTTGAAAAGGGTCGCCGTATCGTTAAAACCGAACTGAATCGTGGTCAAGCCAAGAATCGTTCTATTTCCTTAGATACTTATATTATGAAGAAATCCCTCTTTGTGAAATTGGTTAATGAAGCTCAAAATACGTCTCCAATTTATTGGTTCTCGGATGTTTTAGAGGACAATTTACAAAGCTTGAATTGTATTGGCTTAAATGTTCGCTCGAATGTTTATGAGATTTCGGATTTAACCTCGTACTATCGTTCCAATATGGAATTGATTGATCCTGAAAAGAGTGGCTTGTTTAATGAAGATTGGCCGATTTACACCCGGACCAATGATTCTCCGCCAACTCGCTATACCAAGGATGCCCAAGTTAGTAACAGTTTAATTGCGAATGGTGCCGTTATTGAAGGCACGGTACGGAATTCGATCGTTGGCCGAGGGGCCGTTGTCGGTAAGGGTGCTGTTGTCGAAAACTCGATTTTACTTGCGAATGCGTATGTTCATGAGGGATGCACACTAGATCATGCGATTTTAGATAAACATGTAAAAATGGTAAAAACCAAAGAATTGATTGGTGAGCCAGAAGATCTTGTTTATATCCGACGTCGAGATCTAATTTAGGAGTGCCTATGAAACGTATTTTATTTGTCGCTGGTGAAGGGCTGCCTTATATAAAATCAGGCGGTTTAGCGGATGTTGTTGGTTCTTTACCGAGTGCGTTGGTCAAAATCGGATATGAAGTGAATGTCGTTTTACCGCTTTATAAGTCCATTATCGAGAAGCATTTACCTCGTTTCAAACTAGTTGGTACCTTAAATTTGGATGTTGCCCAGATGCATTATCCGGTACGGGTATTTTCGGAAAAGAAGGAAGACATCACGTATTTCTTTATTGAGCACCAAGGGTTCTTTGAGCGAGATACCTTATACGGCTATGGGGATGATGGGGAGCGCTTTGCGTTTTTCTCGCATGCGGTTTTGAGAATGATGTATGAATTTAATGATTTCTATGACATTATTCATGCTCATGATTGGCATACGGGGATGATTCCTATTTTAGGCAAAATGATTTATTCGTCCTTGTCAAAGAAATTTTCCAAAATTAAGTATGTGTATACCATCCATAACTTGGCGTTTCAAGGGAATTTTTCAGCTGAATTGTTGAGTTCTCATTTAGGACTACCTTATTATTTTTATGAGAATGGGGAACTCCAATTTCATAATGGTATTTCCTATATGAAAGCGGGAATATTATTCTCGGAGAAAGTTACGACCGTTTCGAATACGTATGCCCATGAAATTCTGACGGAAGCTTATGGGGAGAATATGCAACATGTGCTACGTTCGCGTGAACATGATTTATGGGGCATTGTTAATGGGATTGATATGAATGAAAATAATCCAGCAACCGATCCATTGCTCCCATATACATATGATTTAAACGATATGTCCGGTAAGCTTAAGAATAAAATGGCGTTACAGGAGCAATTAGGTTTACGGGTCGCTCCGGATGTTTGTTTGGTTGGCATGGTTTCTCGTTTGTCATGGCAAAAAGGGGTGAACCTGATCATTGACAAGATGCGAGATATCATGGGCCTAGATATTCAACTCGTTATTTTAGGGACCGGAGAGGCTCAATATGAGTATGATTTATATCAATCGGAATTGGCTTATCGCCGCCGTATGGTGTTTTATGGAGGCTATTCCAATGAAATTGCCCATAAGATATATGCGGGTGCTGATTTGTTTTTGATGCCTTCCTTATTTGAACCTTGTGGTTTGTCGCAACTGATTTCGATGCGTTATGGAACCTTGCCGATTGTCCGAGAAACGGGTGGTTTGGTTGATACGGTTCAACCCTACAACGAGTATGAGAAAACAGGGACTGGTTTTTCGTTTGCTAATTTCAACGCCGATGAATTCTATCATGTATTAAAAATGGCGGTGGATTTGTATTACTTGAATCGACAAGATTTCAAGATGCTGCAAACCAATGCCATGAATGTCGATAGTTCCTGGGATGCTTCAGCCGTAGTTTACAAACGTTTGTACGATAGTTTATAAAGTTTCAAAAGCCGATTCGTCTACTTTTTATGTGTTTTAGGCAGACCTTGTTAGAATAAAAATAAATATAACAAAGTCTAGTCTTTATAGCACTTTATTGTAATTCTTAGGTGTGCAATTAGCGTGCTTACTTGTTATAATGAATAGTGCTAAAGGAGGATTACAAAATGGCAAAGAAAACGGTACGTGATTTAGACGTACATGGTAAACGAGTATTGGTTCGTGTCGATTTCAATGTCCCTCGCCAGGGTGATGAAATCACAGATGATAATCGCATCGTCGCTGCGTTACCAACGATTAATTATCTTCTAGAACACAACGCAAAAGTAATTCTTATGTCTCACCTAGGCAAGGTGGACCATAAGGATCCAGAAAAAGCAAAAGCAGATATGGCCAAAAATAACATGGCGCCCGTCGCTGTGAAATTGGCTGAAAAAGTTGACGCAAAAGTTGATTTCTCGTCCACAACTCGTGGAAAGGAATTAGAGGATAAAGTGGCAGCTTTAAACAACGGTGAAATTCTCTTAGTTCAAAATACACGCTATGAAAAGGGAGAATCGAAGAATGATCCAGAACTTTCGAAGTATTGGGCATCGCTCGCGGATTTATTTGTATCGGACGCTTTCGGGTCGGTCCACCGCGCACATGCTTCAACCGTTGGTGTCGCCGCGTACTTAGATAGCGCGCTTGGATTTTTAGTTCAAAAAGAAGTGGAAAACTTATCGAGTGCTTTAGATAAACCGGCTCGTCCATTTGTGGCGATTTTGGGCGGAGCGAAAGTTTCGGACAAGATTCCAGTGATTGAAAACTTATTAAAGATTGCTGATAAAGTCGTTATCGGTGGTGGAATGGCCTATACCTTCTTAAAAGCTAAAGGAAAAGAAATTGGAACATCGCTTCTTGAAGAAGACCGTATTCCAATGGCTTTAAAATTCATGGAAGAAGATAAATTGGTTCTTCCGATAGATTTTGTGGTTGCGGATCGTTTTGCTCCAGATGCTGAAACAAAAATTGTGGATGCCGATCACATTCCAGCCGACTGGATGGGCTTAGATATTGGTCCAAAAACACTTGAATTGTTTAAAACTACCCTTGAAGGGGCGAAGACGGTTGTTTGGAATGGCCCAATGGGTGTCTTTGAAATGGAAAAATTCGCGAATGGTACACGAGAAGTTTGTGCGGCTATCGCTGGTTTAGAAGATGCCAATACTATTATTGGTGGTGGAGATTCGGCTGCTGCAGCAATTTCCATGGGCTTTAAAGATGATTTTACCCACATTTCAACCGGTGGTGGCGCATCGATGGAATTTTTAGAAGGGAAAACATTGCCAGGAATTGCGGCAATAGCGGATAAATAAATGCGTAAACCAATTATTGTCGGAAACTGGAAAATGAACAAACGTGCCAGTGAAGCTAAAGAGTTTGTTCAAGCTATAGAACCTTTATTACATGATCAAGCAGACTTTGGAATTGCGCCAGCATTTACGGCACTAGCTGAAGCTAAAGACAAGGCTGAAAACTTAATTGTCGCGGCTCAAAACGTTCATTGGGAACCAAGCGGGGCATATACTGGTGAAGTTTCCATTGACATGTTAAAAGAACTCGGGATTGAATGGGTAATTTTGGGACATTCAGAACGCCGACAATATTTCAACGAAACCGATGAGACGATTAATAAAAAAGTCTTAGCCGTGCTAGATGCGGGTTTAAAGCCCATTGTCTGTGTTGGTGAAACCTTAGATGAGTTTGAAGGAAATCAAACCGAAGCGGTTGTTCGTCGTCAAGTTGCGGAGTGCTTTGCTGGTGTTGCCGCCGATAAAGCAGCGGATATTGTGGTCGCCTACGAACCTGTCTGGGCGATTGGAACTGGGAAATCAGCAACAACTGAAATCGCCCAAAACACTTGTGCCCTCGTTCGAGATGAACTTAAAAAGGTCCTCGGTGAAGCGGCTGCTGAAACGATTCGAATTCAATACGGTGGTTCCGTGAAACCGGACAACATTAAAGACTACATGGCCCAACCGGATATTGATGGTGCGCTCATTGGAGGCGCCTCGCTAAAGGTTGATTCATATAAAGAAATTATTGACGCATTACTATAGAAAGAGGAAAATATATGCCAATTATTACTGATGTTTATGCACGCGAAGTGATTGATAGTCGCGGAAATCCTACAATCGAAGTTGAAGTTTATACAGAATCCGGTGCTTTCGGAAGAGCAATCGTTCCTTCTGGAGCCTCTACTGGTGAACGTGAAGCATTAGAATTACGTGATGGTGATAAGAGCCGCTACCTTGGTAAAGGGGTTCTCAAAGCTGTTGAAAACGTAAATGAAATTATTGCTGAAGCTGTTTATGGCTATGATGTTCGTGAACAAAATTTATTAGACCAATTAATGATTGATTTAGATGGCACAGCAGATAAATCCAAACTTGGTGCTAACGCCATCCTTGGTGTTTCTTTAGCGGCTGCTCATGCTGCGGCTGATTTCTTAGGTTTACCTTTGTATAAATACTTAGGTGGATTCAATGCGAAAGAGATTCCTGTTCCAATGATGAACGTTATCAACGGTGGTTCACACTCGGATGCAGCTATTGACTTCCAAGAATATATGATTATGCCGGTTGGCGCAACCAATATTCGCGAAGCATTGCGTATGGGTGCCGAAGTTTTCCACAACTTGAAAGCTGTTTTAAAAGCGGCAGGGCATGTAACGGCAGTTGGTGATGAAGGGGGCTTCGCTCCAAACTTAGGTTCCAACGAAGAACCTTTACAAGTCATTATCCAAGCTATTGAGAAAGCAGGATACAAACCAGGAACGGACTTTGTCTTAGCGCTTGATGTGGCTGCTTCAGAATTCTATGATGTTGAAAAAGGTGTTTACGACTTAGTTAAATCTAATGGTGGCACAAAAACGCGTGAAGAAATGGTGGATTGGTATGAAGAACTTATCAATAAATATCCAATTATCTCCATTGAAGATGGTCTTGGCGAACGCGACTGGGACGGATGGAAACTTCTAAATGACCGTTTAGGAGATCGTGTACAAATCGTTGGGGATGACTTATTCGTAACCAACCCAAGCATCTTAGCTGAAGGAATCGAAAAAGGCGTTGCTAACTCGATCTTAATTAAAGTCAACCAAATTGGTACATTAACCGAAACATTAGATGCGATGGAATTAGCAAAACGTCATAACTTCACCAATGTGGTCTCGCACCGTTCGGGTGAAACCGAAGATACAACGATTGCGGATCTTGCGGTAGCATTCAACGCTGGTCAAATCAAGACCGGATCGATGAGTCGTACAGACCGTTTAGCGAAGTATAATCAACTGATTCGCATTGAAGACGAATTAGGTGAAGCTGCACGTTATGCAGGAATGAAAACATTCTACAACCTTAAAAAATAATAAATAAATTCTCCTGCGAATTTATGAAAAAGGCTTAGACCGATGGACTGGTTTAAGCCTTTTAATATACTTCTATTCGTATTTGGAATCAAAACTACCTTTGATCAATTGCTGGTTTATCGCCCTGCTCTTTTCGTACAATGAAAGTCGTAAACGTATAAATAAGAACAGCGACCACCCCACTCGCAAATCCATTGTTACATAAATTTAAATAGCCTTGAAGAACACTTGTTTGAGGGGTAATAAGACTGTGTAAAGCCCCTGCCAAGATAGCTAAAGGCACCGAGTGTTTGTAGGCGACTGGGCTAAGGGCGGTTGAAAAGATGATAATATTTACAAACGTAACGGAATCAAAGGGCATCCCTTGAATCCATAAGCCTAAAAAAGTGGTCGTCATCAAAATTAAAACGCTCTGTGGCTTTTTACCATAGGCCCCAAAACCAATAACAGAGAAGGCTGAACCAATACTAATTCCATTGAGCGGGGCGGGACTCAACCATAAGAAAACACAAAGGATGAAGCCAATCAAGCCCATATTGTACCAACAATAATAAAGCCCATGAGCTTTAAAATAATCCAAGTCGTTTTTGATTTGGTGACACGGTTTGGACTTTTTAAACCAACCTAATCCAAATAGAACGACACTAAAACAAAATAACAGCCCCAATAAAACAGAAAAAGAGGCTTGATTCAAGTGATTTGGTTCTAAAACAGTACCTGAAGTACGCAATAATATATTAATAATAATCGCGATAATTCCCGCGGTAAAACCTGAATTATAAAGCGTTAAACCCCCATGTAGTTTCTTTAATGCCAGAGCGCAAGGTGTGAACAAGTAGCCAATCCCGGTGGTTAAAATCAAGACCACCCACCAAGGCCAATTCAACTGAAACAAGAAAAGAGAAACGACCGGTCCAAGGGTTGTGGAAACAATGGCGTTGTTCAAGGCAACAACTTTGTGCTGAGGATGGTTGAAAATAAATAGTTGATGTCCTAATAGAAAAGGAAAGGCGTTCAATGGATTTTTTCCGAAAAAAGAATAGCCCATCAATAAAAATAAATTACCCATCGTATCGCCGGTATATTGATGTTCATTAAAGGTCAAAAAACTGAGAACAAGAGATAAAACCAAACCACTATTTAAAAACGTTGCTGCTAGACCTGCTAACTCAAAATAATCCGTTTGTAGTAAGGCTGGAAACGTCAATAAGGTAAAAAAACCTTGATCGACCCGCTGACCAAATAACAGAAAGAATAGAAATAAGCCAAAGAAACCAAGCGTTATGATTTTAAAAAAGTTATGGGTTAAGCGCTGTTGAATCATCGATATCCTCCACTCGATAGGAACGTGGGGTACGTCCTAAAACCAATACAACTAAAAGAATCAGAAAAGGTGGAAAAAAGAAAGGTAAATCCACCGTTCCATGAACAAAAATCATAACCATAAAGGCCAGGGTCAATTTATAAAAACTGCCCCCAAGATTTCTAATGATTAAGAAGTCGCGTCGAAAAATCTTTAAGGCTGGAAAAATCAAAACCAACGGAACTAAGCCAAAATTGATAAAGGGTTCTAAAAATAAATTATGAGAATGAATCGTTTTGATTTTACGAACCAGGGGATGTAGAACATTGGAAATCGTAAACAAACCCTCGCCAAAGAAAGGATTTCTTAAAAAACGAGCCAGTCCAATAAATAAGATTTCATTTCGATTAAGAAAACCCGCAGCGATACTTCCAAAACGCACCAACAATTCAGGAATGAAGAGGGTTATTAAAGTCAAACTACCTCCCACAATAACGAGAAAGGGACCAATAAAACGCGGGACGATTAGAAGAATTAAGATGGTCGCCGCAATGAGTACTGCGCCAAGACCAGCCCGGGAACCAGTTAATAATAACGCGAGTAGATTGATACCAATGATGAACAGGTAATACATTCGTTTTTGAGTCGTTCCTGTTAAAAGCATATAAATGGCCAGTAGAATAAAAAATTGAATCATGATGGCATAATAGTTGGCGTTAAGAAAGGTCCCAATGGCTCGATGATTATCCAACCCGGTAAAGGAGGTGATGGCATTAGGTTCAATAAAATAAGAAAGTACATACTGAAAACAACCGTAAATCGCTAAATAAATCGAAAAATGTAAAAGGTGTTTTAAAATAAAATCACTCAACTCAAAGTTTAAATGGTGATAACAATAAGCCGTAAAAACAACTAGTAAAAGAAACCAAATAGCGTAGAGATAGCCCACAACATTTCCATAGAAAATGCTTAAACCAATTGAAACGCTGAGAATGATTAAGAGCCACTTTAATAATTGATGATCTTTAAAAAGCGTCACGAGTTCATCTTTCATAAACAAGTAAACAAAAAAGCCCAAATGAATTGGAATGGAAACAATCGGATTTAAAAGTGACGAAAAAGCGACGATGAGGATCAGTCGCTCCGGTAAGCTTGAGTTTTTAATGGCTTGAACATACGAGCTCAACACGCTAATTTGGCTTTCTAAACGTATAAATTAATAAGGACACCAAAGCCCCGACCACAAACGATGCCAAAATCACCAAGATTAAAGGCAGATCAATGGTTGTAAATAAGAAATTAACCTTAACCACTGTTCGATTTATAAAAGCAAAAACCCCTAATAGAACCAACAAAATCGCTCCAACAATTATTTTCCAATTTGGACCACGTTTTGGTTTGTAGGCTTTATACTCGCGTCTGGATAATTTTACCTCACTCATGTTTTTTCTCCTTTGATATATTTTATCATATAAAACCAACCTGTAGTATATCTGTATGTTCTAAAGATGTTTCTTTAGAAAAAAGGTTTTCCCAAGGAGAGGGAAAACCTAGATAGAACTTAAATATAAAGATTTTGTTTTTCTGGAACCGAGGAAATATCCGGTTGAAAGAGAACTATGTCCTTCTGTTTTCGTGTAGAGTTTAAATCAATGAGCCGTTGATTGCTGGATCCACGATAGAGCAGGGATAAACTCCGCTTCGCTAAGATGAAGGGACCATCTACCAATACATCGAGATAGGACAACAATTCCCTTTGAGCAGGACTACCTTGTATAAGACGTTCGTAGGTATAGCCAGAGTAGGCCCAAAGGTTGAATTGATGTTTCTTCAATTCCTTGACGATTTCGACTAAAGCCTCCGCTTGTTCAAAGGGTTCGCCGCCGGACAAAGTTAGATTGCGGGTGGGATGGTCTAAGAGCCGTTGAATAATTTCTTCGGTATCGACAGCTTGAGCCCCTAGAGGGTCCCAAGATTCTGGATTATGACAACCAAGACATCCATGGGAACAACCTTGGACAAATAAGACATTTCTTAAGCCTGGACCATCGACAATGGAATCAAATAATAAAGTCGCTACTCGGATTTTTGCCATGATACCATGTGCCGGACGCGATCACTTTCTTCTGCTCGCTTTCCATTATTGAAGCGGTCAACCGTACCCACGAGATAACCCGTAATGCGACGAATTCGCTCAACTTTTGGTAGTTTGTCGTTTCCGTCATCTACTGGGCGTCCACAATGAGGACATTCATCATTGATGATTCCCGTATAACCACAAACAGGGTCGCGATCGACTGGGTGGTTAATGGCACCATAACCAATGTTGGCTTCGCGCATCATGCGAATGACGGCTTCATAGGCTTCAAGATTCTTAGTCGTATCCCCATCCAGTTCGATATAGGTAATATGACCAGCATTAGTTAAGGCATGGTATGGAGCTTCTAATTCAATCTTTTCTTTGGCACCGATTGGAAAATAAACCGGAATATGGAAGGAATTGGTGTAGTAGTTACGGTCTGTGATGCCTTCGATTTCACCAAAGATGGATTTATCAATCTGAACAAATCGTCCAGAGAGACCTTCGGCTGGTGTCGCAATTAGGCTGAAGTTTAATCCGTATTGTTGTGAATAATCATCTAGTTTATGACGCATATGAGCAATGATTTCAAGACCTTTTTGTTGTGCTTCTTCACTTTCTCCATGGTGAACGCCCATCATGGCTTTTAGCGATTCGGCTAAACCGATAAAGCCAACGGTTAAGGTTCCTGTTTTTAAAACGTCACGTAAGCTATCGTTAGGTCCTAATTTGTCGGCGTCTTTCCATACACCTTGGCCCATTAAGAATGGGAAGTTATACACTTTTTTATTTCCTTGAATTTCAAAACGTTCTAAGAGCTGATCTTTTGATAGTTCAATGAGTTCATCGAGCTCATCGTAGAAAGCATCCCAATCGGCTTGATCGCGGTTGAGAATACCATACTTAATGCCCAGTCTTGGTAGATTGAGCGAGGTAAAACTTAAGTTTCCTCTTCCAGCAACAATTTCATTGTCTGGATCGGTCACATCGCCGATGACTCTGGTTCGGCATCCCATATACGTGATTTCCGATTCAACGACGCCTGGTTTGTAATATTGGTAATTGAATGGGGCATCAATGAAGGAAAAATTAGGGAACAATCGTTTTGAAGATACTTCAATGGCTAATTTAAATAAATCGTAATTTGGCTCACCTGGATTGTAGTTTAAGCCTTCTTTGACTTTAAAAATGGAGATTGGGAAAATTGGTGTTTCATTTTTACCAAGGCCAGCATTAAGAGCTAAGAGATAGTTTTTTGTGACCATACGACCTTCGCTTGATACATCCGTTCCAAAGTTTAAGGAACTGAACGGTACTTGAGCTCCAGCACGGGAATGCATGGTATTCAAATTGTGAATGAAGGCTTCCATGGCTTGGAAGGTGGTGCGATCGGTTTTGGCAATCGCCCGTTTATAGGCTTTTTCTAATTGTTCTTCATTTGGGAATTCTTCTTTAAATAAGGTTAAATCCACATCGATGGAATCTAATTGGGAAACTTTTTGGGCAAAGGCATCCATTTGAACGTGTTCATCCCCAGAAATCTCAATGTAATCGGAGACGACTTGTTTGAATTGTTTTCTAAAGGTTTCAACAACGCCAGGAGCTAAATAGTGATCAAATGCTGGAATCGATTGTCCGCCATGTTGGTCGTTTTGATTGGATTGAATCGCAATCGCAGCTAAAGCCGTATAAGACATAATATCTTTTGGTCGACGTAAGTGACCATGACCGGTTGAAAAACCGTTCTCAAAGAGTTTGGAGATGTCGATTTGACAGCAAGTGGTCGTTCCCATTGGTAAGAAATCCATATCATGAATATGAATTTGGCCAGCATCGTGGGCACGAGAAAATTTCGGATTAATTAAATACGATTTCGCAAATTCTTTGGCGACGGTGGACCCGTATTGAAGCATCATGCCCATGGCGCCATCGCCATCGATATTGGCATTTTCGCGTTTGGCATCTTCATCGATGGAGTCTTTTATCGTTAATTGTTCTAGTGCTTTTAGAAATTTGTGTTCACGCGATACGAAAACTTTACGGGATTCGTTGCGGCGTAAACGATAGGAAGAAAAGGATTCATAGACTTCGTCATATCCTAAGCGAATTAACTGTTTTTCGATGATGTCTTGGATATGTTCGATACCAATGACATCTTGGTCTAAACGACTGATTTGTTCCATGACCCCAACAAAAACAAGATGGGCATCTTTGGCGTCTTCGTATTTATCGTCTACCGAGTCAAATCCTTTTTTAATGGCGACCGCGATTTTTTCGGGGTCAAAGCGGGCTTTTTTATTGTTTCGTTTAATGACGGTGATGGTGCTGTTTCGTTGGACAGCGCCAAGGCTTGTTTGGTTTGGTTGATTCTTATGATATTGTACTTGTTCACTCATCTTTGTTTCTCCCTCCATGATGATTTTAAAATTGCGTGTACCATAATACTAGTCTTTTTTTAAAGGGGTTTCAACCGATATCGGGTATATTTCTAATGTTTATCCAGCAAAAGATTAAATAGTTAACGATATACGTTAAAGGTGCTATAATGATGTCCGAAGGGAGTCATGATTATGATATTGATACGTTTAGATCGCGTCATGGCGGACCGACGCATGAGTTTACGACGTTTGTCTCAAGAAGTAGGTATTTCGGAAGTAAATCTTTCGCGCCTTAAAAATGAAAAGGTAAAATCCATTCGTCTCGACACTTTAAATAAACTGTGTAAAGCGCTAGATTGTCAACCCCGGGATTTGTTAGAATTTAAGTGGGATTTAGATGAATGGGAAGAGGAAAAACTGCTATAATACACATACAAAGGAGACACAGGTATGAAAAAGGTTTTAATCCTTTTTAGCTTATTAATCGGTATCAGCGGTTGTAATGTTGTCGATTATTTGAGCGGTATTGACTATGAACGTTCACCTGTTATGGAGCATCAACTCGCGGATTCAAAAATAGCTGTGTTGATGGTTTTAGAAGCGGAGATGGAAGCCATTGAGTTTTCACTCTACAATGAACAGGCGTTGCCTGTGTCGTATAATTATCAATTCAGTTTAGAACAGCTTATCAATCAACGCTGGTATGTTTTGCCTCAACAACCTAATTTTACTTATTCACCATCATGGATGATATTGGAAGGATTTGATTGGTATCGAGACCGGATTGTGTTAGAAGATTTCTACAAAGAATTACAACCCGGACATTATCGTTTAGTTAAAGAAATTGAAGACGATCAACAACAGTCGTTTTATATCGTGGCCGAGTTTGATTTAGCGGCCAATTCGGAGGAACAAAGATGAGAATATTCAAAAGCTTGCTGGTTCTAGGGTTGATGCTCGTTGGTTGTTCACCAGAAGTTTCGGTAGAAACAGATGAACCAGGGGTCGCAGAGGCCCAAATTTTACCAAAAGAGGACGTTGAATTGCTGATTAGCAAAGTGGATGAGGCAACCATTGAATATGTGATGATAAACCACCAAGCGAAGTCCTATACCTATGGCGAGATGTTTACGATTGAAGTCTATCAAAACGGAGCTTGGCATAACGTTAAAATGAAAGAAGGCGCGGGTTTTCATGCGATTGGTTATGTCTTAGAACCATTGGAAAATGTTGTGGGAGATTTGGACTATCCATTCTATTTTCCGAATTTGCCGAAAGGTCAGTATCGACTGGTGAAAGCTTTGTTTAATGAAGACAATGAACTACGCTTTGTTGTGGGCTTGTTTTCGATGGATTAATGTGCATTTTTAAATGAATTATGTTATTATAACCTCGCACGAAAGGAGCGCTTTCAATGATTGATATTTTATTAATGTTGGTTTCTGCCATACTTATTCTATTGTCTCTGCTTCAAGGCGGAAAATCCGAAGGCTTGAGCAGCGCTTTTACTGGGGGTAATTCGGGTTTGAATTTATTCTCAGACGTAAAAGAACGGGGACCAGAACGCATCATGTCGTTAGTGACCATGGTCGTTGGGGCTTTGTTTTTCATTCTCGCTATTTTACAACAAGTATTCTAAAAACAAAAAACATCATTTTCTAAGAAAATGATGTTTTTTGTTAGGCTTGTTGTTTTTTTATTCAGCGCGCCGACGGTCGCCTTCCATTTGGCGAATATTGGAGGCTTCTTGTACATATTCAAGCGTCCCTATATATTTTCCGGTATCATCACGTAACGCCACATAGGTAACGACTAAGAAGAGATCCCCTTTATTAAACCAGAGGGTTTCTTTGTCTTTACGTCCCATTCTAAAATCTGTTAAGAGTTCGGTGACGATATGCTGTGACTTGGGTGGATGGCAGTTAAGTACATGCCGACCTAAGGCGGACATCGTTCGTGGGAAATACTTGTGTTCTGATTCGTTAAAATAGCGGAAGGTATCTGTATCGTCGATAAAGGTGACTTCAAGCGGTAAATGGTCAAGGACTTTGACGAGTTGTTCATAGGATAATTGTCCGGTTTTGAAGTTTATGGTTTCGTGACTAACGACTTGTTTGGCTTGATCTTTTTTATAGCGTTCCACAAAGGTTAACGCTCGATTTGGTTCCCAACGTTCAACGGGTGGTTGAATGAGCGTATAGCCCATGCTGTCGGATTCTTCCTCAATGGCTTTCCAATCGTTTAGGGTGAAGTCTTCCATAATCATGGGGATCATGATTTCTTCTTCCTTGAAGATCATTTCTCTTATTTCAAAGGCCATTTCGTCATAGCCTTCGATTCGCCCTTCGTCGAGGTTTTTACGGAAGGTTTTAATGAGGTCGCGAATTTCATCATCGACGCCCCACATGACTTTAGGGGGTGCGGTGAAACCATACTTTTCCATTAAAGAGAAATAGGAGTTTTCTTTCCGTAAATAGTGTTTGTCAATTTCCCAGAGTTTTTCAGCAAGTTTTTTTAAAGCATCGAGATCGTTGGCTTTGATACGGTCTTCTATTTGAACGAGCAACATATTAATCGCTGCGTTTTCATTTTTTAGAACTTGTATTGGGTGGCCTTGGTGTTCGTGTTCGTTATCTTTGGTGTGGATTTGTTGAACAGATTGACCCATCACTGCTGCGTGGACATTGCAGAGTTTCATAATCGCTTCAACTTCTAAGCCCTCATTCATTAGAGCTTTTTCGATTTCTGAGATTTCTTTGGCGGATACCGATCCAAAATGTTCATTGAATTCCTGTTTTATTTGTTCGGGATCCTCGTCATCGTGTAGGCGTAGAATTAATTCTTTGAGTTTGTCTTGACGACTCATAATTGTTCCTCCATGAGATCTATTTGAGCTTCGTTGAAAGCTTTTTTAATGGTTTCATAATCTATTTGGTGCCGTTTAGCGGCTTTGGATATCGTCATTATTTTTCCGACGGTGTTTAACATGGCTGGGTTTTTTAAATGAACAAAGCCAAGCGATACTAAAATATCAACAGCTTCTGGGTGTTTTTCGACCAGGTCACTGATTTTTTCATGTACACTAATTAGTTGCATAAGGCGAACACTCCTTCAAATAGAGTATAAAAGAATCCAAAACTTTTAGCAATGGAAACCATTTTAACCTAAATGAAACACTTATAAGCAAGGAGTGGATAAATAAAAGGTATAATAAGGATAAGAATTGAGGTGGAGATATGGAACCCCATTTAAAAGGTGATCGAATTCAAGGTATATTTGATCAAACCAAAACTGAATATGGTTTTGTTGATTCCAAAGAACCAGAGGTTTCTGTATTTATTGGTCAAAATCATTTTTCGACCGCATTAACAGGCGATGAAGTCATTGCCGAAATTACGAAAAGAGATAAACAAGGCCGCTATGAAGGCAAAATAATCGAAATTGTTAAACGTAAGAGCACGTTTCTTGTCGCAACGTTATTAAAACATCAAAGTGGATGGTTATTACGTCCTTATGATGAGCGCATAAAAGAACCCATTCAATTTAAAAATCCCCATAACTTTAAACTAGAAGACCAACAGCGGGTTAAATTGAAGATTTTGAGTTACCATCCCCTAGTTACAGAAATTGATGAAATCATTGGCTTAGTAAAAGATCCAGGGGTGGAGGTGTTAAGCGTTTTAATATCCCACGACATCACACCAGGCTTTAGTCGTGAAGAAATCCAAGAAGCTCAAGCATGGGGTATGAAAGTAAAGAAAAAAGACTATCCAACCCGCCGGGATTTAACCAAGGAATTAATTTTTACCATTGATGGCGACGATACGAAAGATATTGATGACGCCTTATCGATCGAGCGTTTACCTGCAGGTGGATATCGTTTAGGGGTTCATATTGCGGATGTCTCCCATTATGTGGTTGAAAATCAAGCCATTGATCTAGCAGCACGCGAGCGTCAAACGTCTGTGTATGTGGTCGACCGCGTCGTCCCGATGTTGCCAACGGAACTTTCCAATGGAATTTGTTCCTTAAATCCCATGGTTAATCGCTTGGCTGTTTCTTGTCACATGGATTTTGATGAATATGGGACGTTGTTGCGCTATGAGTTTTTCGAATCAATCATTCAGAGCAAACAACAATTAACTTATCGTGAAGTAAACCGTTTTTTAGAAAATCCGAAAGATATTGTCAATATTCGCGAAGATTTAAAAGATCCGCTCTTAGCCATGGATGAATTGTCCCAACGCTTACGGACTGCCCGGGTTGCGATGGGTAGTATTGAGTTTGAAACTTCCGAATCGGAGTTTGTGGTTGATAATCAAGGCGTGGTATTAGATGTCTATCCTAAAGTCCGTGGTCGCGGAGAAATGATGATTGAGGATTTTATGGTTGTTACAAATAGTTGTGCCGCCCATCTATTTACTTCGAACGATACTAAAACTTTGTTTAGGGTCCATGATAAACCGCCATTAAAGAAATTACAAAACCTCAGCAAGACGTTGAGAGTGATGGGTTATCCTTTACGGGGTGATTTGTCGAAAGTAGAACCCGTTGTCTTACAGCGCGTCCTGTACTATTTCCGAGAGGATCCTACCTTTCATATGATTAGTATGATGGTTCTAAGATCCATGGCGAAAGCCAAATATGAGGCGAAGAATAATGGTCACTTCGCATTAGCGTTAAATGAATATCTCCATTTTACAGCGCCTATTCGGCGCTATCCGGATTTGATGACTCATCGTTTAATGAAAAAGTATTTTATAAACGGCAGTTTAAAGAAAGAAAGACAAAAAAGAGAAGAAATTGAAAATCTCAAAGAACTAGCAAAAATGGGCTCAGAAGGCGAACTAAGAGCCGTTGAAGCCGAACGCGAAGTGGAAGACATGAAAAAGGCGGAATATATGGCACAGTATGTCAACCAAGTATTTGAAGGAATTATTTCTGGTGTGACTAAATTTGGTTTGTTTGTCATGCTAGAGAATACTTGTGAAGGACTGGTTCATGTTTCTAGTATGGATGATTATTATGAATTTGATGAAGTCGCCATGAAGTTGTATAATCGAGACAAATCCAAAGTATATACGTTTGGTCAAACCATCAAAATCCGAGTAGAATCGGTAGATTTGGTAGAGTACAAGGTCAATTTTATTATTGAACAATCAGAGCAAAAGAAGAAAGAGAAATATGGTAAACAACGAGCACCAAAAACGAAAAGAAAATTGGGTATTAAAAGAAAAGGGAAGCGACAACGATGAGTGAAGCCGTAAAAGTTGTGGCCCAAAATCGAAAAGCCCGACATGAATATTTCATTCTCGAACGATATGAAGCGGGACTGGTTTTAACGGGAACGGAAATCAAATCCATCCGTCAAGGAAAAGTGAACCTGGGTGAAGCCTACGTCCGCATCATGAATGGGGAAGCTTTTATTTTTGGGATGCATATTGGTATTTATACCCAAGGTAATCGCTTTAACCATGAAGAAACTCGAACGCGCAAATTACTTTTAAACAAACGAGAGATCCGCAAGCTACATAAAGCGGTTCAACAAGAGGGACATACGATTGTTCCTTTGCGTTTGTATTTGAAAAAAGGCCTAGCAAAATTGGAGATTGCCCAAGCGAAAGGAAAGAAGTTGTACGATAAACGTCAGAGTCAAAAGGACAAAGACATCCAGCGCCAACTTCAGAAAGTTATTCGTTAGTGGTTGTTTCGAGTCTTTTGTTTCAAACGGGTTTGATGGCTTTGGTTGGATCGGGGTTGTTACTCTTATTTCGACTAATTGATGTTTCGAGTGATTTAATGGGCTTTCAGCAATTTGCAAAGTCGACTATTGGTTTGGTGTTGATGGTCTTGTTATTTCTTTATGGATTGTTTGGTATGGTTTACGGTTTAATAAATATATTGAAGGTATTAAAAAAGGATTAGCGGTGCTAATCCTTTACATTATCGTTTACCAGCCACCAGATGAACCGCCACCAAAGCCGCCACCTGACGATCCGCCGCCAAAGCCGCCGCCACCAGATGACCAGCCACCACCGCCGCGACCGGAGGTTTGGACGGGTACCGAGGAGAGGGTATTGGTCGTACTAGCCATGGTATTCTCTAAATTACGCATGAAGTAGTAGGTGTTGAAGTTGGTGTAGCTAGGTCCTTGATACCACGAAGGTTCTGGGACAGCGATATTTTCGAATTGCTTTGACCAAATATCGCTAACCCCTAAGACATAGGCGTAAGGGAGAACTTCATAGAAGTATTCAGGGTCGTCATAAACGAGCATTTCAAGCTCTTCTTTTTCAGCCATTTCAATGAATTGTTTAAGGCCTAAAACATGTCCTAAGACTTCATTACCATAAGCAGTACGTTTATCCATGAATGACGCCGCAAACAACATGATGATGAAGGCACCCATGGCGATAACCGTGTAATAGTCGAGGGCTCCAATAAGTTTCAATCGACTACTGAACCCTAGAAAGAGTAAAACACCGGCCACTAAAAAGAATACCGCCACAACGCCTTTGGTTGAATTGGATTGATGTTGAATTAAACTAAAAACGAGAATAAAAACAAAGCTATAGATAAAAACAGCAGCAATCAAAATAATTAAGAACGAAATTGAAAAACCAAGATGTAAGAAAAATTGATAACCACGTAAGACGATGTAAATCGAAAAGAGCAACGGGGTTAGAATGGTAAACAACAATTTCATTAGCGTGGAACTAGCTTGTTTCAGACGTCGTTTTGGATGTCTGAAATAGAGCGCTAAACTCGTTAAGGCTTTGTTTAAATAATTATGAAATTTATTACGCAAGCTAGAGATACTGACTTCGTCACCAGTTCTAAAAAGATTATTAAAGAATTGTTGCTCATAGTCTGGATAACTGGAGTCTATTTCGCGCAATTTTTCCAACTCAATCGCATTTTTGTTTTCTTCATCTTGAATGATTCTTAAATAGCCTTTGGAAGCCCATTCAATGATCAAAGAAATAATATCACGGTTATTGGCCTGGTTGTCATAAATATAGCCGATTTGAGCGCTGGAGTAACCAGGCATTGGTCGGGTGTTGGGGACAATGGTTAAGATATCATCTTTTCCAAATTTCAAAAAAGCAAAGTAAGCTAAAAGGGCTCCTAACCCCATGACCATCATTCCCGTCAAACCAAAGTTTGGAGGAACAGGATAAGAAAAATAATCAATGGGTAAAATATGTTCGACCGTCACTCCCGTATAGTATGGAATAATCGTATGATTTGTTCCAGTGAGGGTTGTTCCATCAAAATTAAAATTGATGTAGTCGTTTCCTTTCGAACCCATTGGTCCGGAGTATAAATAAGGTGCTTGTTCGATTTGTTTTGGATAGTGAATTGAAAATTCCAAATTTTCTATCGGGACTTGAACATCCGCAGATAAGATATCCCAATACACCAAGTCAAAATGTTCCAAGCGTTTATCTTGGGTCGTGACTTTATAGGAAATGGTGTACGATTTGAGCCCAGTAACATAGCGATCGGGGTTGCCGATACGGATGTTTTTAAAGCCATCGGAAGTTTCTACTTGATATTCATCTCCTCTGACGCTAATTTCACTGACTGGGAAATAATATCTGCCATAAACTTCTTGATTGTCAATGGTCATATCCATTATGTATTCTTCGGGAATATTAAAGAAGATTCCACGATGAGGCGTATTGTATTGAACATCGATTTGAAGTTGGACTTCATAGGTTCCGTCATCGAGGATGTTAATGTCGTTAATAAAGTTTTTGTAATAAAGGTTGCGTGAATTTAACGCTTGAGGGGTGAGTCCCTGACCCAAGGCTTTTGTGGATGAGGCGTTTGTCGTCATCATAAAGAAAAAGACGATAACGAAAACGAGAGCTTTCCTTAAATGTTTAATCATAGTGTCCCTCCCGTAAAGAAAAAGGGGACGCCAGGTCCCCTTAGATTAAAACTCAACCGTTGGAGCTTGACGTTGAGATGCTTCGTCAATTTCGTATAGAGTTGCTTTTTGAAAGCCTCCGATATTGGCGACAATGTTGCTCGGAATAGATTCCACTTTAACATTGTACTGTTGTACGGTCGCGTTGTAGAACTTACGGTAATTCGCAATATCTTTTTCAAGATCGACGAGTTGGGCTTGTAAATCTCTAAATCCTTGATCCGCTTTGAGATCTGGGTATTGCTCCACAACGACCATCAAGCGATTTAATGCTGAGGTTAATTCATCATTGGCAGCCATTTTTTCCTCTGGCGTGTTTGCGGAGACCCCCAAATTACGAGCTTTTATGACCGCTTCCAGAGTTTGGCTTTCGTGCTTAGCATATCCTTTTACAGTATTGACTAAGTTGGGAATGAGATCGAAACGTTTCTTTAAATAAACATCAATGTTTGAGAAAGCTTCTTCTACTTTTGTTCTCATTCGTACCAAGGTGTTGTGGGTACTAAAGTACCATACGACTAGTAGTGCTACGACGATTAATAAATAATGCCACCATTCCATTGTCTGTACCTCCAATGTTTTTATATACCCATTATAAACGGGAATAAATGGTTTGTAAAATCAAACACTTGTTTGGATAGTGTAAAGTTGTTGTGGAGGGGGTAGCATAAATAAAAGGAACCCTTATGTAGTTATTGTTCCATTCATAAAAGGGTTTAGACCTTATAAGAATTTAAAAAAGAGGCAAATAGCCTCTAGAGTTTCATCGTTTTAAAGTTTTTATAGACCTCTATTATCAATTTTACTTGTAGGAATACTCCTGTAAATAGAAATATCAGAGCGATATAAAACAGTCATTCAATCCAATAGGTGTGATAGAACGTCAAAATTGAATTTGAAATATAAATTAATGATAAACATTTTTCGGAATAATTAACATACGTTCTTTGTTTTTGTCAATGTAAGTTGAAAAATGTTTATTTGAATCAGAATTACTGATATTTTCAGTGACTTTGTCTAAAACATAGTACGTGGTGCCTTCAATTAATAATGCTATAGCTACTATGAGCATGTACAAAAGAACTACAGCAGCTACGCTAACAACAATTGGAGCTGTTATTGCTTGTCCGTTATCAATAACTTCTACAAATTCTTGAACGTCTAGCATTTCAACTTCTCCAGTGTCATGCTCAACACTTATCGATCTCGATTCTTCTTATGCTCCACATAGGCTCCTATAAACTCGCATTGTTTTTTTTGATTATATAATCCACAAAATGTTTGTTAACATATAACCAATAACTGACTAAAAGTGAAATAGATTATGAAAATTTAATTGATGAAGTATCAAAATACAGTAAGTATCTACAGTTTTCGTTTGAATTTGATTTTGGCAGATAACTTCCAAACAAAGTTACATCAAGTTTAATAGCAGAAGTAAAAAATAAATCCAAAAAGAATATGATGAATTTTGAATTGTTTTCTCTACTATATATATGGATTACACTGATTTATTTATGATACCAATGGGTGACGAATCTGAGACGAACTATCCTGTAAAAAAAATAATTATTACTTCTCTTTTAAATCAGAAGATTGTTGAGCTTCTTAAAACCTTTGGTTCACTTTATCGGCTAACTACTGTTTTCCCAGATAAAAATGAGATTGATATTATGTTGGAAGCAACTGGAATTGACATTTCTTTACAAGAAAGAACAGAAATTCAATATACAAGGTTTGGAATGGGATATCTAAATTTTTTAGACGATCACCATAACTCAATTCTTTCTGTTTCAAGTACTGAGGGAGATTTTCACACAACCATAGATTTTAAAAGCATTTTAATGTTTTGTTGAATTTAGTCAACAAAAATCTACCATTGAGGCGATTTTTATTGACTAATTAAAAAAAAGAGATATTGTATACTTAGATAAACATGAGTTCGAATCTTTACAAAAATCGTTCACCTTAAGCATAAAGATGTGAATGATTGTTGACCGACAAATGATTGTATTTATTTAAATATGTCAAAGCAAAAAAAAGAAGGTATGAAATAAAATCATGAAGAAAGAAAAGGTAGAGTAAGTTTACCTAAGGAAAAGAATGAGAAGATATCAAATTATTTCGAAACTACTTTTCTTAATGTTGTATTTTCTACTCCTAACAGAGTTTAGTTCAACAAGAGCAACAAATTTTGAACTTACAAAAATAGATGATTTCTATTCAGTTATAAAAACGACTGAATGGAGACAAGCACCGAAAGCAGTAAGAATGGAAGCGGTGGATTTGTCCAAACAAGAGGTCGATCGTTTAGAGTTCCAAGAATTCTACTATGCACTTATTGAATACCCTTTTGTTACGGATTTCATAGTTCAGTCCGGTTATGATAAAATACCTACCCATCTATTACAAGGTTCAAATGTTGTTCGACGACTCTTTATGGAAACCGACAAGCCACTAGATGAAATCATTGATTTCTACCACTCTGATTTTTATCAAAATTTAATCAAGAATAATAAAGAAAGGCGTACGGTTTATAACACGGTGCTGAGCAACTTATTATTAAGACCAGAGCTCGCAGCCAAATCGTCAGCACAAGCAGTAAAATCTGGAAAAGAACTTGCTTATAAAATTACTCGGGAGTTCTATGAACCCATCGAAGCGGGTTCTGCCTCTTTACTCACCAATAGTTCAATTGGATTCTCAAGAAGAATGATGTTCTCGTATCAACGAATTGACGAGATCCTGTAAATGTTGTGAAGACCGCTTCATTTATTAGACAATGCACTCATGTAAATTGATAAACTCCCTGTTGAAGAGACGGTAAAGACGTTTCTCCAAGCAGGGAGTTTTTACTGTTAAAGAAGCTCCATGAAAAATCATCGAGATGGTGGTGTGAAATTCAAGTTATGGTTAGTATCTTTACTCTAAGCGGTTGTTAGGAAGGGATCTCTGGGCAATTTAGAGTCAGTCTGGTGCCTTCTGTAAATTCAAAAAACTCATAATTACTAGACCCTGCTTCAGTGAAGACAAGCGCTTCCTGTTCAATCTTGAAAACGAGAACAAACATACTGGAATCATTGAAAGGCGTCCCTTTACCGGTAATGGTGACGAGTTGATCCTCGACAACATAGTCTGTCTTGCGAAATAGATAGGAAGAAAAAGAGTTCTCAATGGAGACGTTTTCACTTCCGAAATTCAATTGGTACATGTCGTGAAGCTTTACACTCGTTGTTGGCAGGGGCAGGCAATAGCGACCCAGAGTGAGACTTGGTGGTTTTGTTTCACATCCAAGTAGTAAAAACACAATTACTAGCGTTGAAATCCTTTTTAAGTGGGTATTCATAAAGGGAATCCCTCTTTCTGCGTTTCGTTTAGGTAGAATTTCTTTTGGTATGGTCCTAATTGTAAGGTTCACATGGGTGCTTCTTCTGTATAAAATAATTACATCACGAAATAGTAAAGGATTCTTTTGTCGATTCTTAAATTAGAGCTTCTAGGACATGATATTATGGTAGCAGAGGTACTTAATATGGTCATTATTATTGGAGGGGGGCCGGCGGGTTTAATGGCTGCCATAGCAGCTAGTCGGTCTCATGAAGTTGTATTGTTAGAAAAGAAAGAAGCAGTAGGTCGAAAACTGTTGTTGACAGGCAATGGCCGTTGTAATATTACGAATAATCAATCCATTCCTAATTTCATTAAGAATTGTTATGGAGAGCCAAAGTTTCTATTTAGCCATTTACATCAATTTGGACCAAAAGAAATCATCCAATTTTTAGAAACCCAAGGTTGTACGGTAGTATTGGATGGTGATCGCTATTATCCACAATCCATGAAAGCGCGGGATGTGCTGGCAGCCCTTGAACAGGCTGTTCGAGAAAATGCTCAAATCCAAACAGGGACCGAAGTGTTAGATTTTGTGGTTGAGCAGGATCAAATCACGAAAGTCGTCACCAAAGAGCGTAGCTATGAATGTCAGCATGTGATTTTGGCGACGGGAGGGCTTTCTTATCCACAAACGGGAAGTACCGGAGATGGGTTCAAATGGTTGAAAACCTGGGGGCACCAAATCAGTGATTTGTTTGGTAGTGAAGTGGGATTGATCGCCCAACACGAATCGTTGAAAGCGTTGGCTGGTTTGTCCTTAAGGAAAAAGAAGGTTTCTCTAAAAGTAAATGGACGACTCGTAAAAACACTGGAGGGCGATATTCTCTTTACCCATGTGGGTCTTTCCGGACCAGCGATTTTGGATTTATCCCATGAAGCACAGGTTCATTTACGAAAGCAGGAAAAAGTTGAAATAGAGATTGAATTAACAGAAACAGAAGTGGATTACACGAGTAAGAAGACCATTCAAAATCAATTAGAAAGCTTTTTACCGAAGCGATTGGCCGCTTTTTTAATTAACGAATTAGCCATCACGGGCACCGTTCAAAGTAATCAAGTACGAAAAGAACAACGACTTCATTTGGCTAAACTGTTGTCGGGTTTTTCCGTGAACATTGAAGCTAGTTTGCCCATTGAACAGGCTGTTGTGACTGCTGGTGGGTTGAAATTATCGGAAGTGGATCCGAAAACCTTGCGTTCAAAGCATATTAAAAACCTGACCATTTGTGGCGAATTATTGAATGTCATTGGTCCAGTGGGTGGCTATAATTTAACAATTGCCTTGTCGACAGGTTATGTTGCAGGTTCTAATTTAGGTTTGTGATTGTCAAACGGTTTATTATATAATGTATGTATTAAATGACGGAAGCGAGCATTAACATGAAACGAAGAAAATTACCTATTCTATTAATCGTTATTGGTTTGTTGTGGAGTTCTTTTCTAACGATACAACCAGTTCAAGCCCTAGATCGAGACATTACCATCCATTATCAACGCTATGATGGTAATTACGATGGTTGGAATATTTGGGCCTGGGTGGATGGTGAGGAAGGTCAAGAATATCCATTTACTGATCAGGACGATTTTGGTATGGTGGCGACCTTTACCTTAGAGAGTTCTCAAGATTTTTCTAAAGTTGGTTTTATCATCAAACTCGTTGAAGACGGGAATATTTGGGCACGAAAAGATGTCGATATGGACCGCTTTATTGAGCAGTTTAAGCCGGACGGTTCAGCTGAAATTTGGGTGATCCAAGAAACGGAAGGGTTCCAATATGACCAAGAATCGGCGGTTGTAGAGCATCGAATACGTAGTGCGAATATGATGACGAATCGTTCCATTATTGTGAACACCAATACACCAATTACGAGCGAAGATGTGGAAGAATTGCGCTTAAACATCGGTGAAATTGAAAAAGTGGATCGTTCCACAATGACCTTAACCATTCATACGACCGAAGACATCGATATTACAGAACAAATAACGGTGGATTTTGGAAGATATGGGCGCAGAGATGTTTCCATTCACGAGTATGTTCATACTGAACAATTCAATGACCAATTTACCTATGATGGTCCTTTAGGTGTTTCTTATTCGAAAGATCAAAGTACCTTTCATTTGTGGGCACCCACCGCTCAAGAAGTTACTTTACAATTAGATGACCAAGAGCTGGTCATGGATAAAAAGGATCGGGGACTCTGGCAAGTTGAAGTACAGGGGGACCATAACCTTAAAACCTATGTTTATAAATTAAAATTCGCTACCTCAGAGGTTGTTTCAGTAGACCCTTATGCGCGCGCCGTAACCATTAATGGTGAAAAAGGAGTGATTGTTTCTCCAGATGACATGGATCCAGAAAACTATAGTAATAGCCGTATGCCATCATTTTCGAACAATGTAGATGCGGTCATTTATGAAGCACATGTCCGAGATCTGACCATTGGTGTCGACAATGGCATCGAAAACAAAGGAAAATTCTTGGGTCTAACCGAACTGGGGACAACCACGGATGCCGGTAATCCAACAGGGTTGAGTTATATTAAGAATTTGGGTGTTTCCCATGTTCAATTATTACCGATATATGATTTTGCTAGTATTGATGAAGAAGGCCCTTTAGGGTTTGATGAAGCATATAACTGGGGTTATGACCCCATGAACTATAATGTTCCTGAAGGTTCCTATTCTACGGACCCCAGCAATCCGCTGTCGCGGATTCACGAACTGAAACGGATGATTCAGACGTTCCATGAACATGATTTGTATGTCATTATGGATGTTGTTTATAATCATGTTTACGATGTGAATCGTTCCCCATTACATAAGACTTTTCCTTATTACTACTTCCGTTATTCGAGTGAAGGAAGTTTATTAAATGGAACTGGGGTTGGTAATGAAACGGCGTCGGAACAACCGATGTTTCAACGTTTTATCTTAGATTCGACCAAATATTGGCTTGAAGAATATAATATCGATGGCTTCCGCTTTGATTTAATGGGTATTCATGACATTGAGACGATGAACAAAGTTCGTCAACAAGTCGATGAGATTGATCCTTCCATCATTATCTTAGGTGAAGGCTGGGACATGGGCTTTTTGCCGGCGAATCAACGAGCAAATCAAAAAAATGCTAAAGAGGTGGAAGGCATCGCGTTCTTTAATGATTCGATGCGTGACCTAATTAAGGGTTCAGTCTTTGATGCCAAGGATGGCGGCTTTGTTAATGGGAAGGCTAGTACCGAAGTGATGGTGACCATGAATCTCTTAGGCGCTCAACGGCTGCCGGTGAATCATGCGACTTATCAAAGCCCGGCTCAAGTCATTCAATATGTTGAAGCTCACGATAATTTAACCTTATTTGATAAACTAGTGGCTTCCAAGCCCAATGATGATGCGATTACCCGACAGAAGCGACATAATTTAGCCACGAGTATGGTGTTGTTGTCTCAGGGGATTCCATTTATTCATGCGGGTCAAGAAATTCTAAGAACCAAGCAGGGGGACGAAAACTCCTATATTTCGCCGGATTCTATTAATGTTTTTGACTATGATCGTCAATTAGAATATCCAAAATCTTTAAAAATGGTTAAAGATTTAATTCAATTTAGAGAAGACCATCCAATCTTTAGACTCAATGATTATATCGATATCAACTCCCGCACGAATATTTTAGAAACGAGCGATCGAATCATTGCGTATCAGCTATTGGATCAAAAACAAACGTACACCATTATTTTTAATGCAAATGAACAAGAAAAGACTGTTGTTTTACCAATGAAGACCGATTATCAAATATTAGTTGACGGTTTGTTTGTCAGTCATCAAACCCCGCTGGAAACCCTGACTGGAGCAGAATCGGTGACGGTGAACCCACTTACGGCCATGGTGTTAGTCAATGCTAGTGAAAATCCAGTAGAAGCGACGAAACCACCAGTTTTGAACCCTTGGTTGACGACCATCCTTGTTGTGGTTGGAATAGGTTTAGTTTATGTCGGATATAAAATTATTAGACGAAAGAAATAAATCATTAAGCGGTGCGGATTTAAAACGCATCGCTTTGATTAGTATGACCTTAGACCATTTTGGAGCGATTGTCATCGAACCGTTTCTTGGTCTTGGACCAACGTTTTCATGGTTTGGGTCCCTTATTTTTGGTTTGGATATTTTGTATAATGCTTTACGCTTAATTGGACGGATAGCGTTTATGTTGTATGCTTTTGTGTTGGTTGAAGGATTTGTTCATACACGTCACCGTTTTCATTATTTGGGTCGTTTATTGGCTTTTGCGTTAATTTCTCAACCATTTTTTAGTTTGGCTTTGGAAAAAACTTGGTGGTCCTGGTCTACGATGAATATTTTCTTTACGTTGTCGTTAGGGTTGTGTTTGTTAATGGTGACGGAATATTTAAAAAACCAAGAGACTTGGTTAATTTGGTTAACGGTTCTTGGTTTTGCTGGTGTGGCTATTTTACTGAATATGGATTGGCATTGGCTCGGTATTTTAATGATCTTTGTTACCTTTTATTTTCGTGATCAACCCGCTTTTCGAAATTTAGCTTTGGTTGTATTGGGTGCGTTTCAAATAACTGCCCCTTTAGCGGTTTTAATAATCGATCGGTATAATGGCCAACGCGGCAAGGTATTTAAGTATTTTCACTATCTTTACTACCCATTACATTTGTGGATTTTTGCGTTGATTGCTCAAAATTTACGTTAGTAGGTTTTTCGTTTTTGCTTAAAATGGTCAAAACCCCAAGCAAATAGGTAGGCTAGTAAAGCATACGATGCAAGTAGTGCCATCAAGAAATAACCGAGGGCCAAAAATCCTTCGTTGGTGACATTTCTAGATGTGATGAAGAAAAACAAAATAACAGAGACAAACAAAGCAATCCCTGAGAAAATTGCGAGTTTGTTTCGTTTCGACAACCAGGCAATTAAGGCATAAAAACCGACCCCTAAGAGTGGGGGAACAATGACGATAATTAGATCTTCCATAGGGTAATCCTCCTTGTTGATTTCAGTATACCTTACTTTTGATTATTATCCGCTATTTTAGCCTTTTTTTATTAGGTTTTGTTGATTTTTTAGGGCAAATGTTTTTTGAATGTTTCTTTGATTTAAAACCATAAAAAGTAGTAGCTATTTTAGAAGGATACGATTATATTTAAGGTACTTAAGCTCAAGTCGGAGGGATATTGGTGCAAATTGCTTTTACGCTATTGGTCGGTAGTACTGGTTTTTTAGTCGCTAAACAATTAAAGATTCCTGCTCCAGCCATGATTGGTAGTATGTTGGTGGTTGGCCTTTTTAATGTTTTGTTTCAAACGGCTTATATCCCTTCTTTTGCGAAGATTCTTACCAAGGGGATTGCTGGAGCGTTTATTGGAGTCCAAATGGATTTTGAGGATATCAAGAATATTAAACGTATTTTCAAACCTTTGGCAGTTCTTTTATTCTTGTTTACCATCAATACCTTTGTGGTTGGCCATATCATAACCTTAGTTAGTTAAATAGATATTGTGACGGCACTTTTAGCAAGTGTTGCTGGGGGTTTGACCGACTTATCTTTGATTAGTATGGACATGGGGGCTGAAACCTCGACGGTGGCTTTACTTCAAACTCCCCGATTGATTTCAACGTATTTGTTTTTACCTCTGTGGATTCAATTTTTTTCGAAAATAGATGGATTTGATACGAATGTGGTAGAACCGCTGGTCAAAACGCAAAAAGGCTCGCTGCATGATAAGCGATGGCCTCAATTTTTGTTCACCCTAGGGGTGGCTTTTGTTGCGGGTTATATTGGTGAAAACATCCATATCCCTGGTGTTGGTTTATTGTTATCGATGGTCATAATTATGATTCTAAATAATACAACAAATCTTATATTGACAGATTTTAGGGTAAAGATTATTGGTCAATTATTGGCGGGTTCCTTAGTGGGTACGACGATTACACGTTCGACTTTTTTAGCCATTCCTAGCTTATTGGTGCCCATTTTGATTCTGTTAGTCAGTTTTTGGGCGATTAATATTTACTATAGTTTTCTTTGTCGGAAGTATCAATTCATGGATATGAAGTCGGCTTTATTTGCTTCAGCTCCTGCTGGGGCGAGCGACATGGCACTTATTGCTTCAGATTTAGGAGCAGATTTAACTAAGATTGGGTTGATGCAGATGTTGAGGTTGATTTATGCGGTCTCGCTGATGCCTCAGTTCATTAACCTTCATAAATATTTATTTTTGTAAAAAAGAAGCCCGAAGGACTTCTATAATTTCTGGTAGGTCATATTTAATAGCGCGTGGTGGTACTGAATAAACATCAGGATAACGGTCCATAAGACAAATGTAAGTAGGATCGGAACCGTGATGGACCCTACGTGTAAAAACCATCGTTCCAAGCCCCAATACAGAATAACTAAAACTAATAATGAGATGCCAAAATGGAGAGACCATTTGCGCAGATTAGGTACCCAGACCAATGGAATCAATATAAAGAGAAACTGAAGGATGACAAGAAACGAGGTAAGGTATTGATACATTGGGACAGCGGTTGACGGATTCGATATATGCCAAATATCAGGATTGAAGAAACTAACAACAATCATAATGCACAAGACGATTAAAAAGAAGGCCGCAGCCGTTGCCAAAACATAAAAACTAATGAGCAGTAATGTATACCAGAAACGTTTTTTAAAACTGGGCAAGTCAAAGTGATGAACGGATTGAATGCTTAACTGATTCATAGCCAACATCAGTAAGGTCCAAAAAGATGTCGATGCGAAGCGACTATGTAGAACGGTTTGTAAAAAGGTGTTTTCACTGAGACTGACAATGACGCCGGTTACAACGAAAGCCAAGAATCAACGCCCAAAGGCTGGATAGGTGTTTCCGTTTTTCTTAAGACTGTCATGAAATTTTATTGTTTGGGTAATCATGGGGATCCTCGTTCTTTCTACGCTTCTATACGATACATATTCAATAGGTTCCAAGCGAATAAGAAAAAACTCCAGCCAAGTATTAGCTAGAGTTTTGGACAATTTAAATTGGTGGAGATGAGGGGAGTTGAACCCCTGTCCAAAAAGTGCCCACATCTGAACGTCTACAGTTTAGTTAGTTCTTAGTACTTTACGCTTGGTGAACTAACCGACCTTGCGCAAAGGTGCTTTTTGAATTTTCGTCTCGTTAGCCAAAGCAACTAACCAGCTTAGTCATTGTTTTTGACGCCCGTATACACCCAATGACCAAATATATAAGGGCGACTGCACACTAATTAATTAAGTGTATTAAGCAGCGAAGCCTAAACGGCTGTAATTACTGTTTCCAGTTATTTTTTTGTTGGTTATTAGGTAACCATTCCACTGCAATTCAGATCCAACATCATCCTGTCGAAACCATGACATCCCCAGGAAAGTTATTATACAATTATTGGTGTTCTATGTAAAGTTTAAGGAATGGCTATGGTAGAATATTCATATGAATCGAACGCATGGATTGATACTGACTTTCTGTTTGATGGGGGTCCTCTATTTTTTTTCACAGGTTCTGATTCGTCAGCGCAACCTTTATTGGAGTTTTCTAAAAGGTTCGATTGTTCCTTCGATTTTCTGTATCGTATTTATAGCCTTAGGTTATTATTTTAAAGCTTATAGTCCAGAAGCGAACGACGAGTTAGTCTTTTTTTCGTTGGCCTTAATTGTTGGATTTATTTTAGCGGTTTATTTGGTTTGTGTTTTCTTTTATAGGATGTATTTGAACACACAAAAGAAGTGACAAAGTTGTAGTTTGTGCTATAATGTTTAAGCACTATGGAGGATTGGCCGAGTGGTTTAAGGCACCATCTTGGAAAGGTGGCGAAGTGAAAGCTTCCGTGAGTTCGAATCTCATGTCCTCCGCCATTTATCAATTATGCCCACTATTTAGTGGGTTTTCTTATATTATAAGGCAAATTTGTTGCTTCGAGCGGTTATATTTTCATCATTTCATTGAATACGAGATGCATTTTTTTACCATCTCTTGTAGTCTCTTTCGACGACATATTTTGTTGCTCTTCCTTGTCCGATTTTTTTATAAAACCATCTTCAATTAAATTGTCGATTGCGCATCTAGCATCGTGTTCTGATAAATTAGTTTTGCCAAGGTTTCCGAGAATGATAAAACATTAAACTCGTAAAAGACCCGTAATAGTTCTTTTTCAATTCTATTTAAGTTTTCGTTTCCTTCAATATAATCTAGATTCCAAATTGAAAGGACTGTTTCTTCAATAGTTGTTATTATATCTGGTATTTTGAGATTGTTCTCTACAGCGGTTCTAAAGATTTCTGATCCTCCGAATCCTTGTCTTTCCGCCAATCCCAAATCCCTAAAAAAACTAAAAATGGTCTCATTACGTGGTCTAGATTCACCAACATTTAAGAATTGTTCTACAGAAACAAGCGTTTTTCCTAGATTAGTAAAAATCATACATCCGGGTCAAGCTTCGATTCTTATTGATGGAAAAGATTGGTTAACAGATACAGCAATCGACGCATTGCACGAACGACCGTGCAAAACGAAGTGAATATGTGGTTGCTCAATAAATATAATAAAATTATTAGGAGGCCTCATACTATGACTTTCTTAGAAGTAATTCAATCTGCACCAAAAGTGATTCAAGACATCCTTGATAGCCGTGATGACCAAATCGTCAATCCAATCGAACATGCTTTTAAAAGCCATACCTTTTCGTCTGTAGTCGTGATTGCTTCGGGGACCTCGTATAATGCCGCAGCAACCGTTAAGAAATATGCCGAACAAAGTTTGAATGTAAAAATGGAACTGTTTTATCCAAATATGTTCTTAAATTATGCCAACACCAACTTGGTTGATAAAAAAAGCCTCGTGGTTTTTATTTCTCAAGGGGGTACAACCAAGGAAGTTTATTATTGCGTTGAGTCCATATGTGTTGTCGTTTTACTTGGCTCTTTTTTCGAGTGTGTTTATTTTTGGCTTGAATTTCTTTTTGGATTTTATAACCATTCATTTGAATTACTATACTTGGGGGCTCATGATTGTTATTGCCCTGTCGACGTCGTTTATAGCCACGGTTTTGTTACAAAAGGGGTTGCAGGTAATTGAGAGCACGACGGCATCGATTTTGTGTTTGCTGGAACCGATTTCTAGTTTTATTGTCGGTATGGTCTTTCAAGGGGAAACGTTGACATTGTTGAAGGTGGTCGGTTTTGGGTTGATTATGGCATCGATTTTGATGATTACCCTAGAGAAAAATACGAAATAATAATAAGCATTTAGACCTTGGTTAAACGTTGGTTTGCGTATAATAAAGCTAGAGGTGGTGGATATGAAAAAAGTTCTTGTCCTAATGCTTAGTATTGCTCTATACGCTTGTAATCCAGTACCACAGTCTTGGACTATTACCATTTTTGGATTGAAGGATGAGCCGGAAATTATGACGGTTCAACAAGGAGAAGATTACCGATTTGTCTTGCCTGAAGGGGTGACCTTTAATCGGGTTTTTGTGAATGATGTGGAAATAGAATTAGACACTAATAATGAATATGTAATTGAAGATATTCAAACAAATATCGTGATTACGTTTAATCGTCAATATACCATTACCCTTGAACAGGGTGTGGGTTACGAGCTGGAAATCCTTGGTGATGAGGAAGTGGTTAATGAAGGGCAGCAGGTCGCCTTTCGGTTAATTCTGGATCGCGATTATGATCTATCCGAACCAAAGGTGTTTGTTAATAATATTCAGACCGAGTTGGTTGATTTTGAGTTTGAGGTTGAAGCGGTGACGTCTAATCTTATGATTACCGTAGGCGATGTGATTAAAAATCCTGAATCTCCGAGTATTGAATCTCCGGTTGAACCGCCGGTTGAAACACCGATTGAATCCCCGGTAGAATCCCCAGTAGAATCCCCAGTAGAATCGCCAGTCGAACCACCGAAACCAAACTATGGGCAGTATTCAAACCGTGATTTGAGTTGGTGGTATCGGATTCCTTCGCCACTGAATCAAGGGATTCAACCGACCATCGATGCGGATATTGCTCGTCTGCTTCAACAATATGATGGCCTTTGGTTGAAACCGGCGACGGAGAAAGTAATCTATTTAACGATGGATGAAGGCTATGAATATGAAAACAATACCGAGCGGATCTTAGATATTGCGAAGGCTAAACAGGTGTCAATCATGTTTTTTGTGACCGGCAGTTATGTCCAGCGTAATCCCCAATTAGTCCAGCGCATGGTTAAAGAAGGTCATGTGGTGGCCAATCATACCGATCGGCATTTGCGGGCAGCATCAGCACTCGCCGAGGGGACGGATGTTTTTATAAAAGATATCAAGCAGCTTGAAGATAAGTATCGAGATCTGATGGGTCAAGAGATGGCGAAGTTTTATCGACCGCCTGAAGGTGGTTATAGCGAACGTAGTTTAAAAATTACTCAAGATTTAGGTTATACGACCGTCTTCTGGAGTTTTGCTTATCGGGATTGGCTGGTGGATGCCCAACCGGAGCCAGTACAAGCCTATGAACAGATTATGGGGCAGTTGCATCCGGGTTCGATTATGTTGTTACATGCGGTATCGGTTACGAATGTGGAACTTCTTGAGCGTTTGATTGACGATATTCGGGCTCAAGGGTATGTTTTTGATGTTTTGAAATGACTTAAATAGATAAGGGAAAACGCATAAAGCTCTCATTTTCTTTTGTTTTTTGTGGTTGGTTTGATCACTTGGTTTGCTTGTTTAACTGGGCTAAAAAGGTTATGATTAAACTAGCGAGAAAGGAGAGAACAAGTGGACTTACGACAACCATTTTGTGGTTTTGACGGCTTATATTTGGTATTAAGACGACGATAAATTTGGGTTTTGTAGGTCGTTGTCTTTGTAAAACACTTGGAAGACGGAAACGATGGATAATAATCAAAAACTTTTTGAAAAACTATTAGATTTGTATGAAGCACATGATTTTAAACGGCTTCAAAGGGAATTAAACGAGCTGCACGCGGCAGATATTGCTGATTTTTTTGATGAGATTGAAGAAGGTAAACAGATTGTTGTTCTTTTTCGCTTGTTGCAGAAAGATTTAGCCGCCGAGGCTTTTTCCCATTTAGAAGTGGATGTGGCCGAGAACATTTTCTCCCAAATGACGGATGACGAGGTTCATGAAATTATTGAATCCTTGTATACGGACGACGCGGTGGATTTAGTCCAAGAGCTTCCTTCCAATATGGTGAGTCGGGTGCTGCGTTTGTCGACTCCAGAAACGAGAAACTTAATTAATCGCTATTTAAACTATGAAGATGGGACGGCTGGCGCTTTAATGACCCCAGAGATTATGAATTTACAACGAGATATGACGGTGGCTGAAGCAATTCATAAAATCCGTAAAACGACGGAACGCTTTGAAACGATTTATACATGTTATGTCACGGATGCCCAACGTCATTTAAAAGGGGTTGTTTCCCTGAAACAATTATTATCCGCAAAGGATGAACAATATGTCTACGAAATAATGGAAACCAATGTCATTTATACCGTGACCTCGGCAGAAGATGAAGAGATTGTTAGTTTGTTTGAAACCTATGATTTTTTGGCGTTACCAGTTGTGGATGCGGAAGAGCGGTTGGTAGGTATTATTACGTATGACGATATTTTAGATATGGTTCACGATATGCATACGGAAGATTTACAAATGATGGCGGCCATTAAACCGGATGATCGTCCGTACTTGACGACCTCGGCTTGGGAACATTCGAAGCACCGTATTGTCTGGTTGATGATGTTAATGATTTCGGGGATGATTAATGGCTCTATTTTGGGTCATTTTGAACATGCGTTTGTAGCGTTGCCGATTTTGGTGACTTTTGTTCCGATGTTAACGGATTCTGGGGGGAACGCGGGTTCTCAAACGTCGACTTTGATTATTCGGGGGATGACGTTAAAGGAGATTGAGCTTGGTGATTTTTGGCGGATTGTGTTTAAGGAAATCCGTATTGGGCTGATTACGGGTTCGGCTTTAGCATTGGTTAATTTTGTGCGGATTTACTATTTTATCGAACCAAATTTGGCTTTGGCGTTAACGGTTTCGATTGCGTTGATGGCGATTGTGATTATGGCGAAAGTGTTTGGTTGTTTGTTGCCGATTTTAGCGAAGTTATTGAAACTGGATCCCGCTATTATGTCGGCGCCAATGATTACGACATTGGTGGATGCTTTAGGTTTAATTATTTATTTTTTGGTTGCAGAGCAGTTATTGAATGTATTAGTTTAGGGAGAGGGCTTTTGGAGATGTTTTTTTACAAAAATTCACTGGATTATATTTGACTTTTAAAGTCGTTAATCGTTATAATACTACAAGTAAAGGGAGTAGAGGGCCCAATATGGTTCTAGATATACGTCAACACAGCAATGCGCTCGGTATTTAGATGAAACCTTGAGACTTTATCGTTTTTTGTAACGGAGGTCTTTTTTTATTAAATGAGGCCTAGAAAGGAAGCGTATGGAACAACATACAGATATTAACAAGGGGTTAACGACCCAAGAAGCAGCTTCTCGACTCGAGAAATATGGCTACAACAAACTGGAAGAAGCCCCGAAGCGTTCGTTGCTTTTAAGATTTTTTGATCAATTCAAAGATGCCATGATTGTTATTTTATTAGTGGCGTCAGTGATTTCGTTTTTTGTCAGCGAACCCGTGGATGCGATTATTATTTTAGCGATTGTCGTCATTAATGCGATTTTAGGTCTTTATCAAGAAGGTAAAGCAGAAAGCGCCCTAGAAAGCCTGCAGAAATTATCGGCACCAACGTCTAAAGTTTTAAGAGATGGCGTTGAACAAGAAATTCTGTCAGAACAATTGGTCCTTGGAGATTTGGTTCTTCTAGAAGCGGGCGATTTGGTTTCAGCGGATTTACGCTTAATGAAAACATCTTCGCTAAAAATCGAAGAAGCATCGTTAACAGGGGAATCCGTTCCAGTTGAAAAGGACGCCGATGCGATTGTTCCCGAAGATGCCCCATTAGGTGATCGTTTCAATATGGCGTATTCTAGTGGACAAGTGGCTTATGGACGAGGAATTGGTGAAGTTGTGGCGACGGGGATGGATACCGAAGTTGGTAAAATTGCTGCGTCATTAACGGAACAAGTTCAAGAATTAACACCGCTTCAAAAGCAATTAAATGATTTAGGGAAGATTTTAGGGATTGTTGCGATTATCGCGGTTGCTGGTATTTTCTTGATTGGTTTATTTAATGGGAAAGAACCTCTGGAGATGTTCATGGTGGCGATTTCCTTAGCGGTTGCGGTGATTCCGGAATCGTTACCGACGGTGTCGACAATTGTATTAGCTTTAGGTGTTCAACGGATGGTTGAGAAGAACGCGATTATTCGGACCTTGCCTTCGGTTGAAACCCTGGGTTCGACATCGATTATTTGTAGTGATAAAACAGGGACGCTAACTCAAAACGTCATGACTATTGTGGATAGCTTTAGCTTTGTTGAAGATAAAGATTTAATGGTCAAGGGTGGTTTCTTATGTAATGACTCAAGACTGATTGAAAACACGACTTGGGTTGGTGATCCAACGGAAACAGCGATTTCCCGCTGGGCTGTAGAACAAGATCCGAGTTTATTAGACGTTAAGTATGAGCGTGTAGCAGAGGTTCCTTTTGATTCAAAACGGAAACGTATGACCACGGTGAATGCCGTGGATGGTGAGAATTTGGTCTTTGTTAAAGGTGGGGTCGATGAGATTTTAGATATTTCTAGCCGTGTTCTATTAGAGACGGGTATTACGGAGCTTAATCAAGAAGTGATTGATACCATTCAAGCGACCAATGTCAACATGGGTGAAAGAGCCCTACGGGTCTTGGCGATTGCTTATAAACCAGCGCCGGAAGAAATTATTGACGGAGATGAGACTTTAGAATCGGATTTAATTTTCCTTGGTCTAGTGGGTATGATTGACCCACCACGTCCGGAAGTTCGCCAAGCGATTGAAGAATGTAAACAAGCTCAAATCACCCCAATAATGATTACGGGCGACCACCAAATCACAGCGGCAGCGATTGCTCGGGATATTGGGTTATTAAATGACCACCAACGGGTGGTATCGGGTCGTGAATTGGATACGATGAGCGATCAAGATTTAATTGAACAAATTTACGATATCGGCGTCTTTGCTCGGGTTTCACCACAACATAAGACACGGATTATTGAAGCGTTCAAACATCACAATGAAATCGTCGCGATGACTGGTGATGGTGTTAACGATGCCCCTGCCTTGAAACGGGCGGATATTGGGGCAGCAATGGGTATTGTTGGGACAGAGGTTGCGAAATCGGCAGCGGATATGGTCTTAACAGATGATAACTTTGCGACGGTTGTTAATGCGGTGGCGGAAGGTCGTCGTATTAAAGATAATATTAAGAAAGCGATTAGTTTCTTGTTGTCTTGTAACTTAGGAGAGTTGACAACCTTGTTGGTTGCGACGTTAATGAATTGGGCAACGCCGTTAATTCCTATCCATATCTTGTGGATTAACTTAGTCACGGACTCCCTTCCAGCCTTGGCGTTGGGTATGGATCCAGAACAAGAAGATATTATGCAAAGAGGTCCCGACCGTTCAAATTCCTTATTTACCGGTCCGATGGCTTATTGTGTTGTTTATCAAGGTTTGATGATTGGTATTTTGACCTTACTGGGATTTATGATTGGTAATGGCTGGTTGTTTGGTTTGGATGGTGATTTGGAACAAGGTCGAACGATGGCGTTTGCGGTTCTCGGTTTCTCGCAATTGGTCCATTCGTTTAACATTCACGCCGCAAATGAGTCGGTCTTTAAAACGTTAACTAAGAATAAGTGGCTGATTTATGCCGTGATTATTAATGGCTTAATGATGTTGGCGGTCTTGTTGTTTGATCCGTTAGCGGATTTGTTTAAATTGGTACCATTAGATGGCATGCATTGGTTACTTGTTGGTGTATTGTCTGCTATGCCTTGGTTTGTTGTTGAATTGTTTAAAGTTTTGAAAATTAATGGCAAATAATATAATTAAATAGATTGTGAAACACCTACGAAATGATTTGTAGGTGTTTTTTTCTGAAATTGGTTACTTCTAAAAGTAGATTAGATATTCTTAAGGTAGGCTAGACACTAATGATGAAATTGTAAAAAACAAGGAAAACTTGAGCAGATATTTTATACAAAACATGCTAAACTAGGGATGGATGTTT
>JBNRMW010000003.1:0-20759 GCA_050309795.1 Erysipelotrichaceae bacterium | reverse complement strand
ATGTTTTTTCATGTCTTTCCTTTCTTTTACACTCGCACCAAATTAATCATAACGAAAGTAGACTAGATATTAAAATTGTTAAAGTAAATTAGATAGCTGTGTCTAATCTACTTTTAAAAGTGACGTTTTTCTGAAATTGTAATAAAATTTCTTGACAACTGGTTATAACCAGTATAAGATAACCATAGAGAGGAGAGGACGTTGAAAAGAGGACCAAGCCAACCGCCACTTTATTATCAAGCAGCTCAAGAAATAGAATCTTTAATTCACCGAAACAAATTACAACCTGGTGACGTAATTCCTTCGGAGCGTGAATTGGAACAGATCTATAATATTAGTCGAATTACGGTCAGGAATGCCATCAATTTGTTGGTTCAAAAGAATGTCATTGAAAAGGTTCATGGAAAAGGAACTTTTGTAAAAGATCGTTCCATTGAACAGAAATTAAAAGATATTTTTAGTTTTTCTCAACAAGTCGCAAGACAAGGCATCTTAACGAATTCGAGAGTCGTTGAATTGTCGCTCATTTTTCCACCCCGTAATATTGCGGATAAATTGAATCTGGAGAGTGACGAACAGGTGATTTTTATCAAACGAATTCGCTGTCGTGAAAACGAGCCGATTATGGTTGATAAGGGATATTTTAATAAAGAGTTATTCAGCTTTATGCTCGATCCGGCTTATGATTTTTCAAAACAATCGCTTTACGAGGTGATTCAAGAAAAAGGGATTCGGTTTGAATCGGCTGAAGAATCGCTACAAGCGTGTCGTTTAACGGATGAAGAGATGTTTGAGTTGGAAACAAAAGAGGATTATGGATTAATTAATAAGCGGTTAACGTTTATTAAAGAAGATCCGATTAGTTATTCTGTCCAAGTATCAAAGGGAAATTCCTTGAAATTCACGATTGAACTGGAATGAGGGATTTCCCATTCTATTGGTTATACAGGTCATAACGTTATGATGAGATGATTAAAGAATATTTAACAAAGGAGCATATCCTTACGAAGCAAAAAGCGACTAATTTGGAACAATCGATTCAAATTACGACGAAGCCGTTGCTTGATAAGAACATTATTACAACGGATTATTTAGATTCTATACGCGAGACGATAGAGAAGTTTGGGTTGTATATGATTATTATCCCTGGAGTAGCTTTCTTTCATGGAAGCCATGAGCGCGGGGTTCATGAAGTTGGGATTTCGCTCGCAACCTTTGAGGACAAGCTTGTTTTAAGTGAAGAAGATCCAGATAAGTATATTAGCGCAGCCTTTTGTTTCTCGGCCGTTGATTCTGAAAGTCATTTAGCGATTTTACAGGGATTGGTTGAATTGTTGTCGGATGAAGACTTCCTAGAGCTCATACGTTCCAATCCAAACAAAGAAGAAATATTAGAAAGGATTAATAGGTAGAAAAAATGAAGTACAACGAATACACCAGCATTGTGTTTGAACAGTTAAACAGACAAGTAAAAGAAGAGGAAGCAAATATTCGATTGGCAGCTGATTTTTGTGCAGCGACGGTTATGAAAGACCGGGTCATCCATGTTTTTGGTTGTGGTCATTCCCAAATGTTTCCTATGGAACTGTTTTATCGAGCAGGGGGTTTAGCTCAAGTGAATGCCCTTCTTGTTCCACCGTACTCCTTAAATCCGATTGCGATCCTGAGTACTAGGCAAGAACGTATTGAAGGTTTTGCGGGTCATTATTTGAATACTCAAAACGTGAGTGCCGACGATACGATGATTATTGTTTCAGTTTCAGGAAGAAATGCTGCGGTTATTGATATGGCGATTGAAGCTAAAAACATTGGGATGAAGGTTGTTGTCTTGACGTCAAAAGAATTTAGCGGTTCGGTGAGTTCTCGTCATTCGACTGGGAAGATGCTCAAAGACTATGCGGATGTCGTCATTGACTTGAAATGTGTTAAAGGCGATGCCGCCTTAAGTATGGAAGGGATGCCGAGCAATTTTAATGGTACGAGTACCATCTTAGGGATAACGGTGGTCAATCTAATTTCAGCTCAAACGATTGAAAATTGTGTTAATGCCGGATATATTCCACCCGTTTATGTTTCTTCAAACTTAAACGAAGGAGATCAAATCAACGCGGACATCATCCGTAAATACAGAGACAAGATTGATTGTCTATAGAAAGGGGAAACATGTTAAAAGTCGTCACGGTATGTGGATTAGGTGTTGGATCTAGTCTAATTATGAAAATGAGTGTCCAAGATGTCCTAAAGAACATGGATATCGCAGCCACGGTTGAACATTGGGATATGGGGACACTGAAGGGTAAAGAAGCAGACATTATTGTCACTACCCAAGATTTTAAGAAGCATTTTGTCGGTCAGGATAATGTTATTTTCATTAAAAACATTGTCAACAAAAAAGAAATTCAAGAAAAATTAGAAGAATACTTTAAAAAATAGGAGGAGAGAGTATGTTAGATTTTATATTAGGGTTCTTACAAACACCAGCATTGATTGTTGGTTTGGTCGCCTTCCTTGGATTAATCTTACAACAGAAAAAAGCTGGAGATATTTTTTCTGGAACGATTAAAACCGCGATTGGGTTGTTAATTATTTCGGCTGGGTCTGGTATTTTAGTTGGTGAGATTTTACCATTTGTTGGGTTGTTCCAAGATGTTACTGGTTTACAAGGGTTTGCGACGTCTTCAGAATCTGTCGTTGCGGCTACTCAAACGACGATTGCGGTTGTCGCTCGGACGTCTTCGTTGATTATGGCGATTGGTTTTATCGTTAATATTGTCCTTGCCCGTATTACACCTTTGAAATATGTCTTTTTAACTGGACATATGATGTGGATTCTTTCCGTGACGGTTGCTTGGGCATTGTATGCATTAGGTTTAAACGACGTCATGATTATTGTCTTAGGTAGTATTTTGCAGGGAGTTTTCCAAACGATGCTTCCGGCGATTTCCCAGCCGATTGTTCGTGAATTGACGGGATCTAATGATTTTGCGGTCGCTCACTTAACCACATTAGGGACGACGGCTGCGGGGTATATTGGTGGTTTAGTTGGAAATAAAGAAAAAGATGCGGAAGAGTTAGATCTTCCAGATTCGTTGGAATTCTTTAAGGATACGGCGATTGCGATTTCCTTGATTATGATTATTTTCTTTGTTGGTTTAGCGATTGTTGGTGGACCATCGGTGGTTGCGCCATATGCTCAAGGTCAAAACTATATTATCTTTATGTTGCTTAAAGCCCTAGGCTTTACGGGTGGGGTGTTGGTTTTACTTTATGGTGTGCGGATGTTCTTGGGAGAAATTGTTCCAGCCTTTAAAGGGATTGCGGATAAAGTTATTCCGAATGCGATTCCGGCATTGGATGTTCCATCGTTGTTTGGTTTTGCCCCTAATTCCTTGATGATTGGCTTTATTTCGGCGGTTGTTGGGATGTTGGTGGCCATGGTGGCGAGTTCATTGGCCTTTAAAACGGCTCCATTAGTTTCGATTATTGGTGCTTTCTTTACCGGTGGGGTCGCAGGTATCTTTGGTAATGCTCGCGGCGGTACACGTGGGGCAATTGTTGCCGGTTTTGTTTATGGCTTCTTGTTGATTTTCTTATCGGGTATGGCCTTTGTCGTCTTTGATTTTGGGGCTTTAGGTTCAGCTGGAGTTGGTCATGACTGTATTGATGCGATTGCGATTATGTTGTTGTTTAAGTATTGGTATATTGGTGTTCCATTGATTGCGGTTGCCTATTTATGGTTATGCCGTCAAGAGATTGCTTACCAAAAAGCTCAAAACTAAATAAGAGGAGCTTATGTCTATTCAGGCGGATTTCTAATGGAGATTCGCCTTTTTCTCTTTTATGACAGACAGTACATATTACTGGTATGAAAGTCTACGTAGAGTGTAGTAACCAAGGAATCTTAATACGACCCATGTATTTTACAATAAGTGGAATGAAAGTAGATAGACTAGTGAAATCATCGATTGACGATATCTTTTTTTAAATAGCATTCCATACTTTTACATCTGATCTAAAACAATTTTAATGAGGATTAACTAGGCATTAAGTTTTAGGGTAAATTAGATAATTAGGTCTAATTTACCTTAAAAAGCAAGTGATTCACATTTTTTTGTGTAAAATCTATTGACAGCGGTTACATTTTCAAGTTATAATTAAACCGATTTAGTAAACCGGTTTAATGAGGTGTAAAATGAAAGCAACTATTAAGGATGTAGCCAAGCTTGCAAATGTTTCTGTTACGACAGTTTCTCTCTTGTTAAATGGAAAGAGTGATTCATTTAGCGCAGAAACGAAAAAGGCTGTTTATGATGCTGTTGAAGAATTGCAATATATCCCAAATCGTCTTGCACAGAATTTAAGCAATAATCAAAGCAACTTAATTGCTTTGATGGTTCCCGATTTAATGAACCCTTATTACACGATTATGGCTCAATCAATTATGGAGAGGATGGAACAAACACAGTATAATCTCGCCTTGATTGGTTTTCCTGAAGATGAGTCAAAGAGAAAAAGAATTAGTAATTTATTAAGAGCAAGAACCTTTGATGGTGCATTAATTGTTTCCAGCAAATTTGACCCTATTATCGAAGAGTTACAGAAAGATAAAAAATTCAAATATGTTTTGCTTGATGAGTCAATTGAAATTGAAAACTCTCCTTTAGTCACTGGAAATAGTGATAAAGGTGGTAGATTAGCAGCGCAATTGTTTTTAGAAGCAAATCATAAAAAACTAGCTTGTATTACTGGTCCGTCAAATACACCAAACTCTAATAGCAGATTAAAGGGATTTCTTGATGAATTAAATAGAAATGGTGTTCAGATTAATCAAGAACACATTTTGGAAGGTAACTACACTTACGAGAGCGGCTATGAAAATGCATTAATGTTATTGAACGAAGATATTACTGGGATATTTGCATTGAATGACTTAATGGCTTACGGAGCAATTAGAGCATTTACAGAAGCTGGGAAATCTATTCCCGGGGATCTCTCAGTTGTCGGATATGATAACCTAGAAAGAATCCAATATCTTGAACTAAAATTAACAACTATTGATCAACAGATTGATGCTATCGGTAATCTTTCAATTGATTTACTAATACAACTTTTAGAAGGAAAAGAAATCGATAGTCAAGCTAATTTTATTGAACCATTGATTGTTTATGGAGAGACTGTTAAAAAATTAGGAGGAAAATAGAATATGAAAAAAATTCCAACGCCGCACATTGAGGCAACATCAGTAGATGAAATAGCGAACACTGTATTAATGCCTGGGGATCCATTGCGCGCTAAATTTATTGCTGAAACGTATCTAGACGATGTGAAGCAATTTAATGGAGTACGAGGAATGCTAGGTTATACGGGATATTACAAAGGAAAAAGGGTTTCCGTTATGGGGTCCGGTATGGGAATTCCGTCTGCTTTGATTTATTATCATGAATTATTCGCTTTCTATGAAGTTGAAACTATTATTCGAATTGGTACTTCAGGAAGTTTACAAAATTTTGTGGGATTAAAAGATGTGATCATTGCGACAGCAGCAAGTTCTGATTCTTCAATGACACATGGTTCATTTGGGAGATTCAACTTTTGTCCAACACCTGATTTTGATTTGATGCTAGAAGCTTATTTTAAAGCTAAAGAAATGAACATAACCGCTCACGCAGGAATGGTTGTTTGCGGTGATCAGTTTTATGATGAAGAAGAATCTAAAGCAGCTATTGAAAAATTCAAACAATATGGAGCCATAGCTGCAGATATGGAATCTGCGGGTCTATACACAGTAGCAAGAAAACTGGGTAAAAGAGCATTAGCTATTTTTACAATAAGTGATAGTGAAGAAACAAATCAAAAGGATAGCTCAAAAATGCGACAAGAGGGATATACCCAAATGATGGAATTGGCGCTAGAAATCGCCCCTGAATAAGGTTTTAAGTATTCAAATATAAGGAGGAAAAGATATGAATACAGGAAATAAATTTAAGTCTATTATATTACTCATGATTTTGACTTTAGTATTGGTGGCGTGTGGACCATCTACAGGAAAAGAAACCGATACAGAGACGGGCAGCGGTGAAGAAACCGTAAGGGTTGCTTTATTATTATCCGGTAATCTAGGTGATATGTCGTTCCTAGATTCCGCAAAAGAGGGAACAGACAGAATTTTAGAAAAATACGAGAACGTGACAGTTCAAGTTGTAGAAATGGGTACAGATGCTACTGTTTTCGAAACAAATGTCCTTGATTTCTCAGAAGATGGTTATGATTTCATTATTGGTTCTGGTTGGCAGTTACAAGAACCGTTCCAAAATGTAGCACCAGAATTCCCTGATGTTAAGTATATTTTATTTGATGCAGCGGTTGATTATACGATCGATAAATTCGAAAACGTATATTCGATTAACTACAAAGTAAATGAAGCGTCCTATCTCGCTGGAGTTATGGCTGCTAATATGTCTGAAACTGGTATTTTAGGATTTTTAGGCGGAGCAGATGGAGCAGGGATTAATGATTTCTTAATTGGATACATTGAAGGTGCGCAATCCGTAAATCCAGATATAAAGGTATTAGTTGGTTATGTCGGTAGCTTCGCAGATAGTCCTAGGGCTAAAGAAATGGCATTAGCGCAATATAATCAAGGAGCAGACTTTGTATTTACAGCAGCTGGTGCATCTGGTATTGGAACATTAGAAGCTGCAAAAGAATCTGGTAATTTTGCTATTGGAGTCGACTCAGACCAGGCAATGCTCTATCATGACACAGACCCTGAACAAGCAAATGTTATTCCGGTATCAGTGATGAAGAACGTTGCAGAATCGTTAGTTCGTTCATTCGAATTAAATGCTGAAGGAAAACTGCCACTAGGATCAGAAGAAAAACTTGGAATTCAAGAAAATGCAGTTGGACTTAGTGATAATCAATATTTTGATGCACTAGTGGATGATGAAACAAAAGCGCTAATAGATGATGCTTATGATTCAATTGTTAATGGAAGCGTTACTGTTACATCAGCGTTTGGGCTTACTACTCAAGAAGTGAGCGATATCGTAGATTCAGTTAGACCATAGTAGTTTCTGAGAGTTTTGCATGAAAGTGCAAAACTCTCCTTTTGAATGAATAGGAGGTTATATGGATACAGTTTTAGAATTAAATGATGTAGTCAAAATCTATGATAACGGTGTTGTCGCTAATGATGGTATTTCAATGGATCTTAAAAAAGCAGAGATACATGCTATTACTGGTGAAAATGGTGCTGGAAAATCAACATTGATGAATATCATTTTCGGTGAGATTCAACCAACAGAGGGTCAAGTTTATTTAGATGGAAAACTCGTAAATTTCCAGTCTCCTTCACATGCAATTGAATTAGGTATTGGGATGGTTCACCAGCACTTTAAACTTGTTGATTCATTATCGATAGCTCAGAATGTTTTTCTCGGAATTGAGCCTAAAAAGGGTGTGTTTATCGATTATGAACGAATGAACAATGAAACCAAAGAACTCGCAAAAAAATATAATTTTAAGTTAAATCCAAAAAGTCGTGTTAGAGATATCTCAGTGGGTGAAAAACAAAAAGTTGAGATTTTAAAAGCTCTTGCGCGAGGAGCAAAGATATTAATCCTAGATGAACCAACAGCAGTATTAACGCCTCAAGAAACCGAAGAATTGTTTGAACAATTAATTGCGTTTAAGGAACAAGGTCAAACCGTCGTTTTTATTTCGCACAAACTGGATGAAGTAAAGAGAATTTCTGATCGGATAACGATTATTAGAAAAGGAAAAACTGTTGGTACTTATTTGAATAGTGAAATTTCCGAAAATGAAATTTCAAGATTAATGGTTGGCCGTGATATAATCAAGCACTTTGAAAAGTCAACTATTCAAACTGCATCGGAAGTTTTATCAATCAAGAATCTTTCATATCGTAATAGTTTTGGAAAAATGGTAATTAACAATTTATCTCTCTCTTTAAAAGGCGGAGAAATTGTGGGAGTCGCTGGTGTAGAAGGCAATGGTCAATCTGATTTAGTGAATATTATCTGCGGTCTTAGTCAAGTTTATGAGGGAGATGTTATCATAAACGGAAAAAACATAAAGAATAAGAGCATTAAACAAATAAGAGAATTAGGATTATCTCACATCTCAGAAGATCGAATTCATCAGGGCGTTGCTCTTGATGCAACAATTTCAGAAAACTTAATATCCACCAAATTAGAGGATAAGAGTATCAAAAACGGGATATTTTTTAGTGATTCTAAAATAAAAAATCTTAGTGAAAAACTAGTTGAACAATTTGTTGTTTTAACAGGAAGTATTTTTTCAACGGTTCGGATGCTTTCAGGCGGTAATATGCAAAAAGTAGTTATAGCAAGAGAGATTTCTTCAAATCCTAAATTACTAGTTGCGAATCAACCAACGAGAGGCGTAGATGTGGGCTCTGCAGAGTTTATTTATAGAAATCTTTTAAAATTGAGAGAAGAAAAAGTTGCGGTCTTAATGGTTTCATCTGATTTAAATGAGATTCTCGAGCTATCAGACAAAATCGTTGTTATGTATGATGGTGAAATAACTGGATTCTTTGATTCCAATAAAGAGGTTAGCGAAGAAGAACTGGGATACTACATGCTAGGTTTGAGAAAAGACAATATATTGGGAGGAGAGAATGATGCGCAGTCACAAAATTGATTGGAAGAAGCTTTCAGGAATAATTATTGCTGTAACTTTAGCACTTGCGATTTCATTTGCGATCATTATCATAATTTCGGACGATCCTTGGAATACGATTAGAAACTTCATAACCGGACCATTTTCAAGTTTTAGAAGAATGGGAAATATCATTGAAAAAACGATACCACTTATTTTTACCGGATTAGCTGCAAGTGTCATGTTCCAAGCACAACAATTTAGCTTGGTAGCAGATGGATCATTTATCCTTGGCGGACTAGCAACGACATACTTTTCCTTGAATGTGAATTTACCTTTTGGGGTGTCTCTATTAGCTGGAGTAATAGTTGGTGCTATTGCTGGTATTCTAGGTGCATTTATACCCGCAATTCTTAAATCCAAATGGCAAGTTAACGAATTCGTTGTTTCTATGATGCAAAATTCAATGATTGTTTTCTTTTCAACATACATATTATTGAATGTTGTTAGAGATCCAAGTTCTGGATATCTTGCTTCTCACCTTATACCAGAGAGCTTTAAGCTTCCGATATTAATTGAAGGAACTAGGATACATTTAGGTATTGTAATTGCACTAATAGCAACGGTTTTAACGTACCTGTTTTTGTTTAAAACAAAAACGGGGTACAGCGTACGTATGGTTGGATATAATAAGGAATTTTCAAGATATTCTGGAATAAAAGTATTTATGATTATGTTTTTAGTTCAAATAATTGGGGGAGCTTTAGCTGGTATCGGTGGTTCAGTCGAAATTATGGGGATGTACGATCGATATTTGTGGCAAGCTTCGCCTGGTTTAGGTTTTGATGGAATGACGGTAGCAATTTTAGCTTCAAATAATCCGGCGTTAGTTCCTATTAGTGCACTATTTATGGCTTATATAAGAACTGCAACAGATATCATGGCAAGAACTAGCTCTGTTCCTAATGAGATGGTTTATATTATTCAAGGTTTAATCATGATAATGGTTACAGCAAATTTAATTTTAAGAAGACGAAAATTGAATAAAAATAGTCAAGACAATCAGTTAGTAGATGAAACAAAGGAGTTAGCAAAATGATCAATTTAAGGGAAGGAGGAAGAATATGCAACAAGTATTAGAAATTATTTTGTCTTCCGGTTTTTTGCACTCAATTCTTAGAGTAAGCACGCCCATTATACTCGCTGGTTTAGCTGCGGTTTTTTCAGAAAGATCTGGAGTTATTAATGTCTCAATAGAAGGAGTTATGTTATCGAGTGCATTACTTGGTGTTGTTAGTTCAAGTATTTTTCAAAGTGCATGGATTGGGTACTTTCTAGCCGTTTGTTTGGGTGTCATTTTATCATTATTTCTTGGTTTTTTAACATTGAAATTGAATGCTAATAGTGTTTTATCAGGCCTAGCATTAAATGTCCTTGCACAAGGAGGAACAGTTTTCGCGCTATTTATGCTAACAGGAAGTAAAGGAAATTCGATTGGACTTGAAAGCAAAGTATTGCCTAGTGTTTCCTTGCCAATTATTAGAGATATTCCAGTCATTGGAACCATTTTCTCTGGCCATAACGTTATAACTTATCTAGCTATCATTGCTGTCATCGTTTCACATATTTTTATGTTCAAAACGCGTCAAGGTGTCAGACTAAGAGTTTCTGGTGAAAATCCAGATGCCTTAGTGTCTGTTGGTGTTAGTGTCTTTAAAACACGTATGTTGGCGTTAATGATAGCTGGTGTTTTTGCTGCATCTGCTGGAGTCTTCCTATCTATGGGTTATATGAATGGATTTACAGCAAACATGACGTCTGGTAGAGGTTTCATCGGCATAGCTGCAAATGCAATGGGTAATCAACTTCCTCTAGGTACATTGTTTGCGTCGTTGATATTTGGTGCAGCTGATGCTGCAGCTAATTCACTCCAAACATTAAAGATTCCGCCACAGTTTATTCAAATGCTTCCATATGCTACAACAATTATCGGGATAACCATTTATTCAATTCAAAGAAACAGAAAAATTCAAAAGAGAATGACAGTTGGTGATGATAATGATTAGGACCTATTTGTGTAATTATGTTACGATTTCTTCAAATAATAAACTTGTTTGCGAAGTCGGAAAATATATTTCTGTGGATCGAAGTGGAACTATTTTGGCTATTTCAGATAAGAAACCGAACAATTCATTTATTGATTTTTCTGAATTTTTGATGATACCGATTTTTTCTGATTTGCATTTGCATGCGTCGCAGTACAACATTCGTGGTTTAGGTTATGATTTACCATTAAATGATTTTTTTGAAAAGGTGCTTTATGCTTCGGAAAAACGATATGACTATGAAGATGAGTATATTGATGCGAATAAAAATCTAGTGCATGATTTATGGTATTCAGGGATAATGTGTTCTTCCATTCTAACAGCAATAGAAATAGAGCCAACTATTGATTTAATGAATAGACTTGAAAAGAGTGGACTCACCGCAAATGTTGGAAAAATGAATTGTGATTTAAGTCTGACTGGAAAGCCAAGAGAAACCATAGAAAAGTCGCTGGCATCAACGGTGGTTGGTATCGAGTTTGGCGAATCTTTGAGCAAAAGGGTAAATTATGCTATTACGCCAGAATTTATTCCGACATGTAGCTCAGAATTAATGAAAGCTTTAGGTGAGTTAGCTAAAGTGCATAAAACGCCACTACAACTGCATTTTGCTGAAGGGGAATTTGATGATGTGCATTTAAGACGACGATATCCTAACCAAAGTTACTTGGAAGTATATGATGAATTTAGCTTATTGGAACCTGAAAAATCACTTGTAATTCACGGTGTTTCCGCTAGTAAAACTGATTTTGAAATTATAAAAGAGAAAAAGTTAACACTCGTTCATTGTGCTACAGCACTTAGTGATAATCCAAGCGATCGTAATATAAGTGTTGTGGAATTATTGGAAGAGGGCATTAATGTTGGATATGGTAGTGACATTGGTGGTGGTGGCACATTAAACCCCCTAAGTAATCTATTATCAATTCGCAGATATTCAAATATTGTTTCTGTCGAAAAAGACACAAAGAGGCTGTCTCTAGAACAAGCCTTTGCACTAATGACCAAGAATAGTGGGTCGTATTTTGGAGAATATGGTGTAATTGAACCTGGATACAAATTTAGTGTTTTAGTCATTAATGACAAACAGCAACGTCTTAGTTTACATCAACGATTTGAAAGGTTTATTTATTCAACGGATTTATCAAAGATTATTTATCGATACCATAATGGTAATAAAATCGAAGAACCAGATATTAATTAATTTAGAAAGGTATTAAAAATGGCGAAAATTTTATTTATTGGAGAAACTTGGATTAAACACATAATCCATCAAAAAGGTTACGATACTTTCACTAGTACACACTACGAATTTGGGGCTGAGAAATTATTTGAAGCTTTAGAACAACACGAAATTACGCATATCCCTGCACACGCGGTTGGAGAAATGTTTCCTAAATCGATGGATGCTTTAAGTGTGTATGATGTTGTAATGGTTTCAGATGTAGGGGCGAATTCCTTCCTGCTTCCTAATGAGGTTTTTTTAGAAGGAAAAACAGTAGCGAACCCATTGGAAATGATTAAAGAATATGTCCGAAAGGGTGGAAACTTTCTAATGATTGGTGGATATATGTCCTTTACTGGAATTGATAGTAAAGGACGGTATGGGAAATCACCTTTACAAGAACTATTACCAGTACATTGTTTAGATTTTGATGATCGAGTTGAAAAGCCGGAAGGAATTAATCCTGAAGTTTCTGAAAGCAATCATGAAATATTTGAAAATATGCCGACAGATTGGCCTGTTTTTTTAGGTTACAATGAGACAGTAGCTAAAGATGACTCTGTAATTTTAGCGACGATTGGTGAACATCCATTTATTGCATATCAAGTTTACGGTTCAGGAAAATCAATGGTTTTCACATCAGATTGTGCTCCACATTGGGGATCTCATGAATTTATGAGTTGGGCTGGATTTAAAATATTTTGGAATAATCTTGTAGATTTTCTAAAGCAAAATTAGCATATCTTCATCCAATAGGGTCAAAACTAAATAACGGAAGCTTATGTCTATTCAGGCGGATTTCTAATGGAGATTCGCCTTTTCCTTTTCATAACTATTAATAAAAATGTCGGGACATTTGCTTATGCTTGTATTTACTTGGGAAGAAAAGATGAAAAGTAACATGATAATAAAGTTCTTGTGAGGCATCTCATATTTGATGTATACTATCCTTATAAGCATTGTGTACCACCTTTCTAAACCCATATTAGACCGCGAGGTAAAATGTTGGGGGAGTATATAATGCTTTTTTTTCTAACACGACGACGCATAGTCAGAGGTGTAGACACTAGTCTTGTTACTAGCTGGTGCTTACCAAAACATCGTTAGTCTGAGATCACAACAAGTTATAACGAATATTTGTTAGTCAGGTTTAACTTTTCTCTTGAAATGTTCTATAATAGAAACGGAATGAGGTTGACCACATGACACCAAGCACAGAAGATTATCTTGAAACTATTTTTCGCCTTGATAAGGGAGAAGGCGTCCGTGTAACGGATGTAGCGAATATGCTGAAGGTGAGTAAACCTTCGGTGAATAGAGCATTGAAATCTTTGATTCAATTGGGTTATATCGTTCAAGAACCTTACCAAAACATCATGCTGACCAAGGTGGGTAAAGAAAAAGGACGAGAGTTGAATAAGAAGTATTCGATTCTACGCGGGTTCTTAATTCATGTCTTAGGCGTTGATGAAGGGGTGGCTGAACGAGAGGCCGACTATATGGCTCATGGTATGTCGAGTGACACGATTGAGCGTATTGGGCAATTGATTCAAAAATATGCCGTAAGTTACATGAAGTAGGTTAGAAAGAGGAAGAAGTTGTTGGTTTCGACTGACAACTTTTTCACTTCTTTTAGGTTTTATAGTTGACAGTCGTTGGTCGGCGATGTATTATGCGCATAGTACAACAGAAAGGTTGTGGTTTCATGTTAGAGTTAAAAAAAGTAACAAAGATATATAAGACCGGAGAGCTCACTCAACGGGCGTTGGATGAAGTGAATCTGAGTTTTCGTAAGAATGAATTTGTGGCGATTTTGGGTGTGTCCGGATCGGGTAAAACGACGTTGCTTAATATTGTTGGTGGTTTAGACCGCTATACTTCAGGCGATGTTTTAATTAATGGGGTTTCGACCAAAGACTATCACGGCCGCGATTGGGATACGTATCGTAATCACCGGATTGGGTTTGTGTTTCAATCGTATAACTTGATTGACCATCAGTCGGTTCAGTCGAATGTGGAATTGGCTTTAACGATTTCCGGTATTTCCCGCACTCAGCGCAAAAAGCGAGCCTTTGAGGCGTTGAAAGCGGTTGGTTTAGAAGATCATGTTCATAAGCTCCCGAACCAGTTGTCTGGTGGCCAAATGCAACGGGTTGCGATTGCGCGGGCGTTGGTTAATAACCCAGACATTGTTTTAGCCGACGAACCAACGGGTGCTTTAGACTCGGAAACAAGTTATCAAGTCATGGAACTTTTAAAGGAAGTGGCTAAAGATCGTTTGGTTATTATGGTGACCCATAATCCAGAGCTTGCGAAGCGGTATGCTAATCGGGTGGTTAATTTGAAAGATGGTCGCGTGATGTCGGATACCAATCCTTTTGAAGCGGCTGTCGCTCAGACGTCTGGATTTGAAAAATTGCGAAAAGCGAGTATGTCGCTGGTGACGTCGTTGATGTTGTCGTTTAATAATTTGTGGAGTAAGAAGTTTCGAACGTTGTTAACGGCCTTTGCTGGGTCGATCGGGATTATTGGTATTGCGTTAATTGTGTCGTTGTCTTCGGGTGCGAATCAATATATTGTGGATATTCAAAAGGATACGATGGCGTCTTATCCCATTACGATTGAAGCTCAATCCGTTGATGTGAGTTCCTTATTGGAGATTAACCCCAGTGTGGATGCGAATGTGGAAATTGAGCACGGATTAGATGGTGTTTATTCTAATAATTTAAATATTGAGCGTTATTCGAAAATGACGACCAGTATTACCGAAAACAATTTGACAAAGTTTAAAGAAAAACTGGATGATCAAAGCGAAGAAATACATCAGTACCTTGGTGAGAATGGGGTCGTTTATACCTATGATGTCCGCTTTAAAACGTATACCTACGATGTGAATGATGTTTTAATAGATACCGATGGTATTGAGATTGAGGAAGAGACCTTGGAAACAGGGGGCCCAATGTTTCAGATTCAACCAGTGGATGTGAGCATTATTCAGCCGCTTATTTCAGGTCAAGAGGCGGATCAGCCGATTTCTCAGATGTTGTTGGATCATTATCATGTGGTTCGTGGGGACTGGCCAAAGACTAGTCAGGAAGCGGTTTTGGTTTTGGACAAGAACTATGAAGTGGACGTCCGCCATTTGTATGCGTTGGGCTTGTTGCCAGCGGAAGAGTATTTAGAGATTGAAGAACAGTTGGATAATAAAGAACCGTTAACTTTGCCTACGATTAAAATAAATTATGAAGAAGTACTGGGTCATGAATATTACTTCTTACCAGCGGTGGAACATTATGAATGGAATGAAGACGAGCAAAAAGCAGTTAAAATTGAACAAAGCGCGGAATCGATTGAACAACAATTAGACCGAGCTAAGAAAGTGAAAATTGTGGGAATCGTTGCTTTAGATAGCGATCGTGATGAAGCATTATTTTTAGGGACCCTTGGCTATTTGCCAACCCTTAACGATGAAATCATGACCGAAACTCACCAACATCGGATTGTTCAAGCTCAAGTTGATGACCAAGAGTTTAGTATATTTAATGGTTTACGGTTTGAACCAGATAATGATGAGGAAAAAATTGAAGATGCCCAAAACTATATCGAGGATTTAAATACCTCCGATAAGGCACGCATGTTTATTCAAATGTATTCCATGATTCAAGGGGAACCATATGAACCTAATGATAATGTCACGGAAGCGATGTTGGCTCAAGCCTTTGATCAATACTTACAAGACCCGGACGACGAGACGCTCTTGGCAATTTATGACCGTTATATTTCGACGGGGACGTATGAGGATGTTTTGAGTACCCTAGGGGTGGTTAGTTTTGATACCCCTTCAAAGATTTCGTTATATACCGATTCTTTTGAAGACAAAGACAAAGTGAGTGAATGGATTACGCAATACAATAGTGAAGCCGATGAAAAAGATCAGATTGTGTATACCGACTATGTTGGGTTGTTGATGTCTTCGATTACCACAATTATTACGGTGATTACTTCCGTGCTGATTGCGTTTGTGGCGGTGAGTTTAATTGTCTCGTCCATTATGATTGGTATTATTACCTATATTTCGGTACTAGAACGTACCAAAGAGATTGGTATCTTACGGGCATTGGGTGCGAGTAAACGTAATATTTCTTCGGTCTTTAACGCCGAGACGTTTATTATTGGCTTAACTTCGGGGGTCTTAGGGATCTTGATTGCGGAAGGGTTGTTGATTCCTGGGAATATGATTATTCATAATTTAATTGGTGATACGAGTGTCTATGCCTTTATTCCATGGAATGCATCCTTGATTTTAATTGTCTTATCTTGTGTGTTGACGTTGATTGGTGGCTTTATTCCAGCCCGTAAAGCAGCGAAAAAGGACCCTGTGGAGGCATTAAGAACAGAATAATGTACTTTTGTAGAGAATTGTTATATTTTCTATTGATATTTTCAGTTTATAGACTATAATGATAATGTAAAGCGAAGAGGCCTATAATCCCACATATCCAGGCTTCCTCGTTTTATTTTTTTATTTTCAATAAAAAGGTTATTAATAACCATTGACAAATGAAATTATATGGTTTACAATAACCACATAGAAAGGAGTGATGTTTATGAGACAACACAAAAGAAACAACCAACGACGAAACCAAATGAATCATATGGTGAACTACTTCGAATCTTTGAATCCCGGACAACCCCTAAAAACCCACTATACCGTGTCCGTTGCTTATTTAGCGAAATTATTGAATAAAATGGATTTGACGGAATTGAAATCATTCATTAATACAGAGGTTACCAATGAATTAACAAAGACCTATTTACAAAGACTCCTCTCTCAAGAAGAGAGGGTTATCCAATCGACCAAGGATGTCCTAAGTGAAGATATGCTGGATATGTGGATTAACAAGGGAGGGAATCGGCATCTCCGACATCGGGGTCATTACCAATCGTTACAACGGTTAGCTGTCCTCTTATTGGACATTCAACCAGAGGACGAGGTGTTGCATCTTGGTTCAAGATCGGGAAGATTTCTAAGTACAGCTTATGAAACACAACCACGAGCACGTTATTTGGGAATCGAACCGGATTCAAATCAAGTTATTCTAGCCACAGTTAGGGCTTTGGCCCAAGGTCAGAAGATTCGTTTCCAACAAAAACCATTGCTAAGCCAAGATCATTCGGATATGAATTCGGACAAGGTTTATTGTGCGGTTCCTAGCGATCACCGCTATCGCGAGATTGAAGAAGAGATTCGAGCCAATGGTCGCTTGAGCTTATTTTTTGAAGAGAAGCGACGCGACATTTCGCCGGAATGGGCCTATGTGGCAGCAAGCATGTTAGCCACGAAGGGATCTGCGGTTCTAATGATGAGTAATCGTGGCATTCAAAACGAGGCTGATCGCTACATGCGTTCGTATCTGATTGAGAACGGATTTGTTGAAGGCGTGATTGCCTTGGCTCCCGGGCTTAGTCGTAAAGGTCGGTTAGGGATGTCGCTCTTGATTTTGAGCACGGATAATACCAAGGTTCGCTTGGTAGATGCTACCCAGATTTATACCGAACGTCATCGTGGTCAATCATTGAGCGATCAACAGGTACTAGACATCATGGATGCGTATCGAAACGATTCCGATATTTCAAAAAGCTTTAGTATCGAAGATTTGAGAAATCAGGACTATCGCTTGAATCCAAGTCATTATTTAGCTCAAGAACTTATTGAGGATGGTGTAGGTTTTGAAGAACTGGCACATCGTTTCAATCGGGGGGCTATGGGTCGCTCACAAGATTTTGACGAGATCATGAGTGATCAACCAACGTCTGTTCGTTATTTACGTCTTCAAGATATTGAGTCTGGTCGCATCTTAGACACGATGCCCTATTTATCGGAGCTGCCATCACGGTTAAACCGTGCGGTCCTTCCAAATAAGGCGTTGATCATTTCTCGTAATGCTCCATTTAAGGTGGCCTTGTACGAACAACAAGACGATCAACAAGTGGTGGCTAGTGGAAATATGTTCTTTATTGAGCTGAATCAAGATTTAGTCGATCCGCTATGGGTGGAGGCGTTCTTCCATTCAAATCTTGGTCAAGAAAGTTTAATGAGGGTATCTGGCGGTTCGGTGATTCATAATTTGAGCATTGAGTCCTTGAAGAACTTAAAACTACCGAAAGTTAGCTTAGAATATCAAGCAGCAGTTGTTGAAGAGTTTAGTATCTTGAAAAAGCAACAACAAAAACTCTTAGAGGAATTAGCATCAATTGAAGAACAACGTTTAGACTTGTTTAATTAATCGAAAAAGACTCACCATCAAGGTGAGTTTTTTAAATCCTTCCTTATTTTTTATAGATTTGAATTCCGTTTCCACAACAAGGATGCATTGGAATTAATTTATTGTGTTTTTGATGGCTAGATTATATATGAAATACGAAACATATTGATACTTTCTTTAATTTAAAGAAGCTGACAAAGGATGAAAGATAGCTTTTTTGATAAGAGTTTCTTCAAATTAATTTACAAGAATGAAATTCATAAGAAAGAATACTTTTCAGAGCGTTAGAATGAACTACCTTGGACAAATAAAAATTTGAAATATAATAAAAAACAACTATTTAGTTGGTAGATTCGCTTAATAGCGTATCAATGCAAATTTACTCTCTATCTTTAAATTACCACAATAACTTGATACAATTTAGATTATAGATAGGAAGGGTGTTTATTATGTCAAATAATTCAAATAGCTTCAACAAAACATACTTTGAAATTTATGCTGCACTAACACTAGCAAATATAGGATATTTCAGCGAACCTTTTAACATCGATTGGATAAAAGACAAACCCGATATACAAGTTAATAATTTAGGAATAGAAGTAGTTAGGGACATCCCTTCCTATTTGGGTGAACTAGAAAATTTGTGGAACAAAACACAAGGACTAACGAAAAAACAAAAAGAAGAAAAGCTAAAGATTATAGATAAGAAAGAAAAATCAAAAGAGTATTTTTCTGATGATAAAATGTCGATGTCTCTTCCCGTTCATGATGAAAAGTTAATCGTTCAAGCAATCCGGAAGAAAGAGGGAAAATTTAATTTATATGACCAAAGATTTGAAATAGGGTTATTCATTTTTTCTGATGTTTTTTTGCTTGACCAAATAGATAGAGATAAATTAATAAAAATTTTTACAACGGAGAAATCTTCATACTCTTCTATTTTTACAAAATATCACAATAAATTATTTGAATGGACAGATGAAGAATTAAGAGAACATAATTTAACTGGTGCAGAATTGGCACAAATTAAAATTCAATCACAAGCATTAAATAAAAAGTATTTTAATAGTTCAGGGATAAGAAAAGAGCAATCACTATAAAACGTGTATTGATATTCTGTATTTTTTGGAAATTTAACGTTTGAATTGAAGAATTTTTAAAAAAGTGAATAAAAAAATAAAAGGCACCAAGTTGGGTGCTTTTTGTATTATTCTGATAGGTAAATTTTATTCACTGCTTCGACATAATGAAAAGTATCGGTTGCGAAGATTATCTTGATTTGTACAATTGAACCAGAAATTGCTGTAACAGTGAAAGAAGAACCAAAGACAAAAACACCGACGACGAGTACACCGGTTCAAACTACTAAGCAAACGACACCAATGAAACCTGTAGAGACTACGAAGCCAGCAAAAACGACCAAGCTCGTTAAAACGGCTAAACCAGCAGAGCCAACCAAAACTGCTGAAACGCCTAAACTCGCACCAGCTCCGACGGGATCGACATCAAAAGTATTGATTAAGGGAAATATAAATTCAAAGGGTGAGAAAATTTATCATATGCCAAATGGTGCAATTTACGATCGTACCATTATTGACGAGTCTAAAGGTGAGCGGTGGTTTCATACAGAAGCCGAAGCTCAAGCTGCGGGTTGGCGACGATTCCAGCATTAAAAAACAACAATAACATAATCTATTAATAGGTGCGTTTTTTGAATAGTTGTTGAATTTATTCTTTTTGCCAAGCTCATATATTATGAGGTTTCGATTTCAAAAGTACCGGCTAATATGGAATTCAATTCCATATTAGCCGAAAAACCATGCATCACATAGAATAAACTTATACATAAAACCACGATATGGCGAGGTTTGTTTGTTTGTACACTTGTAAATGATGTGAGATCGTTTTCTTAAGGAAAAATGGTCTAGTTGAAATGAATTGGATAGTTATCTTAGTAGAATCGAGCTGTAAGTTCTATTCTTTTCTCAATTGGTGTTAGATAATTGAGTGTGGTCATAGCGATTCTGTTCGATCTGTATAAGTATTGTTTAGCTTGATGTCTCAGATCTTCAAGGCTATAGAACATCAATTTAGAGTAGAATCTTTCATTATCCGTACGATGACTACGTTCTACTTTCCCATTATGTCGTGGGGTTCTTGGACGAATTAATTGATGAATGATACCTAATTGATTACAGAGTACATCCATTGGATGAATCTTATCCGTCTTTCTACCATGAGTGAACTCAAATCCGTTATCTGTTTGAATAATATTAGGTTGATAACCGAAGTAGAGTAGGGCTCGTTTTATGAAGTCACAGGTCGTGTAGGAACTACATTCGTCGTAGTGATAGATGAATCGTTCTCGGCTAGCTTCGTCGATTACTGTGTATTGGTAGAATTTTTCTTCGTCTAGAAGGTTCGATGACTTACATTCCTTAGGAACATACTTGACATCCATCTGCCACTTTTCGCCTAGTTTTTCTGGGGTATCGTACGGTTGAGGCTTATATTTAG
>JBNRMW010000002.1:0-2530 GCA_050309795.1 Erysipelotrichaceae bacterium | reverse complement strand
GATCTCGATAAGATCAGAGTCATTCCACAAACCTTGAGCTGTATAGAAATCAATTCCATGTTTCTCAAAATTTGACCTGCTTTTATTTTCATCAAATTCGAATTTCGTCATGAGTAAAAATTACACCTTTTTTACTCATTTTGCAACTTACACTTTGGCTAATGATTATGAAAACGGCTAACGCCGCATTAAGGGGCAGCCAACGCGACTACCAACTCACCGCATAACACCGTAATCACAAAAACTAACGCATAATAAAAATCCCACGCGTTGGCTGTCCCTCTTAAATGCTTTGTTAGGCGGCGGTTCTCTGCATTATATGTTGAGGACCAGCTGGACCACCTAAATACAAATTCCCTGTGTCTTCAAAACCACATTTAAGATAACAATTGTACGCGGCTTTATTACGGCAATTTACCGTTAATTGTAACCTTTCAAACTCTGGATAGATTGAAGCAACATAGCTTGGTAACAAATTCATTGCTCTACTCGCAACACCTAAACCTTGATGATTATGACCAATCAATAAAGCTCGAACGCCTAGCGCTTTTGGATCACTAAAACTATAAGCGTCAGAATAAGATAGATCTAAGACGAAAAAACCAACAACTTGATCATTTTCGATGATCAAATGAGGATGTTCATCTTCTTTTAAAGATAAGATGAATTCACCAAGCTTATCGACTGTGAACTGAACTTGCTCGGGTTTAACTCGTAATTTTTCAACTTCAGCATCACGACTTTTATTATATTTCTCAATAATTAACATGTTACCTCGATCTCAAATGACGCCTAACGCCCGCTTAAGGGGCAGACAACGCTACTACCAACATACCGCATAACGCCGTAATCACAAAAACCAACGCATAGTAAAAATGCCACGCGTTGGCTGTCCCTCTTGAAGCGTTTGTTAGCAGTATAACTAGCGAATATTTAAAAATTTTCTATATGAAAGGTGTATAGCCCACACAAGTTTATTTTCTCTATTTTCGATTGTTTTGAACAAATCAGGATTATCACAATAGTGTGTGAATGTTCTAACATCCTGCTTATGCGAAATTAAACCAAGCTTATAAAGAAACGCACCTAGATCTTCCGCAGATTTATATTTGATACCATCTACTGTCGGAATGTCATCACTATCCCGTCCTCTAATATAGTGAGTTTCAATCACGTCGTTTAGTTCATTGTTCGTATATTCTTTATCCCTCCCCCTAAAGCAATCAATTAATGCATCAAGTTCAGAGAACTGATGTTTATGCTCTTTAATTAAATCATGCTTACGGTTTTTTCCGAAGCTTTCGAGGATTTCATCAATATGACGGAACTGAATTTTACGATTTCGAGAGTTTGATCGCTTAGATTGAATGGCAGACATACGACATAGTTGTCCCATCCACCTTGGACGTTTATTGGAAAATGCCGCTATTGCCTCCCAAATTGAAGCATCTGTTTTACCTTTCCATTCGATTGGCGTATCAAATACAATTTGAAAAAGGCGACCATAATTACTTGTATAAGAGAGCTTAGCTTCATCAGCGTCAGGATGATTTCTTTTTACATATGACAAAATCTTATTCGCTAACATATCTCTCATATGCCGGTTAGTCCAAACAATCTCAATTATATATTGTTCCCATTTATCAAGGTCTTCTAAATGCCGCAAATTTAACCACACATCCGACCTCACTGTTGAACGTATATTTAGATTTTGGGTATTGAATGCCAATGAACGTATTGCACTAAAAAAAGAACCAACTCTCGCCTGATAATCTTCCGTGTCTACGTACTTTGAGTCTATATCATCGATCAGAATCCAAACTTTAGAGTTTTCATTTTTAGCTTGGTAATTTGAAAGAAGACTTTCTAAGTTGTCTGGGATATTGTCTTTTAGTTCTGCATTGACCAAAGGGATTTTCCCTTTAACTCTTGCCAATAGCCCACCAATAAAGTTTTTGCTTTTTAAACCATCTAGCTCAGCACTTTCCACCATTGCAATCTCATCGCTGGACAAGGCAAAGCCGATCTGACTTCCTATCTCGATGATTACTTTTTTACAAATAATTCTTTTCCAATAGTTTTCTAGGTATGCTTGATCTTTTGAAGAGAAATCACCTAAGCCCAGTAATTCATTTCCTGTAACCCGTATTACTATTGGTTCATCATATTCGGAATCATTTTTTAATTTGTACTCTAGGCGAGAAAGCAGAGCGGACTTGCCCATTCCTTTTCTGGCACTTACAACGCTTAATCTATTCTCTGAATCAAAAAAATCATAGAATTCATCATTATCAATGTAGTAAGAGTTAAGAACATCTAAATCTTCGTCCTCTCCTGCTTCATTTCCAAACAACTTAGCATCTCTGATATTTACAACTATCATCCTAATCCTCTTTATACTGCTAACGCCCGCTTAAGGGGCAGCCAACGCTACTACCAACTTTCCGCATAACACCGTAAACACAAAAACCAACGCATAGTAAAAATGCCACGCGTTGGCTGTCCCTCTTGAAGCGTTTGTTATGTACGT
>JBNRMW010000001.1:0-38718 GCA_050309795.1 Erysipelotrichaceae bacterium | reverse complement strand
AATTGAAACACCCGCAACATAAACAGCAAAGGAGTGCGATATGATGCTATCTGAAAATAACTCCACACCAAGGAGTGAAAATAATAATCCATGAGGTATATTGATATGTTTCCGTCTACCGATAGCCCCAAAAACGCAGTAGATATGTTTCCGAGAACGGACTACTCAAATGACATTCATTCTGTCCTCTCGAGCCATGTGGAGACCGTAGTATTGATGTCACACTCAACCTCTTGAAAATAGTGAGTTTCAAAGTCATATTCAATACGACTACTCAAACTAAAGTGTGTTTTGGTGTTTGAGGAAACATATCTACACAGCTAAGAAAATGAAGGCTTTGAGACATACCTTTGAAAAGGTGGGCATGAAGTCGCTACGGAGTTATATTAATTCGGGAAATGTAATATTTGAGTACTCTGATGTTGAAATGGATGAAATGATGAATCGATTAGAAGTCGCCATCCACACGGATTTTAACGTATCCATAAAAGTATTAATCCGTAGCTTTGACCAGTTTTAAAATCTAATGAAGCATTTACCGGAAACTTGGAAAAACAACGCAGAAATGAAGAGCGATGTGCTTCTTTTATGGGATGACATCAACCGAGCAGAGATTCTTCAAGAGTTAACTATCAAACCCGAAATTGATACGGTCCTTTATATTGATGGAGCACTTCTTTGGTCGATTGAAAAAAATAAACAGATAAAAAGTGGTCTTCAACAATTAATTGGCCATCAACTGTATAAAAAGATGACCATAAGAAATATCAATACCACCCGTAAATTCTACGAGTTGATGCAAGAACTAGCAAATACCACCCGCTAAACATCTTCTTTTTGATTTTTGGTACGATAACGAGCGGTTTTATTGAACACGTCAAAGGAAGTGTTCAGTGGTATAATGAAAACAACTTACGACTCCTAACAGGAAGGAGGGAGGAAGATGCGTAAACGAATGAAGTGGATGATGGTTTTTCTGTTATCGCTTTCCTTAATCGCTTGTTCCAGTTCGAAAATAGAAACGGCCGAGCAAGCGGCTGAATCGATTCTAAAGTCCATTAAATCAGGGGATTTAAAAACTTTAGGTCGTTATGTAGATACCAAGGAAATCTTCAAAGTAGAAACCCCAACCATGGAAGTACCAGAATTAGACACCAGTCAATTTTCAGCAATATTTGAAAAGTTGGAGTATAAAATTTTATCGAGCACCGAAGATGGGACGTTCACCCGAGTAAACGTAGAAATTTCAACAATTGATATGGCTGCAACCTTTCAACAGTTTCTCACTGAAATGTTTAAATTTGCTTTTGAACAAGCGTTTGAAGTAGAAACCATGTCCGAACCAGAAGTCGAAGCAAAAATAGCTGCATTGTTTAAAACCGCCCTAGACGATCACCAAGACAAACGGGTCACCAATACGGTGGATATGAAGTTATCTCAAGAAGGCCAGCAATGGAAATTGAAAATTGAAAACGACTTCTTAAATGCGATTTTGGGAAATCTGATCGAAGCGAACTGGCAAGAAAGAGGAAATTAGTAATGAAAGCTTTAATACATGTAAATGAGCTGGAAAAATGGGACAGCGCGCTCTCAAACATTAAAAATCTAAAGAAATCAACGAAGATACAGAAAATTGCTTTAGTTTTGAATGGGGAAGCAGTAAACTTGGTCACCGATCCAAGTCGGCAGGAAGACATTTTAGCGAAGATTAAAGTCTTTGTTTGTAATCAATCGTTACGTCGCCAACGGATTGATAAATTCATGCTTCTGCCCATCTTCAAAGTTGTTGATTCAGGGGTCGTTAAAATTGTGGAATTACAAAATAAAGGATATCGTTATATTAAGCCCTAGATTGACGAGGTAACTTGTTAAGTATTAAATGAGGAAATGGATTATTTAGAGAGGTGCTTATCGTCGCGCTTCTATGACTTTTTAGTTTTTTTTTATCCGCATTAGTTGTAGAAACAAATGCTAATTGTCGGTATAATGTATAAGGTGATAAAAAATGGAAAATAAAAAAGAATACGGTGATTGGTTAAAAGCCGGTCGGAATTATGAATTAAAATTTCGACTGAAATCAACAAAAGAACAAAAGGAATGGATACTAACACATGTAGAAGCGGGCCAAGCTCTATCCATTAAAAAAGATGAAGAACAACAGCGCATTGACGTTTTTGTTGCAGGGACCCTCATCGGCGAAGTACCTTCCCGCATTTATGAACAAATCCATCAAACCCAACGTTTTGTTCGGAATTTTGAGATTTCTAAGATAGTTCTTAAAGGGATGGTCGGTGTCGAGGCTGCCGAAGTTGTCTGGTCTTGTGCACCAGAAGTAAAAAATACCTTAGAATCCATCAAACTAGTTCCGGTGGAAATTAAGAAGTCCAACACCATCTGGCTGACGATTGATGTGCTCGCTATTATATTTGCGACGATTTTAGTCATTTTTAATTTAGGCGAACCCGGCCAAACATTATGGTGGACGGTGGGTTTACTCGTCGTCTCTTTAATCTCCTTTGGCGTCCATATCAATGAAAGAGGAAAATAACATGGCTACGATTAATATCCAAGCAACCGGTCGGGCAAAACAGGCCCCAGACCAAATGGTGGTCACCATCCACCTTTCTAATTTGTACAATTCCTACAAAGGCGCACTAAGCGCTTCTGAATTAGCGTATGAAACTTTTTTGAAAGCATTTGAAAAGGCAGGGTTTGATAAACAACAACTCTTCTTAGAATCGTATGGCATTGATGAAGATTATGAATACGTTCAAGAAAAACGTCAATTACGAGGGTATAAATACCGTTATCGGCTGCGTTATACCATGGATTTAGATTTAGCCCGTTATCAAGACTTCTTAAAGTTAGCTTCTAAATTGGATAGTAATCCGTTATTAGACTTACATTATGGGGTAAAAGATCACGACGGGTTAAGATTGTTAGCAATTCAAGATGCGATCGAGAAAGGAAATCAACAAGCGTCGTTTATAGCTAAAACACTCAACGCAAGTTTAGGAAAACTAACAAAAATTGACTTACGTAATGAACCGGTCATGGTTCATAGAAGTCGGGCAATGGTGATGGAAGCTTCCGCACTTTCCGATATGGCAGTTGAACCCATTGAAGATGAAGTAACACTAGCAATGGATTTCCATTTAGAAGTTTAGAAGCGCGTACTATGAAAAACTATCGTTATCATCTTGATGATTTTAATAAGGATTTAGTTTTCTCTATGGATGGCACGGTTCTTAAAAATTTAACATTAGAAAAACGTTCCGATTTGAAAGAGATTAAAGATGCCAGCGCGGATGTGGTGTATGAACAAATACAGCGCTATTTAAGCGGAGAATTAAAAGAATTTACACTGAATTATGATCTTTCGGAATTAACCCTATTTCAACAGAGGGTTCTTTTAGCTTTAAGTACGGTAAAATATGGACAGGTGCTGACGTATAAGGAACTAGCGAATCTTTCTTTGTCGCCCAATGCTTATCGGGCGGTTGGTTCGGTCATGGCTATTAATCCTTTGCCATTGATTATTCCATGTCACCGTGTTTTACGCAGTGATGGTGAAATTGGGGCGTATTCCATGGGCGGTCCAGAGATGAAGCGTTGGTTATTGGAACTTGAAAAACGCCATGCTTAAGACGATTTCTGTATTTTGTGCTTCGCGTAGGGATCCTTCGCAGCAATTTAAAGAGGTCTATAAGCAAAGTCTACAGTACCTTGTTAAAGAAAATATTAAAATAGCTTACGGTGGCGCAAATGACGGGTATATGGGCTTGTTGGCGGACTCGGTCTTGGAAGCCAACGGGTATTTAATTGGCTGTATGCCACGGTATTTTTATGATTTAGGACGCCACGAACAACGGTGCCAACAATTTTATTTAGTGGACTCAATTCCGGAACGACTTCAAGTTTTAGAGGCTTTATCCCAAGGCTTTCTTGCTTTTCCGGGAGGTTTAGGCACGCTTGAAGAGATTATGTCGATGTTGAGTTATAATGCGATTCAACTTATTCATAAGCCGGTGGGCTTACTAAATATTGGTGGATATTTTAATCCTTTATTAAAGTTAATTGAGAATGGTAAGCAACATGGCTATATCCAACCAATAATTGATGATTTCCTAATCGTTAGTGAAGACATCCAAGAAATCATCACCCGTATGCGACAATATAATCAAAATCTCTTAGAATACACGGATGGCTATACCCATGATGGAAAAAGAATCATTACAGGAATCAATCGTGAGCAGAAAGACATGCGGTATTACTATAAATCTGTATTTTTGTTATTAATCGATCGTGAAAATCGACTTTTGATTCAAAAGCGCGCGTATAACAAAACGTTTCCTGGACTGTGGGATTTCTCTGCGACGGGTGGGGTGCGTGCCCTGGAAGAAGGCTATCAAGGGATGCGTCGTGAAGCACTGGAAGAACTGGGTATTTGGTTACCGCTTAGTGAACCGACGATAACTATTCCCGACAAACATCATTTAATGGAAATCTATGTGCATCGCCTAAAAGGTCCCATCAATATATATTACGATGAGACGGAGATCTTAGACATCCGTTGGGTGACAAAACAAGAATGCTTACACTTGTTAGAACAACGAGAATTCATCCATCATGAATGGCGTAAACAGGTCCTTTTACAGCTATGGCCATCCAGTTAGCCCTGATGTCGCATGTCTATGAAATCATGGAGGTTATTGAAATGGCCAAAGTGCGTTTAAGAGCTGCCGGGATTGATCAATGGCAAACAGGTTATCCATTGGCTCAAGATATTATTTTTGATATCGAACAACAAGCGGGGTATGTCCTTCTCAATCAAGGTCAGGTTATTGGTTACTTTATGATTGAAGTTTCAGAAATCAAAGACGAGAAATCTGAAAAATGTAATATTGCGACCCTTCATCGACTTGCTATTCATGACGATTACGTGAAACAAGGCTTGTCCGATGTTGTTCAAGATTTTTTTGAAAAGACTGCACAATCTCTTTCAATTATGCGCATCCGTGTGGATACTCACGAGGATAATCAAGCCATGTTGGCGTTTGTTAAACGAAATAAATATACGTATATTGGAAACATCACGGTCCAACGGGGCGAACAACGGAAGAATTATGAAAAGCAAATAACCAAAATCATTGAAAGGTCCTAAAGTATAGATTAAAATATAAATAATTAAGTAGGTGAAACAAATGAAGTGGAGAGGCAGAACTCAAAGTAGAAATGTAGAAGATGTTCGAAGCAAATCGACCGTGCGTAGCAGTGGGTCTTCTTTTGGCATCCCGGTAGGATCGGGGAAAGCCGGTGGGATTCAAATTGGTGGTGGCATCGGTATTGTTTTGATGCTCATCATGTTTTTATTCGGTGGAGGTTTAGGAAATCTGGGATCTTTGGGATCTTCGGAGGCGATTGTTACCAACCCAAATACCGTGGTTACAACGGAGGAAACCGCCTTAGAAAGCGATTTGCGGGAGTTGGTTGGCGTTGTCTTAAAAGACACCGAAGATGTTTGGATTAAAATCTTCGACGACTATGGGATGACGTACCAAGTACCGAAATTAGTTATTTATCGGGAAGGCATTACCTCAGGATGTGGCTATTCAAGCTCAGCCGTTGGTCCATATTATTGTCCTGCTGACTCGAAAGTCTATATTGATTTAGATTTCTATACCCAACTAGTCAATGATTTTGGAGCTACAGGTGATTTTGCGATGGCCTATGTAATTGCTCATGAGATTGGTCACCACATTCAAAATCAATTAGGCATTATGGATCAAATGAATTCCATCCGTGCTCAAGTGAACGCAACGACATATAACCGCTACTCGGTTGCCCTTGAACTCCAAGCGGATTATCTCGCTGGAGTATGGGCTCGCCATGTATACGATCAAGGTTTATTGGACGAAGGGGACTTAGAGGAAGCACTCAATGCTGCCAAGGCCGTCGGTGATGATACGATTCAGCAGCGGGTTCAAGGTCGAGTCGTTCCCGAGAACTTTACCCATGGGACTGCCCAACAGCGCCAAGAGTGGTTTGCTCGGGGTTTTGAGTATGCCGATTTAGAACATGCGGATACCTTTAAAGCGCTTGGTTTATCGAATTAAATCGGATTGGATGGAGAAATCTGGTAGAAATCAATATTTCTTGCTTTATTAAAAGCTCTACTTTATAATAGTTATTAAGGTGGTGAGAGGATGTTTGCCCTAGTTGTCAATGCACGCGATCCTAAAGCCAAAAAACGAGATTTCAATATTAAAAAGGCTTTGGATTTAGTAATTAACGAGTTAAATCAGCAGTATCAACTTGATTTTCACCGACCTTTAAAGGTCAGCGGAAACAGTGAAATCAGGGGTGTACTTAGCAAAGGTATTTATGTGCTGGAAATCTGTGATCGTTTAAATTATATGCTCGATAATTACGAACTGACTTTTGGAATTGGATTTGTCGAACATCGAGACGATAAAACAAAAGCGATCGAGAAGGGGTTTTCACTCGCACAAGCTGGTTTAAAGCGATTAGCAGACGATAACGATTATGGAAACAATAAAATCTACATCAACCTCGGCCGACGCAATTCCTTAGAAAACATTGTCAATGAAAGTTTACGATTAGCAGACTTTGTGGCTTCGCGGTGGCGACAATCTCAAATAGACTTAGTTAAATATCTGATTTTAACGTATGGATATATGGAAAAATTTGTCCAAAAAGATGTAGCTAAAGTCATGAACGTCTCTGCCCAAAATTTTAATCAACAATTGAAAAATAGTGGATATTATAATCTGATTCGACTCAAGCGCGAAGTGACCATTATTTTGGAACAATATCGCCGAACCTATTATCGAAATTGATGATGAGCCCAGCTCATCATTTTTGATATCGCCAATCTAATCCGTTATAATGAATCGGTGGGAGAAATGAATATGAAACACAAACGATTGCTCTATTATGCTTTGTTTTTTCTTGGGTTTATTGGTTTTAGTTTTAGTTTTTCACAAATAATTCCATTCTTAACGGAGTTGGGATATAGTGCTTCCGAAAGAGGGTACATCCTTTCTTTTTCAGCCTTAGTCGGTATTATTGCTCAATTTGTTTTTGGTGTTGTGTGCGACCGCATGCAAAGGACCAAACCGATGTTGATTCTAAGTATTTTGATTTTAATGGGTTCCGTTGCTATAACCTATCAATTGAAAAATCCACTTTTTTCAGTAATGCTATTTTGGGCATCGTTCACGGTGGGCTTTTTTAGAACGAGCAGTAATTTATTAGAAACATGGGTGTACACGATTGATGAAGATACCCGCCAACATTTTGGAACTATCCGCGTCTTTGGTTCGATTGGTTGGGCATTGGGGTCTTTTGTTTTAGGTTTCCTCATCCGTTATTTTGGCTATTCAGTCATTACTTGGGCGACACTTCCCATTACCCTTTTGGCATTGGCCTTAATTTTCCCCTTAGGAGATTCCGATTATCAAGATGCGAGTCAATCTTTTAGTTTCCAAGACTTAAGTTTATTGGTTAAAAATCGCCAGTTTATCTTGGTTTTGTTGGTATTTTTCTTTCTGTTTTTGGTCTACAACATGGACATGATTACGGTGATCGACTACATGCTGACATTGGATGCAGGTAGTGAAGTAATCGGTTTTAAATGGTCGTTACAAGCGGTTGTCGAATTACCACTGATGATTGCGGGTTGGCGTTTGTTAACGAAATATGGGTTAAAGAATATTGTGGTTTTTGCAGCAATTTCTTTGATGATTCGTTTTATTGGCATTGGCTTAACGAATCAAATTTGGTTAATTCTTGTTTTCTCTTCCTTGCAGTTAGTCTATTTTCCGTTAATCTTGCTTTCTCAGAAAGAAGCGGTGAATCAACAGGTTCCCGCCCATCTTCGAGCGAGCGGTCATTTATTAATGACTTCCGTTACATCGAATATCCCCGTGATATTAATGCCCTTGATTTCTTCTTGGGCCAGCAACATCGTGGATTTATCAACCTTGATTCTACTTGGTGGAATCTCGGTGATTTTTCCAATTATTTTAATGTTATTTTATAAGGAGCCTAGTATAGATGAAGCATAATCACAAAATTTTAACCTTAAACATGGTTCGCCATGGTCGCACAGAGGGTAATATCCAGAAATTAATGTCGGGTCATACCGATCACCAACTTGTCCAAGAAGGAATTGATGAACTGCTAGAAATGAAAGAACAAATCACGTATCCTGCTTTTGATCGATTGTACAGTTCCGATTTGTCGCGAGCTTATCGTACGGCGGAAATTTTATTTGAACAAGAAGTAAAGCCTGAAAATCGTCGCTATGGTTTACGGGAGATTTACTTTGGTGATATTGAAAACCTTAATTTTGAAGGGAAACTACAAAACTTTTATAAAGATTTCTTTGGCGATTCCCCTAAATTAATCCATGCGGAAAACGGTCCAATGTTTCAAAATCGAGTGATGAATGAGCTACAGGTTATTGCTAAGGAAATGGTCCTTGACGATTTGGCATCGGTAATGATTGTTGCTCATGCTGGAACAATTCGAATGACGCATTTTACATTTTTAGAGATCGACCAGAAAAATTACCGTGATTTAGAAATTGATAACGGGACGGGTTTTAGTTTTAAAGTTGCTTACGATGTTAAGAACCGGCAGTTTCAATTACTTGATTATGCGCCGATTGATATTTAAAAAGAATCCCTCAGGATTCTTAGAAGACATTTTAAATTTAAAGTGGTCTGATTAGACCATTTTTTTATGCTTTTGGTTCGTCAAGGGTAACCGTTGGGTCGAAATCAAATCTCCTAGCGGTCGCGTAAACAATCCATGCACACAGAATACCAACTAAAATACCAGCAAGTACATCGGAAGGATAATGAACCATCAAATACATCCGGGAAAAGGCCATCAATAATGCTGAAATCATTACAAGGTGGCGGGCTGGGTGTTTTCCCAACATCACCATGGTCGCGACTGCCAAAGCGCTAGCTGAATGACCAGAGGGAAAAGAAAACCCAGTAGGGCGTTCAATAATCGGATAAATTTCAAAGGTCATAAACGGACGAGGGCGAGCAATTAATGGTTTCAAAACATAGTCGTTTAAGCCAAATTCTAAAATCAATGCACAAGCAGCTAAAATACCCAATTTTCGAGTGGATCGATTAATAAGTAAAACTAGAATCAATAAAATCCAAATCAATCCGTGGTTACCGAAAGTCGTAAATGAAGAGAAAAAATTATCAAAGAATTTGTTTCCAATCAACTTTTGTATTTCTAGCAATAGGTTGTATTCAAATAGTGCCATGGGTTTATCTTATCCTAAAAAGATTTTAGATTCAATGTTATAATAAACCTAATTAAGACAAAATTAGCAATTTCGATTGTTTAGCTAAAATTAGGAGGCGTCTGATGATTGGAATTATTGATATCGGCTCAAATACCGTCCGACTGAATATTTATAAAATATTTGAAGATCGTTATCAGTTGTTAGTGGACGAAAAAGAAATGGTTGGTTTAGCCAATCACATTGTTAACAATGAAATGATGGCGTCAGGGGTAGATGCGGCGGTAGCCATTTTAAAGCACTTTGTGCTCATTTCTAATAATTTAAATTGTCAACGTATCTATGCATTTGCGACAGCTTCTTTACGTAATATCTCCAACTCATCCAGCGTCGTCGATAAAATATCACAGCGTACTCAATTGTATATTGATGTTTTGACTGGTGATCAAGAGGCCCAACTCGGGTTTATGGGTGCGACTCAAGAAGTTGATGTAGAAACGGGTCTTCTAGTCGATATTGGTGGCGGCTCTTCAGAATTAGTTTATTTTAAAGATAAGCAGATAATAGTTTCTGCGTCAATTCCCATCGGTTCGTTAACGAGTTATCGCGACTATGTGGAAGATATTTTACCCAAAACAGAAGAATTAAAAGCGCTTGCTAGTGATTTCAAAAGAGCGTTGTCTATGCATATAAAGACATCCATAGACATTGATACCATCGTCAGTATTGGGGGGACGGCTCGGGCAACCTTTAAGTTGATGGACGAGTTAAAGTGTGCCACCTCTGACGAAGTTCAACGGTTATTAGAACGATTGAGCAACGGATCGAAGACTTCTTTACATGAGCTCTTAAAAAAGGTCCCGGACCGAATTCATACGATATTACCTGGTATGCAGTTGCTGTGGGAGGTATTGAAGTATTTTAATTCTAAAGAGATTTTCATTAGCCACAGTGGTGTCCGCGAAGGGTATTTACTACAGCAGGTATTGAGAAGATAAATCATGACATTAACAACTAATTTATACGAAAATCGAGAAATTTCTTGGTTAAGATTTAATCTTAGGGTTTTAAAACATGCAACGCACCCCTCAGTGCCTTTATTAGAGCGCTTAAATTTCTTATCGATTTATGGCAGTAATTTGGATGAGTTTTTCATGGTACGTATTGGTTCATTGAGTGACCAATCGTTAGTGATGCCCGACAAATTAGATGAAAAAACCAATGAAACAGCAACGCAACAAATTGAGTCCATTATGGCTTATTTACGGGAACACGAAAAGGATGTTGCGCGCGTGTATAAGTATGTTAAAAATCAACTTAAGATGGAGAACATAGATTTTGTTAATTTGAAGAAATTAGATAAAATTGATCAAAAAAAGAATAAGAAAATTTTTAATGTTGAAATTAAGCCCTTATTGACGGTACAGATTATTGATCCTCATCATCCATTTCCGTTTTTAAGAAATAATGAACACTATATCGCTTGCTCGCTTGAAGATAAGGAAAAAAACATTAAGTATGCGCTTATTTCGTTGAGCAACGTGCCTAAGTTTTCGATTTATAACATCAATGATGAATATCGGGTCGTTTTAACGACAGAGATGATTTCGTTTTATCTATCCTCCTTGTTTAAGAAATATACAATAAAGGAACAAACGGTTTTACGAGTAACTAGAAATGCGGATTTAGATCCAAGCGATGAGCTGATTGATGAACATCGGGATTTCCGCGATATTATGAAGGAATTATTAAAGAAAAGACGCCGTTTAGGCATCGTTCGTGTTCAAGTTAATTCCAAATTGTCTGAAGAATTCTTGGATTATTTTTTACCTAAAATGAAAGTCACTAGGGAACAATTAATAGTGAGTAATAATCCGTTAGATTTAACGATTTTCTTTGATATTAGGAAGTATTTTTCAGAGATGTTACCAAATCATTTGTATCAATCGGTACCAATTGTTCAGAGCATTGATTTTAATCAAGTAAAACCTTTAGATTATTTGAGTAAAAATGAAATGTTATTAGCCTTTCCGTATCAATCGAGTCAACCCCTAGTTTCTCTCATTTATGCTTGCGCAAACGATCCAAGCGTCGTGTCGATTAAGATTTCCCTTTATCGTTTGGCTTCTCAAAGTCGGATTGTTTCTGCGCTCATCTATGCCTCTGAAATGGGTAAAGAGGTGGTTTGTTTACTTGAATTAAGAGCTCGCTTTGATGAACAAAATAATATTGACTACTCTTCCATTTTAGAAGAGAGTGGTTGTCATATTATTTACGGTATGGCAGACTATAAAGTTCATTCAAAAGTCATGTTAATTACGCGACGTATTAATAATGTGGCGTCGTATATTACCTATATCGGAACCGGTAATTTCAACGAAAAAACCATGGAACAATATACCGATTTAGGATATATCACCAGCGATCAAGCGGTTGGGGAAGATGCAGATTTATTGTTTGATGGTTTTGGAATGAACGAAGTCGTCGATGAAACCCAGGCGTTATGGATTGCTCCAAAACAATTTAGATTTCGATTTATTGAAGCTATTGACGAAGAAATTGCGTATCACCAACTTCATGGAGGTGGACAGATTGTCTGTAAGTTTAATTCGATGAATGATATGGTCATTATGAATAAACTAGTTGAAGCTAGTCAAGTGGGCGTCGACGTTTTTCTAATTATTCGGGGGATTGCTTGTTTAAGATCGGGTATTGAAGGTTATTCCGAAAAAATTACGATTAAATCGATTATTGGTCAATATCTTGAGCACTCACGCATTGTGCGGTTTGGTCAAGGTTCTCGAGCACGTTATTGGCTTGGGTCGGGCGACTTACTGAATCGAAATACGCAACGTCGCGTAGAGGTGTTTGTCGAAGTTAGGGACAAAGCGAGTAAAGAACAGCTCGAGTTTATTTTAAGTACGGAAATGGATCCACAGGCATTTGGTTGGTATATGGATTCTTCGGGTGAGTATCGATCGAATGTTAAAGAAGCGACGTACCATTCACAAAATGCTATTCGGGAGTATTTCTCTCGCCAGAAAACCGTTGACGTTGATTTGCCGGTTAGGAAACCTTCTCTTTTGACGAGGATTCGCACTTTTTTTCTACCAATAAAAACAAAGTAGGTGAAATCATTGAAAAAGATAGACAATTCACTTAAAATGAAGCGCATGAATATCCAACGAATGATGAAATTAGTATTTTATTTGATACTTGGTTTATTTCTGATTGGCTGTCAGCCACTAGAAACAAACTTACCTGAAACGATTTTAAACGAAAGTGTGACGAGTGAAATCCAGGTAGAAGAATCTTCAAGCTATACGAGTAAAGAAGAGGTTGCTCTCTATATTCATACCTTTGAAAAACTTCCAAACAATTTTATTACCAAACAACAGGCCATGAAATTAGGGTGGGATAATTCCAAGGGAAACCTTTGGGAAGTCACGGATCAAAAGAGCATTGGCGGGGATGTCTTTGGTAATTTTGAGGGTCTGTTACCGAAAGAAAAAGGCCGCATCTATTACGAGGCGGATATTGACTACCAAGGTGGATATCGAAATGCCTCACGCATTGTTTTTTCCAACGATGGATTGATTTTTTATACGAATGATCATTATTCTAGTTTTGAGAGGTTATATTAATGAATGAACAAGTTTTTGTATTTGATGGCTCAAAAGTTTACGACTTAGAACATGCTCATCGCGTTTTAGCGAGTCTTTTGGATTTCCCATCTTATTATGGACATAATTTAGATGCGATGTTTGATCTATTATCGACCTATAATGGCGTGGTAAAAATAGTTTTGGTTGTTATTTTTCCTCTAGATTTTATCTTCAATGTTGGTGACGATGCGCGCCGATTTTTATCGGTTCTTCGCCAAGCAGCAGCGTATAGTCCCTCCTATGAACTGCGGATGTTGATTAATGAATATGAATTAAGTGTCGATGATTAGTCGACACTTTTTAAAGCTTTTGATGAGAGAATAGAAATAACTTCTGAATGAATGGGGCGGGTATTAGCGACAAAGTTTTCGGTTTCTTCGGGTCCAAGTGAATAGACTTGTTCAATTTCAGAAAAGAGAATTAAATCTTGATCTTGGAGATAGTCTTCAAGATTTTTTAATGGTTGAGCTGTAATCAATGGATCAAATGTTTTTAATACCGTTTCCATCTCTTCAAAAGGGACATATCCAGATAGCTTTTTCCCATACCCATTTTGATAGATGATGGACAAGGTCGGATAAAGGTCCGCTTGTAACACACGATTAACCCCAAAATCCTGATAAAGAAGTTGTTTGGAAGCAGGGGTGTCCAATTGTTGAAGGTAATCAAGAGAAAGTTTTTCTTTCTTTAACAAGGTTTCTAAAGTTGTTCGCGAGCTAATGTCTTGGTTGAAGAGCATTTGTGTTTCACGCATTTTTCTTAGAAGTTTATTTGCTTTCTCTGGCTGATACTTTTTGACGATAAGATATAGTTGGCATGCTAGCAAACTATGTTTTGCCCAATTTAAAGTAGCTTGGTTGTAAGCAATAGGCATCTGATATTTTAATGAAACACGTTTGAGTCCTGCGCGGAGTTGATGGATATCCGCTGGGGCATCCTCTAGAAACAAACCACCCATACGAATCTCTAAGTCCAGGTGGGGTTCGTAATGATAAAGTAATTTTGTAAGCTGAGGTTCCAGAGCCCAACAAAAAGAACAAAGTGGATCTGTGGTATAAATGATTTTAAAGTTTTTAGGCATGGGACTTTGTTGGTTGGACTTCTTTAAATCCCGATCGTTTTGTAAATTTAATGTCGACGAGAGAATTTTCAACCACGGTTATTGGATTTAATGTTTCGAAATTTAAATCAAATAAATCCGCTTCGTTGAACTCGCCAGCAGCGATACAAATTCGTTCTTTATAACCGGTCGCTGGATTTTCAGATAAATTGTATAAATCGATGGTTACTTTATCTAAGGGGGTTAGGGCTAGAGCTTCTTTAGCAAAGCCTAAGAGCAGCGAGCAAACATACGCATATTTCCGTTCGTTGAACGCTTGGACGCCAAGGGTTTTATGAACGTAGGCTCCTTTAGCGTTGGTGGTAATAACGTCGTCCATCACATTTTCGTTGAGATTGGATTCGATGTTTAAATGGATGGAGGTCGCTTCATCAACAACGGTTTGAAGGTGGTATTCATAGCTGTCAACATCGTCTTCGAATGTTTCAAATGCTTCACTGAGTTCTAAGAAATGGTGGATAGCTTCTGGATTTTTTGCTATGAGTGCTTGTTGTTGTTTTTTGGATACTGTTATTGGTTGTAGATTATCTTGGTCCTTTTCGATGGCTTCAAAGATATTTTGTTTCAATTTTTCACGCTTTTTAACGGATAAATCGATGTAGTTGGCGAGTAGGCCGACAAAAAAATTTGGTTTGTAATTATTGTAAGCTTCAATGGCAGCTTGTTGTAAAGGACCCATTTTTCGCGAATTATATTCGAGCGGTTCTTCCTGAAAATCAATGAAATCGTAAGCCTCTAAATGAGTGTGCGATAACGCAAATAACGCTTCGTTATAGTCGTCGTTATTGAGTTCATTAATTTGATGACTCGCTAGAGCTTTCTTTGCTTTGTTTTTGGAGCTTTTGGTGCCAAAGGCCTTCACATACGATAGTCCGGTTCCAGGTATACCGATAGAGGCTTGTTTGCGTCCTTTCGAATTAATGGAAAAGCGAGCTCCTGGTACACCAACGGAAACACCAACCCCGCCTTTTGATAAATTTAAGTTGACAAGTTTGTGTAATCTGATTCTTTTGCTAAAACGAAATCCCATAATTATCTCTCTCCTGTTTGTATTATTTGCTTCAATTATACCATTGTTTAGTAGAGTTCTTACAAATCTACTCAACTTAGCGTATAATAATGTTAGGGAAGTGAGGTTTAAATGGAACAGAAGAAAATTAATGTGATCTTTCTCTTGTTACTAGTCTTGGGTTTGTCTGGATTTTTTGTTTATATGTTTGTTGTTGATAGTATCAACTTAACACAATTACTAATTAGTCTTGGTCTTATCTTTTTAGTGTTTGTGTTTAGAATGTATCGTATACTCAAAACGCAACCCTCCGATCTTTTAGCGAAAAAAGATCTCGTGGATATTTCAAAGCAAGTATTGGAAACGATTCAAGCAAACACGGAAATTACAGCCGTCCAAGCTTGTCAAACGCGCGTCAAGTTAAAAGTCACAGACTCAACAAAAATTGAAGCAGAAGACTTACGTAAGTTGGGGATCAGTGGCATCATTAAGCCATCCAATACAGAAATTCAGTTAATAACGAAAGAGCATACTCAAAAAATATATGAATCCATTAGAACAGTCGTAGGTCAACACAATGATTCATTATGAGGTTGTTTTTATTGGTATTCCCCGTGATTTGGAAACAAGGCTTTTCCAACATCGCCATCAAAAGGTTCTCGTGATTGAGGATCGAACCATGTATCAGCATCATCAAAACATTGATTTCCAACACCCTTTGGTGCGGATGCTTTACGATATTAGTCAGGATTTAGAAACCGATGTCTCGAAAACGTTTGACGAGCAATTTGCTTTTTTCGAACAAGTGGTTTTTGGATATGAAGAAAGAGCCCGAGTAAGTGATGCAGAACAGAAGGCGTGGCTAGCTGAAAAAGGGGTGGACTTCAAATCGGGCAAAGTTCACATTAAAGACAACAAGCAGCTAGTGCTTTCTTGGCTTAATCGAAAAGAAGAATTTACATTTGATGAAGCCTACTTAACACCAAAAGAGTATCGATCCCTTGAGGAGACCAATCCATTTGTTTATACCTTTGGCGATGTGGTGCATTTTCAATATTTACCAAAAGCGATTGCTGTGGAGATGGATTCTTTAGAGGCGCTAGAAATAGCGTATTTGTGGGCGCGCTATGGAAGTAAAGTATCGGTCTTAATTACTAAAAATGCTTTACAAGAAGTACAGTCCTTATATTTCCGTGACGGAATCCGCGATCGCTTGGCTGAATTTGGTATCGAATTTTATCCGCGCACAACCAACATTGAGTTAACCGATAAGGTGCAGCATTTAGAACTGGACTTTATCTCGATGAATCAACCGAATTCCTTGATTGTTGAAGCGTATTTTGTGGCTGGAAAACCTATTGATTTGTTGCCTTATTATGGGCAATACGAGGCTCTTCATCTGCTTGAAGTCGATGAATCAGAATTTTTAGAACTTCATCTTAATCCCCCATTTGTTCAAATAGGGTCCCCTGATTTAAAGGATGATCTAATTGTTCAAAAAGATTTAACAGACTTGTCTTATTTTCAGAGTAAGTTCGCTTTTGATGGCGGTATTGAATTAACTTATAATAAAAAAACCAATCGCTTTAATGCGGGGACATTTTATTGTAAAGATGCACGTAGTGTCGCGGACGTGTTCCAATTAATTAAAAACCAAAAGCTTTCCCTTATGGACCTAGCCCAAACGCCGAGTTCTTTCACGATTGTTTCAATTTTTAAAGAATTTGCGCAGGATATTTTAAACAAACTTGAAGGAGAAGTATGAAACACAATAACGATAAACGATTTGCGATTTTAATCGATGGAGACAATGCGTCCTATCAATATTTAAATGCGGTCGTTGAAGAAGTCGCCAAATACGGCGTACCAACCGTAAAACGAATATATAGCGACTGGACCAAACCAAATAATGAAGGATGGAAATCCACATTATTAGAAAACGCAATTACCCCAATCCAGCAATTTGCCTATACCATGGGTAAAAATGCGACGGACTCTGCCCTCATTATCGATGCGATGGATTTATTATATACAGGAAATGTGGAGGGTTTTTGTATTGTTTCTTCTGATTCAGACTTCACGAAACTGGCTGTTCGCTTACGAGAAGAAGGGAAATTGGTCATTGGCATGGGGGAACAGAAAACGCCTCAACCTTTTGTTAAAGCCTGTGATCGATTTATTTATTTGAACATCATTCAACCGTCGCCAACTAAACAGAAGCGTTCCAAGTTATCTGTTAAAGATCGTGACATGCTGTTAACGTTAATTACCAATACCATCAACGACTTAGCTGATGATAGCGGTTATGCAAGTTTAGCAGATGTCGGTAACCTAATTAACAAAAAACGTGCAGACTTTGACCCTCGAAATTATGGGTATTATAAATTGTCTTCTTTAATTAAAGATTTGAATGCCTTTGATATTGACGAACGTCCAACGATGAATCCAGGCATTAAACACATTTATATTAAAAATAGAAAGGATGAACGATGAAAGCAATTTATCCAGGATCGTTTGATCCGATTACCAACGGACATCTGGATGTCATTCGCCGCGCAACGAAAGTTTTTGATGAAGTGATTATTGCGATTATGAATAATCCCCAAAAACAATCAACCTTCAGCATTGAGCAACGAGTGGAGATGATTGAACAAGCAATTGTCCAAGAAAAAAACGTATCCGTAATTGCCGATGACGGATTAACGGTCGAACTCGCGCGTAAGGTTGGTGCCAGTGCCATTATACGGGGTATTCGTGCGGTTACGGATTATTTGTATGAATTACAAAATGCGACCGCAAACATGATGTTAGCCCCAGAAATTGAAACGATTTTCTTTGTTTCTAAACCGGAGTATTCCTTTATTTCTTCATCTACGGTTAAAGAAATCGCTTATTATAAGGGAAATATTGACTCAACGGTACCCGAGCATGTGAAAAAAGCTCTCTTAGAAAAGCTAGGTCAACAATGATTCGTCGGTTCTTAACGGCAGATTTAAAAGAGGTAATGGATATTTGGTTGACTAGTAATATTCAAGCCCATCCCGAGATCGATGCGACGTACTGGACAAATCAATATGAGATGTTTATGGTAGGTCAATTATTGGAATCCAAAACCTATGTATATGAAATTGAAGGAAAAGTTGTCGGTTTTGCTTCTCTGAATATGCAGATGATGCTTAATGCGATTAATGTTCATCCTGATTATCAGCGAGCAGGTATCGGCGAAGCGCTCTTGGATGAGTTATCAACGCATACACAGAAAATGTTTGCCCGAGTCTTTATTAACAATATCCCAGCCATAAATTTTCTTAACACCAATGGCTTTGTCGCGATTGAGAATTTCTTTGATCAACAAGCCAACCAAGCAGGTATGCTTTTAGAACGCATTTTGATTGAGGATCGGTTGACCAATTAAAAAAAGCACCATGTGCTTTTAAGTTAAAAGATGGTGCCGCCACCCAGGATTGAACTGGAAGCTGAGCATTACCATTGCTCTGTTTTACCATTAAACTATGGCGGCATTGCTCAATTATCATACACAATATTTTAATTCTTTGCAATAGAAATAAGGAGGATGCATGGAAAACATTAGAAAAATTAGAGATTCAATTTATTGGGTAGGAGCAAGTGATCGTCGAATCCCAAGATTCGAGAACATGTTCCCACTCACCCAAGGGGTTTCCTATAACTCTTATGTCATTATCGACGACAAGACGGTGTTAATGGATACGGTAGATACCGCAGTTACTGAACAATATTTGGAAAATGTTCACGCTGCCTTAGATGGACGCACCCTTGATTATTTAATTGTTCATCATATGGAACCAGATCATTGCCGAAATGTTGTACACGTCTTAAATTCGTATCCAGAAGCTAAATTTGTTGGTAATGCTAAAACTTTCACCTTTTTTGAACAATTTTATAGCGACCAGTATAAAGACCGCTATCATTTAATTAAAGAGAAGGACACTTTAAAACTCGGAAAACACGAACTAACGTTTTTCATGGCACCGATGGTCCATTGGCCAGAAGTGTTTACGAGTTACGAGTCTACGACTAAAACTTGGTTTACAGCGGATGCTTTTGGTACATTCAATGCGCTAAATGGGAATATTTTTAGTAGCGAACTTGATATCGAGAAGGATTGGTTAGATGAGTACCGACGCTATTACTTAAACATTGTCGGCAAGTTTGGTGCCCAAGTCCAAATGCTCTTTAAAAAGGTCGCAGATTTAGAAATTAACATGATTGCCCCGCTCCACGGTCCTGTTTTGGACGATGTTGTGAGTCGCCAATTATTGTTGGAAAAATACGATACATGGTCAAAATATGAGCCTGAAGATAAAGGTGTGGTGCTTGTTTTTGCGTCGATGTATGGAAACACCGAACAAGCCATCCAAATTTTAGCAACAAAGTTAGCGGAAAAAGGGGTTAAAAACATTCATATTTATGATGTTTCCAATACACATTCATCTTACATTTTAGCGCAAGCCCATCGCTTCTCGCATGCGGTGTTTACAGGACTCACCTATAACACGGGTCTTTACCATGAAATGGCGCACTTTTTAGATCATCTTGTGGATACGGGTTATCGGCAAAGGACTGTGGCGATGTTAACGAATATGAGTTGGGGTTCGAAAGCAGCCGATCAAATGCGTGAAATTTTAAATCGGGGTAAGGATATCACCATTCTAGACGATACTTTCCTTATCAAGTCGGCTTTAAAAGAAGATCAAAAAGAAGCGTTAGACCAATTAGCCGAACGTTTGGCTTTATCTATTTTAGGAGAAAAATAATGCGATTTGAAGCGGTGATTTTTGATTTTAATGGGACTTTACTACAAGACGACGATGAGAATCAACAATCTTGGTTACAGTATTTGTTTTCCCAGTTGAATCAACATATTCCTGACTCGGAATATCGTGACAATATCCAAGGTCGATCGAATACAAAAATTTTATTAGAATACCTTTCCGAAGACTTGACGAAAGAAGAAATTGAAAAACATTCGGAAGGTAAAGAACGGTTATACCGTCAAATGTTAATGGATCGTGGCGATGGATTGAAGTTAACGGAGGGGTCCTATAATTTATTTGATTATTTGGATTATCAACGGATCCCGTATACCATAGCTACCGGTGCACCAACACCTAATGTTGATTTCTATTTTGAAACATTTGAACTGGGTCGCTGGTTTGATCGCGACGATGTATTGGTTGATACTGGAGATTTTGCGGGTAAACCAGACCCGGAAATCTATTTAAGAGCGATGAAACAACTGGATTCCACACCAGAAAAAACGCTTGTTATTGAAGATTCGGCAGCGGGTATATTAGCTGCTGAACGGGCAGGGATTAAACATATTATTTTAATGGATACCTCAAAAAACAGGAATGAGAAATATCCAGTTTTTGATAATTTTGATGAAGTTATCCAGTATCTAATTGATTTAGAAAAGTAGTTTAAAAATCTTGGATATACTAGAAAAGATAATGGCCCCAGCGACGATGTGATCGTTGGGGCCTTTTTCTATTTTTTAAGATATTGATCCATCCATAAAGTGATTTCTTCTAATCGTTTAATCCGTGCTTGGGGTTTTCCACTGCGGGATAAATCGTGGTTTTCGTCATGGAAAACGATCATTTTTGTTGGTATTTGTAAGTCCATGAGTGCGCTATAAAGCTGATAGCCTTGATCGATCGGACAGCGGTAATCTTTGTCCGAATGAATGATTAAGGTCGGTGTTTTGGCTTGTTGAATATACTTTAAGGGTGAATGATCCCAGAGTTTGGCTTGGCCTTGCTGGCTATAGTAATCGGCAGCATTTTGATCTGGGGCAAAGAAATAGCCAATATCAGAGATTGTGAAGCTGAGCCAATTGGAAATACTCCGCTGGGTTACGGCTGCCTTGAAGCGATGGGTATGGGTGATAATCCAATTCGTCATAAAACCCCCGTAGGAACCACCGGTCACTCCTAGTCGTTTTTCATCGATTTGTGGATAGCGTTTCAAGACTTCATCCACGAGGGTCATTAAATCTTCGTATTCAATGGATCCGTATTTTCCGCGAATGTCGCTAAATTTGTCACTGCGTCCAGATGAGCCGTGGGGATTGGTATAAAAGACAAAATAACCTTGGGATGCCCAATACTGCATCTCGTGGTAGTAGATGGGACCATAGGCTGTTTTCGGACCGCCGTGAATGTTTAGAATAGCTGGATATGACTGGTCTTCAGTATAGCCATAGGGTAGTAAAACATATCCGTTTAGGACATCATTATTTGATGAAAAAGTAAACGTTTTAATCGGTGCGATATACGTTTCTTCTAATTGTTTGGTATTCATATTTGTTAAGGCTCGTCGTTTGTTTTTGGTAATTTTATAAAGTTCTTGAGGGGTATCTAATAGTTCAATCGTTAATAATTGTTGGTTTAAATAAACAAAGCCATCGATGGATCCAGTTGAAGTATAAACCAATTCAATCTCAAAGTCGCTATTCACCTTATAAAGTTCACTATGATCGTTAACGGTGGTTACATAATAGAGTTCGTGATTAAAAACATGGGTACGGGCGTTATTTCCTAAGCGTACATCACTTCCTAAGGAATTTCCCATCAATAGTTCTTCACTTTTTTCAAGGAGTTTGTCGGTTTTAACATCATATAAATAAAATTTACTGTTTTGATTCATTCCATAGGTTTGATTATTGGTGGCTTCAACGAGAAGTTTGTTTTTAAGGACATGTAAGCCCCGATAACTATAGATTTGTCGTTTCAATAAACGAGTGAGTGTGGTTGTGTGCACGTCGTAAACATATAACTCTTCGCGACGGGTAGCCTTTTTTTGATAGGTTTCACCACTGAAGTAAAGCTTCTTCTGTTGGACATCCACATAAAGATTCATAAGGTTAAATCCAGGGGATGTAATTGGCGTCAGCGCTTTCGATTCGAGATGGTAAATAAAGAGTCGTTTTCGTTGATTTTCATTATACGAGCTTCCATTACTCCAAAAAGGAAGTTCGTCCAGCGTCGTGGAAAAAGCACGTTCTTTTCTATCTTTAAGGATTTGAGTGCGTTTTTTAGCGGAGTACGTATAAAAATTTGGTTGTGTTCGGTCTGATTTTGCGACCACAATTAATCGTTGATCATCAAATCGTTCGATGCGGGTGACGACAAAGGGCAGGGTGAATGCGAACTGCGCTTCTCCACCATCAATCGCAATTTTATAGTACGTGGTCATAAGCTCATCGTTGTTTTCCGAGAAACGATTGCCACTAAAGAGTAGATGTTTATCATCTAACCAAAAGTAGTTGGATTCTTTTTTGAGACCAGTTAAAGCTTTAACTTGTTCACCATCGGTTATGTAGATACAAGAGTCATAGGAGTTGTTTTCTAAATGAGCTTTTTTCACAACAAATGCTGCCCAAGTCTTACTTGGATTTGTTTTTAAATTACTGAGGTAGTGGAAGTCAATAAACTGATTAAGACGTAATGGTTTCATTGTCGGACTCGCTTTCAGAAGTGGTTAATTGTTCCAGACGGATGCTGATGACGCGGCGCTCATCTGCTTCGGTGACCGTGATGCGTTTGTCTTCAAAATCGAAGGTCACGCCTATTTCAGGTATATGTGCTAATTCGTCCATAACCCAGCCGGCAACGGTGGTAGATTCGTATTCTTCGGCAGCTTGTTTGAAATCAAACTCTTCGAAGAAATCTTCAAGATCCATCAGACCGCTGACAAGATAGGTATTAGCTGTGAGCATTTGAACCTCAATTTCGACATCGTCGTGCTCGTCGTAAATATCTCCAACGAGTTCTTCAATGATGTCTTCAAGGGAAACAATTCCTGCAGTGCCTCCGTATTCATCAACAACAATAGCTAAGTGATTTTTTGATTGTTGTAGTTGTTTTAGCAGTTTAATAATTGGATAGTTTAAGGAAGTAAAGAGCGCGGGTTTAATGATGGATTCCAAAGCATCTGTTTCAGGATTTAGTTTTAAAAAGTCTTTGACATAGATCACTCCAATAATGTTATCAATATTGTCTTGATATACTGGTAATCTTGAAAACGAGGTTTCATCAAATTTTTGTTGTATTCGGATCAAATCCCAATGGATGTTCACGGCTTCGACATCCACTCGTGGGGTTAAGATATCTGCTATGTAAATATCTTTGAATTCGATGGATCGTCGAATTAATTCGCCTTCCGCTTCGGGTAATTTTCCGCTTGTTTCTGCTTGGTCAACCAAGGTCAATAATTCCTGTTCTGCCAAAATATTCTCAACTTGAGGCTTAAAGAGGATTTGGAGACCATTTTGAAGTAATTGTAAAAGTTGAACGATTGGGAAACTTACATAATAAAGGATTGTTGTGAGTGTCCCAAAACGTAAAATGTGTAGGGTTGGATTTACTTTTGAAAGAACCAAAGATAACAACTCCACCATAAGGATAATCATTAAAAATAAAACCAATAAGCCCCATGGTGGTAAAAGTTGCAAGACAAGATAGGCAGCCACTAAAAATAAGGTTGTTTTGCCGACTTTAAACATGAGGAATAATTGGTCTTTTTTATTTATTAAACGAATCACTCGTAGCGCTTTTTGATCTTCTAATAATTTCATTTGAGTGACTCGGTTATGATTCATTAGTAAAAAGAAATTTTGTAAAAGCGAATAGAAAAATAGAGCGACTAGGGTAAGAATTAAAAACATCCAAAGACTGGGGTCATCAAACATCGTATTCACTCCTTTTGATTATTTTATCATAAAATATCAGCTAAAGGCATAGGGATTCATTGTAAATGTCTAGTTAAGATGGGTTTAACTGACGCAGGGTGTTTGACACAGTGGAATTTGTCCTATAAAATACTCTCATAAAAGGAGAATGTTAATGAACGAAAACCCAGACCCGTGTAGGTGTTATATACTTGTCTACCCAATAGATCGATTAATTAGAAAACGATATGAGGTTCTAAGCTAATGGTATCTCAAATTCTAATTATCATCTTTTTGACTCTGGTCAATGGCTTATTTGCGATGAGCGAGATTGCGTTTGTTTCCTTAAACGATAATAAAATAAAAGTTAAAGCGGAAGATAACGATAAGAAATCGATTATTTTGTTCAATCTCTTAAAAGATTCGAACAAATTTTTGTCGACGATTCAAATTGGGATTACCCTTGCTGGATTTTTGTCCTCTGCTTTTGCGAGTGATGCGTTTAGTGATCGTCTTATTAGTTTGATTCAAACTCAAATTCCAAATCTTAATCCAACAACGTTTAAACCCGTAGCCATGACGCTTGTTACTTTGATTTTATCTTATTTTACAATTGTATTTGGTGAAATGGTTCCAAAGCGAATTGGAATGACCTACGCGGAAAAGATTTCCTATAGTATCGTTTATATCATTAATTTTATGTCAAAAATAACGTCCCCATTGGTGTCCTTACTTTCTGCTTCAACTAATATGGTTGTTCGATTATTGGGCATCGACCCTGATGCGGATACGGAAGAGATTACCGAGGAAGAAATTCGAATGATGGTAGATGTTGGTGAAGAGAAGGGAAATATTCGGGAAAACGAAAAAACGATGATTTTCAATATTTTCAACTTTGATAATCAACCAGTAACGGATATTATGACCCACCGGACCGATATTTTAGCCGTGGACGTCGAAAGCACGCCAGAAGAGGTACGTGATTTTCTTTTTAATCAACGGTATAGTCGTTTTCCTATTTATGAAGAATCTCTTGATAAAATCATTGGGGTTATTCATTTAAAAGATTTGTTAAAAACGATGAAAGATGGAAAGTTTGAAGATTTTAACTTGCGTCAAATTATGCGACCTGCATACTTTGTTCCGGATACCATTTATACCGATGAGGTTTTCTACGATATGCAATCAAAGAAAATTCATTTAGCCATTGTTGTTGATGAATATGGTGGAACAGCTGGTTTGATTACAATCGAAGATTTGCTGGAAGAAATTGTCGGTGAAATATTTGATGAGTATGATGAAGAAGAAGATAAAGAAATTGAAAAAATAAATGACCGCCAATTTTTGATTGATGGCGATGTTCCTTTAGACCATGTGGAACAAATGATTTATATTGATTTACCCTTGGATGATTATGAAACATTGTCCGGATTTATGGTCGGCCTTTTGGGTCATTTACCACAACCAGAAGATGTTGGTCGTACCTTCGAATTTAACGGATATGTCTTTAAGATTTTGGATGTCTCTCAACATTATATCGAACGTATTGAACTAACAAAATTACCAGATCCTGAGCAAGACGATGCGAATTAAGCATCGTTTTTGTTAGAATGTAAGAGTTAAAGGAGAAATCAAATATGAAATATTTTCGTAGTGTTTTAGATATGGTGGGGAACACCCCCTTATTACACGCAAAAAATTTACAGGAAAAACTAGGTGTATCAGCGAATATATTTGTAAAGTTAGAAATGTTTAACCCAACGGGATCGGTTAAAGATCGAATTGCTAAATCGATGCTTTTAGAAGGTATAAAAGATGGGACCATTAAAAAGGATACTCATATTGTGGAAGCGACCTCTGGGAATACCGGTATTGGGCTTGCTAGCATGGGGCGAGCTTTGGGCTTGAAGGTGTCTTTAGTCATGCCCGAGTCGATGAGTATTGAGCGTCGAAATATTTTAAAGGCTTATGGTGCAAATTTAATTTTAACGCCCGCAGCGGAAGGCATGAAAGGTGCAATCGCAAAAACTTTAGAGTTAAAAGAAGAAGATCCGAAGGTATTCATTGCTGCTCAGTTTGATAATCCCTATAATGTGAAGGTGCATTATGAAACGACAGGACCAGAATTGTTTAATCAATTAGAAGGAAAAGTAGATGTATTAGTGTCGGGAATTGGTACGGGTGGCACCATTACGGGTGCTGGTAAATATCTTCGTGAAAACCAAGAAAATATTCATGTGGTTGCTGTACAGCCAGAAAAGTCACCGGTTTTGACTCAAGGGGTCGCTGGATCTCATACCATCCAGGGCATTGGTGCGGGGTTTATTCCTTCAATTCTTGAAACCGATATTTATAATGAAGTCATTGATGTAAGTGACGAAGCCTCGATTATTCGAGCCAAAGAGTTTGCTTTGACCGAGGGTTTAGGTGTTGGTATTTCATCTGGAGCGGCTTTAGAAGCGGCGATTCAGTTGGCTAAAAATCCAAAATTTGCAGGTCAAAACATTGTGGTGGTCTTACCGGATAGTTTTGATCGTTATTATTCCACGAAGTTATTCACTGAATAAGTAAAGTAAAAGATGCTGATTCCTATTAATAAGGGTCAGCATCTTTTGTTATCATTGCATCTTTAGTGTAGGGTTGAACGGAAACGAGTTCGCCAACCGCGAAGAATCTCATATTTTTTTTGTTGGGTATACAGCTCATTAAACTAATAATGGGTTTTCCATTAAAATTACTGATATGCTTTTTATATCTTCTGAATCAAGTATTTTTAGTAAAGAGTGATTAAATTTATGTTAGTCCTCAAATAATTAATAATCTACTGACATTTTTATTTAAGCACTAATTGCTCTTTAATCTTAACTTGCTATCAACATATTTAAATCAATTTACTAAGAGAATAAGGTAAACAAAGTCATAACTAAGTTAATAATCAATTTATCCTAAAAACTATCGTATTTTCTGATAAAATATTATCGTATGGGAGATTTGAGGTAATGAAATGAAAAAAATAAAGTATCTTATCCAACGTATTATTAAGATGGATCATATACGCATGTTAGAAACGTCAAAAAAAGTTCATAAAATATCAGGAAAGAATCAGATTATAGTATTTATAGATATGATTTACTCAGGATTAAAATATAAATCAGGATATACTGATTATCTTAATTTCAGATTTTATGAGATTGATGCAAAAAAAAGAGAAACTTTTATCACTAGAGGATATAACAACGATTTGAATAATCTATATAATCAAAAAACAGCGAGTTATGTTTTGGATGATAAGTTTATTTTCTTGGAAACTTTTAAAGACTTGGTTGGGCGTGATTTTATGAAAGTTGAAAAGGATCAATTTGAATCTTTTGAAAGATTCTTTAATCTACATTCTGAAATTATTGCCAAACCTTTGGACAGTATGTGTGGTGAAGGGATTAGTTTTTATCGCAATAATAGTGAAAACGTAACAGAAGTATTTGAGAAACTTACCAATAAAGACCCATTCATTATCGAAGAAGTGATTCAACAACATCCTAAGATGAGTCAATTAAACCCAGATTCTGTAAATTCCATTCGAATTTACACATTACGTAAGGATGAGAAAGCAGAAGTCATGTTTGCGGCATGCAGAATTGGCTCAGGTAAACGTGTAGATAACTTCCATGCTGGAGGTATGATTGTTAAAATCGATATAGAATCTGGCCAAATTTCTTCTAATGCAAATAATCAGGAGTTAGAAAGCTTCACTCAACATCCAATTACAAAAACAGAGTTTATTGGATTTGAGATTCCGTACTTCCAAGAAGCTAAAGAGATAACGTTGAAAGCTGCATTACGACTTAATAACTTGAACTATGTTGGATGGGATGTGGCAATTACCACCAATGGACCAATTCTAATTGAAGGAAATACCTTTCCTGCCCATGATATGATTCAATTTCCAGAGCTCGTGGGACCCGAAAAAATTGGTTTGAAACCAAAATATAAAGAAACATTAAGTAAATTGAATTCCTAATAAATAAAAAAAATAATTTTTGACAGTGTAAAATATTTTCTTAATGAGTTTGCTATACTATTGTAGCCTAATAATGGGTAAAATTGACAGTATCCCTTAAATCATGTTGCATATGGTAGTAATAAACATTAATATATATCTAGGATTATTGATTAGGGGGTCACTATATGATTGTAGAAATTATAGCGCATGATGTTGCTACCTTATATGGAGAAAATGGTCATCAGATTTTATTCGAACAAATTTTTAGCAAACATACTGTGATTAAATCATCTCTAATAGATATCCCTTACTTCGTTAATCATAAAGTAGATGTAGTTTACTTGGGTGAACTATCAGAAAAACATCAATTGAATCTTATACAAAGATTATTGCCCCATAAAGAACGAATAAAACAAATGATTGAAGAAGGCATATATTTTTTTGTTTTTGGAAACGGGCTTAATATATTTGGAACAGAAATTGATTACGAAGAATTCGGTAAAGTGTGTGGATTGAACACATTTAGTTTTTATACGATTCAACGCCTGCGTCCAAGAATAAATAATTATATTTTAGGTTCGAAAGGAAGCCTTATGATTACCGCTCACAAATCCCAATTCTCACAATGTTATCCTGAAAGTGACTTTAATGATTTCTTATTTACCGTAAAGGATGGATTCGGCATGAATCGTAAGATAAGAGAGGACGGAGTGCAATATAAAAATTTCTATGGAACTAATTGCTTGGGCCCGTTCTTAATTTTAAATCCATTATTTTTGGAACGCATTCTTAAGAAAATTGATCCAAATTTGCCACTTCCTCAAGGCTTTGAATCTATGGTGGAAGCATATCATTTACGGGTTGAAGAATTCAAATCAGGAAAATACAATCAAATATCGGAGATTTTGTTATGAAAAAGTCAATTCGCTATTATTCTGCCATTGCTATCTCAAAAATTATTCAAGATGGTATGGCTTTGTTCGGTCGAAACAGCACCCACTTACCAGGATATATCGCTCTAAAAATTGAGCCAAACCTATTCGATTTAGTACCGATACCGAAAAATCGTATTGCGATCACAGGAACTAATGGTAAAACTTCTGTTTCTAATCTAGTTGCTGGATTTATTAGAACACAAAATCTTTCCTTAGTGAATAATGGTTACGGTTCCAATTATCTTGAAGGAACACTAGGTGCAATCCTAGATGGTATAAATTTACGAGGAAATAGTTTGGTAGATTACTCAGTTTTAGAAATTGATGAACTAGCTAGCCGTTTTATCTTGGATAAGTATCAACCACAGCTTATGGCAATTACTAATCTGTTCAGAGATTCGTATCGACGCAATGCACATGTAGACTATGTGTTTAATATTCTTAATGAAAATATTGATGATAGCACACATTTAATCCTAAATGCTGATGATTTAATAAGTTGTCAACTCAAACCAAATAATCCAAGAACCTACTTTTCTATTTCACATCTTGATACAAGAACTTCAACAGTTAATGATTTAATCAATGACTTGCCAATTTGTCCTGTATGTGATCATACTTTAGAATATCAATTCCACCATTATCATCACTTAGGAAAAGCAATCTGCCCAAATTGTAAATTTACCAATCCAACGCCAGATTATCAAATTACTCGCCTATTTGAGGACCACTTTGTCTTCCAACACAAAAATCATGAATTCAAAGTTTATACCGATACTTTTAATTTAGCTAATTTGTATAACTTAATGGTTGCTATTGTGATTTTACATAAATCAGGATTTGAATTAGAAAAAGTTATTGAGTATTTGAAATCACCAAAGATTCCCAAAACTCGCTATGAGGTTTATCCCGTAAAGAACAAGACATTTGTTACAATTATGGGCAAAGACCAAAACCCAGTAGCGGTTACTCGTGCGTTTGACTACATAAGATTGAACGAAACAGAAAAGAATGTTGGGATTATAATCATTAATCAAGTTAATTATCAAGGTAGAGAAAATGAAAATATAGCTTATTTATATGATGTTAATTTTGAGTACCTAATTCAACCACATATTAAACGTATTGGAATTGGAAGTGCCCGTTATTTAGACTATCAAGCGAGACTTGAATTTGCGGGTTATCCAAAAAATCAAATCATTGCACGTCCTAATGAACTTGATCTCATTAATGATTTTCCAATTAATGATTTAGATTATATTTATCTAATTCCTGGCACTAAAACAATGAAAGAAAATGAAATTATTCGTAATGAACTAATTAAGCGTATATAGCGTGTCAAAATAATGGAAGGAAGGATTGATAAAAGTAAGCAATTTGAGTAATTAATAATGCAAAAGTTTGATGACAATCTTGGTATAATCTCAATAGCTTAGTTGAGTTGTCATAAATTTGCGAATCAATTATCAGAGACAAGTGTTTTGAGTTTGAAACGATTTTTCGATACAAATAACAATTTCAATAGTTTGTTTCCAATTATATTTTCAACTAACAATATGTTATTCCTTTTTAAGATTTACCAGTATTATTAATTATTTTGCAAACCACCATATTTAAGTGTTGACTTTGAATGTGGTGATGTTAGCTATTCCCAGAAGTAGAAAAGATGCTGATTCCTCTTAGTAAGGGTCAGCATCTTTTGTTATCATTGCATCTTTAGTATAGGGTTGAACAGAAACGAGTTCGCCAACCGCGAAGAATCTCATATGTTTTTTGTTGGGAATACAGCTCATTAAACTAATAATGGGTTTTCCGTGGACTTCTGCTTGGTGATTTTCTACCATATACACCGCATGGACATCGACTTCCTTGGTTTCAAATATTTTGTAATAATAAATATTTTTTTTGTCCGTAAGACGCACAATCATTCCTTTTTTGGCTTTTGGTAAATGGGTGAAGAGGGTGTTATAAGCGTGAGCGATATGTCCCGCAATCGCATAATTTTTTTGGCCCATCACTTGATTGGCTTTCATATTGGCGACACCATATAGTAGATTGCCGTTGGTAATTCCAGAAAATAGCGTTAAGTTAATTTGTAATTCAGGAATGACGATTTGTCCTATGATTTGGTCTTTTTTAAAGGAACCGTCTCGATTATAGTCTAATCGGTAACGACTTTCGGCAATTATATTTAGGTCGGTAAATACTTCTTGTACGGGATTGAAATCATCGAAGCTTATGTTTTCAATTAAATCCCAATCGTAAGTCGCCTCGTTGTTTGTATTCTCTTGGAGCTCTTCAGCTGAAAGCTCGTCAATGATGTCGGTTAACGATTGTGATTGTCTTTGCATCACATACGATTGATAGTAAGGTAAGGCGGCGATAAGTAATCCAGTTAGGATTAAGAGTATGCCGAGAATGGTATATGCTTTTCGTTTCATGGCTCAATTTTATCATATTCGATGATTTTTGTATATCCTTTAACCATTCGTTATTTCGTTGAGTCGTATTTCTTGAAGTATGCCAAATCCGTTTTATAATGAAAGGGATAGGAGGATGTCCAATGTCTAATCGAATTATTATTATCGGTGATGGAGCGGTCGGCTCAAGTTACGCTTTTGCTTTGGTGACGTTAAATATTGGTCAGGAAGTAGGGATTATTGATATTGACCACCAAAAAGCCGTTGGAGATGCGATGGATTTGTCTCATGCTTTGGCCTATACTGCACCTAAACGTATTTATGCGGCTACGTATGCTGATTGTCGTTACGCTGATTTAGTCGTTATCACCGCTGGAGCTGCTCAAAAACCAGGAGAAACACGCCTCGATTTGGTGCATAAAAACTTAACTATTTTTAGAGATATTGTTGGACAAGTCATGGAGTCTGGGTTTGATGGAATTTTCTTAATTGCCAGTAATCCGGTGGATATTCTTACTCAAGCAACGTTAGAATTTTCTGGTCTTCCGCCAACTCGAGTTATCGGTTCGGGTACGAGCTTGGATAGTGCTCGTTTTAGGTACGTCTTAGGGAACCATGTTGGTGTTGATCCGCGCAGTGTCCATGGTTATATTATGGGTGAACATGGAGATACAGAGTTTCCAGTTTGGTCGCATACCAATATTGGTGGTCTTTCTATTTTTGAGTGGGTTAAACTACACCCAGCTTTTGATAATGAAACGCTTGTTAATCTTTTCTTTGAGGTTCGTGATGCTGCAAAAATTATCATTGAAAAAAAGAAAGCAACTTATTATGGGGTTGCTGCAGCATTGGCTCGTATTACACAAGCTATTTTCAATGATGAATCGAATATTTTACCATTATCGGTTTATTTAAATGGGGAGTATGGTTTATATAATATATACTTAGGAGTTCCAGCTATTATAAATCGACAAGGTATTGCATCGATTGTTGAGCTTAATTTAAATGAATCAGAAAAAAACAAATTAGATTTCTCGGCCCAAACGTTACGTGAAGTCTACACCGAAGCGATGAGTCGCTTGAAATAGAGCGATGTTTGATTTTTGATATGCTATAATAGGTCGGTGCAGGAGTGATAAAATGTTAAGATTTGAAGAAACAATTACTAGAGATGAGTTTGATGAATTTGCTCAACAACACGAGCAGGCTTCTGTTAATCAAAGCGCAAAATGGGCGGATATCAAATATAATTGGATTCCATATCATACTGGACTTTATGAAAATGACAAGCTTGTCGGTGTTGCATTATTATTAATACGACCACTACCTTTAGGCTTCAAGTTTGCATATGTTCCTAGAGGGCCATTGATTGATTTTGGTAACTTAAGCTATTTAAAAGCAATGCTGGCAGGTTTAAAGGGAATTGCAAAAAAAGAAAAGTGTTTATTTGTAAAGATGGATCCTAATATTTCGTACAGGATTTTCAAACCGGAGGAAAAGGAATCAGCAAAACCGTTAGAATCAGGGGTGCAGGTAATTAACTCTTTTAAAGAAGCTGGTGCAAAACACTTAGGTTTTACACTTATGATGCATGAATCTTTCCAACCGAGATTTGTTGCTATAACTAATTACAGTGATACATTTGAGCAGGATCTACCTCGACGTACTAAGAGATTTATAAAAGATGCAGACAAAAAGAATGTTGCTATTAGGAGAGGTAATGTAGAAGATCTTGATAAATTTATTGAAATTTTATCTTTAACAGAAAGCCGCAAAGATATTACACTAAGAGATAAAGATTATCATAAGCTTTTACTCACAACCTACGGTGAGGATGCATACCTATCTTTTGCTGAAGTGGATTTAAATCGAAACTATCAAGAATACAAAACTGATTTAGAAAAAGTACAGGATGATTTAGCTAAAGTTGGTGATAATTCCCCAAAAAAGAAGTTCAAACTTGAAGAAAGAGAAGCTTCGTTACTAAATTTAATGGAAGAAATAACACCATATTTAACAGAATCTCCATCTACAAAAATATTATCAGGGATGTTATCAATCAAATTTGGAAATACACTAGAGCATTTATATGCAGGCTTTGATATTCAGTTTAAAAAATATATGCCTCAATATAAGCTATATGTTGAGATGATTAAATTAGGTTTTGCTGAAGGAGCACTTTATAATAACATGGGGGGTATTGAAGGAACCTTAGATGATGGTTTGACGGAATTTAAGAATAATTTTAACCCTCATATTCATGAGTATATTGGTGAGTTTGATATTCCAGTTTCTCCTCTTTATCCTTTATTTAGATTGGCTTGGAAGATTAGAGAACAAAGAAGAAGATAAAAAAAATAGTGACATTCACTATTTTTTTTCTAAGAGATCACGAATTTGTTCTAACAGAACGATGTCTTCAGGTTTTGGTGGTTCTTCTGTGACCACTTCTTCTTTCTTGCGCATAATGTTGACTGTTTTGACAATTAAGAATAAAAAGAAGGCGATGATTAGGAAGTTGACAATCGCTTGTATAAAGGCTCCATAGCGGACAACGGCGGTTCCAACCATAAAATGCCAGCCTGAGATATCGGTTCCCCCTAAGATGAGACCGACTAAAGGCATTAAGATATCGTCAACCATGGAGTTTACGATGGCGCCAAAGGCTCCACCAAATACGACGCCAATGGCGAGGTCTAGGGCGTTTCCTGTCGCAATAAATTCTTTGAATTCATCAATCATTTTTTTCATTTATTTTTCTCCTATTTAATTATGCAAATATTTTAGCAAAGACTTTTTGTTGTTTCAATGAATATGAAATTGAAACAAATTGTATATAGTTGAAAATAGCAATAAAATGTTTACATTTAGTTACAAGTCGACTATAATAGGAAGGTAGAAGGATGGAAGAGATGGTACATTTAGAAAATAATGCCTTTTTTTGGCAAAAGATTGATGCCTTAATGGTATCGATGGACTTTCAATTAAAACGGGAGATTGGTGGTGTTCACCCGGATTATCAAAATTTAGTCTATCCTGTTAAGTATGGATATTTGATTGATCCCGATGTTGATGAAAAGGTGAAACGTATTGGCGTTTTTGTTGGAACAGAACCAAATAAGACGGTTGATGCGATTGTTGTATGTGCGGATATTTTAGTTAAAGAATTAGATGTTAAATTATTATCTGGATGCAATGATGATGAAGTCATGAAGATCTTAGAGTTTTTAAATCAAACCGCTTTTCAAAAAACAATCTTAGTCAGGCGGAGTAGGGAAGTTCCATTATGGACAAATGTAGAATAGCGATCAAATGACCGCTATTTTTTTATATTAGTTTTAGTTGTTTGAGGGTGGTATATACCCCGTCTTCTTCAACGGATAGGGTTGTGTAATCAGCAATGCTTTTAACTTCTTCGGTGGCATTTCCCATGGCGATGCCTATTTTGGATTTTTTGAGCATATCGATATCGTTATGTGCATCACCGAAACTGATGACATTTTCCCAAGTTAGGTTGTAGTGGCTTAGTGTGTCTTCGATTCCTCTAGATTTGGAGACGGTTGGATCAAAGAGTTCATAGGCTTCATCAAAAGCATGACTTAGGACAAGGGTCTTTAATTGTGGTTGCAAGGCTAAAACTTTGTCGACGGAACCGATGAAGAATACTCCGTAAATATGTCTTAGATCAAATTTATCATTTTGTGTATGGTCACTTAAATATTTGAGCTTATCGTGATCGTGTTCTACGTAAACTTTCGCAAATTCATTAAAATTGGTTACGACGCGCATGCCTTTTTCCCATTTTAACCCCATATTGATTTGATGTTTTCGACTGTAGTTAATTAAGTGTTGTACTTCATTAGCATCAAGTGGTCTATGGGTAACAATATCAAAGTTTTTATCCACTACTAATTGGCCATTGATGGTTACATAGAAATCGGGAGCTAAGACTTTGTGGATGCTGTCTTGAATCAAGGTTGGAATTCTACCTGTAGCTACCAATACTTTTATGTTTTTGGCTTTGAGTTTTTCAATCGCAATTTTCGTTTTTTCACTCACGGTTTGTTGGCCGCGAGCAACTAAGGTACCATCGATATCGAAGGCGACTAATTTTATTTCTTTCATTTTATCACCGGATGTAGTATAGCACATCTTGAAGTGGTCGTTGGTTTTATGCTAGACTAACCTAAATATTAGGAGGATATTGTAGATGGATATGATGAACGGCAAAATATTAAAACAAGGCTATACCTTTGACGATGTATTATTAGTTCCAGCGTACTCTGAGGTTATGCCAAAACAAGTAGATATTTCAACACGTCTTACGGAAAAAATTACTTTGAATGTACCATTGTTGTCAGCAGCCATGGATACCGTTACAGAGTCGCCGATGGCGATTGGATTGGCATTATTGGGTGGTTTAGGAATTATTCATAAAAACATGAGTATCCAACAACAAGCTCAACAAGTTTCAGAGGTTAAAACTCAGTTAGTGGATTTGGTAAAATATCCTTCAGCCGCGCTGGATTCGAGGAATCGTTTACTAGTCGGGGCAGCTATTGGTGTGAGTGATGATTTAATAGAGCGTGTGGATGCTTTGGTCAATGTGGGCGTTGATATTGTGGCTTTAGATTCTGCGCACGGCCATTCGCTTGGGGTGATTCAGTCGGTTCGTAAAGTTCGGGATAACTATCCGGATTTAGATATTATGGCAGGTAATATTATTTCAGCAGCAGGAGCTACGGATTTAATATACGCTGGAGCTACCTGTGTAAAAGTTGGTGTTGGTCCAGGATCAATATGTACGACGAGAGTTATTTCCGGAGTTGGTGTTCCACAATTGACTGCAATCAATGATGTCGTTCAAATCGCTAATCAATATAAGGTAGGTGTCGTTGCTGATGGGGGAATTAAACAATCAGGCGATATCGTTAAAGCGTTGGCAGCTGGCGCTCACTGTGTGATGTTGGGTGGACTTTTCGCAGGCACTGAAGAAACACCCGGAGGGGTCATGGAAGTTTATGGTCAAAAAGTGAAATCTTATGTGGGAATGGGATCATTAATTGCCATGCAACGAGGTTCTAGTGACCGTTATTTCCAAGGGGGTATTCAGGAATTAAGTAAATTAGTTCCCGAGGGTATCGAAGCAACGGTGAATTATAAGGGACCACTACGTGAGGTTGTTTATCAATTAATGGGTGGACTTCGTTCGGGCTTAGGGTATTGTGGTTGTGCGAATATTAAAGAACTCCATGACAATGCTAAGTTTGTGGTAATCACTAATAACGGATTGAATGAAAGCCATCCACATGATGTTAAGAATATTAAGAGAGCACCCAATTATTATGATTAATAAATATCAAAATTGGATTAATGAGCAAATTGAAGCCATTCGCACAACCGTCAAAGGCGATCATGTTGTGCTTGGTTTGTCCGGTGGTGTTGATTCTACGGTTGTTGCCCAATTGTTGAAGTTAGCTATTGGAAAACAATTGACAGCTATTTTTGTTAACCATGGATTACTTCGCAAGGGTGAAGTTGACCAAGTCCTGAGTACCTTTCAAAACGATCCGGATATGAACTTTGTTTATGTTGATGCCAGTGAGCGTTTTTTGGATCGATTAGCACAAGTAAGCGATCCGGAAGAAAAACGAAAGATTATTGGTCATCAATTCATTGAAGAGTTCAAGGAAGTGGCCTTAAAAGTAGATAATGTTAAATGGTTAGCACAGGGAACGATTAAAGCTGATATCATGGAATCCGGTAAAGAAGGACATAAACATGTCAAATCACACCATAATGTTGGTGGTTTACCAGAGAGTTTACCCTTTAAGCTCCTAGAACCGTTGGTTTCATTATATAAATACGAAGTTCGGGAACTAGGTTTAGAACTTGGAATTTCCCATGATTTAATTTTTAGGCCGCCATTTCCAGGACCAGGGATTGCTATCCGTATTATTGGAGATATTACTCCAGAGAAAATCAAGCTGGTACAAGAAAGTGATTATATTTTTAGAGATGAACTTAAGAAGGCGAATCTTCACCGGACAATCTGGCAGTATTTTACGGTGCTGACCGATAATAAAACGGTCGGTGTTAAAGAAGGTGCTCGAACCTATGAATATACGATAGCTTTACGCGCGGTTCATTCTAGTGATGGTTTGTCAGCAGAGTTTGCTCGGATTCCATATGAAGTTCTTGAAAATACTTCCCAACGAATTGTTGCTGAAGTGGAAGGTATTAATCGAGTTGTGTATGATATAACTTCGAAACCTCCAGCAAGCATAGAATGGGAATAAGACCAAGGAAGAGAGAAATGGCATAAAATCAAGGGTTTTAGCCGTTTGAAAAGTCCAACCGGGACAAAATTGGGTAAAAAAGTTAAAAAGAATAATGCTGGGAATGTTCCCGAGTGGCTTAAAAATGAATAAAAAATGAGACCGTAGCACATCATATAATGCTATGGTCTATTTTTTTAGCCATATTTATTTTTTAAATAACGAGCTTGATTATCTAGTTCTGGGAACAAGATGGACTCATTAATTCCTAAAGTATCTAATTCTTTGAGTATTGAATTTTTGCTATCCTTATCAATCGTAAAATCAATTTTTTCTTTTTTAGAAGTAAATTCAACAATCCATTTTTCTGGAATTGAAGCACAAACACCTTTTTCTTCATTAATTCCGAAAATTAAAAAGGCACCACTTTGTTTTATAATTCTATTATTACTTTGTTTTACTTTTACGGCAACAACTTGTTCAATATCTTTTGGATCTATTATTGGTTGGAAATAGGCTTTTTCTTCTTTTATTTCATGAAGTAGATACTTGATTTCATTTTCTTTATTGAATGTTTCTATATCTAAATTTTGAATACCTTTAATATTAAAAGAGATTGGTCTTTTAGCTATATTTGCTAAGATACTGACAGTATCACTATCATAATATTTTATGTGAGAATTTGGAATTCTAAAAACTACAACTCTCCCATCTTCGTTTTCATTGCCACTACAGGCGAAATAAAGAGCTACTAGCGGATTAGAAGTAATATCTAATAAACGTGTAGGAAGACCATAATGTTGCATTTTTACTAGTTTTTCTAAAGCACTTTTTTCATTCAAAAAATCTATTGGTGTCCTTAGTATAAACTCTTTAATTATTATATTTTCATTTGAAATTAGTTTTTCGCTTCTATAGATACTAGGTTTAAGTTCAAAACCAACATCTGAATGTCCTCGAAAGAAAAGTTCAGTTTTGCGTGGGCCTGGTATTTTTTTGAGTTCAGTAATAAAATCTGAAATATTTTTTATTGACATATTACTTCCCTCTTTTTATTTTAAAGGATTTTGATTTCTTAGGATATGACAATTTCCAATCGTCAAATTCCTCATCAGAAATTTCCCCATTATAGTGTTTCTTTCTCATCTCACTCCATTCTTTGATAAAGTCATTAAAATTTTCATCATGGAAAATGAGACCAAGTGTAGAATCTTCTACTAATGGTCTTATTTTAAAATCTTTTTCATAATCAAATACAACTTGCATAAATTCAAAAATAGAAA